>NZ_KV834034.1:0-664 GCF_001837775.1 Corynebacterium sp. HMSC073H12 | reverse complement strand
CCCGCCGATCGAAATACAGTGCCATCAAACCCATTGCGCTTGAACACATCGCCAACGGGGCATCAGCAAGCGCGGTTGGACGCGAATTAGGGATACCCCAACCAACTGTCAGCCGGTGGGCACGACAAGCCGGAATTGCGATTCAGCACCAATCGCACTACCCGAAGGTCTCGATGAAGCATAAGCATCGCGTGATCTACGAGATGCTTATCGCCGGCACATATAGTGTTGCCCAGATTGCTGCGCAGGCCGGGGTGTGCACATCCACGGTGTATAACCAGCGGGCTAGTTTAACCACTATGAATACCCGCAGCCGGATAACGCCCGGTGATGTATCTCGTGTTGGCACTGGTCGGCGGCTAGGGCTGGCCGAACGCTTAGTCATTGCCAAGTATCTGCGAGCAGGGCATTCGCACCGGCGTATCGCCCAGATAGTCTGTCGTAGTCAATCCACCGTCAGCCGTGAAATCGCGCGCAACAGCGTCGATGGTATCTACGATGCTTATCACGCTGACCAGGCAAGCCGCGGGCGTCTTGCTCGCCCTAAGCTGCGCAAACTCGATGGCAATCGATTCTTACGCGCCCAGGTTGTTGGTCTGCTCAACCGTGGTGCCTCGCCGCGTCAGGCCAGTGACAGGTTGGCTGCACTGTGGGGTGATAATAC
>NZ_KV834033.1:214418-310471 GCF_001837775.1 Corynebacterium sp. HMSC073H12 | reverse complement strand
CACATCAGCCAACCAGACAACAACCGCCCAGCCGCGCTGACCTCCGAATACATTACACACACGTCCTTATTTAAGCGAATCCGCTGGTAGATCCATGAAAACAATTCACTTTAGTTAACCCTGTACGCCAAATCAGAAACTTCCTACGGCTCGGTCGCTACTCGTCAGCAACTCAGCAACCGACCAATTACTGAGTCAGAGCCGCCTTGTCACCTGCGAGTCGTCGCCAAGCAGTGGCAGACGCGACACCCATCAGCGCACCCGCCCCCAGAAACACGCTGCCTGCACCCATCGCGGTAGCACCCAAGCCAGCAACCGGCGGCAGGATGACCTGCGCCAAGCGGTTACCCATCAGCCGGATGGATAGCGCCTGAGCACGCACCTCGGCATCCACCAGGGAGCTCACCCACGTCATCGACATAGGCATGACAAAGCCCCATGCCAAGCCACAGATACCAACCGCGATAACCATCAGCCACGCGCTCTGTAGCCACGGCATTGCCAACAGCGGCAGGACACCGGCACAAACTGCAATGATAAGGACCCGATTGCGATTAGCTCTGCGCAAAACAGTCGGCATGAGGGCTCGGGAAATAATCGCAAGACCACTACGCGCACCAAGGATCGCCGTCACCTCGGCAACACTAAAGCCCAGTTCACGTCCCAGCACCGGCACATATGCCGTCAACAGGTCAATGGCTACGATGACCGCAATTGAGACAGCCATGGCGCTGGACATGCCGTCGATACGCAGGATGCTTAAGACCGATGCGCCACTGGCTTCGGCCTGCGCCGGCCGCCTCTCCTCCATCCGGCTGCGGTCGCTAACAGTCGACGCCGGAGAATACTCAGTTGAGCTAGCAGCTTGCACTTCGGCGGTTGCATTCGCTTCGTGCCGTCGATAAGCAGTTGCGACCGGCCAGCCGATGACCAGGGCGACCGCACCGATTCCCGTCATCGCCCAGAGTGCGGAAGTGGTGGCGGTCATGGCGCTACCGTCGTGGTTGGGAGTGAGCAGACCTGCACCGACGATGCCGAGGAATTGCCCGACGGAGATTCCAAGCGTGAAGTATGCAAAGAGGCTATCAAGCCCGGCGACGCCGCCACGCAGGTGCGAAACCATGCCTTGAGCGGCGATGAGCGTGGTCATGTGGGCAAAACCCAGGGCCACGTAGCCGAGCAGAAGAATAGGTAGGTTCGGCGAGAGCGCCATTACTGCTGCAGCGATGACGGTGGCGACGAGACCGGAGTACATGACTTCGGTGGCACGATGGCTGTCGACAAGCTTGCCGGCGGGAAGCGCAATAATAAGAGGTACAAGTGAAAATGCGGCAGTGAACCAACCGACGGTGGCGGCGGAACCGCCAAAATCGAGGACTCGCCAAGAAAGCAGCACGCGACCGCCGTTAAAAACCGCTTGCCCCAACACAGTAATGAGAACCAATAGGCCGAACCAGCGTCTCATACCTGTTTGTAACTCCCCTTCTCCTGTGTGGTCGCACTCTTCGCGGGGCGAGTTCTCTGCACGTCAATACCTAAATTGATCGGTGTTTTCTCGTCGACTCGCACTTCTGCCAACCCGCGAAGAGCGGTCAAAGTAATGCGGCTTATTAAGAATAGTCCCTGAAGTTAAACATGTTTAGCGCATAGAATGAATTATTCGGGCATCCTTGTCGATGTAACCGGTTTGCTTATTTAGTTAATAAAGAATCAGGAATTAGGAGCCATGCTTGAACGCACATTGGTGTTCGTCGATACGTCATATTTACTGGCGAGCTTTTACAACTCGTGGGAAACCGGAGCCCGCGGGCAATTAGAAATCGACCTTAGAGAAGTAGTTAGTGTCCTTGACCGAATGATTAACCAGCAGCTGAACCAGCCAGTTCAGCGGCAACTTTGGTACGACGGCATCCCGGAGTCGGGGCCGCATCGTTACCAGCGCTCACTGCGCACGATTGATGGTGTGCAGCTGCGCGCAGGTCAGCTCATTGAATGGGGTGACCGACGGACGCAGAAGGCCGTCGATACGCGACTCGTCGCAGACATGGTTGTCGCCGGCCTGCGCAACCAAGTTTCCGATATCGTGCTGGTCTCGGGCGATGCGGACATGCTGCCCGGTGTCGCTGAGGCTTCGGCCGCCGGTGTGCGCGTGCATCTCTACGGCTTCGGCTGGGACTCCATGTCCGGTGCGCTTCGCCATGCCTGCGATTCGACGACAATCCTCGATCCCCGCGAGGACTTCGCCGACGCCATGCAGCTCAATGTCCTCGAGGGCCCAATCCCACCGGTCGTCCGCACGAATAAGCCGCTGGGCGATGCCGAACCAATCGAAGATCTCGGCGCCACCTGCGTACCGGATACGCGCATCACTCCTCCGGGCGAGGACTCGCTTGACGACGGCACGGAGAACACTCCCTCCGCTACCGACGGTGACGTTGCTTCGCCGGAGGCCGGCACTCCGGAGGTTCCGCAGGACCAGCGCGTTGTGCCATCCCCCACGGCTGACCGCGACTCCGACTGTCGCAGCGAAGACAATGCCGCAGCCACGCCGACGGCCAAGGCCGACTCGCCGAAGTTCAACGAGGTCGAGCACGCGGCTAAGATGGGTGCCCGGGAAATCCCGGCGCAGGCTGAGCACCGCGCTGAGGTAGAGCGCACCGGCGGTTCGGAAGCTACCCAGGTGGATTCCGCTGCTTCGGGCGTTTCGGCTGCCTCGCCAACACAGCAAACACAGCAAACGCAGCCAGCGCAACCAACGCAGCCTTCTCCAGCGGCCATGCCCGGCGCGGCAGTCAACACTGGCAGTGGGGCTGGTAACGACCCTGCGAACAACTCCGGCGCCGAGAATGCAGGCGCGTCTGCCTCCGATTCCGCGTCGTCGACTGCAACCGGCAGTGGGGAGTCGGCGACGGAGCCGTCGGCAAGCGAAGACGGCGCCAACGCGAATACACCGAAACCAAGCCCGCGGCCGAATCCTTCGATGATGGCGCCAAGGAGGAAGCTGCGTAGTCGATACGTGCCCCTGCCGAACGAGGTGTGGGCATCCGCGGGTTTCCAGACGCCGTTCGATGTGGGACAGCAGTACGCGAACTGGTGGTACGAGAATATTGCGAACGAGCAGGCGCGCGATAGTGCCCACTTGCTCTCTGGTGGTGGGCTGCCGCCGGACATTGATCGTCCGCTGCTGCAGTTTGCGTGCGAAACCCTGCACGAATACACGCTGACGGAGACGCAGCGCGTCAATCTGCGCGATGGTTTCCACGCCGGTATCCGCGGGGTGCTGCTCGCGCGGAAGAACGGCGAATTGGAGAAGTAGCGCGCCTCACGGCTTCGGCAGTTTCGGCGGCTTCAGCGCTGCCGGCGCTGCTGGCGGTGCTGGTGCGGCTGACGCGAGAAAGTGTCGGGGTTTATAGCAGTTTACGGTGATTTTTCCCGCTCAAACTGCCATAAACCCCGACACTTTCTTGTTGGCGATTGTTGGCAACTGGTGAAGGCTACTTCGCTTCGTCTGCGTCCGTTGTGGTGTCCTCAACGGCCTCGGCGGACTCGGCGGACTCCAGCTCGCCGGCGTTATCCTTCGCGGCAGAACCGGATTCGAGAGCAGCGCTTTCATTATTCATCTGGGCACGAATTTCGGCCAGGCGCATGTCGGCAGCGGCATCGCGAGTCGAAGTCTCGATCTCAGCCATGCGACCTGCTTGTGAGGATTCCGCGAGCTCCTGAGCGCCCAACGCATTGGCGTAGCGGCCTTCAATCTTCTCACGGACCGAATCCAAAGTCGGCACATTCGGATCCTCGGAAATACCCTGCATGCTCTGGAGAGTCTTCGACGCGGCCTCTTGCATCTTGGCCTGATCCGCCTGCGACTCCAGCTTGCGGATATCCTGCTTAATCTGCTCGTAGCGAGCCTGCGACTGCTGCGCCTGACGCTGTGCCTCCTCAGCAGCAGATACGGCCTGCTGGTGGAGCTGCGTAGTATTTTCCAGCTCCTTTTCAACATTCACCAGCTGGGTGGCAAACACCTCAGCAGTGCTTTCCATCTTCTGTGCAGTGGCCTCATCGCCCTTGGCACGAGCCTGATCCGCATTGGCGAGTGCCTGGCGGGTGTTCTCGGTAATCTTGTCACGCTCGGAGGTCAACCGCCCCAGCTGCATTTCCAGCTGATTGCGGTTGCCGATGATAGCCGCAGCCTGACGCTGAATCTCCTGATGGCGCTGACGCTCGGCCTCAGCTGCCTGTGCAATCTGAACCTTAGGATCCGCATTGTCCTCGATCTTCTTATCGAACGAAGACATCATGTACTTCCAGCCCTTGGCAAATGGATTAGCCATGCAAATCCAACCTTCCTCAACATATGCGGAATAACTAATCGGAACCGAGAAGATTCCATCTCTTAAAAAATTGTACGTGAGCTAGCTCGCTCTCTCTCGGCAAAACGGAAAGAGCTGGTTACCGACAAGCAAGACTTCCCCAGAGTTGTAAACTCTCTAAACATGGTTCATTGCCCTCAACGCGCGTACCGCGGACTTGCCGCGAGTCTCGCCGCGGTAATTACTCTGTCAGCAACTGCACCGCTGGCTAACGCGACAGCCGCCGCAACTGCTGACTCCACCGATGCCGGAGCATTTTCGCAGGTAGTCGTAGCAGCTCCATCCTCAACGGAGCCAACTAAGCCCTCTGACGCAAAAACCAAGAAGACTACCGAAAAACCAACAGGAAAGGCCCCCGAGAAGAGTACAGGGAAAACCGCAGAGAAGTCGGCAGAGAAGTCGACTGAGAAAACCTCTTCAACGACATCGGAAACGTCCTCGAGGGAGCCGTCGGAAAGCACTGCGAAAAGTGAGCCGAAGGCGTTTCCCCCACTTGTGCCAGGGGCGAAGACCCAGTGGGGCCTTGGCGTCCAAACTCGTCTCGACCAAGTGACTGAGAAGCTTGATGCTAAGGGCGGCATGCTCGGCATGGGCATCCTGGATCGCCAGACCGGTGAGTTCATCTGCAACACACACTGTGATGATGTTTTTCGCCTCGCCAGCCTGATGAAGGTATTCGTCGCCGACGTCGTGGCCTACTCCAACTACACGCAGCCGAAGAAGGGCGAAATCGTCGCTGGCCAGGGCGATATGCCGGTTGAGGGCAACCCCGACGCCATGCTGCGCGACGACATGATTCGATACTCCAACAACGAAGCAACTGACGAGCTGTGGGATTCCTACGGCGGTGTACGCATCGTTGACAATGTCCGGCAGCGCTACGGCCTGTCGGATAAGACCGTCGGCTCGCCTATGTGGGGAGCCACCACTAGTACGCCAGCCGACATGGTCGCCTACTTTGACCGCATGCTGAGCGAAGAAGGCGGACTGAGCGACACGGAGACCAAATACATGCGTCAGCTGATGTACTCCCTGCCGCGCTACTCCTACGGCGATGCAGACCAGAACTTCGGTCTGCGTGCAGCGCTACCGAAGGAAACGATTGCCAACAAGTCCGGTTGGTACGAAGAGCAGCACACCACTGCCGGATTCCTTGGCGACGATGACCGTTACGCTATCGCGGTTCTGGGCAAAAACCTGACCGCCAACGACCTCACCGAAGCTGTCAAGCACGTGTTCCCGGGCGGGCAGGTTTTACCAACAGGTGAGAAGGAAACAAAGCATGCCCGCACCAGCGCAGCACTGTCGATTGAGGAGGACTCAAACAAAGTCGCTCCAGCCCTGTGGGCGCTAGTAGCGGCACTCGCTGGCTTTGGTATTGGCTGGCTCATTCGTGGCCAGCGCGCGGACTAGATACAAAAAGCCCCCGCGGGCTTGAGACGCGGGGACTTACGCGGCAGTGCTCCAAGTTGGAAAACGCACAGTATGCGGACTAAACCGCAGAGTCTACTCGGTAGCGCTATCCTGTGCGGCCTGCTCGGCAATCTGCGCACGGACATCATCCATGTTCAGCTCCGAAGCTTGGCCAATCAGGTCGCTCAGAGCGGTCTCAGGCAGCACACCAGAGTGCTGGAACAGCAGGATTCCCTCGCGGAAAACAAACAGCGTCGGAATCGACTGAATGCCCAGGGCGGCCGAAACCTCCTGGTTTGCATCGGTGTCCAGCTTTGCGAACACTACCTCTGAGTGCTTCTCCGAAGCTTTCTCATAAATCGGGGCGAACTGGCGGCACGGACCGCACCAGGATGCCCAGGCATCAACGAGCACAATGTCGTTGTTTTGAATAGTTTCAGCGAAAGTCTCGTTCGTAATATCAACAGTTGCCATGGGTCTAACTCCTCTTACTCTTTAACGTTGTGTTCTAACTTCACGTTCTTTACGTAGGTTTTTACCCGTTAGTCTCCCACAACGCACGCGGGAGTCGATTCATTCCCGCCGGGTTCGCGGGGACGTCGTAAAGCGGCGCGTGCTAGTGGTTGATGCGGACGGTATTGGCCTGTTTACCCAGGCCATCGATGGTGATGATCATTTCCTGACCATCCTGAAGGTAGGTCTGCGGGCTCATGCCGTGGCCAACACCCGCCGGCGTTCCCGTGGAGATGACATCGCCCGGGTTCAGCTGCACGAACTGTGAGATGTAGGCGATTAACTTCGCCGGGGAGAAAACAAGGTCCGCAATCGGGGCATCCTGGCGCAACTCTCCGTCGACGTATGTGCGCACCCGTGCGGAGTCCGCATCGAAAGCATCGGCTGTGAGCATCCACGGCCCGAAAGCACTGGCGCGCTGCAACGTCTTCCCCTGTAGCCACTGCGCGGTGGCGTACTGGAAATCGCGCTGGGTGAAGTCATTCATAATCGCGTACCCAGCGATAGCGTCCTGCGCCTGCTCCTCCGACACCTGCAAGCAGGTCTCGCCGACGATAACCGCGAGTTCGCCTTCGTAATCGAGCTTTTCCGCGCAGGCCTCCGGCACTCGGATGTCATCCTTGGCGCCAGCGACGGCGTCGGCAAACTTCGCGAATAACGTCGGCACCTCTGGGCGCTCGTGCCCCATCTCATCGATGTGCGCGGCATAGTTCAGGCCGACGCAGACAATCTTGCCCGGCCGCGTGATCAGCGGCGCGAACGCCCACGTGCTCTCCGCCATGACGTTGTCAGGGTTGTTCCCCGCCTCCGCTAAGAGTTCTTCCGCTTCACGACGCCACGTTGGCCGCGCTAACACATCTCCGAGACAGTGGTCATCAAAAAGGACCGCTACGCCGTCGCCGAGAACAGCGGCGCGGGTTGCACCCTGGTATCGCAACGTTGCTAGACGCATGGCTTTCTCATTTCTTCATGGCTATTCTCTGTGTCACTTCTGCCGCCTAATCGGCTCTCGGTTCCACGCTACCGCCTTGTTGAGCTGAATTAGGAAGCAGGTTCGCTCTTCAGCTGATGCGGAGCCTCGCCTTCAGGCTGGGAGGGAGGATTCTGGCTGCGCTGAAGAGCACGCTGTCCCGGCGTAGTCATGCGCACTACCCACGCAGGACGGACGAAGAGCCACCCGGCACCGATGGCAAGCAGCAACCTGTGCAGACCGAGACACAGCATTGCCGCGATGATGGCCACCAGTGGAGTCATGATGACCAAGTGTGGGTCCTTCGGCAGGATGAGGTCGCAAATAATCATGACCACAACCAACATTGGAATGTGCATGAGGAAGATAGGCAGCGTTCGACCGCCAATCTTTTCAAAGGGCACAACTAGGCGAGTGTTCTGCAGCATCGCCATGACATTGATTGCAGCCAGTGCGCCAGTGGTGGACAGGTACACGCGGGTGAAGCCGACGTTGCCTTCGTTAAAGCTCGAGTAGGTCGCCTGCACCCAGATTGCCACCGACAGGAACGCCGTCAGCGTCACTAGCAGTGAGAGGCCGCTGCGACGCTGTGCCATCCGGAAGATCCAGGGCGCACCGTACATGCCCAGCACGTAGAAGAACAGCATCTTGCTGACAAAGTCCCACGACCAGCTGGACGAGGCAAAAGGCGCCCATGCACTAATGAGGCCGGAAACGATGAGCTGAATCACCGGATGTACCCAGCGGAATGCTCGTGTGAGAATTGCAAACAGGGCCAGCGCCCACAGGAACCACAGGTAGGAAGTTGGCTCGATGACTGCGTGAAGCGTGTTGTAAATTCTCGGCCCCCACGCGCTCTGGTCCGTAATCGGCGGCGGAGACACGATGCCATCGGCATCCACGTGCGTATATGGCATGAGGAAAAGCACGAAGTCACGCAGTGGAACCCAAATCACGTAGAGATAGACCATCACCCAGATTCGGCGATTGGCCAACTTATGCCACGACTCCTTGAGTGCCTTGCCGGCGAACAGACCAGATAGCAGGAAAAACAGCGGCATACGAATTGGTCCGAGGAAGAAGTTAATCCCCGCCCACTGAGCCGTGTAGTAACCGTGCGCTTGCAGCTCTGTGATGGCATGGCCAAGCACAACTAAGAGAATGCACAGCCCCTTGGCCGCATCTACCCAGCCGACGCGCTGTTTCGGCACGCTCTTCTGCCTTTTAGCTTTGGCCTCCGCTGCCACGGGAGCGGCAGTTTGTGACATAGTGCTTCCCCGCTTCCCGACGACTCCGCGTAACCCTCAAAACCTTCAAAACCATCAACGCACGAAAACTCGCCCCATTGACTGTCACTCACCTTACCTAGCCACCCGGATTGCACTAATTCTGGGTGGCTAGGTAAGGAACCTAGAGAGAACCGCTGGGCTCCTCCGCCAGGTTGGCGAACCTGGAGTAGTGCAGCTGGTGGGCCACAGCAATGCTTCCGGTCGGCCCACCACGGTGCTTTGCGACGATAATATCCGCCTCACCAGCACGTTCATGGTCGGCCTCCTGCGAGTCCGGCCGGTAAATCAGCATGACGATATCGGCATCCTGCTCCAGTGAGCCCGACTCACGCAGATCCGAGACCTGTGGCTTCTTATCTGTGCGAGCTTCCGGACCACGGTTCAGCTGCGAAATTGCAATCAGCGGTACCTCGAGTTCCTTCGCCAACAACTTGAGCTGACGGGAGAACTCCGAGACCTCTTGCTGCCTGGACTCGACTTTTTTACCCGAGCTCATCAGCTGCAGGTAGTCGACCACGATCATCTTCAGATCGTGCTTCTGCTTCAGCTGACGTGCCTTCGCGCGAATCTCCATCATGGTCAGGTTCGGCGAGTCATCAATAAACAGCGGAGCATCGCGGATCTTGTCGCCGACCTCGACCAGCTTGGTCCAGTCCCGCTCATCCAGGTCACCGGAGCGCAAAGATGCCATGTTGATCTTCGCCTCTGCGGACATGATGCGCATCATGATTTCATTGCGCGACATTTCCAACGAGAAAATTGCACTGGTCATGCCGTTGCGAATCGAGGCCGAACGCATGAAGTCCATCGCAAGCGTCGACTTACCCACCCCCGGGCGAGCCGCAATAATCACCATCTGACCTGGGTGAAGACCGTTCGTCAGCTTGTCCAGGTTGGTAATCCCCGTCGGTACACCCTGTGCCAGACCGCCGTTTTGGGTAATAAGATCCAGTTCCTCCAGCGTGTCATCCAGGACATCGGCGATGGGAACGTAGTCATTCTTCGTGTTCTCACGTCCAACGCTGAAGATGAGCTGCTGCGCCTCATCCACCAGCTGTTCCGGCTCCGTATCCTCCGCGCCCGCATAGCCGATCTGGGCGATCTTCGTGCCGGCCTCTACCAGACGACGGATTGTCGCCTTCTCCGCAACAATGCGGGCATAGAACTGCGCATTCGCCGCCGTTGGCACCAGGGAGGCCAAGGTGTGCAGGTACAGCGGACCACCGATGCGCTCCAGGTCTCCAGTTCGATCCAGACGACCTGCCAGCAAAATGGGGTCAATTTCCGAGGACTCACCGTAGAGGTGCAAAATCGCCGAGTAAATCGTCTGGTGCGCCGGTCGGTAGAAATCCTCCGGTGTCAGCTGCTCGTACACATCGGCGACGACCTCTGAGTTCAGCAGCATCGCGCCGAGCACACTCTGCTCCGCCTCGATATTGTGCGGCGGCGTGCGCTCAAAAGTCGCGCCCGCGACCGCACTCGCACGAGCGCCACGACCGCGGTCTCGCTCCCAGTCCCGCGCCCCAGATCCGCTTGCCGACGATCCGATGCCCGAGCTCTGCGAGAAAGAATACTTCTCCGGTGGCGCATCCTCTACCGGCGGTTCCGGGGGCAGCGGAACGTCATCGAAAGAATCATCGTGGGAATTCACCGAATAGGACGACGCCTCGTCCCCTGCTCCGGAATGACCACCATCACCTACAGGCTGACTCATCGTGAGCAGCTCCTCCCCTTCTGGACCACTTAGGTGCCTTTTCAACCCTGTTGCTGACTGACCATCACACTCAATATGTCTGTTCCGACCGCCAGCACTGGACACCTGACTACCTACCGCAGTTATACCTGTTCGAGCGGATTGACGGACCTGTAAAAGTACCCTTGAAGGCCCCAGAAAACAATCTTCTACGGGGTTTATCCCCGACGTTATCCACAGCACCTGTGGATAAGCCTGGGGAGAACATGTGCACAATCAAGAAAAGTCCAGGTGAACGGTCCGTAACCCTAAACCGCCGCTTGAATGTTAATGGGGGTAGTGGAGTTTCAATCCGAAAATATTCTATCTACGCAGGTCAGTACATATCTGCCTTAAACCTGTACGAATGTGATCCTCTGTTACCTCTTTAGCATCGATGCTGCTCATGCGGAGATTATTAACGATGAATTAATAAAAATCTCGCACTCTCCAGAAAAGTTATCCACGGCAGCCAGGCATGTTACCCACAGGTTTATCCACAGCAATCATCGTTAGCTTGTGGACAAGTCGTAGACGCTCTTTCCACCACCTGCGTAAAAGGCTTTAAACCAGCCTTAAACCACGAAAAGCCCCGACCTTTCACTACGAAAGATCAGAGCTTCACGTGTGCTGTTGTCATTGGGCCTCAGAGCCCGCGCAGTCTTTAAACGCGGTGCTCGTCAGCCGCCGTCAAAGTAAAAACTCTAAACCGCGAACTTACGCGGCGACGACCTGTACGGAAACATGCGCGGTAATCTGCGGGTGCAGCGCGATGTCAACGGTGTGCTTACCAAGGGACTTGATCTGGCTCGGAGCAAGCACGACTGCGCGCTTATCGATAGCCTGACCGGAAGCCTTACGAACTGCATCGGCGATGTCACCCTTGGTGACGGAACCGAACAGCTTGCCATTTTCCGAAGCCTTCACAGCAACGGAGACGTTGTCGAGCGAATCAATCTTCTGCTTGACTTCACGTGCATGGTCGAGGTCGCGGATAGCGCGAGCCTCCTGGGCACGACGAATGCCCTCGATCTGCTTTTCTGCGCCGCGGGTGGCAACAATTGCCAGTCCGCGAGGAAGCAGGTAGTTACGTCCGTAGCCGGCCTTGACCTCAACGATGTCGCCTGCGACACCGAGCTTGTCAACGTCGGCGGTGAGGATCAGCTTCATGATCCCTGCCTTTCGCTGGATATGTCTTTAAAAGATTATGAGAATTGTGGATGCTAAATCTGCTGCAAACTAGTCACGTAATGCCGTGGCTCGAAGGAGCTTAGAACGGAGGCTCATCGCCGCCGAAGCCGCCACCGGCCGGTGGAGCTGAGTTCCACGGATCTTCCGCAGGAGCTCCGCCACCAAAACCACGATCGCTCTGTCCACCCTGGTTGCCCTGGTTTCCAC
Source organism: Corynebacterium sp. HMSC073H12 (assembly GCF_001837775.1). Classification (NCBI taxonomy): domain Bacteria; kingdom Bacillati; phylum Actinomycetota; class Actinomycetes; order Mycobacteriales; family Corynebacteriaceae; genus Corynebacterium; species Corynebacterium sp. HMSC073H12. Next base: position 298,786 of record NZ_KV834033.1, on the reverse strand, counting down.
CAAAGCCACCGCCGAAGCCACCACCGGCATTTCCACCCTGGCCGCGGTTACCGCCGCCAAAGTTTCCACCGCCGTTGCGTGGAGTGCGCGTGACCTGAGCTCGAGCGAACTTCAGGGACGGACCCACCTCATCGACCTCAACCTCAAAGACGGTACGACGCTCGCCCTCGCGGGTCTCGTAGCTGCGCTGGCGCAGACGACCCTGGACGATGACGCGCATGCCCTTGGAGAGACTTTCGACAGCATTCTCCGCTGCCTCACGCCACAGGCTGCAGGTGAGGAACATGCCCTCGCCGTCAACCCACTGGCCATCTCGGTACACCCGCGGAGTCGACGCGACGCGGAAATTCGCCACGGCGGTGCCGTTCTGGGTGTACTTAAGCTCCGGGTCAGCAACCAAGTTGCCAACCACTGTGATTTGTACGTCTCCCTGAGCCATGCTTCTTCTCCTCGGTTGTATTCTGTCGAGCTGATGATGGGGCTTTCGCCCGCTATCCTACGGCTTTCGCATTACCGGTGTGCCCCATTCGAGCACTCTGGATACGCAAATATGACGCAGATTAACGATCAACCCGCAGCACCTTGGTGCGCAGGATGCTGTCGTTCAGATTCAGACGACGGTCGAGTTCCAACACGGTTGCGGACTCGCAGGTGAGGTCGACGACAACGTAGATGCCGTCTTCCTTCTTCTCGATTGGGTAGGCGAGGTGGCGCTTACCCCAGATGTCCACCTTCTCCACCTTGCCGTTCTCCTTGCGGACAACGTCGAGGTACTTCTCCAGGGACGGGCCTACGGTGCGCTCATCCTGAGACGGATCGATAATAATCATTACTTCGTAGTGACGCACGGACCTCATCACCTCCTATGGTCTAGTTCTTGTATTTCGGCTACACAGCGTGGTGCGCTGGCACTATCTTTCATGCCAACCGCTATGCAGCAGGAGGATCGTTGCGTCAAGCAACCCTGCCAGGGTACCGCAGGCAGAGGTATATGTCCTAATCGCAGGCGCCATCGGCAAGCAGTACTGGCAAGCGGCGTCGGGGCGCCGAATACAAAGAGACGCACACAGAGCTACTGCGTGCGTCTCTTTGAATTGTGAAGTTGTCGCGTGCTTAGTGGGCAGTTAGCGCTCTACCAGCTGACTACCTGGTCTCCGTCCTACATTGATGTCGAGGAAGCATGTGCCAACGCGATAATCACCGGAATGACTGTCGCGAATAGGAAGGCTGCCAGGCACAGGGCCCAAATGATTGCCGGTTTCCACTTCTGCATGAAGCCCCAAAAGGCCGTGCCGAACATCAGGAAGCCGATCGCGACGCAGACGATGGTGAAAATCACCCACGTATCCACTTATTGTCCACCTCCAGGGTTACCGGGGTCTCCGCCGCCTTCATTGCCACTGTCGAGACCACCGCCTCCCGGAAGCGGGATGGGCAGTAGGTCAGCGATTCCGCCGCCACCGCCGCCACCGCCGCCATCGCCACCCGGAACCGGAAGGGGTGCAGGCTGCTCCTCGGAGGACTCAGAGGTCGACTCCTCGGCCGACTCCTCTTCTGTGGTCTCCGGGGCAGAGCCCTGGTCATAGCCAGAGTCAGAGGTCGACGGCGCCTGGTACTGCGGCGCACCTGCGACACCACCGATTGGTTCCGGCTTGGTGAAGTACTCAAAGTCCTCGTTAGACAGTGCGTTATCCATGGTGTACTTCCACAGATCGCCCGGGGTTTGGGCACCGTACATGATGCCACCGTAGGCGTTGTAGAGCGCCGAACCATCGACGTTGCCAACCCACACTGCAGTCGACAGCTGAGGCGTCGAACCAATCATCCACGCATCCTTGTTCTGGCCGGTGTCACCCAACTGCGTAGTACCGGTCTTGGCGGCCGACGGGCGACCACCGCTCAAGGGCTTGTTGCTGTAGCCGGCAACAGGCTCCATGGCCGATATCACATTGGTGGCGACTGCCTTGGAGACTCGACGGTCGCCCTTGTCGACATTGGACTCGTAAACAATCTCGCCCTTGGAGTTTTCGACCTTCTCGACGAAGTGAGTCTGCTGATAGACACCATCATTGGTCAGCGTAGCCAGACCAACGGCCATATCCAGCGGACGTGAGAGGTACTGCCCCAAGGTAATACCATCCTGCGAGTGACCGTTGTCATCCATCAGAGTCTTTTCAATACCCGGGATGGACTCAGCCACACCCAGACGATGAGCCATTTTGGCGGTGTCATCCGGGCCATTCTTCAGGTCGCGCTGCAGGCGAATAAACGGGGTGTTCAGCGACTGCTTCAGGGACTCGTAAATCGGGAGGACACCACCGCCGGCACCACCGGCGTTGTACAGAGTGGCGTTACCGGACTGGACAGGTGCCGAAGAGTACTGCGCGGTCAGCGGAATGCCCTGATCGAGCGCTGCTGCCAGCGCAAAAATCTTGAAAGTAGAGCCGGTCTGCAGACCGCTGTTTGCGTAGTCCCAACCAGCCGGATCGTCGCCACCGTAGTAAGCGCGGACAGCACCGGTCTTCGGCTCCACCGAAACGATGGCGGCACGCAAACCCGTTGACTGGTCGACGTAGTTTTCCATCGCATCCAGGGCAGCCTGCTGTACCGTCGGGTCAATGGTCGTCGTAATGCGTAGACCGCCAGTGTTGACCTCCTGCTCGGAGATACCTTCGCGCTCCAACTCAGCCAGCACCTGATTCTTAATCATGGCAGCCGGGCCGGGCTCCGGAGCCTGCTTCGGCGCCAACGCCGGATCGATGGTCTCCGGGTACTGCATTCCCGCGCGGTCCTGCGGCGAGACGATGTTCATCTCCACCAGGCCATCGAGGACGTAGTTCCAACGCTGCTCCGCCTCTGGACGGTTAGTCCACGGATCCAGTGCGGATGGACGCTGAATCGAGGCTGCCAGCACGGCACCCTCTTCGGCATTCAGCTCACTGACTTCCTTACCGAAGTAGGCCTTCGACGCTGCCGCGATACCGTATGCGTTACGACCAAAGTAAATCGTGTTGAGGTAAGCCTCAAGGATTTCGTCCTTAGTCCACTCCCGCGCCATCTTCGCCGACATGACCAGTTCCTTGGCCTTACGGGTCAGCGTGCGCTCATTGCCCACCACAGCATTCTTGACGTACTGCTGCGTAATGGTCGAGCCGCCACCGGCACTGGAATTACCAGTCACGACTCCCAGAGCCGCACGGCCATAACCAGTCAGGGAGAAACCCGGGTTGGTATAGAAATCACGATCCTCAGCTGCCAGCACTGCATTGCGTACAGCATCCGGCACCTTGTCGATAGTGATGTTGCTTCGGTTACCGCCCTCGGGGACGATGCGCGTGATTTCCTTTTCACCAGTACGGTCATAAATCACCGCAATCTGGCTATTGGCCAACTCCTCTGGCTCCGGCACGTCCGTTGTCGCATAAGCAACACCGAACACAACTACCGGCAACAGCACGACCAGCGCCACGGCTAGACCGAGCCACGCTAAAATTCGCCGCTTATTATCAGTCGGCTGTTCTTCTTGCGCCATCGAGCTTTCCTCTTCATGGTCATCTGGTTCATAGTCATCTGAGACGTACTGCCCCTTCGCCGGGTTCGGCTCGCTTGCCGACGTCATCTCTGAATCGGTAGCCAGACCCTCGTCATTGCCACCGGTCGAAACAGCATCAATGCTGTCGCTGGAATCGTCGTCCAGCGATGCGTCATCGGAGCGTGTGTGCGTATTGAAGGAATCAGCATCCGGCTGATCCCACCACTCGCCTGATGAATTAGAACCCTGGCCCTCGTGAGGGCTGTTAGGACCGCCTGGGCTATCGGGTCGATCATTGCTCACGGGTGCTCTCCCTAGTTTTCTGACTCTTCTCGAGCTGCCTGAAGTGTCCGGGTCAGGAAACTCCACTTGCAGTCGGGGCACACCTCAACTTCTTTGACGGTGCACGAACCATATTCATTAACTATTGCGGATAATTCGTTTTCAGTACAAGCAGAGCCGGAACGACGGCCCAAGTTTTCTCCGAACACCCAGAATACGAGTCGGAGGTCGAATTTGCGACATACTGGGCACTCTTCCTGGGACTTTCTGCCATGAAAACGCGCGGCAGCGACCAGCCGAGCATCGGCATCACAGAGTGATTTCCGTGAAACCTCCCCTGCACGCCACTGCTCCAATAACTGCTTCTTGAGCAAGGAGTGGTCAATCTCGCCCTGCCATGTCATCACGAAGACAGACTAGCAGGCGCGTGCGGGCTGATTTCACCCCCGCTTTATCGGTAAACACATGCCCCCTCGCGGTTCGGGCATCGGCAAAAAACGCATAAAGGTATAACGTCACGCTAGTTACCTCAATGCATGCACCCACTCACGGCCGCTCCGCAGGCGCAAAGCTCTGATGCGGGGTCCTGGTGCGAGCGTCCGATGCGAGTTCCCCCCGGTGCGAGGTCAAAGCCTCCGAGCACATAGTTTCAAGGAGAATTACCAAATGAGTTCAATTCGCGTCGCTATCGTCGGCGTCGGCAACTGCGCCTCCTCCCTGGTGCAGGGTGTCGAGTTCTACCGCGATGCAAAGCCCGACGAGACCATTCCTGGCCTCATGCACGTCGTCTTCGGCGACTACCACGTCTCCGATGTCGAGTTCGTCGCAGCTTTCGATGTTGACGACAAGAAGGTCGGCAAGGACCTCTCCGAGGCCATTGTTTCCTCCGAAAACTGCACCATCAAGATCGCCGATGTTCCGACTCTCGGCGTTGAGGTTCAGCGCGGCCCGACCCTGGACGGCGTTGGCAAGTACTACGCGGACACCATCGACGAATCCCCGGCTGAACCGGTCGACGTAGTTCAGGCGCTGAAGGATGCCAAGGTCGATGTCCTGGTCTCCTACCTGCCGGTCGGGTCCGAGCAGGCCGACAAGTTCTACGCACAGTGTGCCATTGACGCTGGTGTGGCCTTCGTCAACGCCCTGCCGGTCTTCATCGCATCCGACCCGGAGTGGGCCAAGAAGTTCGAAGACGCAGGCGTTCCGATTGTCGGCGACGATATCAAGAGCCAGGTCGGCGCAACCATCACTCACCGCGTCATGGCCAAGCTATTTGAGGACCGTGGTGTTCGCCTCGAGCGCACCCTGCAGCTCAACGTCGGCGGCAACATGGACTTCAAGAACATGCTCGAACGTGAGCGCCTTGAATCCAAGAAGATTTCCAAGACCCAGGCTGTGACCTCTAACCTCACCGGTCCGCTGGCCGGCAAGATTGATGATCGCAACGTCCACATCGGCCCGTCCGACTGGGTGGACTGGCTGGATGACCGCAAGTGGGCCTACGTCCGCCTCGAGGGCAAGGCCTTCGGCGAGGTGCCGCTGAACCTTGAGTACAAGCTCGAGGTCTGGGACTCCCCGAACTCCGCTGGCATTATCATCGATGCTGTTCGCGCAGCCAAGATCGCCAAGGATCGCGGCATCGGCGGCCCGGTCTACGCCGCGTCTTCCTACCTGATGAAGTCCCCGCCGAAGCAGCTTGCCGACGATGCTGCGCGAGCACAGCTCGAAGCATTCATCAAGGGCGAAGACTAAAAAGTCACAAGCCGTCAAAAGTACAAGCGAGCAGCTTCGCGCGCATGTTCCTTGAGAAGCGCCAGCCGGTTACCCATGCAGTAGCCGCTGGCGCTTTTGCGCTTCTCTATCCCCTATCCGACCCACGTCCTCCCACGCCCTACTCGCCACTGTGCCCATGTTGTCCCCGCCATGGATGCGTGCGCTGCAGTCGTCGTAAAGCTGACAGATTCCATCCACGAGGATTGATCTGCGAGACGTATCACCAGCCGAAAGTGTTCGCGAGAGTAGCCGCATGGATACCTCCAAGCCAACGTTCTAAGTACAGAAGAAGTGACACTTTAGGGGGTTTCTGCCAGCACCGAAAAATCCTTATACGCAAATAGGTTTAATGATTTGTACTGGGATTTTAGATGATTGGTGGAAAATTCCAGATGATTTTATTGTCGAAATCACCAGTTGTAGAAAAATAAATAGCACCCCAAATAAATTTCGTATTGGCAACTAGCACTGTTCGCATATAACATCGTCGCTATGACATTATCTTCGGGCTCGATTGGCAATCCAGATGCCGTTACTCCTCTGTCACTCGCTAAGCGCATTCGCCCTCTCCTGACTCGCGCCGAGCTGCTCTACAGCCGCCGCTCCTCGGAGTCCCAGCTCAGCCGCGCGCAGCTGTCCATCATGATGACCCTGGAGGCACTGGGCGCCTGCCGTATCAGCCAGTTGGCTGAGGCCGAGGCCATCCGCATGCCCACCGCCTCCAACGCCGTGCACCACTTGGAGGTCGCCGGCATGGTGGAGCGCGTCCGCGACAGCAAAGACCGCCGTGGCGTCCGCGTTGAACTGACCGACCGTGGCCGTGAAGAGCTGCACCGCGTTTCTGAAGAGCGCAATCAGCAGATGGCTGAGATGTTCAGCACGCTGACCCAGGAAGAGCTGGAGTTTGGCGCTGGTCTTGAGACGATTCTGTCCAAGATCCTCGAAAACTACCCGGAGCACCCAAAGACAAACCCAAGCGTCTAGTCTCTTTTCCAGCTAGCCCTGCCGCCTTTAAGCCCACAGGCAGGATACATAGCTTTTACACTTCCTCGGTGCCGTTTTAAATATGCCCGCCTATCCACGTAGGCTATTACCCAGAAGCACCACTTGGATAATTCTGAGTAATCACAGGAGGATTAGCGATGGCTTCCCGCCCGCTTCGTATCATGATTGCGTGGCGTCCAGGCGAGTACGGCACCGAAACGCTTGCTTACGCCGCTTGGTTAGCTCGCACCACGAAGGTGCAGATTCGCGTCGTCAGCGCACTGTCGCGCGGCTGGCCGCTGACCTCACTGGCTCGGTTGAGCACTAATGACTCCTGGGTTTCCCACGAAACCGAGTCTCTTGAAAAAATCATCAAGGATGAGCTAAAGCTCGCTGGCCTGCGCAAGGGCATGCTTGACGACGATGCCGTACGGATCATCGAATCCTCCAGCGAATCCACAACTATCTGCAACGAAGCCGAAGAATTCGAAGCCGATGTGGTTCTGCTTGGCACCCGTCGAAGCAATACCAAGGATTGGGCCGCCAAGAACCGCAGTCGCTTTACTGCGGGGTCGACTTCGGATGCGCTGCTGCATTACTCACCAATCTCGCTGGGATTGGCTATCCCCGGCGCGAAACTTTCTAAGCACGGTGTGACCCGCGTCAGCATTTGCTACATTGACACCCCACAGTCGCACCATGCATTGAATAAGGCTGCTGACCTGGCATACCGCTGGGAAGTTCCCCTGCGTCTGGTCTCGTTTACACCTCGTGGCGCGACCATGTACCCAACGGAGAACGGCTACGGCCCCTCCTCTGACCTGATGATTGAGTGGCGCGAGCAGGCTATGGGGCTACTCGACCGCGGTATCGACCGCGCGCATACCCGTTACCCAGACCTTTCCATTGATGCGGAAGTGGCCTCCGGCAACGGTTGGGAAGAGGCCATTCAGTCCATCAAGTGGAAGAAGGGGGACTTGCTCGTTTTGGGTTCGTCTACTCTTGGCCCATTCGGACGAATCTTCATCGGATCGTCAACTAACCACATCGTTCGCCACAGCCCGGTGCCAATGCTGATTACTCCGGCCTAGTATGGCAGGCACATCAGAAGGCATTTAGAGGCGAGGGGAGCAGATGGTGGATAACACACCGGGGCGCAGTAAACCGGAGCGCACTGAGGATGACATCTTCGACGAGCTTGAGCGCAAGATGTACTCCGGCAAGCGTGCCTACATCTACACCGCGGGTGTGATTCTTACGACGCTGCTCGCGGGCCTCATTATTGGCATCGCTGGCGCGATTGTCGGTGGCCCCACCTGTGATGCGGGTAAGTCCAGCTTCCTCTGCTCCCGCACGTGGGAGATTCTTTTTCCCGTTGTTCCAGGCGTAATCTCCCTGGTCGGATGCCTTTTGGGCTTCTGGCAGACCTACGTGGAGTGGAAGAACTTCCGCAACTGGCGCGCGTGGCTCGCTATGTGCTGGGTGCTCATGCCCTTCACTTTGATGTGGATGCTCTCCACATTCGGCGTCCTGATTCTGGGCGTTAACTAGGCGCGAAATAGGCCGGGCAAGAGGCGGCCAACCTCGGTGCCGCCCCTTGAGGATTTTGCGAGAACGCCTCAAGCGAGAAAGTGTCTGGGGTTATGGCAAATTTGAGCCAATTTTAGGCCTTAAACTGTCATAACCCCAGACACTTTCTTGTGTCCGCACTAGCCTCCTTGGCTATTTCTTCACAACCAGGTTGACCATCTTGCCCGGAACGACAATGACCTTCACGATATTGCCACCGGCGTTCTCCACAGCTGCGACCACCTTTTCGTCGGCACGAGCGACGGCCTCAATGTCCTCGCGGGAGGCATCGGTTGCCACGTCAATGCGCGCGCGAACCTTGCCGTTAATCTGAACCGGCATCTCGACAGTGTCGTCGACCAGCCACTTCTCGTCAACTGCCGGCCACGGACCGTGTGCCAGGGACTCGGCGTGACCGAGGCGGCTCCACATTTCCTCTGCAATGTGCGGTGCCACAGGGCCAAGCATGAGCGCCAGCGGCTCCACGGCAGCGCGCGGTGCACCGGTGGAGCTGTAGTTCTTGGTCAGGTAGTTGACGTACTCGATGAGCTTTGCGACGGCCGTGTTGTCACGCAGCTCTGCGTAGTCAGAGGTAACCCCTTCCACGGTGCGGTTGAGCGCCTTGAGGTCGTCGTCGGAAAGCGCTGCGTCCGTGACGGCGAGCTCACCGGAGTCCTCATTGACCACCAGGCGCCAAGCGCGCTGGAGGAAGCGCTGCGAGCCGACCAGGTCCTTCGTCGCCCACGGGCGGGAGGTGTCCAGCGGCCCCATGGCCATCTCGTAAACACGCAGGGTGTCAGCGCCGTAGTTGTCGCAGACCTCATCAGGGGAAACGGCGTTCTTCAGGGACTTGCCCATCTTGCCGTACTCCTGGAAAACCTCCAGGTCGGAGCCGTCTTCGGCGCCGCCTGGGATGAGGAACTTACCATCGCGCTCAACTACCTGATCCGCCGGCTGGTAGACACCACGGGCATCGGTGTAGGCGTAGGCCTGGATGTAGCCCTGGTTGAACAGACGACGGTACGGCTCCTTGGAGGTCACGTAGCCGAGGTCGAAAAGGACCTTGTGCCAGAAGCGGGAATAGAGCAGGTGCAGCACTGCGTGCTCGACGCCACCGACGTAGAGGTCGACGCCGCCTGGGTCGTCCTTGCCGTGCGTCTCCGGGCGGGGGCCGGTCCAGTAACGCTCGTTTTCCAGGTCGACGAACTCCTCAGCGTTGTTCGGGTCGATGTAGCGCAGCTGGTACCAGGAAGAACCTGCCCAGTTCGGCATGACGTTGGTGTCACGGCGGTACTTCTTCTTGCCGTCGCCGAGATCGAGCTCGACGTTGACCCAGTCAGTGGCCTTATCCAGTGGGGCCTTAGGCTCGGTGTCGGCATCGTCCGGGTCGAATGTGACCGGCTTGTAGTCCTCGACCTCCGGCAGCTCGACCGGAAGCATGGACTCGGGCAGTGCGTGGGCGTGACCATCCTCGTCGTAGACAATGGGGAAGGGCTCGCCCCAGTAGCGCTGGCGGGCGAACAGCCAGTCGCGCAACTTGTACTGGATCTTCTCGTGGCCAGCACCTTCCTTCTCCAACCACTCAATGACGGTGGCGATGGCGGTGTCCTTGTCCAGGCCATTGATGTCCAGGCCGGAGTCATTGGCGGAGTTCACGCACGTACCGTTACCGACGTACGCCTCCTTTGCAATGTCACCACCTGCAACAACCTCGCGGATTGGCAGACCGAAGGCAGTGGCGAACTCGTAGTCGCGCTCATCGTGAGCTGGGACAGCCATGATGGCACCGGTGCCGTAGCCAATCAGGACATAGTCGGAGATGAACACCGGCACCTGCTCGCCGCTGACCGGGTTGGTGGCGTAAGCGCCCAGGAAGACGCCGGTCTTCTCCTTGTTCTCCTGACGCTCCAAGTCGGACTTGGAAGCAATTGCGGCGCGGTAAGCGGCGACGGCCTCGGCTGGGGTTTCCTCGCCGAAGGTCCAGCGCTCATCCACGCCCTCGTAGGAACCACTGCCGGCTTCAACCAGCTGATCCACCAGCTCGTGCTCAGGAGCGAGCACCATGTAGGAAGCACCGAAGAGGGTGTCCGGACGAGTGGTGAAGACCCTGATCTTGGTGGAGACCTTCGGGCCGACCTCAGCTGCGAAGTCAACCTCGGCACCGCGAGAGCGACCAATCCAATTGCGCTGCATAGACTTGACCTTGTCCGGCCAGTCCAGCAGCTCCAGATCATCGACCAGGCGGTCGGCGTAAGCGGTGATGCGCATCATCCACTGGCCCAGCCGCTTGCGGAACACCGGGAAGTTACCACGCTCCGAACGGCCTTCGGCGGTCACTTCCTCATTGGACAGCACAGTGCCGAGACCCGGGCACCAGTTGACCATCGAATTCGACTGGTAGACCAAGCGGAACTCATCCACAGCTTCGCGCTGCTCGGTCTCGCTGAGCTCAGCGTAGACACGACCGTCCTTGGTAGCCATCTCGCCGGACTCCAACAGCGGAATCAGCTCATCGATGCGACGGGCCTTCTTCTGGTCCTCATCGAACCAGGCATTGTAAATCTGCAGGAAGATCCACTGCGTCCACTTGTAGTAGTCCTGGTCAGTGGTCGCGAACACACGGCGGCGGTCATGGCCCAGGCCAAGGCGGCCGAGCTGGCGTTCCATGTTGCCGATATTCGTTTCCGTCGTCACGCGCGGGTGCGTACCGGTCTGGATTGCGAACTGCTCCGCCGGCAGACCGAAGGCGTCGTAGCCCAGGGTGTGCAGCACGTTTGCACCCTGCATGCGGTGGAAGCGCGCGAAGACGTCGGTGGCGATGTAACCCAGTGGGTGGCCTACGTGCAGACCGACACCTGACGGGTACGGGAACATGTCCTGAACAAAAAGCTTGTCCTTCGGCGGAGTCGAGCCGTCGGCAGCTGCCAAATCGCCCACCGGGTTCGGGGCGTAGAAGGTGCCGTTATCTTTCCAATACGCCTGCCACTTTCCCTCTAGCTGAGTCGCCAGCTCGGGGGAGTAGCGGTAGTCGGTGGCTTCTGCCGAGGACGAGGACTTTTCGCTGTTGGTCATGGTCTCACAGTCTAATAGGTGCGTTTGGCACGTGCCCAACCACCTATATAAATTGGAAGCATGATTGTCATCCCTGTAATTACCCTGGTTCTGGCTGTTTGCATAGCCGTTGTCGCTGGTTTGGCATGGTCAGCGAAACTGCCGGGTAATAACTGGATCGGAATTCGTGCGCCCGAGGCTCGAAAGTCCCAGGAAAACTGGGATATTACGCACCGCGTTGCCGGTCCGCCGTGGGCTGTGTCCGCCGTCGCTTTCCTCGGTGCCGCCATGCTCGCCTTCCTCGCCATCCGCCCGGAGGCCTCTGGTTGGATGTGGCTGTGGTACGCCGTCGCTCTGCTCGCTGGTATCGCCATGCTCGGCGTTGGTGCGGCTATCGGCTCGCACACCATCGCGCTTTACGACGCCAAGGTCTCCGCCGAGTCCGGCTCCGGTTGTGGGTGCGGTGACGGTGACAGCGGCTGTGGCTGTGGCTCCGGCGCCACTGATGCCGTCGACACTGCGGCTGATGATGCCTGCTGCTCCGACAACCCGGCAGCAGACTGCGGTGTCTCCGGTGGCTGCAGCTCCTGTGGCATGGAAGGACTGTGCACGGACAAGGGCTCATCCGCGAATGCCACTTTCAAGCCTGTGGACAAGGATGCGCTGCGCAAGGCAGCTGAGCAGAAGAAGTAAAGAATTATTGCAGAGAAAAGCTTCTGCAAAATAGTAAGACAACTTCTAGTTGCCCACTAAACTATTTGTCCATGTGGCAACGAATTGTGAGTTGGCGTCCAGATCCCCTCATCGTCGGTATCGTTGCTGCAGCGATACTGGCGATTTTTTTTCCTGCAAGCGGCACTACCGCTGAGGTTTTCAGCTGGGCAACGAAGATCGCCATCGGCTTCTTGTTCTTCCTCTATGGTGCGCGTTTGAGCCCGCAGGATGCGTTGGCCGGTGTTAAGCACTGGCGGCTGCACATAACCATTCTGGCTTTCACTTTCGTGCTGTTCCCAATCCTCGGCCTGCTGATGAAACCCTTGGATTGGATTCTCTCTCCTGGCCTCTACCTGGGCATTCTGTACATGACGCTGGCCCCGTCAACGGTGCAGTCGAGTGTGAACTTCACCTCCATCGCCAAGGGCAATGTCGCTGGCGCAATCGTTAGCGCATCGGCTTCTAACCTGCTGGGCATCGTCGTCACACCGGTGCTGGTGATGCTGTTGATGGCCACTGGTGGCGGCGTTCATGTGGATTCGTCAGTGTTCTTGGATATTTCGCTGCAGTTGCTGCTGCCGTTCGCAATCGGCCAGCTCACTCGCCGTTGGACCCTGAAGTTTGCCGCCGCGAAGACGACTAAGAACGTCGACCGACTTTCCATCGCACTGGTTGTCTATGCCGCGTTCTCCGAGGGCATGGTGCAGGGCATCTGGTCGAAAGTGCCGGCCGGCGACATTGTCATCCTCATTGTGCTCTCGGTAGTGCTGGTGGAATTCGTTTTGCGACTGTCCGGTTTCGTCGCAAAGAAGATGGGCTTCGACCGCAAGGACCGCATTGCCATTCAGTTCTGCGGTTCGAAGAAGTCCCTGGCCACTGGTCTGCCCATGGCCGCCGTTATCTTCGGTGCCGATGCCAGCCTCTATATTTTGCCGCTGATGATTTTCCACCAGATTCAGCTGATGATCTGTGCGGTCTACGCCGCTCGCTGGGGCAAGGAAGCAGAAGCTGAACCGGAGCCACAACCCGCTTAACGCGGTCTAGGGAATGGACCCGAGGGGCGAATCCGGCTTGGCACATATACTGGGGCGCACAACATAAGGTTCGGTTTTAAACGAGCAAACGAAAGTGTGAGATTCAGTATGGCTAACGAGAATCCGGCTCCATTCTCCCCGGAACAGCGCGCCGCAGAAGAGACCGCGATCAATGAGTTCTGGTCGTGGTGGAACTCTTTTGGCGCCGATGCGCTCGACTCTATGTTTAGTGTCCAACTCGGTATCGATGGTGCACCGAACGCCGCCGATGTGGACATTATTGATGTCCAGAAGGAGGTCGGCGGCCGCATCGCCGCTATTAATGACCGTCTCATCTGGGGGTTTGAGGCCGGTGCTCCGTATTCTCGCCATCTTCTGACTGTTAGCGCTGCGGGTGATCCAGAGCTGCGTCCGGTCGCTCGCCGTTGGCTGGAGGCCGCACCTGACGACGGCGCGGTGTGGTCTTTCACCGACCTCCGCCAGGCGGATCCGGCGATGAAGCTGTCGCTGGGAGATGTCGCGGCCACGTTGGTTGCACAGGGTGCTCTTGACGCCGATGCTCCGGCCGAGGTCGATCCGGCAGATGCCCGCGTGGCTGTTAGCAGTGGCCATGGGGCAGTGGACGTTCGCCTATTCCATCCGCTGTTCCCGGCGATTGCTCAGTTGGAGGACGGTGAGCGCTTGGTAGCTCAGCTCGGTTTCACGCTGCTGCAGCTGGCTCTGGGGGAGGAGGACTTCGGCCTGTGGCTGCGCGGCTTTGCCTTCGCTGGCGAGGAACCGGAAGGTGCTATCCCGCTACCGGAGCTGGGCGGTGTCGTCGAGAAGCTCGCGGAAGAGTGCCCGGAGTGGCTCACCATTGATGCCGAAGCCAACGGCCAGCCGCTCGTCGTCGCTACTCGCGCTCCGATTACGCAGCTGGTGAGCCCGACTATGACGCAGCATGTGCTGATTCAGCTCATGCTCGCTCACATTGACGACAAGGGCTTGCCGACGGACGAATCGAAGGAATCCCTCTCCGAGTTCAATACCGCTGCCGCTGAAACCATCGCTGAGGACAAGGGTATTTTTGTTGCAACTGAGCAGTCCGATGGTATGGCTCTAATGCACTTCTTTATTGACCCGGCATCTGATGCGGAGGCGGGTCTGCGAGCTGTTGCGGAGACGTGGGCCGAGGGAGAGCACGTCGTCGATTCCGCTTACGATCCAGCTTGGCAGCGCGTCGGCCACCTGCGCGTGTAGATTGGTTTTTTGTTATGAACGCTCGTCATCGTCTTACTCCACGGCCTTCCCGCGCGATTCGCATGGGGCTTACCGGGGTCATCGCTGTCACCAGCCTTCCGCTGGCAGCCGGGAACGTCACTGCGGCTCCGCAGCCGAAGCTGACTCCACAGGGCACCATTGATGCTCCGGGGCGAACCCAGATCAGCTTTACCCACACCCCAAGTGGCGCGCACTACGGTACGGCGAACGAAAATGAGGCTCGCCCGGGGCTGTCGATTGTCAAGCTCTACATTGCCGACTACGTCTTCAAGCACGGCACCGAAGCGGACAAGGCGAAGGCCACACAGATGATTCGCTACTCCGATGACAACATCGCCAGCGAGCTCTACGGCCGTTACCCGGACTCCATCAACGCCACTGCGCGTGAATACGGCCTCAGCAACACCCACGGCGCAGGTCACTGGGGAAATTCCACGACTTCCAGCGCTGACACTGTGAAGTTCCTGGAGGCCAAGAAGCGCGAGAACCCTTCTGACCCCGTGCTGGTTGCTATGAACACCGCGTCACCTGTGGCAGCGGATGGCTACCGCCAGGATTACGGCACCGCCACGCTGCCTGGTGTCATTGGCACAAAGTGGGGTTGGTCCGATGACCGCCAGAGCATTCACGCCTCGGCATCCATTGGCCCTGACTTCAGCGTCGCTGCTAACACCTACGGGACGAAGGAAACTCACACCAGCGATGTTCAGAATGCCTTCGACGGCACGCTGGGCACTTCATCGCTGCCTGGCCTGCCCGACAGCCCGAGCCTGCCAAACATCCCAGGCGTCCCGAATCTGCCCGAGAGTCCGAATCTCGGCGAACTACTGAACCTGCCGGAATCCCCGCAGCTGCCGCAGATTCCGGGGCTGCCGAACTTCACAGGCCAGGTACCAGCGCAGTTCTAGCCACTGACCGCTAGCCGCTGGCACCGTCTCACACGCACACCGCCCACACAGCGCACCTCACGCGACGAGGTTTACAAGGGCCATATACAGCGCCGTGCCTACGAATATCGAGATCACGGTGTTGCGCCGCCACCAGTGCAAAAAGATGGTGACCACCAGTGCCACAGGCACGGCCCAGGCAGCGCCGGGGTCGCCACCTTCACCGCTGAGCCCCAACCGTCCAAAGACGGTGTAAACCACCAGCGCCATCATGACTCCAACCGGCATGGTCGTGCCGAGGAATTCGAACAGGGGAGAGCCCTTCAGGGTCCGCACGAACGCAAACGGCAGTGCGCGCAACCCAACTGTCACTGCGCCCATCGCAAAGAGCGCGGCTAGCACATAGCCGGAATCGGGCATCGCGGTCATGCTCACTCTCCCTCCGTTACACGCTGATTGCTTGACGATGTCATGCGCATCACCCGATCCACTCGTGGTGACCACACGCGCAACAGCAGCATGCCGAAGTACATCAACAACCCGATGACCAGCATCTGGTTCGGGTTAATCAGCCACCCGACCAACGTGCAGACGATAGCGGCCAGGGGCAGTGACCAATCCTTGGAGGTCTCAAAGGCGTCCATGGCCAGCACCGTAAAGAGCGCCACCAGTGCGAACTCGGCACCGCGGATCCCTTCGGGCAATGCTGCGCCGGTTAACGCCCCGACAACACCGGAGCCCACCCACAGCAACTGGCAGAGAATCTGAATCGTCAGCAGTCGGCGGCCCGACATCTTTTCAGCCGGATTTGCCGCAGAGACAATGGCATACGACTCGTCGGTTAGCGCGTATGTGGAATATGCGCGGCCGAGGCGAGACTGTATCCGGTCGCGGGGGAACGTCAGCCCGTAGAAAACGTGGCGGAAGTTGACCATAAACGAGGTCACGGCACAGCCGAGCAGACCTGTATGGGCCATAACCAGGCCGACAGCGAGGAATTCCATCGACCCCGCGTAGACCACGAAGGAGAAGATGGGTGCCCACCACCAGCTAAAGCCAGTCTGTGCGATGAGTAGGCCGAATGCGAGCCCCAGCGGAATGAGACCCATGCCCACGGGCAGTGTCTGCCGAATGCCGGCAGCTATGTCGCTGCGGTCGCTAGTTGCAGTGGCGTTTACCTCGGCGCTATTTCCTTCGATATTGATGTTCTGACCCATTTAGTTGTCACGTACATCTACGGGGTAGGTGCCATACAGTGGCAGCGGCCAGGGCTGACGGCGCATGCAATCACCCCAGATGTCAGCGGCAGCAGGCGCGAGTACATCAGAGGGCAGGGCAGGGGCGACGTACCAATCACCGCGATCGAGCTCTTCTTCCAACTGACCCGGATCCCAGCCTGCGTAACCGGCGAAGATACGCGCGCCATCGATGCGGTCGCGTACGTCCTCCGGCTCCGCACCGAGGTTGACCAGCGCAAACCGGTGGGCAATGCGTTCCATCAGCGGTGCCCCAGTAATACTGTCGGTCTCCTGAGGGAGGGTGGCGCCATTTCGTACCACACCAATGCAGATTGGCTGCGTCTGGTTGACCGGACCCCCGACGTAGAGCACCGGCGGCTTAGCCATCAGCGGTGCCCAAGGCTCGAGCACATTGTGCACAGGCGTCTGCGAACGCTGTGTGAGATCGACACCAAGGGTGCCGTGCTCATCGTGCTCAATGAGGAAAATCACCGAACGAGCGAATTCCGGCGAGGGCATGCCGGGGGCTGCGAGCAGCAGCATACCGGCGGCCGGGTCGTTGCGCTCGAGGCTGGTAAAAAGCCGGTCGCCATAGAGATTTTCCGGATTAATCGACGCCATTAGCTCTCACTCTCGCTTTCAGCCTGCTCACCGGACTGCTCGTACCACCATTTCTTCAGCGCCAAGATAGCATCCTCACGCTCCAGCGGACCGGACTCCAGTCGTAGCTCCTTCAGGTAATTCCAGGCCTGTCCGACTTCCTTGCCGGGCTTCAGGTCCAGAATTTCCATGATTTCGTTGCCGTCCAGATCGGGGCGGACGCGTGCGAGATCCTCCTGCTCAGCGAGCTCCTTGATTCGCGCTTCCAGGCTGTCGCAGGCTCGCGCAAGGCGTGCTGCTTTACGACGGTTCCTCGTCGTACAGTCGGCCCGCACGATTTTGTTGAGTCGTTCCAACAAATCTCCGGCGTCGTTGACATAACGTCGCACCGCCGAGTCCGTCCACTTGCCCTCGCCATAGCCGTGGAAGCGCATGTGCAGGTAGACCAACTGCGAGATTTCATGGTTGGTCTTCTTCGGGAACTTCAGTTTCCGAAGGCGACGTCGCACCAGCTTCGCGCCGACAACTTCGTGCTGGTAAAAAGTGACGTTTCCCTGTTCGTTGTAGGCACGGGTGGCGGGTTTGCCGCAGTCGTGCAGCAGCGCCGCCCAGCGCAGCACGAGGTCCGGTTCACCGGGTTCTTCCTGGTCGATGGCCTGCCGCATGACCTGCAAAGAGTGTTGGTAGACATCCTTGTGCTGGCGGTGTTCATCCTGCGTCATGCGCATGTCAGAGATCTCCGGCAGCACGCGGTTGGCCAACCCCGATTCCACCATCAGGTCGATACCTCGGCTGGGATCTGCCCCCAGGATGAGCTTGTTCAGCTCAGTGGAGATGCGCTCAACCGTGATGCGGTCAATTTCGCTGGACATTTCCTTCAACGCCTTGAGTACGCGCGGTGCCACGTCGAACCCGAGCTGGGATGCGAAGCGGCAGGCACGCAGCATGCGCAGGGGATCGTCGCCAAAGCTGACCTCCGGCGCACCCGGGGTATCCAACACACCCGCGACAAGATCCTCGAAACCTCCAAGCGGATCGAGGAAGGTGCGGGTGCCGTCGCCATGCAGTTCAACGGCGATGGCATTGCAACGGAAGTCGCGTCGGATTAGGTCGCCTTCGAGCGTGTCGCCGAAAGTGACCTCCGGATTGCGGCTGACCTGGTCATACGTATCCGCACGGAATGTGGTGATCTCCACCTGACGGCCATGGCGCTCTGCGGACAGCGTGCCAAATTCAATGCCGGTATCCCAGACGATGTCGGCCCAGTCATCGAGGATCGCGCGCGTCACCTCCGGGCGCGCGTCGGTGGTGAAATCGAGATCCACGCCCAGTCGCCCTAAGAGAGCATCGCGCACAGAACCGCCCACAAGGTACAGACGGTGGCCAGCTGCACTAAACGCAGCTGCCAGCGAATCGAGAATCTCCGACTCCTTGGCAATCGCCTGATCCGCCACTGCCAGCATTGCCGTCCTGCGCACCTGTGGGTCCGCATCAGCAGCCGCCGAAGTAGCACCGTGAGGTGTAGTCCCCCCGGGCTGGTCACCATTTGTCGTTGAAGGAGTCGATTGTGTCACGACCGACACAATACCCGCTTATACCTATAAACCCGGTAGTCTAAGTGGAATGAACAACGTGGTACGCAATGACAACTCGGCGGCGAAGAGCCGTCGACGTCGTCGGCGACCGCGCAGAAGGGGTGGCGCTTCCGCGTCCACCAACACCAATAGCGCTACTACCAGCGGCAATTCCGCAAAACGTAGTGGCTCCGGTGCCAATGGCCCCAAATCGACCAAGCCAAACTCCGGTGGCGCCAAGAAATCTTCCAAATCACCGAAGTCGGCACGACCCTCGAAGCAGTCGAACAACCGCGGTGGCCGCAAACACGGTCAGGATAGGAACAATCGCCGTCGTCACGCACAGACGAAGCGCACGAACAATCGCCGTGCGCACTCGTCACGCGCGCAAAATGCAGCGCCGATGCAGACCTCGATTGAGACTTCGGCGGGCGGACTGGTCGTCTCGGGGCTTGCTGAGGCGGTCGGCGATGGCGGCAAAGTCAACCTGTCACGGATTTATGTCGCGCTGATTGGTCGGCACGATCGTCGCGGGCGCCTGCTGTGGTCGATGCCCAAGGGCCATGTCGAGCCCGGCGAAGCTTTCGATTCCACCGCCGAACGTGAGGTGTGGGAAGAAACGGGCATTCGCGGCGAGGTCATCGAAGAGCTCGGTGTGATTGACTACTGGTTTGTCTCCGATGGCACGCGGATTCACAAGACCGTGCACCATCACCTTCTGCGCTACGTCGATGGCGATTTGAACGACGAAGACCCCGAGGTCACTCAGGTCATGTGGGTCCCGGTAGACACCCTGGTGGAGCGGTTGGCCTACGCTGACGAACGCAAACTGGCCCGGCGCGCGCACAATCTGCTGCCCGATCTCGCCCGCGCGGAAAAGCGAGCAGGCCGGCAGACGCCGAGGTGATTGCGCATGTTCAGGTTGCAGTTGCCAAGGAATGTTGTTCGTAAAGTCACGGCCGCCACCGCAGCGCTCATACTGTGCTTGCCGACGACCGTTGCGCCCCCAGCTTTTGCGCAAGATGAGCAGTTGTGGGGCAGTGGTACCAATCGCGTCGGTGAACAGGGCCCCCTTCGGCTTTCGATAACCAGTTTCACTCCGCATGTCGCGGCTCTACATTCGACACTGACCATCAAGGTGCAGGTGCACAACACCTCCAACGCGGATATCAGCAATGTTGCGCTGCGCCCACAGCGGGCCGGCGCACTAGCTTCCTCTGCAGATGCGCGGACGATTCTCGCTGAGCCTGAATCGGTGTTTGATGTGGCTGGGACCTTCAGTGCCCCCATCGAGCTGAAAGCGGGCGAGAAGCGTGAGGTTACGCTAAGTGTTCCTATCTCCGCACCGGCCCCAGAAGGACTCGACATCACGGAGGCCGGCACGTTTCCGCTGCTCATCAATGCTAACGGGCAACCGGCAGATGACATCGACCGCCTGCTGGCGGAAACACGCGCACTGCTACCGGTGACGGATCCGCAAGACGCAGGTGATAAGCCGGAACCGCCTGCCGGTGATGAGACCGACAACGATGAGACCGACAATTCCAATGCGCCCACCCGCCGCGATCCAGTGCCGTTTTCGCTGATTTGGCCCATCAGCCAGCCAGTGCCAGTGGTCGGCGGTGAGACCGGTGACGCACCCTCGTCGCCGAATCTCATCCTCACCGACAATTCTTTGGCCGAATCTCTTGAACGCGGTGGCCGCCTCGACGGTTTGCTCACCTCGTTGGAAAAAGGCTTTGCCGGCCCCGATGGGGAGAGGTTGCGGGAATCGACATGCATCGCCATCGACCCGGAGACCCTCGATGCAATCTCCCGGATGACCCGTGACTACTGGATTGGCATCAGCCGCCCAAGTCCTGTGGAGTCCTCTCCGCGACTGCGGGATTCCTGGGGAAACGCGGATGACACCAATCTCACGCATATGCCCGCCAGCGACAATGCCGCCGACTGGCTTAATCGGCTGCACGATCTCACACAGGACACATGCACACTGTCACTGCCGTGGGGCGGCACCGATGCCAGCGCCGTAGCTCGCGTGGCGGATCAAGAGCTTTCCATGGAGGCACTCGCCGCTGGTCGACAGACCATCGCCAAGCATTTGGACGTTCAGACACTGCCGGGTATCTATTTGCCGGCCGAGGGATACGTAACGTCGGAAAGCGCCCCGCTGTACTCGGCGGCGACAGCTCTGAGCGGAACCACCCCGGAGCGCGCATTCGAAAACCGCGTAGATACCGGCGAGACGATGCCTCCCTCGCCCACTCCACGCGAAGCCGCGCACGACACCACCGTATTAGTCGCGGACAACACCACTATCACCGCCGATGGTCAGACACTACGGCCTGGCCACAGTGGCGTGCTTGCCGACGGTGGCCGCGCCTTCGCCCTTCCTGGGGCATTGACAACCTCTCTGGCTGCAACAGGACGGTCTCCCCAGACTGTGGCGTATTCGAATCTGCTCGGACGCTACGATTTCCGAATCGACTCCGAGGCTGCACGGATGCAGACAGCGATTGGCACTCTGTTCCAATCACTGACTGATTCGGATGACCCTCGCGCGACTGTGGTGGCAGCACCACCGTCCGGTTGGGATCCACGCGCTGGCGACGCTGAAGATTTCATGGCCGCGGTTCGGAAAGCCGTGGACGATAACCTGGCTGAGCTGACTCCGCTGATGGACTCCATCACCGCTTCAGCTCACGACCTGGATGCGGGCTCGGTTACCCCAGTTGACGAGCTCGCCGATCCCGCGCCGGTGAGTGAAGCGCTCGTGGAGAAGGCCCAGATGGCCTCCCGCGAAATCACGGACCTGACCACA
Source organism: Corynebacterium sp. HMSC073H12 (assembly GCF_001837775.1). Lineage (NCBI taxonomy): Bacteria > Bacillati > Actinomycetota > Actinomycetes > Mycobacteriales > Corynebacteriaceae > Corynebacterium > Corynebacterium sp. HMSC073H12. The sequence continues at coordinate 277,467 of NZ_KV834033.1, read as the reverse complement.
ATCATGTCCAACGATCCCAACGTCGCGCTGACGCGGTATGAATTCACCCGCCCCCTGCGGCACGACTTACTGCGCTCGTTTACCACTCTCGGCCGGCGAAATCAGCTGCAGTCAACTGACGTGCAGCGGCGGAGCGAAGAACTCAGCGACCAGGCACTGGTTATGACTCGACGCCTGCGCAATTCAGTGACATTGGTAGCTCCCGGCGGTGTCTACACCCGCGCAACGCAGCTGTCGCCGATTGCCGTGCTGGCTCGCAATGGTCTGCCACTGCCGGTTCCCGCATTCGTGCGCGTCGGCGCTGGAGATTCGGTGATGGAGGAGAAGTATGAGGCCGCCATCCCTGCCAAGGGGTCGGTGACTGTTCAGTTCACTCCGCAGTCGGGTGATGATGCAGAATCCACTCCGGCAACCAATGCTCCAGAGGGAGACCGGCCACGGGATAGTGGAGACAATTCCCACAACCTGTTGTTGTGGCTCGAATCACCTGGCGGCACGCCTATTTCTCAATCAGTGAGTATTTCCGTGCAATCCGGCGCTTCCGTCGGGGTTTTGGCTGTCGTGACCCTCGTCATCGTCACTGTTGGTGGGTTTTTTGCCGCAAAACGGTCACAGTACTTTCGGAAATAGACCCCCTTTTAAGCAACAATAGAACATGTGACTGACTCAGACGCGCATAAAACTGGACTTCGAGGCCGCATTCGTCGCCCCGCGCCACCGGCTCCGGTTCCGGCGGCGCGGCCAACGGCTGAATCTCAGCCGGCCGAAGCGGCCCCGGACCTAACTCGCGTATCCGGCCATAAGGCAAATGCCGATACCGCCGGTGACGCGATGACGGAATCGGCATCACCATCGCCGGCAAAGACGGCGACTGCGACAGCAACCGCTTCCGGCGATTCGTCCGCGGACTCGACGACGGACGCAAATCAGGGACAGTCGAACTCGGACATCGTCGCCTCCACGGGCTCGATGGCAATCGCTACCCTGATTTCGCGCATTACGGGTTTTTTGCGAAACCTGCTCATCGGCGCGACGCTGGGTCCGGCTGTGGCTTCAGCCTTCAACGTCGCCAACACACTGCCGAACCTGATTACGGAAATCGTCCTCGGCGCGGTGCTGACTTCTCTGGTGGTGCCGGTGTTGGTGCGCGCGGAGAAGGAGGATCCAGATCACGGTGCCGCCTTCATTAGACGTCTCTTGACTGTCTCCATGACGCTGTTGGCAGTGGTGACGGTGCTGGCAGTGATAGGTGCGCCACTATTGACCAGATTGAGCCTTAACGAGGCCGGTAAGGTCAACGTTCCGCTGGCGACGTCATTTGCGTTCTTATTATTGCCGCAAATCATCTTCTACGGCATATTTGCGCTGCTCATGGCGGTGCTAAACACCAAGGGAGTCTTTAAACCCGGTGCGTGGGCACCTGTCGCCAACAACGTCGTGGCCATTGCCACGCTCTTGCTATATCTGTTCCTGCCCGGCCAATTGAGTCCGGATTCGGACGGTTCACTCTCCGATCCGCACATCCTGCTTTTGGGTCTTGGTACCACTCTGGGTGTCGTCATTCAGGCAGCCATCATGATTCCCTACCTCAAGCGCGCGGGCATTGATTTGCGTCCGCTGTGGGGTATCGACGACCGCATCAAACAGTTCACCGGCATGGGTGTTGCGATTGTCACCTACGTGGCAATTTCCCAGGCTGGTTACTTCATCACCACCAATATTGCCTCGACTGCCTCCAAGGCAGCGCCGACGATTTACCAGCAGGCTTGGCTGCTGTTGCAGGTGCCCTACGGCATCATCGGCGTTACCTTGCTGACCGCCATCATGCCGCGACTGTCCCGCAATGCAGCCGACGGCAATGATGGGGCAGTGGTCCGCGATCTATCCATCGGTACGCGTCTGACCATGATTGCGCTGGTGCCGATCGTCGCCTTCTTCACCGCATTCGGCCGCCCCATCGCCGTCGGTCTTTTCGCGTATCTGGAGTTCCCCCGCGAAACCGCGGAGATTCTTGGCTGGACACTGTCCTTCTCGGCGTTCTCGCTTATTCCATATGCCATCGTGCTTTTGCACTTGCGTGTTTTCTACGCCCGTGAAGAGGCCTGGACCCCGACTTTCATCATCCTCGGCATTACCACCGTCAAGGTGATTCTGTCGTTCTTCGCTCCTCGTCTGGCTTCTGACGATGAGACCGTCGTCGTGTTGCTCGGTGCCGCCAACGGTTTCGGTTTCGTCGCCGGCGCAGTAATTGGCTTCTTGCTCTTGCGCCGCACTCTCGGACACTTGGACAGTAAGGCGACCGTCCACACCGTGCTGTGGGCACTTGGGGCGTCGCTTGTCGGTGTCGCCGTTGCCGGGGGCGCATTCGCATTGACCGACCTTGTGCTGTTCGATTTCTTCGGTTCCTTCGGCGTACTGCTGCAGACCATCGTCACCGGCGTGGTCTTCCTCATCGGTACCGGTCTGGTGCTCGCTCAGGCTCCATTGGAAGAGGTCCGCGTTCTGGGTGGCTTCCTCGGTCGCATTCCGGGTCTACGCCGCTTTGCTCCGCAGCCCCATGCAGCCGACAATGCCGTCGCCGACCGTGAGGATATGGAGCGCGAACGTGGCTTCGCCGCTGATGCTTTCTCGATTGCCCCGTCGAACCTGATCGGCGAGGCCACGGGTCTGGCAAACGAGGGCTTCACCGCTTCGCCACTGCTGCCGCCGATGCCGACGCAGGGTTCCCGCCCGACCCGCTATGTACCCGGCGAGATGGTCTCAGGTGGTCGTTTCCGCCTGCGTTCTGAAATCGCGTCCTACCCAGGTCTGCGCCTGTGGCGCGCCATGGATATGGGAGATCCCGATAACGCAGATGTCGCACTTGTCTTCGTCGACACGATTGCACTGCCGTACTACGACACTTCGCCATCGGCTGCTGCCCAGAAGATTGCCACGACGACCAATGAGCTGCGTGACTTGGCTGGCACCGGAATGTCGCGGATTCATAGCGTGGCGAAGACACGCACCGAGGTGCTCATCGTCGCCGACTGGACCAGCAGTATCGGTATTGAGCGGTTCGATCAGGCCGCCCACCCGGATGCCCTGGCACTCGCAGTTGCATCACTTGCCGAGACCATTGCCGATGCCCACGAATCTGGGCGCTGCCTTGGCTTGACAAACAAGCCTGGACAATTGCGCATCAGCAGCGACGGCCACATCTACGATGCATTCCCCGTCGTTTTGCCCAATAGCTCGCAACGTTCGGACTACAACGCGTTGCTTTCAGTCATCGACGAGCTGTTCTACAACGTGCCAAATATCCCCTCCGATATTTCTGCTGCCATCGACCGCGCGAAGCAGACACGCCCGGAGAACTCCAATGGGCAGGAGTCGCCAGCTCGCACGCTCGCCGAGGACTTGCGCGCCGCAGCGCTGGGCCCCGATTCTTCGGAGTTTCTCGCAATCGACCCCGACACCGGTGCGCGCGAATCCGTCGATGCCGGCGGTGCAGCTCAATCAAACGCTCATCACACCAAGAATCGCACCCGCGCATTCAGCACCGGCGCAGTCGTTGTCGGTGTAGTCATTGTCGGTGCACTTGTCGCCGCGGGCATCTTTGGTCTGGTTAACCGTTCCTCGGACGCACCGATTAACTCCGAGTCCGTACGACGCGGCCCGGCTCCGGTCACGACGCTCTCGCTTGCCGACGCTAGCGAGTGGCAAGCCGACACCGACAACCCGGCAGCAGGTCCAGACAATCCGGACATGGCTGAGCTGACCATCGATAATGACGAGGAAAGCTTCTGGGTAACTTCTACTTACCTCAGTCAGTTCGGCAATCGTCCAGAGGACTTTAAACCTGGTGTTGGTATTCGGGTCACTCTGGATGAACCGGCAACCATTCGAGAGCTTAAGGTCTCTGCGACCCCGGGCGCACACATTGAAGTTCGCGGCCTACGCGATGCTGACTCGACGGCCTTGGATGACACAACGGTTCTCGGTAGCGCAACCGCCACCTCAGGTACGACGACCATCGAAATCGATAGCCGCGACACTGAGTGGAAGAACATTGTTGTCTGGATCTCCGGCTTGCCGACGGCTGCGGAAGCGGTAGCCGACAGCAACTCAGACACTGATGCTGATACGAATGCTGATGCTGAGTCGCAGGATTCCGATGCGGACAACCCACTTGTCGGCGACCGCAATCTGGCTGAGCAATCCCCGGATTCGTTGCTGCCAGTTGCGATTGGCGATATCCAGGTGCGTGGTACGGAATAACGCTCTGAGCTTGCCTTAGGCGGCAACAGTTTAAGTTGTCCCAAGTTATCCACAGCTACTGGGACGTTTTGAAATTCATCCACAGCCCGCGGTCTCCACGGCAGTTTTGCCAAGCGGAGAGCGCGGGTTTCGTGTTTGCATAGGAGCCATGAACTTTGGGGGAAGAAATCGAATTGGGGAAAGTCACCGTAAGGCCCATGCGGGTCGGCGACTGGGGGACTATGGCGTCGTCGGTATGCGAAAGCATGCAACGGCAGACGAGGTTGATCGTGAGTTATTAAAGGCGCACCTGGCGGGGGATCGTCGCGCGTTCGCGGTGTTGGCACAGCGTTATTACCCGCAGTTGGTAGCTATGGCGCGGCGATATCGTCGGGATGATTTCGATCCTTTGGATGGGGTACAGGAGGGGTTGGCGCGGGCAATTGCGGGGGCGGCGAGTTTTCGCGGGCGTTCTACGGTGGCGACGTGGCTGACGTGCATTGTGAAGAATGCGTGTATTGACCACATCCGCGGTCGTTTCGGGGAGATCTCTCTGTGCGATAAGGACGAAGATTTTGAGACGCTTCTGAGTTCACAGCCGATTCCCTGCCCGGATGTTCCGCTACGAGTGACTATGGTCGCCGCTTTGGAGCAGCTACCAACGGATCAGCGGGATGCCCTGTTGTACTTGGACATCTTTGGGTATTCGCTGCAGGAGACCTCTCGCAGTATTGGGCAGCCGAGCGGAACGTTGAAGTCTCGACGAGCGCGGGCGCGTCGTGCGCTTCGGCGACAGTTGGAAGAAGTGCAGGTGGCCTAACAACTGCGGAGCAGGGGAGAAGCAGGGGAGGGGAATAGAGATGGCTAACCTCACGTTGGTTGAGGTAGCTGGTTCCGGTAGTTTCTTTCCCGGAGCTGAAAAATTTGCTTGCTACTGAGCATCACTGTGCGCCATGTGATGTGAGAGATAAAAATTATAGGAGTCTTCATGAGCGATATCGTTCACGACCTGATCATTGTCGGTTCCGGCCCCGCCGGTTACACGGCTGCCACCTACGCAGCTCGCGCCGACCTGAAGCCTGTGGTGTTCGAGGGCATCGAGTTTGGCGGTCTGCTTATGACGACTACCGACGTGGAGAACTACCCAGGTTTCTCCGAGGGCATCATGGGGCCAGAGCTAATGGATCAGATGCGCGCACAGGCTGAGCGCTTCGGCGCTGACCTGCGCATGGAGATTGTCGATCGCATGGATCTCACCGGCGACATCAAGTCTGTTTGGGTTGGCGAAGAAGAGCACAAGGCTCACGCTGTCATCTTGGCAACCGGTGCCGCTCCGCGTTATGTCGGCGCTCCGGGCGAGCAGGCACTGCTTGGTCATGGGGTCAGCGCCTGTGCCACCTGTGATGGTTTCTTCTTCCGCGACCACGATATCGCCGTCATCGGCGGCGGTGACTCCGCAATGGAAGAGGCAACCTTCCTTACCAAGTTCGCCCGCTCGGTGACGATTGTCCATCGCCGCGACGAGTTCCGCGCGTCAAAGATTATGGTTGAGCGCGCCCAGAACAATGACAAGATTCGCTTTGCGACGAACAAGGTTGTGTCCCAGGTTCTTGGTGAGGACAAGGGTTCAGTTACCGGTCTCGAGCTGGAAGACACCGTCACTGGCGAGAAATCCGTCCTCGATGTGACTGCCATGTTCGTAGCAATTGGCCACGAGCCACGTTCGCAGATGGTTCGCAATCAGCTGGACTGCGACGAGAATGGCTACATTCAGGTAGCCGCTCCGAGCACCCAGACCTCCCTCAAGGGCGTCTTTGCAGCGGGCGATGTTGTTGACTCGCATTACCAGCAGGCAATTACCGCCGCTGGCTCTGGCTGCAAGGCCGCGCTGGATGCTGAGCACTACTTGGAAACTGTTGCTCGGTAGCTGACAGGAGGGAAGCCTCGCTAGCTGGATAAAAAGCTGATAGCTGGGGCAGTACAATTGTTGGATAAGGCCAACAATTGCAGACATCCAAATATTGGGAGTATCCGATAGTCAGTCAGCCCAATTGTTGTTTGCGGCATCTCAACGAGGGCACAGCGGGACGTGTTATAGCCCGATCCGCCCCGCACCCCTCGAGCGCTCGCATTGTTCCCAAGAACACCATTAATTAACAATCTAGTACTTCACTCGCACCACCGGAAGCCCTAATTTTTGACGCCTTTAGCGCCAAGTCCGTACGCGAGACTGAAGAAACTAGGTTGAAAAATTAGAATCAAGACCACGAATCAAAACCACTAAGAACTCAAACGAGCTCATTCTAAGGAGAAGAATTTCATGGCTCCGGTAACTGTCACCGCCAACACCTTTAAGTCCGATGTCCTCGAATCCGATAAGCCGGTACTTGTTGATTTCTGGGCAGAGTGGTGTGGCCCGTGTAAGAAGATTGCTCCCGTTCTCGACGAGGTTGCGACCGAGCTCGATGGCAAGGCCGTCATCGCCAAGGTCAACGTCGATGAGGAGCGTGCACTGGCTGGCATGTTCCAGATTATGTCCATCCCAAGCCTGCTCCTATTCAAGGACGGCAAGAAGGTCGAAGAGATTCGCGGAGTCCGCCCGAAGGGCGAAATCACGACGCTCATCGAGAAGCACCTTTAAAAAAACTTGTGGTTGCTCCTTATCCGATACGAGGTCGCGACTGCTCACCCGTCACTTCGCTTCTGCCACCTTCGTTGAACACGTCTTATTAAGATGTGACTGAAGTTATGGTTGTGATTTAGAGTTAGTCCTGGGGTTTTGCCGTCGGGTTTGCCGACGCGCCCTCGTAACAATCAATTCGCGCCTGCGACCTGGTAATCTTGCTGGAAATGGCGGTTTACGTCTTCCTTAATACCGTGAAGGAACCAGGTTGCCGCCAACTTAAGAGGTATTGCTGACCAGATCCTCTGAGAGTGCGCGGAGTTTCTTAACTGAAGTTTCGTTTAGCTCACTGACCAGTAATACTGATTAAGTGTTGTGAGGACCCACAACGGCCTGAACATAATTGTGGAGTTCGGAAGGGAGTTTTCGTGCCAGAGTTCCTGAAGGTGGGCGATAGGTCACCTCGTGTTGCCGAGGTACGTTCTACCCTGGCTCGGCTTGGGCTTCTGCCCAACTGGGAGGGCTCAGCTGCAGAGGAAAACTCGCCTCAGTGGTCTGGTGACGACGACCTCTTTGATGAGGATATGCGCAACGCTCTCCTGGCGTTCCAACAGTCCCGCGGTGTCTATGCCGACGGCATCATCCGCGACAGCACCCTGCGCCTACTGCGAGAAGCTTCGTACACTCTGGGCACCCGCGTACTGTCCTACGATCCACTGTCACAAATGACCGGTGAGGACGTAGGCGTCCTCCAAGCTACCTTGCAGGAACTCGGTTTCCACGATGCCCGAGTAGACGGCCACTTCGGCCCGAAGACCGATGCCTCTGTGCGTGAATACCAGCTCAATTACGGGCTGGAGCCCGACGGTATCTGTGGCCCCGTTACTCTCCGAGCGCTCAGCTACTTGGGTAGGAGGGTTACTGGTGGCTCGGTAAACGCTTTCCACGAGAAGGAAATCCTGCGCACGATGGGGCCAAAGCTCTCAGGCAAGCGCATTGTCATTGATCCAGGCCTTGGGGCAGGGGAGCCCGGCATCGTGGTCGACGGCCCCTACGGTCAGATTTCTGAAGAGGAAATTCTTTGGGATTTGGCCTCTCGCATCGAAGGTCGTCTTGTCGCGGCGGGTGCAGAGACTATTCTGTCTCGTCCTCGTACCGACAACCCATCTATCGAAGATCGAGCTGAGATGGCCAACGCATTTGGCGCCGACATCTTCATCTCCCTGCAGGCTGACCACTATCACAACAACCGAGCCAGCGGTATTGCGACCTTTTACTTCGGCTCGATGAAGGGCTCCAACTCCATTCTGGGCGAACAGCTCTCTGGCCTTATTCAGCGGGAAATTGTTGCCCGTACGAGCCTGGTGGACTGCCGCTCGCACGCCCGTACTTGGGATCTCCTCCGTCTGACCAGGATGCCCACGGTGGAAGTCGCCGTTGGTTACCTGACCAACGAGGATGACGTGGCAATTCTTTCTTCCCCAGATCAGCGAGACGTAATTGCCGAATCTATCGTTGTCGCTGTAAAGCGTCTGTACCTGGGCGATGAAGAACAGCAACCAATGACCGGCGCTTACAGCTTTGCTCAGCTGATTGAAGAGGAAAAAGCCTAAACACGGCCGGCCTATGTAACCCGGCGCTAGAGACTGAACAGCTTTGAGCGCATAAAGGGTTCTTTCGCACTTAGATCCAACGCATGGCCGATTTCTTCGTCCCAGTCCAATTCCGCATCCAACTCGATACGGAGTTTCGGATGAATCGGGTGTGGAGTCACCACCCGAAATCCGGAGTCAAGAAGGGTTCGCGTTCGAATTAAATCACCGGCATTATGGTTAATCGCCGCCAACGAATCTGAAATACACGGCTTTGGATTTAGCTTTTCTTCGAGTTGCGCCTCGAAATCAGCGATTAGATTCTCCGTACCGTCGTCAGGCGTTGGCGATGACGGCGTGGGTCCCGACATAGAATCCGCTGTGCCACTGCAACCGAACGCCTCTACCGCTGAAATCCCGCGCAGCGCGAGCTTGTGCAGAGCGGTCACAATAAGCACGCGGAGCATGTCATCGTCAACCTCTAAAGCGTTGTAATGCAGACTTGTCAGCGCAATCGCATCCGGCGATATTGGCCCGGAAGGCATGGAAAAGGTCGTCGGGCAGAAGCGCGGGGGAGCAAAGAGGAGCGTGCCGACGGTCTCAGGTTTCCCATCGATAAGTGATGCCGGTGGCTTTCGCCGTAGCGAATATCCGCACGGCCCCCAGGAAAGGTAGACGGTATTGAGCCATGCTTCCTTCTCCAAGCGCACCTGGGCGGCTAAATCAGAGCTTAGGTCGCTATTTAAGGGGCTCTCACTAGCTCCGGTAGGGCGAGTAGGGGGTTGGCTGTCCGAATGCTTTAAATCGCCGTTGAGCGCTTCATCGTCTTCTGGCCTGCGAGGGTCCAAATTAGGTTCACGCGGCTCAGTCGAGAAGTGGGGTAGGGCAGTTGCAGTACGGATATGCTCCATGCCCTGTTCCCAAAACAGGCTTAACATCGTCTCCGGATAGATTCCATCGATGTCGGCCAGCGAAATTTTCTCGATGAATACTTCAGTCACAGTAACCGGGTTTACTCTTCGTCGAGATGCATCAGTGACATGATGCGATCAAAGTCCTCGAGGTTGCCGAATTCGATGACAATTTTGCCCTTACGCTTGCCCATCTGGGCAGTCACCTTCGTATCAAAAGAATTGGACAGGCGATCAGCCCAATTGTGGAGTACCTCCGGCTGCGGAGTGGGCTCGCGGTGCTGCTTTTTCGGTCGCTCGCCTGCATTGAGTAATGTCACTGCTTCTTCGGTCGCACGGACCGATAGTCCTTCAGCAACAATTCGCTCGGCGAGGCGCTGCTGTTCTTCCTTACCTGCCTTGACCCCAAGCAAGGCACGTGCGTGGCCAGCCGACAGAACACCGACCGCTACTCGTCGCTGTACCTCCACTGGCAGCTGCAAGAGTCGAATCATGTTGGTAATAACGGGCCGCGAGCGACCGATACGATCCGCCAGCTCTGCCTGAGTAACACCAAACTCGTCGAGCAGCTGTTGGTACGCAGCGGCCTCTTCGAGTGGGTTCAGCTGCACGCGATGGATATTCTCTAGTAGGGCATCGCGAAGCATGTCCTGGTTTGGAGTATCGCGAACGATGGCGGGAATCGTGTCAATTCCAGCTCGCTGAGAAGCACGCCAGCGACGTTCACCCATGATGATTTCAAATTCGGGTTGCAGCGCATTCGGATCTTCCTTGCGCGCTGCCTCGAGTGCTGCCGCACGATTATCCGTTGAGATTGGTCGTACAATAATCGGCTGCAATAGACCGAACTCACGAATAGAGTGAGCCAGCTCATTCAAGGGCTCTTCATCGAAGACCTCTCGTGGCTGCTTCGGGTTCGGCGTGATGAGCTTCAAATCGACCTCGCGATAGGTTGCGCCAAACTCGTTTGCGGCCGCAGCGTCAACATCTGCGGCCTCAGCGCCACTGTGGTCCGCTACTCCCGACGTCGTTGAGGGAATTGTTTCACGTGAAACATTGCTAGACTTACCAATAGCGTTATCGTCACTGTGACGTTTATTCGCCTCATTAGTATGCGGCTTACTTTGCCCGGATTTTGCAGATTTTCCGGCGTTTTTCCTCTCAGGCGCCGAGGTGCCGGATCCCGTCGCGGCTGCGCCCAGTACGTCGGCAACTCCGCTACTTCCAGACTGCTTCGTCCCCTCGGTACGGCGGGGACCGAAAATAATATCCGCGGCACTTTCACCTACCGACGGGTTAGCCGCCGGAGCAGTTGGGATTAGCGCGGCGATACCGCGACCGAGCCCTCCCTTGCGGTTCTCCTTTTTTTGATTCGACATGGGTTACTACTCCTAGTTGCTTTAATTTGGCTCAGTGGAATTGGACGGGGTAGGGGAGGAAGCTGGCTTTTGCCCAATCGCACTTCCCCCAGGAACTGCTGAATAGTCGCCACGCGTTGCCAATTCCTTTGCAGCATCAAGATAAGCAACTGCGCCCCGAGACCCTGGATCGTAGGAAATTACGGTCTGCGAATATCCCGGCGCTTCCGATACCTTCACGGATCGAGGGATGAGATTACGCAGAACAACGTCGCCGAAGTAGTTACGAACCTCATTGGCAACTTCTTCTGACAGCTTGGTGCGGCCATCGAACATAGTGAGCAGCACAGCAGAAATATGCAGCTCCGGATTGAGATGCTGGCGAATCATCTGCACGTTATTCATCAGCTGCGTCACACCCTCCAAGGCGTAAAACTCACACTGAATCGGTATCAAAACCTCGTTGGCAGCGGTCATCGAATTCAGCGTCAACAGACCAAGCGAAGGCGGACAGTCAATAATGAGAAAGTCGAAGCCGTTGTCGATCAAGTACTGATCTGGAACTGCATCAAGAAGCCGGCGCTCACGGTTCAGGAGCGAGACCAGCTCAATCTCGGAGCCCGCCAAGTCCAATGTCGCCGGCACACAATAGAGGTTCTCAGATTCAGGGGAACGCTGGATGACATCGTCAATCTGTAGCTCGCCAATGAGAAGCTCATACGTCGAAGGAGTCCCGGAAACATGCTCAATTCCCAGGGCCGTAGAAGCATTTCCCTGCGGATCATTATCGATGACTAGAACCTTGAGACCATGCCGCGCGAGCGCCGAAGCGATGTTGACTGCCGAGGTGGTCTTGCCCACGCCACCCTTCTGGTTGGCGATCGTGATACGACGCGGTCGCTCGGGGCGTGGAAGCGATAAACGGTTCGGGGCTTTAACTTGCGCCGCCCGTTGAGCTGCCGCAGCGATGGGTGTGTCTTGCCAGGACTTCCGGCTCATTAACTATTCCCCTTACAAGCACAGCAATTACCAATCATGGCCACTGGAGTGCGAATTAAAACTTAGTAACTATCTGCAAAAGCGTAATCATCAAGCCCCAACAACCGTTAGACGCCGACGATTGTGGAAATGTTTCACGTGAAACATCCACCTTGGTCGCTAGGACTTTGCCATACCGCGATACTTATCCCACTCTAGCCCGACGGCACTACGCGCCTCAATGCCGAAACCAAAACACAAACGAATCCGCAGTGGAGTAGGGGAGCGGGGCTTACAGCCTACTTCTTCTGAATAATCACGGCGTACGTCGAAGTTCCCAACACGGAACCGCCGACCTCTACGACGCGGGGATTAATTCCCTTCGCCTTAGCAATAAGCTTTGCATCCCGATCGATTTCCTCTTGGGCAGTTCCACCCTTCAGTGCAACCATCGCGCCTCCGGATTTAACTAAAGGAAGCGACCATCCCGCCAACTTCCCCAGAGGGGCAACAGCGCGGGAGGTGACGACATCCACTTGGCCAATCTCAGCGCGAACCACTTTCTCCTCAGCACGCCCGCGAACTACCGTTACATTGTCCAGCTCAAGATCTTCCACAACTTCGTTCAAAAAAGTTGTACGGCGCAGCAATGGTTCCACAAGAACCACCTTCAAATCCGGTCGCGCAAGAGCAAGCGGAATGCCGGGCAAGCCAGCCCCCGAACCAATATCCGCAACTACAAGCCCTTTGCCTATCGCTTCTCCAACTACCGCAGAATTGATAATGTGCCGATCCCACAGCTTTGGAGTTTCACGTGGTCCAATCAAACCTCGGACTGTCGCCTCCTCGGCCAACCATGAGTGGTAGCGGTATGCCCGATCGGCATTGTCTACAAACACGGTATCTATCACCGAACGCAGATCTGCATCGACCAAACCTGCGGAGGCTTCTTGCTTATCGACGTCTTTCGCGGAGTTACTCAACAGTTCCTCTAACCTTTCCAATGGGGCAGCTGTGCCGTCACTCGTCGAGCTTTTCAACACCCCTAGTGTACGACAGTGCAACAACGATGTTTCACGTGAAACATTGACTGGGGATGGATGCCAAACTCGAGACTCCAGAGAAAATTACAGATCTGTAATAACAGCGACGTTGTTTGCGTGGGAGGGGACTAAGGCAAACAAAAACGCCCCGCAGCAAATGCGGGGCGTTCTGATTAATTAACTTATGTAGACGAAACGCGGTGCTACTTCAGCTATTTCTTTTTGCGCTTCCGTTTCTTCCGATTCGCGGGCTTCTGTCCCGGCGCCGGCTTGGAAGCCGGACCCTGCTGTCCCTTCGCCGAATTGCCATCCGGAAGGTGGCTAGAAGCCTTGTTCGCAGTAGAAGCCTCACCAGACTGTGACTGCTGCGCCTTCTGCGCTGCCTGGCGCTTGCCGCCCTTCTTCGGGTTGATTGGCTTCTGGCCAACCTTCGGAGCGAGCTTCTCCTGTGCCTCGCGCTTAGCAGCCTTCTTGGCTGCGACAGCTTCCTTCTCTTCCTCATCCAACTTGCCGAAGATGTAGCGCTGCTGGAAGTAGGTCCACACGTTGTTAGTCACCATGTAGACAAGAAGACCGATGTGCCAGAAAGCACCGGTAACAAGAATCATGATCGGGAAGAACCAAAGCATCATCTTGTTCATCATGTCCATCTGCTGACCCATAGGGCCTTCCTGGCGCTTCACCAGACCGGCTTCCTGGCGGGCACGCGTGCGCTCAACAGACATGCGAGCGTTGAAGTGCGTTGCCAGTGCTGCGATAACAATCAGCGGGATAGCAACGATAATGATGTCCATGCGGGTAAAGTCTGCAGGCGTACCAGGCACGGTAAAGGCTGCGTATTGATCCTCACCCATTCCAACCGAACTGGACAGTGGAGCATTGAGCACACGAGCCAGCAGGAAGGACCGCACCTCATCTACACCGAAGATGTAGTTAGGCGTATTCCAGTTCTGCTCCACCGACATGCCGAGCGCATTGCCCGACGTACCCGTTCGGTTAAACGAACGCAGCACGTGGAAAAGACCGATGAACACAGGCATCTGAACCAGAATCGGCAGACAGCCGCCGAGCGGGTTGACACCCATTTCCTTCTGTAGCTGGCGCATAGCAAGAGCCTGAGCCTGCTGATCGTTCTTGTACTTCTCCTTGATCGCCTGCATCTCAGGAGCGAGCTGCTGCATCTTGATGGCAGAACGCTGCTGGTTCAGCATCGGCTTAAACAGGAGGATACGGATGGTGACCACAAGCAAAATAATGGCCAGCACCCACGAGATACCCGAGGAGGGATCCAATAGGAAACCTGAGGCCTTATGCCAGAACCACAGGATGGCCGAAATCGGCCAATACACGAAATTGAGCACGGTCTAAGATCACTCCGTTCTTTAGGGGACAGCGCACTCGCGCCTTCGTCTACAAAGCCCAGTCAAAGGCTAAGCATTACTAGAGGTTACCTGTGCATTCGCTTGAACCACGAACCCAGGCCGGGGAATGTAGCAGGAACTGGATCCCAGCCGCCCGGATGCCAGGGTGCGCAACGGAAGATACGCAGGAGAGTCAGCCACAGGCCACGAATAGCTCCGAAGCGGCGCACGGCCTCAAGACCATATGCGGAGCACGTCGGTTCAAAACGACATGTGCTCGTTGGCTTCAGATTAGAGATACGACGGCGGTAGAAGAGAATCGCCCTCTCAGCCACACGTGCACCGGGGGCCTGGGCGAGGGGGCCGTCGTCAAGCGAATTAGCGCCGACGTTCGTATGTAGCGAGTGCCGATTGCACATCGTGGGACAGCTCCTGGCTGGTGGCTGTGGCAGAAGCGGGCAGCGCGCGAACGACAATGTCCATAGTGGACGGGAGATCCTGCGCGGCCGCGGCCATAACATGGCGGAGCTTGCGGGATACGGCGTGACGAGTCACGGCGTTGCCCACAGCTTTAGATACGACAAGACCGACACGCGGACCACCAAACCTGGCAATCTGCGTATCGGTCTTATCTTCACCGCCAGAAGCGACGGTGTCACGAATATGCAAGACCAAAGTCTTGCGTCCGATTCGGCGTCCACGTCGTACGGTGACCGTGAAGTCACGCGAAGAACGCAGCTTATTGCTCTGAGGGAGCACCGAAATCGGCGTCCTCTTACTTAAGCGGACAGGCGGGCACGGCCCTTGCTGCGGCGTGCTGCCACAACGGCGCGACCGGAACGGGTACGCATACGGGTACGGAAGCCGTGCACGCGTGCACGACGGCGGTTATTCGGCTGGAACGTCCGCTTCGACACGGTTGACACTCCTTGAAACTCAAACGACCACGAGTCCACGCTGAACACACCGCAGTAAACCCCTCGCTTCGAGTGCGAAGCAGCGATGCGTCTGACGCATTCCCGTGATGCACGGAAAAATTACTTACCGACAGAATGAAAGCTACAAGCGTTCTGTCGGGTCCAAGCACGAGCTCGGACTCATATCTCAATGGATATGAAACACCCAGATAGGGTACGTCGAATCGAGCGAGAAATTCAAATCAACACGCCGGATTTACCTGGAGAATCATTTTCCAAGTTTTCCAACGGTACCGATGTTGACCTGTGGAAATACTGACCTATGCACCGCAATCCACAGGGTGTTTATCCAATCAGCTGTGGATAACTTCCACACCATGAATCACAGCGAGCAGGGGAAATAACGCGTTTACCTAGGTAAACGCAGACTAGGGGGCTATTTTTCATTGTGGGCAAACTGTGGATAAACTGTTAGTCAATTAGCGACGATGTTTATCCACAGGTGTGGACAAACATGTGGAAGTCCTGCTCGGGGCGTATAGCGCCTTGTGTAGAAACACCCCACAGGGCGAATTACAAGAAATAGCCCCCAAATGGGCAGATATGGCACTCTCGCCATGCCAAAAAACACTCCACAAAAACAGGTCGCCTCGATAAATTTGATGAACGTAAACATGTAAAAGGACATTCACACAGTGAGCGAACAACCAGAATTGCCAGGTGGACTCTGGGAGCAAGTCGTTTCTATCCTGACTTCACCAGAAGGTGCGCCGGAGTTGGGTATTGCACCACTACGCCCGCCACACAAGGCACTGCTGCGGTCAGTGACGCACACTGGTGACTTTCCAGGATTTTTCCTGCTCAGCACTCAATCGCCAGTGGTGCAGGCGCTGGTAAAAGAAGAGCTCAAGGGCATTATCGAGGCTGTCTTAGCCTCGCTGACCGGCGAGGAGTTGGAAACGGTCATCACCGTTGCTGATCCTGCTGACGACGCTGAAGATAGCCAGGCAGCAGAGGCCACTCAACCATCTGCACAGCACTCGGGACAGACCCCATCTGCAGCTTCGCGTCCGCAGCAGGCTCAGCGTCAACAGCCAAACCAGCAGCAGCACCAGCAGCAGTCTGGCCGTAACTACCCGTTCCCCAGTGCAGATACGAACGACTTCAACCTCCACGAGCAGCACCAGGGATCGACACAGATGCCACAAGTGCCGCAGACGCATCAGCCAAATGTCCATAATCAGCAAAGTGCCCAGTCACAGCACCGATCGATGGACGCCGTGGATTCAATGGCGCAGGGGCTTTCGCACTCATCTGCCGAGAACCCGATGACTATTGCTGATCAGCGCCAGGTCACAAGTCCTTTCCGCTCCGAGAGCTACGGCACGCCAACCGAGATGAGCATGCCTTTCGAGGAGCCCACCCTCAACCCGAACTACACCTTCGAGACCTTCGTTATTGGTCCGCAGAATAAGTTCGCCGCTGCAGCCGCCGTCGCTGTTGCGGAGTCTCCGGGGCGCACCTACAACCCGCTGTTTATCTCCGGCGGTTCGGGTCTTGGCAAGACGCACCTGCTCCACGGCATTGGTCACTACGCCAAGCATTTGTACCCTAACCTGCGGGTTCGTTACGTTTCCTCGGAAGAGTTCACCAACGACTTCATTAATTCCGTGCGTGACGACGCCCAGGAATCCTTCAAGCGTCGCTACCGCGATTTGGACATGCTCATCATCGATGACATCCAGTTCTTGGAGGGCAAGGAAGGTACACAGGAAGAGTTCTTCCATACGTTCAATGCCCTGCACCAGTCCAATCACCAGATTGTGCTGTCGTCGGACCGCCCACCACGGGAGCTTAAGACTCTGGAGGATCGCCTTCGTACCCGCTTTCAGTGGGGACTCAATCCGGATTTGCAATACCCGGACTTGGAGACGCGAATCGCAATTCTGTCGAAGAAGGCACAGCTGTCTGATCTGGCCGTTCCGCATGATGTACTCCAGTACATCGCGGAGAACACCTCGTCTTCTATTCGTGAGCTCGAGGGGCGTCTACTGCAGATTAGCGCTCACGCATCCATGATTCATGAGCCTGTGACCTTGAAGTTTGCACAGGAGATCCTCGGTGCCGACGAAATCGAGGTGCAGATTACTCCGGAGATTATCATCTCCACCACGGCTGAGTACTTCGACCTAACGGTTGCAGATTTGGTGGGCCCGGGTAAGACTCGCCCGGTCGCTCATGCACGCCAGATTGCGATGTACCTGACGAGGTCCTTCACCGAGCTTTCGTTGCCGTCGATTGGCCGGGAGTTCGGAAATCGTGACCATTCGACGGTTTTGCACGCTGAACGCAAGATTGTTAAGGAAATTCAGGAGAAGAAGCCCTCAAAGGACCAGGTCAACGACCTGACCACACGCATTCGAGATCGAGCTCGTGGAACGGCTTAAAAACCTTGGTTTCGGCGTGCGGAATTCTTGTTATTAACTGCGGTTTTTCCGTGCACAGAGCTGTGGACAACTCGTAAATTTTGTGGATGAAAGATGAAGCCCGAACACTATCCACAGACACCCCAAGTTATCCACAGTTAGACGCACTGGTTATCCACAGCGCGAAACCAGTGAAGACCAGCGGGAATCATGTAATTTCACAATGTGCACACCCCCTATTACTACTCCCGACTTTAAAAATCTCTAGAAACTTCTAGATAAAAGGGGGCCTGCGCACAACCCCGGGCACACAACCTCTGGCGCACAACTTTAAAAATGCCAAGAACGAGTAAGAACTACGATTAAGCACTAGACGGACTACAAGAATCCCAGTGAGGTCTTTGGCAGTCTGCAGTAGAGTTGTACGATGGAATCTTTGTAACTCCAGTCATGCGTGCTGACATAGCGCGCTGACAACACAAAAGACGGCTAATAAACGGCTAAAAACAGACATCCAATACCGGTGGAGGAACGATGGAGCAGACCGAAGTCCGTATTCGCGCGGCTAAGGACGATCTCGCGGGTGCGGTGAGCTGGGTTGCTCGTAACCTGCCTGCACGCCCGACTCAGCCGATTCTGCGTGGCATGATTTTTCTCGCGGATGACAATGGTTTGCAGCTCGCTGGCTATGACTACGAGGTCTCCACTCAGATTCGTATTAGCGCAGAGGTCGATGAGCCCGGTCGCTTCGCCGTCAATGGCAAGTTGGTTTCTGACATTGTTTCTAAGCTGCCGAATAAGCAGGTAGAGATGCACTTTGATGGCACGAAGGTCATCGTTCGCTGTGGTTCTTCCCGCTTCGAGCTGCCAAGTCTGACCTTGGAGGATTACCCACAGCTACCGGAAGCTCCGGCTGCTACCGGCACTGTCGATGCCGCTCTGCTGGCCGAGGCTATTGGTCAGGTCGCTGTCGCTGCCGGCAAGGATGAGTCGCTGCCGATGCTGACCGGCATCCGGATGGAAACCGAAGGTAACGAGGTCACTCTCGCTGCCACCGACCGTTTCCGCCTGGCGGTTCGCAGTTTCGAGTGGGAGCAGGTCCCGGAGGGTGAGACCAAGCTGCTCATCCCGGCCAAGACTTTCGCGGAGACCGCCCGCACTCTCGATACCACTTCTAGCGAGCCAGTGACCTTGGCATTCGGCGACGGATCCGATGATCGTGAGGTCGGCTCCGAAGGCCTGCTGGCTATCCTCGCAGATCCTCGTCGCACTACCACGCGACTGCTGGACGCCGAGTTCCCGAAGTTCCGCCCGCTACTGCCGAAGCAGCATTCCTCCATGGCTGTTGCCCGTGTTGACCAACTGCAGGATGCCATTCGTCGTGTGTCTCTGATGGCGGATCACGGTGCGCAGATTCGCATGGACTTCTCCGACGGTCAGGTTGTCCTTTCCGCTCATGGAGACGAGGTTGGTCACGCAGAAGAGACTGTGGCCTGCAACTTCTATGGTGAACCACTTCTGATTGCCTTCAACCCGCAGTACCTGCTCGAGGGGCTCAGCGCTGTTCGCTCCCATCGTGTTTTGCTGGGCTTTACGCAGCCGTCGCGTCCTGCGATTCTCATTCCGGAGCCGGAAGCCATTCCGGAGCTCGGTGAGGACGGCTTCTACCCAACGCCGGAGACCGACTTCACTTACCTGCTGATGCCTGTGCGCCTGCCGGGCTAGTCTGCGGCTATGCACATTCGGTATTTGTCCTTGCGGGACTTCCGCTCCTGGCCGGAGTTGGAAGTCGAGTTCACGCCTGGAATTACCGTATTTACCGGGCAAAATGGCTACGGCAAGACCAATATCGTCGAGGCCGTTGGGTATCTCTCCACGCTCGGTTCGCATCGAGTTTCTATGGATGCTCCGCTGGTTCGTTCGGGGAGCCCGTCGGCACGCATTTCGGCGACGGCGGTCAATGATGGCCGCGAGCTGACTGCGCATCTGCTCATCAATCCGCATCGCGCGAATCAAGCGCAGATTAATCGCACGAGGCTGAAGTCCCCGCGGGAGCTGCTGGGGATCGTCAAGTCAGTCTTTTTCTCGCCCGAGGATCTCACGCTGGTTAAGGGCGAGCCCGCTTCCCGTCGCCGCTACATCGACGATTTGCTCGCTTTACGACGGCCGCTGTCCGCCGGTATCCGCATTCAATATGACAAGATTTTGCGTCAGAAGAATGCGCTGCTGAAGTCGGCGGGCTCGACGCTGCGCCGTGGCTATTCTTCCTCGGAGGGGCAGGCCGCACTGAGCACGCTGGATACCTGGGATGCGCAATTGGCGCAGGTGGGAGCGGCGTTAATGGCTGCGCGCATGGATTTGATTGCCGAGCTTTCCGAACATGTCAGCGAGGCCTATGCCACGCTTGCCCCGCACTCGCGCCCAGCCACGATTGCCTATGCGCCGAAGGTCGACAGCCTGGATGGCGGGCCATTGCCCAGCGAACCGGAGCTGCTGGAGGCATTGCTGCTGACGAAGATGGCGGAGCGCCGCACCGCGGAGATTGAGCGCGGTTCCTGTCTCGTTGGTCCGCATCGCGATGATCTCGACCTCATTCTCGGCAATGACCCCGCCAAGGGCTTCGCTAGCCACGGCGAGACCTGGTCTTTTGCACTCGCGCTGCGCCTCGGCGCGTACTTTTTGCTCCGTGCCGATGGGCCCGACCCGATTTTGGTGCTTGACGACGTGTTTGCGGAGCTCGACCGGCATCGTCGGGAAGCTCTCATGGAGATCGCGCAGCAGGCTGAGCAGGTGTTGATCACCTCGGCGGTCGGAGAGGAGTTGCCTCAGGCACTGGTCGACGATTCTTCGGTGACTCATCACACGGTGACGGTGGCGCAGGCTGAGCAGGGGCGAATCTCGCTTCTGGATGAAAAACCAGTCGCGGAAGAGTGACGGGTATGGTCGAGAACATGGAGCCGGATAACTCGCCGGAAGAGGAAAATGACCTGATCAGCGACGCTTTCTTCCGCATGCGCGATGCCGCTAAGGAGGGCGGTCACAAGTTACCGAATCTCCAGCGGCCACCGAAGAAGAAGGGCTCGTGGTCTGGCCTCGATAGCCGTGTGCCTGTGAAGGCCGCGGAGGGGATTGTTGCGGACGTCGATAAGCAGCGGGCAGCGCAAGCAGTGGTGCGAGATCGTGCCGGTACGGTAATTTCGCCGAGCCTGTTGAAGGAGGCGGGGATTCGGCTGTACCGGAAATATGACCGTCGACCTGCGCCGATTGGTGCGGTGCTGAATAAGGCAGTAGTTGATCGCGGTTGGCAAATCCACATTGCCCACGGTGTGATCATGACGGAGTGGGATTCGATGGTAGGCAAGGTTGTTGCGGAACACTCCCAGGTCAAGGAGTTCAAGGATGGCACTTTGGTGGTTGAGTGCCAATCGACAGCATGGGCAACACAGCTGCGGCTAGCGCAACGACAGGTTTTGAAGTCGATTGCGGAACGCGTCGGCGATGGGGTGGTTGAGGAAATTAAGGTGCTGGGGCCGAAAGCGCCGAATTGGCGCAAGGGCAAATTGCACATCGAGGGCCGAGGTCCGCGTGATACTTACGGGTAAAGGTCGGTAAACGGTCTACGAATAGCCGTCGGTATGCGTAAAACTGCGAAATTTGGTCCTTTGAGCGCATCGGCTATATCCACAGTAGGGGACTACGTTGGGGTAAGATGGGCAGGAGAATACCGGCAGGCGGTTCTTGAGACGTTATCGGCATCCAAACTAGCCAGACCTATCTAGTAGTCCTACGTAGTTCTGGCTGGCGCCGATAGCGCTTGACCGCCGGCCTATTTTTCGCGCGCTGACGAATGTTGCGCGGGGAGAGAACCAAGAATAGGAGACGCGCCGAACCGTGGCTGCTACCGAACATCAATATGACGCCTCATCGATTACCATCCTCGAGGGCCTCGAGGCCGTGCGTAAGCGGCCGGGTATGTACATTGGCTCGACTGGTGAGCGTGGCTTGCACCACCTGGTGTGGGAGGTTGTAGACAACTCCGTCGACGAGGCGATGGCGGGTTACGCCACCGATGTTGAGGTCACTCTGCTGGAAGACGGCGGCGTTCAGGTCCGCGATAACGGCCGTGGTATTCCTGTCGAAATGCATCCGTCGGGCATGCCGACGGTGCAGGTGGTTATGACTCAACTGCACGCCGGCGGCAAGTTTGACTCCGAGTCCTACGCTGTTTCCGGTGGTCTGCACGGTGTGGGTATTTCGGTGGTTAACGCGCTGTCGACGCGTATGGAAACTGAGGTCATCCGCGATGGCTACACCTGGTACCAGAACTTCGACCAGGCCGTTCCGGAAGAAATTATCCGAGGTAAGAAGACTCGTGGTTCGGGCACCACGCAGCGTTTCTGGCCGGACCCGGAGATTTTTGAGACCACCGATTTCAAGTTCGACACCATTTCTCGCCGCCTGCGCGAGATGGCGTTTTTGAACAAGGGCCTGACCATCACGTTGGTCGACAAGCGTGTCTCCGAGGAGGAGCTCGAGGCCGAGGCACTGGCGGAGCAGGCGGAGACCGAATCCGCTGAGATCGCCAAGGATGCGGCTGAGGAGCAGAAAGAGAAGACAGAGAAGACCACCAAGCCGAAGGAGCGCCGCAAGGTCTTCCACTACCCGAATGGTCTGCGGGATTATGTCGAGACTCTGAACAAGTCGAAAAACATCATCCACCCGACCATCATTTCCTTTGACGCTGCTGGCGAAGGCCACGAGGTCGAGATTGCCATGCAGTGGAACTCGGGTTACTCCGAGTCGGTGCACACCTTCGCCAACACCATCAACACCATTGAGGGTGGCACTCACGAAGAGGGTTTCCGTTCTGCGTTGACATCGCTGATGAACCGCTATGCGCGTGAGCACCGCCTGTTGAAGGAGAAGGAAAACAACCTTTCCGGCGAGGACTGCCGTGAAGGTCTCGCTGCCGTGATTTCGGTGAAGGTCGCCGATCCGCAGTTCGAGGGCCAGACGAAGACTAAGCTGGGTAACACCGAGGTGCGTTCCTTCGTCCAACGCATGACCAATGAGCACATCGGTCACTGGCTGGAGGCCAATCCGGCTGAGGCTAAGGCCATTGTTAACAAGGCCATTGCTTCGGCGCATGCCCGTCAGGCGGCTCGTAAGGCCCGCGACCTGGTGCGTCGTAAGTCCGCGACCGATCTTGGCGGTCTTCCGGGTAAGTTGGCGGACTGCCGTTCGAAGGACCCGAAGCAGTCCGAGCTGTTCATCGTGGAGGGTGACTCCGCAGGTGGTTCTGCAAAGGCAGGCCGAAACTCGCTGTTCCAGGCCATTTTGCCGCTGCGCGGTAAGATTTTGAACGTCGAGAAGGCGCGCCTGGATAAGACGCTGAAGAATAACGAGGTCCAGGCCATTATTACGGCGCTGGGTACCGGTATTCACGACGAGTTCGATATCGAGAAGCTGCGCTATCACAAGATTGTGCTGATGGCCGATGCCGACGTCGATGGTCAGCACATTGCCACGCTGCTACTGACGCTGCTGTTCCGTCTGATGCGTCCACTGATTGATGAAGGGCACGTCTACCTCGCCCAGCCACCGCTGTACAAGCTCAAGTGGGCCAAGGGTGAGCCGGGCTACGCCTACTCAGATGCTGAGCGAGATCAGCTGCTGGAAGAGGGGCTGGCCGCCAACCGCAAGATCAACAAGGACGATGGTGTTCAGCGTTACAAGGGTCTCGGTGAGATGAACGCCGCCGAGCTGTGGGATACCACCATGGATCCGGATCACCGCGTGCTGCGTAAGGTCGCCCTCGAGGACGCGCAGAAGGCCGATGAACTGTTCACCATTCTGATGGGCGATGACGTCGCTTCACGACGTTCGTTTATTACCCGTAATGCGAAGGACGTTCGCTTCCTCGACGTCTAAGCCGATACCTAGTCTAGTTATCGGCTTGTCGGTTCCCCTGACAAAACCTCAGTTCAGCCATTAATGTTTATGAAATGGAAGATACTCGAGGAAGCATGGTCAACGGGGAACCGCCAGTCGAGCCACGTATTGTGCAGGAGACATTGCCCGATGGCTCCGTGACCCCGATGGCGCTTCGGACTCCCGAAGGTACGCCTCGGGGCATTGTCATTATTTGGCCGGGCTTTGGCATGGGGGCTCGCTATTACCGGCCGATTGCCCAAGAGTTACAGCGTAGAGGTTTTTGCGTCCTGACCTCGGAGTTGCGCGGCCAGGGTAACCAGACTGCGG
This sequence comes from Corynebacterium sp. HMSC073H12, assembly GCF_001837775.1. Lineage (NCBI taxonomy): Bacteria > Bacillati > Actinomycetota > Actinomycetes > Mycobacteriales > Corynebacteriaceae > Corynebacterium > Corynebacterium sp. HMSC073H12. The sequence goes on along the minus strand of NZ_KV834033.1, from coordinate 253,758 downwards.
TGGCCACCCGCCGTCACAATTGGGGCTACCAGGATCTTGCATCGGTGGATTACCCGTTGGCCGTGGCGCGCGCCCGCAAGGAGTTTGACCAACTCGCGGTGGGGGAGGCCACAGGGGAGAAGCTACCCGTTTATTTGCTGTGTCATTCCATGGGCGGTCAGATTGCCTCGCTGTATCTGGCCCGACCGGAAGCGGACGTGGCTGGTGTAGTGATGGTTGGCTCCGGTACCCCGCACTACAAGTGTTTTACTGGTAACGAGTACAAGCGGCTTCGCTATGGCGCACCGTTTATGCAGGTGGTATCCCAGATTCTGGGTTATTGGCCAGCGGGCAGGTTTGATGTGGCCGGCTACGGCCGACAGGCCCGTAACCATGTGGTGGAGTGGGCGCGCTTCTCTCGCACGGGTCTCCTGCGGCCACGCGGTGCAGACATCGACTACGCCACTGAGATGCCGAAGGTAACTACCCCGGCGTTGTTGTTGAACTGCGGTGGTGACCGTGACTGCCCGGCGGAGTCGGCGCAGGCATTGGCGCGGATGTTGCCGAATTCGGCGAAGTACGAGTTCATTGAGCAGCGCCTGGGACATAACCGCTGGGCGCGTGAGCCGCAGGCTGTGGTCGACCGCCTGGAGCAGTTTATCGAAGAAATTTAAACCGCAGTTTTCCAGTCTGTAATCTGCGCTTCTTAACATAGATGCCTATGGCAACTTCACCTAAAAATATATCTGAGTTTTCCCGTCGGCACTTCCTGCAGACCGCCGCAGGAGTCGGTGCCGTCACCGCTGCGAGCACGCTGCTGCCACCATCACTGCGCCACGCGCTCGCGCAGCCCCGACCGGCTGGCTCTCTTGACCAGATTGAGCATGTCGTCGTGTTAATGCAGGAAAACCGCTCTTTTGATCACTACTTCGGCACGCTCCGAGGTGTGCGAGGGTACAACGACAATTCCGCTTTGCCGGGCGTTTTCAACCAGGGTGGGGTCAGTCCATATCTAATCCGCAACGCCGCTAATCGCGGTGATCTCTCGGTGGAGTACATTGCGAGTCTGCCGCACGGTTGGGAAGACGGGCAGGTTGCACTAAACGGCGGCCGTTGTAACGGCTGGATCGAGGCCAAGGGCAAGGGCACGATGGCCTGCTATGACCGCCAGGACATTGCGTTCCAATTCGCTCTCGCAGAGACTTTCACCATCTGCGATGGTTACTTTTCCTCGATGCCCACGTCGACAAGCCCGAACCGCAACTACCTATTTTCGGGCGATACCCGAAAGGAACCGTGGGGGACTGGAGCGGTGGGCAATGCCGCATACTTGCCGACGCACTCGGGGTACACGTGGCGCACGTTTGCCGAGGATCTCTCGGCGGCCGGGGTGCCGTGGCGTGTTTACCAGGAGTGGGATAACTACACGGACAACAATTTGGATTTCTTTGCCGCGTTTCGAAATATTGGCCGCAAGGTCATTCGTGAGGCCGGGCTGCCGGGACTCGATTTAACCGGTTTTTATGAGCTGCTTACTGCACTCGGCGATGGCATACCGCCGACTGAGGAGCAACAGGAGATGGTCGATCGCCTGAATACCGCTGTGGAGAAGCTGCCTGACGCGGAACGGGATCTCTATGATCGCGCGCTGCACCGCCGCCAGCCGGGCACGCTAGCCGACGCTTTCCGACGAGATGTTGAATCCGGGCAGCTGCCAAAGGTGTCCTGGATTGTGCCTTCGGCCGCGGAAAGTGAGCATCCGGGAGCGTCCTCGCCAATTCAGTCCGCGAATATCACCTATCGTCTGTTGGATGCGTTGGCCTCCAATCCGGAAGTGTGGGCCAAGACAGTTTTCCTGATTAACTTTGACGAGTTTGATGGTTACTTCGACCATGTGGTCCCGCCGCTGCCGCCGAAGAATGAGCCGGGGGAGTGGTACCTGGGCAAGCCGAAGGGGCTCGGTTTCCGCGTCCCGATGACTGTCATTTCACCGTGGTCGGTGGGTGGTCTGGTTTCTTCGGAGGTCTTCGATCACACCTCGGTGATTCGCTTCTTGGAGCAGGTCACTGGCGTGAACTGTGGAAATATCACCGATTGGCGTCGTCGGATATGTGGTGATTTGGTATCCACACTGGACTTCACGGCATCGGCGGGAATGCAGCTTCCGGAGCAGCCGGGACCAGCGCCGGAGTTTGTGAAGCGCTGGAAGGCGGAGCCGGCGGGTGACTATCCGGTGCAGGAGTCCGAGCAGGCGACCGCGCTGCCAACACCGTACCGGCTTCACGCCTACCTTAAAGACGGCAACCTTGTGCTGGTCAACGACGGTTCCCGCGAGGCTGTTTTCGCTGTCTACAGTGGTAACAAGGTAGAGCACCACACCGTGCTCGGCACGTTAGAGCTGCGAGTCGGACTTCTAGACCGCGAACTTACCGTGTGCGGTCCGGACCGCTTCCTGCGTGTATTCAGCAAGGCGGCGAAGGAGTTGCCGGAGGTCACTTTGAAGCACGCGGCGGGACGTGTTCTCGTCGGAGGGCAGGACCGAACGGCTGATTATGTCCGCGATGGCTGGTACGAGGTCGAGCTGACTGAAGGTGAGGCTACGGCGTATTACACGGGTCGACTGGAGTCCGGCAATCGCATTCCGACGAGCCCGTTCGCCCGAAAAATCGACTAGGTCGCGTCTCTGGCTAGATGCCGCTTTTGACCAGTTTCCACGTCTCTGCGAATGACACTTCTTCGCCATTGGTGGTGAGGAGTATGTGCGCAAGTAGTGCGCCCAGCGCGGTGTTTCCAAGACTCAGTGGTTTCACGTGAAACGTTGCGTAAGCGACCGCTTGTGCAGACGCAGAAACCGTGGGAAAGCTACGGTGACCAGCAATGACACCTGAGCTGGCGGCAGCAATGGCGCTGATTGCCCATGGTCGCACAAGCGTAGCGTCAGCCAATTCCGGCACTTTGGCCGCCAGTTCGTCGGTAGCCGCCAGGATTGCGGCCTCGCTGAGAGGCTGAACTTGGGGCGTACTCATTCCTCTGCTCCCCGGGGGCTCGGGGAGCTCAACTTTCGCAGCAGCGCCATGTCGGTATCAATCACGCTTGCCGTAATTTCCCGGGCCTGACCTTGTTGAAGGGCTCTCGCGGCGGCGGATTCAATGGCGCGGATGACGGCCTCATGTTTGGATACGCCCTCCATTTGCGCCAGCAGTGCCAGGGCGGTGTCCTGTTCTTTCGTGAGCCTTAAGGTCATCGCCATCGCGCACTTGCTCCTTGCTGCCTAGCCGCGCTTCCTAACTGCGCTGGTTTGTTTCCGCTATCAGGCTTAAAAACCAAGTATTTGATACCACAATGGTATCGAAAAGTTGCACACGGCGTCGTAAAGCGGGCTCTAAAGCCCTGTAGAATGGATGCGAACCTCTTTTAAGTAAAGGAAGCAGTCATTGAGCGACGATAACAACAACGACGGCTCATCCTTCGGAAGTGGAGTATTGGGCCACCAGGTTCGCCCGATCGACATCAATGAAGAGATGCAGTCGAGCTATATCGACTACGCCATGAGCGTGATTGTGGGCCGTGCGCTGCCGGAGATTCGTGATGGTCTCAAGCCGGTGCACCGCCGCATTCTCTACGCCATGTTCGACAACGGCTACCGCCCGGAGCGCGGCTATGTGAAGTCCGCAAAGCCGGTTTCGGACACGATGGGTAACTACCACCCGCACGGCGACATCGCTATTTACGACACCATGGTGCGCATGGCGCAGCCGTGGTCCATGCGCTATCCGCTTGTCGACGGTCAGGGTAACTTCGGCTCCCGCGGTGACGACGGCCCCGCAGCTATGCGTTATACGGAGGCCCGTCTGACGCCGTTGGCCATGGAAATGGTGCGCGATATTCGCGAAAACACCGTCGATTTCCAGCCGAACTATGACGGTCGTACGACAGAGCCTGTTATTCTGCCGTCGCGTGTCCCGCAGCTGTTGATGAACGGCTCCGGCGGTATTGCCGTCGGTATGGCTACCAACATCCCACCGCACAACCTTCGTGAGGTTGCGGATGCCATTAACTGGTGCCTGGACAACCCGGATGCGGATGAAAAGACCACGCTGGATGCGGTCATGGAACGCATCAAGGGGCCGGATTTCCCAACTGCCGCCCAGATTGTCGGAGACAAGGGCATCAAGGAGGCCTACACCACCGGTCGCGGTTCGATCCGCATGCGCGGTGTGACCTCGATTGAGCAGGAGGGCACTCGTCAGTCGATTGTCATCACTGAGCTGCCGTACCAGGTCAACCCGGACCGCATGATTGCCAACATCGCAGATCAGGTCAAGGACGGGCGTCTGCAGGGCATTGCCTCGATTGATGACGAATCCGACCTGAAGTGGGGCATGCGTATCGTCGTCAAGCTCAAGCGCGACGCCGTACCGCGTGTGGTGCTGAACAACCTGTACAAGCACTCCCAGCTGCAGACCAGCTTCGGTGCGAACATGCTCGCCATCGTCGACGGTGTACCGCGTACGCTGCGCATTGACCAGATGGTGACGCTGTACGTCGCCCACCAGATTGAGGTCATTGTCCGACGGACCCAGTACCGCCTGGACGAGAAGGAAAAGCGTGCCCATATCCTGCGTGGTCTGGTCAAGGCCCTGGATATGTTGGACGAGGTCATCGCCCTGATTCGTCGGTCCGCCACGGTCGATACCGCACGCACGGGCCTGATGGGGCTGCTCGACATCGACGAGATTCAGGCTGACGCCATCCTGGCGATGCAGCTGCGTCGTCTGGCTGCTCTGGAGCGCCAGAAGATTATCGACGAGTTGGCTGAGATCGAGCTCGAGATCGCCGACCTGAAGGACATCCTGGCTAACCCGGATCGTCAGCGCGCCATCGTCAAGGAAGAGCTGACCGAGGTCGTGGAGAAGTACGGCGACGACCGTCGTACCCAGATCGTGGCCGCTGAAGGCGACGTCACCGAAGAGGACCTCATCGCCCGCGAAAACGTGGTTGTGACCATTACCTCCACGGGCTACGCCAAGCGCACTAAGGTCGATGCCTACAAGGCACAGCGCCGTGGTGGCAAGGGTGTACGCGGCGCGGATCTGAAGCAGGACGACATTGTCCGCCACTTCTTCGTCTGCTCCACGCACGACTGGATTCTGTTCTTCACCAACAAGGGTCGCGTCTACCGTCTCAAGGCCTACGAACTGCCGGAGGCCACTCGCGCCGCCCGCGGTCAGCATGTCGCCAATCTGCTGGAGTTCCAGCCGGAGGAGCGCATCGCCGAGGTACTGCAGATTCAGAGCTACCAGGACAGCCCGTACCTGGTGTTGGCCACCAGCGAGGGCAAGGTCAAGAAGTCCCGCCTGGAGGACTACGAGTCCGCTCGCTCCGCTGGCCTGATTGCCATCAACCTGCGCGAAGGCGACTCCCTCATCGGTGCTCGTCTGTGCTCTGCTGACGATGACCTGCTGCTCGTCTCTGAGCGTGGCCAGGCCATCCGCTTTACGGCTTCCGACGACGCGCTGCGCCCGATGGGCCGCGCCACCGCCGGTGTCCAGGGCATGCGTTTCAAGGGCGACGACAAGCTGCTCAGCATGGTCGTGGTCGAGGAAGAGCACAACCTGCTGGTCGCCACGACCGGCGGCTTCGGCAAGAAGACCAAGCTCAGCGAGTACACCCCGCAGAACCGCGGCGGTATGGGCGTGCTGACGCTCAAGTACGACCCGAAGCGTGGACCGCTGATGGGTGCCCTGGTGGTCGACAACGACGACGAAATCTTCGCTGTCACCTCCGCCGGCGACATCATCCGCACCAACGTCAACGAGATTCGCGCCACCTCGCGTGCCACCAAGGGCGTGCGTCTGGTCAACCTCGCTGACGGCGTGGAACTGCTGGCTATCGACCGCAACGTTGAGGATGAGGGGGAGGAGACCGCTTCCAAGGTCTCTGAGGCCGGAACCCTGGACGTAGTCCCGAAGCGCACCGGCGCCACTAAGAGCACCGGTGCCGCCGAATCCGGTGACTCGGAGGCGGAGAAGGAGTAAGCGCATGGCTGAAACTAACTTGGTAGTCGACAAGGTGAGCCCCTGGTCCGCCATGCGCATTACGGCGGCCACTGGTTTCATTTGCTTCCTCGTCTGGCTTGCCGCGGTTGGCCTGCTCTACCTCTTGCTCTCCGGGATGGGATTGCTCGCTCCGATTAGTGAAATGATTGGCGGGGAGGATTCCATCAGCGCAGGTCTTGTCCTTGGCCTGGCGGCCGCTGTAGGAGCGCTGTGGTGGGTGCTGTCAATTGGGTTCATGGCCCTCGGCGCGGTCATCTACAACGCTTGCGGCGGTCTCGTCGGAGGTCTCAAGATTTCGCTTGCCGACGACAGCTAGGCTGCCTAGCTTCCCGCTGACCCCGGTGTCCCCCCCGTTCGGTGGCGCCGGGGCCGCGTTGGTTCAGAGGTGTTTTCAGCAATCTGGTCGTGGAGTAGCCGTAATAGCTACTTAATGACTGCTTCTTAACTCAATATTTCGACCTCTGACCAGGCGATTTGTGAAGTGTCATGGTTACGGGTTAAGTTATATCTCGTTCCACGGGGCCTATAGCTCAGGCGGTTAGAGCACTTCGCTGATAACGAAGGGGTCGGAGGTTCAAGTCCTCCTAGGCCCACTACCGAACAAGGTATAATTGCTCGGTGTATGGGGCTTTAGCTCAATTGGTAGAGCACCTGCTTTGCAAGCAGGAGGTCAGGGGTTCGATTCCCCTAAGCTCCACAAGGAACAAAATCCCCCGGTCGAAAGGCCGGGGGATTTTTTGTTGTGCGACTTCACTGTGCCGTGGTGCGCCGCGCGCCGTGCGGTGGGCGGTGGGCGGTGGGGCCTAGACGGTGTGGGCGTTGTGAATACCGGCGTTGAGCCGAGATTTAAGTTCAATGAAGTCAGGATTAACAGGGATGTCCCACAACTGCTGCAGCCGATCCTCATTCGTTCCGCTTGTCTCAGAAATGCGCAGCGACCGAGGAGTTTCCACATCGTCGATAATGCGGCCAGGCCGCGCCCCGAGAACGATTACCCTGTGTCCAAGCAGAAGTGCTTCTTCGACCGAGTGCGTGACAAAGACAATGGTGGGGCGATACCTTTGCCAGATGCCCAGCAACTCCGCCTGTAGCTGCTCGCGGGTGAACGGATCGAGTGCGCCGAAAGGTTCATCCATCAGCACGGTTCGTGGGCTCGCAGCGAGCACCCGAGCAATCTGGACACGCTGCTGCATACCGCCGGAAAGCTCGTGTGGATACCGGTCGGCAGATTCGCCAAGGCCCACGATGTCAAGCAAACGCCGGCCTTCATCAGCGTGTTCCTGGCGGCCCGTAAAGGTATTGGACAAGTTGATGTTCTCGGCGACCGTGAGCCAGGGAAATAGCGTCGCATGTTGGAAGACCACGCCACGCTCAATGGCGGGACCGGTAACCGGGGAGCCCGAGTCAATAATTAGCCCAGACGTTGGCTTAAAGAATCCGGCAATGAGCTTGAGAAGAGTCGACTTGCCACAACCAGATGGGCCGACCAGACAAACAATCTGGCCATCGGGAATGATGAGGTCAATATCGCGTAACGCCTGTACGCGTTCGCCCTTATCTGTTTCAAAGACATGGTTTACAGAGTCCAGTTTCAGCATGATTCATCCTTCAGTGGCTTCTTCATAGTGCTTGGGATCGAAGGCCTTGACGTCATCCTGCTCCTGGAGGAAGACGGCGGTGTTGTACAGCGCTTTGGCGGCCTTCTTCAGCTCTTCTTGCTGCTCAGAACTGTCAACTACGTGGACAGCTTCGAGTTGCTTCTTGGTGTCGTCGAAACTCATCCCCGTCTGTGCTGCATTTGCCGAGATGTAGGGATTCGGATTATTTCTGTACTCAGATGCCGCCCACTTCGAAAGCCTCAGCCAGACATCCAGAATCTCTGGGTTCTTGTTGGCCCAGGAGCGGTCGACAATCGTGGCGTTAAACGTCGGTGCACCGTGTTTGCCAAGCACCCCGGCATCAATGAGAGTCGTACCCGTGCGCTGCAGCTCCGCCAGAGTGGGATTCCAAACGAAGGCTGCCTCGACCTCGTTCGACTTCCAGGCGGCAGGCAGCTTGTCGGGTGAGATATTGACAATCTCCACGTCGTGTTTCGGGTCGAGACCGGCCTGTTTTAAAGCATTGAGCAATGCGTAGTGGGACGTCGAGGAAAATGGTGTCGCAATCTTCTTGCCTTTGAGTTCCTGGATTGTCTTCGCATGCTTGGCCACTAGGGCTTCTGATTCCTGGTTGAGCACATTGATCAGCGGTACCTTCACGTCTAGGTTCAGCGGTGCGCTCAAGGCCTTGGCGGCGGGTGTCGAGCCGACGAAACCGATATCAGCCGACCCGGCAGCAAATCCTTGAACAATGTCTTGCCCAGCGGGGAATCGAGTCCAGGTGATATTCGCATTAGGGAGGCAGGCCTCCAGCAGACCTTCGTTGTGAATAAACAGGTCATTGCCGGGGACGATTTGATAGCCCAGGCGCACGCTGCCGGCGACGTCCGAAGGCGCAAAGGGGCACTGCGCTGCGTCGTTACGCTCGTATGCACTCGCGGGCTTGCCGACGCATCCCGTCGTCGCGGAGGCGGCCGTCAACGTCACTACCACTGCGGTAAGTGATTTCTTTATCTTATTCATTGTGTTCATCACTGCTTTCCGCGCCAGGGAGCCAAGCGTCGTTCGGCGAATAGGAGAATTTGGTCGAGGAGGACGGCGGTAATGCCGATGAGAATCATGGCGGCAATGGTGAGGGCGGTTTCCAACTGTGTGCCGGAAACATAGGCCACGCCGCCGATACCTGGGATGCCGTCGTTCATCTCGGCAGCAACGATGCAGGCCCAGGACATTCCGTTGGCCAGGCGTACTCCGTTGATGAGTTCAGGCAGTGTGCCGGGAGCAATGACACGCCGAAACACCTGCAAATTGCTTGCTCCGAGGGTTCTTGCGGCGCGTTCCCAGTCCTGTGGAATACCGATAATTCCGGAGAGTGTGGCGATAGTGATGATGGGGAACGTGGCCAGGAAAAGCAGAACGACTTTGGAGACATCACCGATGCCGAACCACACGATGAGCAGGCCGATGTAGCCCAGCGGCGGTAGTGAGCGGAGGAAACTGATGTAAGGTTCGACAACCGCGCGCACGGAACGGCTGCGGGCAAGCGCCAGACCTACAAGGATGCCGGCCACAATTCCGCAGGTCAGGCCCACGGCAATGCGCTCGAGTGTCGCAAGCAGGTGCTGCCAGAGAAAGAAACCTTGTACACCACATTGCAGTGACCCGGAAGGCGGAGTGGTGGGGACGCAACGGTTTCCGTCGATAAGCTCCTTGACTACTGCACTCGGGCTGGGGAGGATGACGGGATCGATGCCGCCAAAACGGGCAATTACCCACCAGATTCCAAGGAGACCTGTGAAAACGGAGACTTGGAGCGTGCGTAATCTGAGTCGGCTGTTGACGCGGTGGCTGCTTGGTGAAGGCTGTGGGGGAGAGTCGGTATTTGCGGGTGGATTTGCAGCCACATTCGGCGTAGCTGTTTCGAGAGTTTGTGTTGAAGTGGTCATGACGCAAAGTAGACCATGCTGTCTAGTTTTGTGTCGATGATTCAGTTCGTGATGAATATTATTGAATGCTGAAGACGGTTGTTGGAAGGTGTAACAGTGGAAATTCCGGCTTACTACGATTTAATATGGACGCTTTTTCCCATTGTTTATCTTGGACTTTTGGGGATTGTTGTCTTCTTTGAGGTGCGTCGGGAAAGTGGCACTAGCCGAATAATTGCCTGGTCACTTGTACAGCTACTGTTCCCTATCATCGGTTTTGTTATCTGGGCAGTGTTCTTCTTCAGCGAAAAAGACATGGTAGTAAAGGCCAAGGAAATTTAAAGAATTAAGCTGGCACGATAGCTGAGAAGCCGAGAAAAGATTTACACAGCAAAACGCCCGATTGCCTCCCCGCTTCACTGCGAGGAAACAATCGGGCGTTAATGCGCTAGAGCTTTTACTTCTTGCGAGCCTGGCCCGGCTTCGGAGCCGGCTTGGACGGCTTGGAAGAGATCTTCTTAGCGTCCTCAGCGTTCTTCTTCTCGGTCTTGACCTCGTCGACCTTAATCTGAGCCTGCTTGGAAGCCTCTGCGGCCTTGTCCTCAGTAGTCTTCTTGGCCTCAGCAGCCTTGTCCTTGGCCTCGTCGGCCTTGTCAACTGCCTTGTCCTTTACCTCGGAAGCCTTCTCCTCAACGGTCTCCTTGACCTCTGCGGCCTTTTCTTCGACCTTGTGCTTAACTTCCTGGGCCTTCTGCTGGTACGGAGCCGGGTCGACCGGGAGCTTGTCGTCCTTGCGTAGCTTCCAGACGATGACGCCGACGATTGCTGCAACAACAGCGAAGACCAGGGAAGCGGTTGCGATGCGGCCGTTCTTGGCGCGCTGCTCTTCCTTACCGGTTACCTTGTCGATAGCCTTCTGGGTACGCACCTCGAGGTCCTTGCGAGCCTTCTTGGCCTTCTTTTCCGCCTTCTTAGCTTCGCAGCGAGCCTTGCAACGGGTCTTCTTGCCCTTGCGCTTCGCGCCCTTCTCGGCCTGCTTCGCAGCCTTCCTAGCCTGCTTCTTGGTCTCCTTGGACTTCTTCTCAACCTTGCCGGTCAGTTCTTCAGCCTGCTCAGCGAGCTGATTGCGAGCGTCGGAAACCTTTTCCTTAACATCTTCTGCCCAATCGGATGCCGCGTCCTTTGCGGCCTCGTTCTGTGCAGCTGCCACCTTCTTAGCCTCCTGCATCGTGTCGTAGAGCTCTGCAGCCTTCTTGTCCCGGTAATCCGAGTAGCTGTCGTAAGCGGACTTCAGTCCCTTGACAGCCAGCGAGATTGCGTTGGGGTTCATGACTCTCCTTAATTAGTGCGTCGCCAACAGGCATCGCCTTTAATTCTCAATCAATGATTAATACTGCTGCAGCGCCAGTGCCTCTGAGACCAAGATGCTTCTAAGTCCAAGAGCTAGGGCCCAGTTAGGCCTAGCACCAAAATATTTGCAGCAGGCTCACATTCCAGCTTAGGCACTATTTGGCCTCCATGGGGGGCAACGAAGAACTCTTTTCCTTACCTTGAGAAACATTTTCGCTGGTTTCTGCCACGGAGAAACTCACCAGTAGGAGCAATTGGCCACCAAGGTCGGTATCCTAAGGAACGTGACTATTAAGACTGCTACTGCAACTGTGCACACCAACCATGGCGATATCGTGATTGACCTGTTCGGCAACCACGCGCCGAACACTGTCGACAACTTCATCGGCCTGGCAGAGGGCACGAAGGAGTACAAGGGTCAGAACGCCTCTGGCACCGAGTCCGGCCCGTTCTACGATGAGGCCATTTTCCACCGCATCATCGCCGGATTCATGATTCAGGGTGGTGACCCGCTGGGCACCGGTACCGGCGGCCCGGGCTACATGTTCGACGATGAGATCCACCCGGAGCTCCAGTTCGATCGTCCGTACCTGCTCGCTATGGCAAACGCCGGTAAGCGTGGCGGTCGTGGCACCAACGGTTCCCAGTTCTTCATCACCGTGGTTCCGACCCCGCACCTCAATGGCGCTCACACCATCTTCGGTGAGGTCGCTGATGACGCCTCGAAGAAGGTTGTCGACGAGATCGCTCGTGTGGCCACCGATCATTGGGATCGCCCGCTGGAGCCGGTTGTGATTACCTCAATCGACATCGAGAAGTAATCCGCTAGCTTCTACGCTCTTTGACCCGCCCGGTTGTTCCGGGCGGGTTTTTTCATGCCCATTTTCGCTTTACGACGGCCCGTAGCTTCAATGTTGTGTTTAGGGGCAGCGGGGGTAGTAGCAAATTGGGTTGATTCTCCACATGTCCACAGCCCTGTGGACAAAATGCTCCACTGTTCACCTAGGTGAAGACCGGCCAAGAAGCACGTTACGGGTCCCAATTTTCACAAATTACAAGAATCCACAGTTGTCCACAGACTTGTGCACATGTGTGGATAATTCCATTCTTGTAATTTACGAACCGGCGTTCGAAAGTGGTCGAATCCCGCAGAGTATTGGAACTACACACAAGTTGACTTGCAACTATGTTACTTGTTCACAGAGTTATCCACAGGCTGTGGATACTGTGGACACAGGAGATAGACCCAAAGTTGTTATGCTTTACGGTTTCTGTCACGTAACCCGTGAGAAATTTGGGATGAAATCTCTCCACAGTTATCCACAAATTACATGATTGTTACACAGGTTTCTGTGGATAACTTTTTTACGCGATCCGCAGGGGAGAAATCGTTATTGATCGAAAAATGTGTGGGAAACGGGTGTGGCTGCGGGGGTGAATTGACCTGCGTTTTTAGGCATGAAAAAGGGCGCATCCAAAAGTGGATGCGCCCGAGGGTGGGGGAGAATTAGAGCTGACTAACGCCACCCCATAGTCATCAGCAGACCAACAATGAAAAGACCAAAGCCGATGACGTAGTTCCATGCGTTCAAAGTCACCATGAACGGAATATGCGGACCCGCGATGTAGTTGACCAGCAGCCAGCCCAAACCGATCAGCATGAATCCGAACATCAGCACCTTGTACCACACCGGTGTCTGAGTGCTATTGATTTTGACCGGGGTGCGGCTGACGGAGGAGCCACCGGATTGTGGTGAATTAGTGCTTTCAATCTTTGCCTTAGGCATAGCGCTTTAAACTCCTTAGGTTGTGGTCAGCAGGTTGCGATCAGCGCGGTATCTACACTCCCGCGGTATATGCATAATTGTAAACTTTGCATCCGAACTTACCAGTGAAGTTCGCAGGCAGTAGAATTCCCAGTTATGCAGATTCTCGTCGTCGATAACTATGACAGCTTCGTATTCAATCTGGTCCAGTACATAGGCCAGCTCGGCGAAACGGTGACTGTCTGGCGCAATGATGATGCGCGTCTCCGCGATGTTGACGACGTCGTAAAGCAATTTGATGCAATCCTACTGTCGCCCGGTCCCGGTGAGCCGTCCAATGCTGGATGGACAGAGGACATTATTCGCGCGGTGAGCAGGCAGGACGAGCCGACACCGGTGTTGGGTGTGTGCTTGGGTCACCAGGCGATTGGTGAGGTTTTTGGTGCGCAGGTCGTGCGTGCCGACGAGCTGTTGCACGGCAAGACCTCCCCGGTCACTCACGACGGCACGGGTGTTCTGGCCGATGTGCCCAGTCCTTTTATTGCCACGCGCTACCACTCGTTGACGGTGGATCCGAAGACGCTGCCGGAGGAACTCATTGCCACGGCATTCACCGATTCGGGCATGCTGATGGCGATGCGCCACCGCGCCCTGCCGATTCACGGCGTGCAGTACCACCCGGAGTCGGTACTCACCCAGTACGGGCACCGCATGCTGGTCAATTGGCTGCACCTGGCCGGCGGCGAGTACACCGAAGAACTCCTGTCGGAGTTGGAAGAGCAGCAGGCCGTGTACCAGCGCGCCTTCTCAGACGTGCTGGCACACTAGCCGCTAGTTAGGCAGCAAATCCGGTAGCCTCACGGGAGGCTCCGGAGCAGGCTCCTCCTCGGAACTCTCCGGCGCAACCCCCAGCCGGTAGACACGCAGGGTGACCTCGCCGTCCTTGTTGAGCTTGGAGCCGGCTGACGGTTCGGCCTTCTCCACGTGGTCGACCTTGGACAGATCCAGCGTGGTGACTTCCTCGGTGCGGATAGTTCCCTCGAAGCCGGCATCGGTGAGCGCCTTCTCCGCATCGCTGAGAGTCTGGCCCTCAACCCGTGGCATCTTAATTTGGTTACCGCGCGAAACGTGCAGCTCGACAGTCGTTCCGACAGTGAGCTCCGTACCCTTCTGGGGAACCTCAACGACGGTTCCCTGCTTCTCGGTAGAGTCAACCTCCACCACCTCGACAACGAAACCAGCGGATTCGAGGGTCGTGCGGGCGGAATCCAAAGTCTGACCAGTGACATCCGGAACAGTCTTGGTCTCGATACCGGAGGAGACAGTCAAGGTTACGCGGGTTCCCTTCGATACCTGAGAACCGGCCGCTGGAGACTGCTCGATAACATTGCCGCGCGGAACGTCCTCATTCGGTTCCTCTTGCAGCTTTGGATTGACGACAAGCCCCGCCTCCTCGAGCAGGCGGCGAGCTTCCTCGGCCTGTTTGTCACGCACATCCGGCACATTGGTCAGCTCAGGGCCGGAGGATACGCGCAGCTTGATGCGCGATCCTTCCGGCAACCCCGAGCCGACACCCGGTTCTGTGGCGATTACCGTATCTCGCGGAACATCTGGGTTCGGCTCATCGACGCGGTTGACTACAAAACCAGCCTGCTCGAGAACCTGCGTTGCCTCATTGACATTTAGACCCTCGACCTGCGGAATGGCAACGGTCTCGACCTCGGTGGACGAGTTGAAGAGCTGGTAGGCGCCGTAGCCGACACCGCCGAGAGCGACCAGTGCAGCAGCCACTAGCGCGACAGTCTTTCCTGCGCCGCCCTTCTTTTTCTCAGGCTCGTCAGTGTTAGCGATCTGAGCAGGGGCTTCCGGCTGGGCAGCTGCTTTCTCCGGTTCCGGCGTCGGTGCAGGAGCAGGGACAGGCGCCGGAGTTGCCTGCTGTGCAGGGGTCACCCGAGTCTCAGCATCCGACGAAGCTGCCGGAAGGAATTCGGTGGTCTTCGCGTCGTCGTCATGCGCGCCGTGGTGCGCCAGCGCCAACGGATCCTCGCCGCGTGCAAGACGACGCAAATCCTGTGCGAAGTCCTCTGCGGTGTCGTAGCGCTCCATCGGATCCTTGGCCATCGCGGTCAACAGCACCGCGTCGAGGGCCTGAGCCGTGTTCGGGTCGGTGTTGAGCTTCTCCGAAGGTCGCGGCGGCTGATCCTGAACATGCTGGTAAGCGACAGAAAGTGGAGTTTCTCCGGTGAACGGCGGGGCGCCCGTGATGGCCTCGAAAAGCACGCAGCCGACAGCGTAAATATCAGAACGGGCATCGGCGGTCTTACCGCGCGCCTGCTCCGGCGAGAGGTACTGCGCGGTACCCAACACCGCCGCCGTCTGCGTCATCGCGGTGGAATCACCGAGCGCGCGAGCGATGCCGAAGTCCATCACCTTCACCTTGCCGGTGTTGGTCAGCATGATGTTCGCCGGCTTGATGTCACGGTGAATGATGCCGGCATGGTGGGATGCCGTCAGTGCGTCACACACCGATGCCATGATCGACGCGGCTTTCTTCGGGTCGAGCCGACCCTCACGACGAACAAGGTCACGCAGCGTCTCACCCTGAATCAGCTCCATGACAATGAAAGGCACGCGCCCCATCGGGCTATCCGTCTCGCCAGTGTCGTAAACCGACACGATAGACGGGTGATTCAGTAGCGCTGAGTTTTTCGCTTCACGACGGAACCTTGCGAGGAAGTTCTCATCCCTGGCAAGGTCGGCCCTCATCATCTTGACCGCGACAGAGCGACCGAGAACAGTATCTTCAGCGCGGTAAACATCGGACATGCCGCCAACGCCAATGAGCTCGCCGAGCCGATAACGGCCGGAGAGGAGATCGTCATTGCCAGACATTGTTCGTCAGTCCCTTCGGAAGGATTTCCACCAAAACATCTTGTACCTGAATATTACTGTGCATCTGGAGTCCCCAAGGTATTACCGGACCCATTTTCCGGGGGCAGTTGAATACCGGGCAGACCACCGCCAGTGGAGTCGTCGCTATTGTCGTTGCCCGAATCCTGAGTCGGTTCGGAAGTATCCGGGGCGGTCTCGCTGGTGTCCTGTTCAGTGGAGCTGTCAGAAGCACCGTCATTGTTGCCACCGTAGTTTTCACCAGAGTTGTCGCCGTAGCTGCCACCGTCGTTATTTCCCCAGTTACCGGAATTGTCGTCCGACCAACCGTAACCGGAACCGTTGTTGGAGTCAGGGTTTTCTTCTGTGGTTTGCTGCTGTGACTGGTTCGGAATGTACTGCTCCAAGTTTGGAATGGTTGGCAGTGAACCGGTTGTCGACAGCGAATAGACAACAGCGATAGCACCGGCCAGCAACACTAGCAGCACCAACAGCACAATGCTGCCGCAGCCACAACCGCAGCCGCTGCGCTTCTTTGCCGGCTTTCGCTGCCGAGTGGGTTGCTGCTGTGGCCGCTGTGGCTGCTGCTGTGGTTGCGACACCGGCATGGGCGGTCGCGTCATGGCACCGAGTTCGGTGGTCGCCGGGTTGGCAGCGTTGGATTGACGGTGCACCGTTGGGGTCACACCACGCGGCTGCGGTGGGCGGTGCCCCGCGCGCACTCGCAAAACAGCCTGTGCCAGCTCGCGGCCATCGGCATAGCGACGCTGCGGATTCTTGCGCAGCATAATGCCGATAAGTTCGCGGATATGCGGATTGACCGTCGGCGCCAACGCAGGCGGTGCCTCGTTGATGTGTGCCACGGCAACCGCGACGGTGGAGTCGCCCTGGAAGGGGCGGGCGCCGGCCACCATTTCGTAGGCGACACAGCCAAGCGAGTAAATGTCAGTCGCCGGACTCACCTGTTTGCCCTGCGCCTGCTCCGGCGAGACATACTGTGCGGTACCGACGACCATGCCGGTACGCGTCAGAGGCACCGCTTCGGCGGCCTTGGCAATGCCAAAGTCGGTAATCTTCACGGTGCCCTCCGGCGTCACCAGCAGGTTGCCCGGCTTAATGTCGCGGTGGACAAGGTTCGCAGCGTGAATTGCCGACAGGCCGTGCGCAGTCTGCTCCAGCACGTCGAGCATCAGGTGCTCTGGCAGGGTGCGACGTCGCTGCAGCACCTGCGACAGAGATTCGCCACGGATGTACTCCATGACGATGTAACACGCGCCGTGGCTGCCGATATCGCCTTCCTCGTACGTGACAATCTTCACCACGTTTGGGCTGTTGACGCTGCGTGCAGCAGCGGCTTCGTTCTGGAAGCGCTGTCGGAACTCGTAGTTGTCCGAGTACTCCTGATTCAGAAGTTTGATCGCAACTAGTTCGCCGCTGGTGGCGTCGTCGGCAAGCCAGACGGTGGACATACCGCCACGGCCGAGCAGACGGCGTACGTGATAGCGGTTGCCGACGATGTCTTGAACTTGGTGGGCATCCATACTTATCCACCTGCCTGTTCGACCGCGTTAATGAGCGCGCGGCCAATCGGGGCAGCAACGGAGGCACCGGTAGCGCCCTGGCCTTGGCCGCCACCGTTTTCTACGACGACAGCCACGGCGACATCGGAGTTCGGAGCGAAGGCGATGTACCAAACGTGCGGTGCGTACTCGCCGCGGACAGCACCGTGTTCCGCGGTACCGGTCTTGGAGGCGATACGCGAACCGTTACCGCCCGAATGTGACTCGGAACCGCGCATCAGCTCAGTTACGGTTTCTGCGATCTCCGGCGAAATCGCCTCGCCGGCTTCAATCGGCTTGAAGGACTTGATCTCGGAGAGGTCGGCACCGCGCACCGATTTGATGATCTGGGGTTCCATGCGCACGCCACCGTTGGCAATCGTGGCGGCGATGATGGCGTTGTCCAGTGGCGTAAAGGACACGTCGCGCTGACCAATGGAGGTTTGCCCCAGCGAGGACTGATCCGGAATCTCACCGACGGTGGAGGGCTGAATCGGCAGGCCCGCGTCGTCGTGGGTCTCACCGATGCCGAATCGCTTGGCGACGTCCTTGAGTGCATCGGCCCCGTACTGCATACCGAGCTCCGCGAACGCCGTATTACAGGACTGTGCGAAAGCCTGGCGGAGAGTCGTAGTAGCCCCGCCACAGGTCGAGCCACCGTAGTTTTCCAACGTAGTGGTGGTATCCGGCAGCGTAATCTGCGGTGCGCCAGTGACTGAGGTGTCCGGGGAGGCGCCTTGCTCCAGTGCCGTGACCGTGGTCAACACCTTGAAAGTGGAACCCGGCGGCAGCGGACGCTGAGTGGCGTGGTTGAGCAGCGGTGCGCCCTCATTGTTATTGAGGGACTGCCAGGTACTCTCGTCGCCGGCCGCGATGTTATTTGGGTTGAACGACGGTGTGGAGGCCATCGCGAGAATTTCACCCGTCGATGGGCGAATGGCGACGGCGGAGCCGACGTAGCCGCGTTCAGCGAGTTGTTGGTACGCAGTCCGCTGAGCGTTCGGCAACAGCGTCAACTCTGCGGAAGCTCCAGAAGGTTCCTTGCCCGTGACCATGTCGAGGGCGCGGGAGGTAAACAGCGAAGGGTCGCTGCCGTTCAAGATCTCGTTTTGGGAGCGTTCGATACCGGCGGAGCCGTAGATGTCCGACAGGTATCCGACCACCGCGGCATATGCCTCCGGGTCGGTGTCGTAGCTGCGGTCATAGAAGCCGTTATCGCCCTTGACCGAGTGGGCCAGAATGTCGCCGTCAGTGGTGATTTGGCCGCGAGGTTTGGACTTTTCCTCCAGGAACTGGCGGCTATTCAGCGGATTGTGGGCGTACTTATCCTCCTGGAAGCCCTGGATGTAGGTCAGGTTCGCCAGTAGAAGAACGAAGAGTCCGAGAACGACAACAAAGATTTGGCGAATGGTCTTATTCATCTACTAGTTCACCCCCTGAGATGCGTTGGCATTGTCGTTGAGGCCCGAAGGGTTGCTTGGAATGCCCCAGGGGCGGTTGGCCTCGTCAGAGACGCGCAGCACGATGGCCAACATGATGTAGCTGGCCAGCAGTGAGGAACCACCGGCTGACATGAACGGTGTAGTCAGACCGGTTAGTGGCATCAGCTTGGAAACACCGGCTGCAACCACGAACAGCTGAATGGCCATCGAGAATGCGATGCCGGCCGCCAGCAGCTTGCCGAAGGAATCACGTACCGCCAAGCTCGCCGAAATACCGCGCGAAATCAGAATCGCGAACAGCAGGATGATGGCACTCAGACCGGTAAAACCGAGCTCCTCGCCAAAGGCGGAGAGGATGAAGTCAGAGTGTGCCACCGGAATGTTCTGTGGGTAGCCCTGGCCCAGACCGGTGCCACCGATGCCACCCCAGCTCATGCCGAACAGCCCCTGGGAGAGCTGGTAGCCACCCTCGTCGTAGGAGCCCAACGGATCCAGGAAATGCGTGACTCGCGCCTGAATCTTGTCCGAAACCATGTAGACACCGACAACACCGATGGTCACCAGCCCCATGCCGATGATGAGCCAGGAACCACGACCGGTGGCAGCGTAGAGCATTGCCAGCACAGTGCCGAAGAGCACCAGCGCCGGACCAAAGTCATTCTGCAGAGCCATGATGACAGTAGCGATGCCCCAGATCAGCAGAATCGGGCCCAGATCGCGAACACGCGGGAAATCAATGCCCAGGAAACGCTTACCCGCCACATTGAACAGCGAGCGCTTATTCACCAGCAGCTGTGCGAAGAAGATCAGCAACATGACCTTGGCAAACTCACCAGGCTGCATGGAAAACGGGCCGATGGAAATCCAGATGCGGGCATCAGCATTAATCGACGACGGCCACACCAGCGGTAGCGCCAACAGAATCAAGCCGCCGAGACCCAGCAGATACGAGTACTGCGACAGTGAGTGATGGTTGCGCAGCAGGACGATCACGCCGATAAACAGTGCGACACTGAGTACGGTCCACATGATCTGGTTGCGCACTAACGAGGTGTCATTGGCCAGGTCGAGGCGGTGGATCATCACCAACCCCAAGGCGTTGAGAGTGGCTGCAACCGGCAGCATCACTTGATCGGCGTTGGGTGCCACAAAGGTCAGCGCGATATGCGCCACTGCAAAGATCACAAAGAATCCGCCAATGATGTAAAAGACATCGGCGGTCAGCGAGTTGCCCTGAGCCAGTTCCAGCGAAATAAGTGCCAAAAGCAACAATCCTGCCGACAGCAGCAGCAGGAGCATTTCCTTCATCCGAAGCTGTCGCTTCGCGGTAGTTTCACTCATTTTCGCACCTGCCTACAGTTGACTCCTGGCTTCGAACCCAGCTTTTCATCCTTCTTGTCGGCGGAAGTTGCATCCTTGTCGTCGTCGGACACGGACAGACATACCGGCAGTGCCGACTCCGCCAAACGGCCAATCTGGTCGCTGACACCGTCGTAGGAATCAGCCGGCAGACCTTCCAGCGAATTGCGTGCCGCCGGCGAGAGATCTTCCGGCGTCATGATGTGGCAGTTGACCTTCTCCTTCGGCGTCCCAGCCGGAGGAAGCTGAACCTCGTTGTCATCGGTCAAACAGATGAACTGATGTGGCTCTTGCAGATCGAAGCCCAGCAAACTACCGGGCACGCCGTGCATCAGCTGCACCTGCCCGTCGACCACCGCGAGATGGTACATCGACTCCTTCTTCTGCCAGCCCCAAATACCAAGGCCGACCAAACCGGCCACCAGCACCAGCACCACAGAAACAACTAGCCACTTGCCCTTGGAAGCCTTCTTCTCCGGCGCCGAAGTCACTGCAATTTCCTGTGACTTCCGCGGGCGGAGTGCCGCCGCGCGACCCGCTGCAGTATTGGGGCGGGGGAGTTCCTCCTCCGCACTCTGCAGGGCACCGGCCAGGGCGGGCTCGTAAGGCGTGCGTGCCGACGAATCGACAACATCGGCAACCACCACGGTGATGTTATCCGGACCACCGGACTTCAACGCGTAGTCAATGAGCTTGGTAGCGGCCTCGTCCGGAGTCCCCTCCGAGAGCACATCCTTGATGGTGTCCGCGGACACCGGATCGGACAGGCCATCCGAGCACAGCAGGTAGCGATCGCCCTCGTGGACATCGCGATAAGACAAAGTAGGCTCCACCGGGCGACCGGTGAGAGCCTTCAAAATCAGTGAGCGCTGAGGGTGAATTGCCGCCTCTTCTTCGGTGAGATTGCCCTCGTCCACCAGCGACTGCACATAAGTGTCATCCCGGGTAATGCGGATGAGCTCCCCGTCGCGCAGCAGATAGCCACGCGAGTCACCGACATGGCACATGCCCAGGCGGGTGCCGTCGAAAAGCAGAGCAGTCAGCGTAGTGCCCATGCCTTGCGTAGAGGGGTTCTGCTCAATTTCATCCGCAATGGAGTTATTGCCCTCTATGCAGGCGCTGCGCAGGGACTCGAGCAAATCGGGGCCGGGCTGATCATTGTCCAACCGAGAGACAGCTGCGATCATCAGCTGGGATGCGATTTCTCCGGCGGCGTGGCCACCCATGCCGTCGGCAAGCGCGAGCAGACGCGAACCCGCATAGGCGGAGTCCTCGTTGTTCTGTCGGATGAGGCCGCGGTCAGAGCGGGCCGTGTAATTCAGAGCAAGACTCATGGTTGCAACCTCAAAGTTGTACGGCCAATACGAAATTCCATACCCGAAGCCAGTCGTTCCGGCTGTTCCACGCGCTGACCATTGAGGAATGTGCCATTGCGGGAGTCCAGATCCTCCAGGTACCAGATGCCGTCGCGGTTGATGACGCGAGCGTGCTGGCCCGAGGCGAAATCATCGTTGAGGACGAAGGCATTCGACTCTGAACGGCCAATAGTGATGTCGCGTTGGTTGTTTAGGTTCATGCGCGAACCCGCCAGCGGCCCGGAGGTGACAAGGAGCTGATGTGGAGTCTGCGAGCGCTGGAAACGCTTGGCCGGAGCACTGCTGGTCTGCCGAAGTGGGCGCAGCGGAGCCGAGCCAGTTGTTTCTGTACGCAGGGTGCGAAGCGTCATCCAAATGAAAAACCACAGGACGACCAGCACGCCGATGCGCGAAAGCAGAAAAACGATAGCTTCCACGTCCGAGGAACCTCCTTATGTAGAGCTGGTGGGTCCGCAACCGAACACACGGACGTAATTATTCCAGGAATGTGTCGGCAAACCTAGGGTAGTGGCATTTGAACCTGGTAAACCTCACTACTTAGCGGATTTGAATCAGGGGATTTAACTAGCGAATCTGAACTTCGAGAACAGAATGGCCAAGCGAGATTTCGTCGCCGTCGGCCAGCAGCCAGTTATCAATGGGTTCGCCATTGACAATGGTGCCGTTGGTTGAATGCAAATCGACGAGCACCGCATCCTGGCCATCCCACGTGATCTCGGCATGCTGGCGGGAAACACCAGTATCCGGGAGGCGGAAGTCGGAAGCAGTGCCGCGGCCGATGATGTTCGAACCATGGCGCATCTCGAATACGCGCGAGGAGCCGTCCTGCAACAGCAGGGTGACCGTCTTTTCCTGGGACTGGTCTTCGTCCACGGCCGGGTTGCTCAGCTCAGTTGCCGCTTCCGGGTCGACCGCGGGGATGGGGCGGGAAGCGGTGGGGAACTGCTCAGCTTCTGGCTGTGGGTGGTAGGCGGCAGAGGTCTCTGCGGCTTGAGGTTCATCATCGCTTTGCGACGGGGCTGCGTCAGTGTTGGCATTGTCGGCACTCTCAGCATTGCCGTCGAATGGAACGAACTCCGAAGTGCTTACGGTGTCCTCGGTGAAAGTGCTGGCCGTCTTCAACTGACCGGTGTGGAGCGACTCCACTGCCTGCAGGTGGACGCTGATGGTACCGGTGAAACCCCAGCCGTTGTTACGGCAGTAGCGCGTCATGCGGTCAGCCAATTGATTCGGCAGGTTGGGCTCTGACGCGGAGAGGTTTTTGTAATCGGCGGCGCTGATGCCAATGCGGAAATCATTGGGTGCCAAGTACTGACCGTTGGCGTCCTGCATCAGGAAGTCTTCAATCTCCTGCTTCAGGCATTCTTCTAACTCATTCGGGACAACCTTGCCGCCGAACACGCGCGCAAAGCTGTTGTCGAGCCCGCGCTGAAGCGAGCTATCGAGCTTGCGGATGCGTCCTAGGAAATCCATCTGACTAAAGAAATTCGCCTTCTCCCGCCAAACCGCGGCGGGTTACGTGAAAAATGTGCATAAAAATTATCGATACTTTAGCAACAGTATAGAGCCCTACACCTTCAGTTAAGGGCTAGGAACTGCTGAGGTTTATCAAATAGTGACGACGCTTGTGGGGTAGGTTGCTATTGCTAAGTGCGAAAAAGGCGTCTTAAATGCCGTTGGAAAGTGCTTGAAAAGTGGTGAAAAACGCGCGCTGGCCTGGGGATTTGGTGGTGTATTAGCGCGGGGTGTTATAGTTCTATTCGTTCCCACGGGCGAGTGGCGGAATGGCAGACGCGCTGGCTTCAGGTGCCAGTGTCCTTTACGGACGTGGGGGTTCAAGTCCCCCTTCGCCCACAGCGAAGATCCTCGGAAGTGTAAAAGCTTCCGAGGATTTTTTGTTTGTGGTGGGGGTTGGAGTGGGGCTTGGGTTGAAGCAGGGGCGGATGCTGAGCCGAGGTTGTTAGCTTGTCCTGTAACCCTCCTTTAACCCTGTCCGGCACTTATGGCCAGGTTTCGGGGACTTATCGCTGTATTTCTCTCACTTATCGATGGATTCTCCTGACTTATCGATGGTTTTTCGGCACTTATGCGCACGCTGTAGGCCAGACCCTCTCACTTGTCGATGCGCTATTCACTTGTGGCCACGCTACAGCGCATCGATAGGTGAATAGCGTGGCCACAAGTCGTCGGATGCGTCGGCCAGCTGGTATTGCAACCGGCTCGCGAGAAGGGAAGTATAAATCCCAAAACTGATTTTGTATTGAAAGTGGAAGAAAACTCGAATAGTTTTGAGATGTGCATGAGGGCAGTCGACCCCATCTGCGACATTGGTATAGCGGTGTTCAGTCATGAATTTGGCTCACGGCCATATTTTAACGATCATTTGGTACCTGTTTATATCGTGAAAAATCAACTCAAGAATGTGTAAGAAATATTAAGAGAGAGCTTGCATGGTGAGGAATCTTCTTCCGAGGAAAGTCTGTCCGTTCATAGTCGGAAGGTAAGCATGAAAATTATATTTAGAGCAATTCTGGTTACCGCAATTATTCTTGAAGTAGTTCTTTTCCTTCTTATGAATGTGGTATCTGGTTTGCCGGGTTGGGTATTCCTGTTACCACTTGCCGTTGTAGTTGCGGCTCTTCTCTTACTGTTTGGAGGTATGCGGCAAGACTATCTCAGAAATGGTAGGTCATGGGCTGCTTCGCTGTCCGAGACGTCAAAGATTTTTGGCGTACCTCGAAAAATACTAGCGCTACTTGTTTCGGAAGTTAGCTCACTGATAGCTGCTTTTACATTCTTTAGACCTCAGAAAAATGTCGACAGTGAAGTCAGATCCTTTACTGTGCACAAAAATCTTCGAACTGTTGTTTTTATGGTATTAGCGCTGAGCATTGTAGAAATCGGCATAGTGCATTTTGCTATTTCTAATACATTTTGGCGATATTTCTTGCTGGTAATTAGTGTTTATGCCGTAGTTCTTTTATCTGGATTTTACGTAACTGTTCGGAACCATCCACATCTCATAACACCGCAAGGACTCGTACTGCGAAATGGGCGAAGGCTTATTTGCGAAATTCCATGGTCACACTTACGTCATGCGAGCTCCGTAACGGCAGGTGAAGGAGGGGGCGTAGCAATTGACGAAGACGGCAATCTCAGGGTGCCTGTTTTGAGTGAAGTGAACGTTAGGCTAGAAGTGGATTCGCCAGTCGTGGCAGAAGATCTTTACAAGGGGCTAATGATGGTTTCCTCGATTGAGATATACTGCGACGACAAAGACGCATTCCTCCGTAATCTCGCTGAGGAAAGGAATGCGCATTAAACGCTTGACAGCTTCCAGGTCCGGCAACCAACCCCGACCTATCGCCAGAACTTGGTCATCCCGCGCTTGTCCTCCATGTTGAACTCAATCATCTTGGTTAGCAGGTCCAGCGGCATGGACTCGGCCTTGCCGTCCTTTGGCCAGGGGAAGCGGACCATCATTTTGCCGTAGGAGAGGCCGCGGGCATCGAACTCGTCGGTGAACTTTTCAACACCTGCGCGGGTCGAAGATGGACGGCCATTATTGATGAGGATGCCCTGGCGGATTTAGCGATGTAGGTAGGGGCTAGCGCTTAGCGTACTTCTCCAGGTGAGCTGCGAAGCGAGCGGCGAAATGTTCAATTGTCTCGACCTCAGGAAGAAAAGTAATCCGGACATATGTCCCGCCTTTCACATTGAAAGCGCTGCCTTGGACGATGTGAATGTGTTCTGCTTCCAGAAACGAGAGAACGAAGTCCTCATCCTTATCAATTTCGTAAATATTGCCGTCTAGTCGAATGAAAATGTACAGCGCCCCTTGCGGCTCGATGAACGAGATTCCGGGAATCTTGCTGAGTGCTGTAGTGGCAGCAACTTTTTGTTCGAAGAGGCGGCCACCGGGTCGTACTAAATTGTCGATGCTGTGTTCTTTGCCCAGCACGGCAGCAATCGCGTGCTGGGCCGGAATTGAGGCGCACATCCGCATTGAGGCCAGTAGTCGAATTCCTTTAAACAGGGTGTCCTGTTCGCGAAATCCAGTTGCAGTCACCCATCCAGCTCTCAATCCGGCCAAGCGATGCGTCTTGGAAAGGCCGGAGAACGTTAAGCAGGGGACATCCTGCGCTAGGCAAGCTGTTGGAGTGAATGAGGCTCCAGGGTACACAATGCGGTCGTAGATTTCGTCGGAAAGCAGCACTAGATTGTGCTCACGTGCGAGCTGGGCAATCTGGGAGAGAGTCTCCGGTGAGTAGATGGCGCCTGTGGGATTGTTTGGATTGATGATGACAATCGCCCGAGTTTTGGCTGTGATGGACTCGCGTATGTCATCGACGTCTGGCTGCCAATTATTTTCTTCTAGGCAGAGATAGTGCACGGGGACTCCGCCGGCGAGGGTGGTGGATGCGGTCCAGAGTGGATAGTCGGGTGAGGGGATGAGGATCTCATCACCGTCGTTGATGAGAGCTTGTAGACATAGGTTTACCAGCTCCGAGACACCATTTCCGACGAGAACGTGATCGCTATCGAGGGCGGGGAAGTCCTCATTCTGCGAGTAGTAGTCCACGACAGTCTGACGGGTGTCACTCAGGCCGAGGGAATTTGAGTATCCAGAAGTTTCCTCGAGGCCACGGTGCATAGCGGAAAGTACCTCTGCAGATGGCCGGAAGCCGAATGGGGCAGGATTTCCGACATTGAGGGGAATGACCTTTACGCCCTGACGCTGTAGCTCGTCGGCCTTGTCCTGAATTGGTCCGCGCAGGTCATAGAGAACATTGTCGAGGTGATGCGAAAAATGGATTGGGCAGGATAGCACTGCGCGCTTCGATACGATAGCGCTACTATGTATATTCATGGTTAACAGTAGCACGTCTATGTTGGTCGGCGAGCTGGAAACGTGGATTGCGCAACACAAAGCCGGAGAAAAGCTGCCATCCAGCCGTGAAATAACGCGGTCGTATTCGGTTAGCCCGGTGACAGTGCGAAACGCTATCCACGAACTGGCTACCCGCGGACTGGTAGAAGTGCGAGTCGGCGTGGGGGTATTCGTCAGGCATCGCCAACAACTCCCACGGGCGGACTTTAGCTGGCAAGTCGGAGCGCTGGGACCTCAGCCCAATACCGGACGGGTTCTGGCCGCCACCCAGAGAGCTTCCACTGATGAGGCAATCAGTCTGCATTCCGGTTATCCGGATGAATCTCTGCTGCCAACGAACTTGGTACGAAGAGCGCTTACCAGAGTCAGTAAATCGCACGATGCCTATCGACGAGCACCGGTGCGGGGGATGGCAGAACTGCGGCAGTGGTTTGCTTCGCAACTGGTACGGGCAAATGAGCGCGATGTGGTTATTGTTCCAGGCACACAGAGCGGGCTCGGTGCTATTTTTCGTGCCATTTCACCGAAGGAACTCATCATTGAGTCGCCTTCATATTGGGGTGCAATCCTGGCTGCTCGGCAGGCTGGGATTTCTCTACTACCAGTGGAAAGTGATGATGAGGGGCCAATCCCCGAGAGTCTGGAGAGGCTGCTACGAACGAGTTCTGCACGAGCTTTTTATGGTCAACCCACGTTCGGTAACCCTCATGGGAAACGGTGGTCGACAGCTCGTCGTAAAACAATTATTGAAATCATAAGAGCGTTCAACGCTTTCCTCATTGAGGACGATTGGGCACATGATTTCGCATTCGACGCACCTGATGTTCCGATAGCGGCGGATGATGCCGAAGGGCATGTCATCTATCTGCGATCGCTGACAAAGGTGATTTCGCCTGCAGTTCGGGTAGGGGCAGTAATTGCCAAGGGGCCAGTTCTTCAGCGGATACTCGCAGAAGTTTCAGCCGAAGCGTTGTACACCAGTGGAATTTTGCAGGCCGTGGCGCTGGACGTCGTCAAGCAAAGTGCGTACGCGACGCACCTCAAAAATATGCAGGTCGCACTGCGACAGCGACGAAATGATTTGCTTGAAGCTTTATCCAGATATGCGCCGTCGGTGGAAACTCCACACGTGCCTCAAGGAGGACTCAACTTGTGGTGCAGGCTTCCCGATGGCACAGACCCCCAAGAGGTTGCCGAACGTTGCGAAGGACGGGGACTGATAGTTGCGCCAGGACGGGACTGGTTTCCCTCCGAGGAAATCGGCCCGTATTTACGCCTGAACTTCGCGGGTCCCCATCCCGAGAGATTTGTTGATGCAGCGATGATTCTGGACAGCGTGGTTTCGGGCTAGCCACTAAATTCGACGGAGACCTTCCTACCGCCAAAACTTGGTCATGCCACGCTTGTCCTCCATGTTGAACTCGATCATCTTGGCAAGCAGGTCCAGCGGCATGGACTCGGCCTTGCCGTCCTTTGGCCAGGGGAAGCGGACCATCATTTTGCCGTAGGAGAGGCCGCGGGCATCGAACTCGTCGGCGAACTTTTCAATACCTGCGCGTTCCGGGGCAATCGCCATGTGCTTCTTGGTGTAGGAGAAGCCGATAATGAACGTGCCGTCAACTAACATGACTCCGAGTGGCTACAGATTTGAATACTCAGTTTGATCCCAAAAAGGCGTGGCCAGCGCTGTGGACCGTGTTGCTCGGCTTCTTCATGATTCTGGTCGACGCCACCATTGTCACTGTTGGCATCAACACCATCCAGCATGAACTGGGCGGTGAGCTCAACCAGGTCATGTGGGTGACCAGTGGTTATCTGCTGGCCTATGCTGTGCCGTTGCTTATTACCGGCAGGCTCGGTGACCTCTGGGGAGTCAAGCACACCTATGTAGCGGGCCTGGTTATCTTCGTGTTGGCGTCGCTGGCGTGTGGGTTGGCGCCGTCGTTAAGCATGCTGATCATTGCCCGCGTGGTGCAGGGACTGGGGGCCGCGCTGTTGACGCCGCAGACGATGGCGCTGATTACGCAGATGTTTCCGCCGGCGCATCGCGGTGCGGCGATGGGCCTGTGGGGAGCGGCGGCCGGAATTGCCTCGCTGACGGGGCCGCTGGCTGGTGGCGTGTTGATTGAGCTGCTGAGTTGGCGCTGGATTTTCCTCATTAATGTGCCGATTGGCCTGGTTGGGCTCGTTTTTGCGTTTCGCTATCTGCCGGCCTTCGAGACGCACCGCAACAAGATCGACTATCTGGGCGTCGTGCTCACGCAATTGGTATGTTCCTGCTGGTCTTCGGCATTCAGGAGGGGGAGAGTGCCGGCTGGTCCGGTTGGATCTGGGCATTGATTGCCGGTGGCGTGGTGATTCTTGGACTGTTCACTGCGTGGGAGGCCAAGACCACGGCCGAACCGCTGATGCCGCTGTCCCTTTTTAAGGATCGCAACTTCACCGTCTCCTCGCTGGCGATTGCCGTGATGGGTGCGCTGGTGGTCGCGGTTGGTTTCCCGATTATCCTCTTCGCTCAGAATGCCTGCGACCTATCGACCATCCAAGCCTCACTACTGCTCGTGCCGCAGGCGCTCATTTCCGGTGTCATGGCGCCGTGGACTGGGCGAATGCTGGACCGGCTGAAGTTCCGCCAGTTCGCGCTAATCGGTTTTGGGTCCTCGCTGGTGGGCATGCTCGGGTTTCACTACCTCATGCACGAGGAGCTTTCCGTGCTGTGGCTGTTGCTGCCGGGTGCCGCATTCGGTGTGGCAAACGCGTTTATTTGGGGCACGCTGTCGACGGCTGCCACCCGCAACATCGACCCGTCCCTCGCCGGTGCCGCCTCCGGTGTGTACAACACCATCCGCCAGATTGGCAGTGTGCTGGGTAGCGCGCTGATTGCCACCGTCATGGCGGCGGCGCTCAGCAGCAACCGTGGCGACTTCACTACCGCCATGAGTGATGCCATGTGGCTACCGGTAGCACTGTCTGCGGCAGGCGTCGTGGCATCGCTGGGGCTTAAGAATCCGGAGTAAAACGCTCCACCATGTAGTCAGCGATGCCGACGGGATCGGCTAGGAAATCCCTGGTCGCCCGTACCGCGAGGGTGTCTTCGAAGTGGGTGGTGTCGGCGTCGTCAAGCGAAATGATCATTGCTTCCGGTGCGGCGAGCAGGATGGGGGAATGCGTCGCCATGATGATCTGCGCGCCGGCTTCTGCGAGCGCGCCGAGACGGCCGAGGAGTTCCAGCTGGCGCAGTACCGACAGTCCGGCCTCGGGTTCGTCGAGGAAGATCAGCGATTCGGCACCGAAGCGACGTTTGGCCAGCGCCATGATGGATTGGCCGTGACTCATCTGGGTGAGGTCCGCCATGCCGTCACCGCCGGGGAGACTGCCGATCGATGCGTAGAAACGCGCGAGGTTTAAGTGCGCGTCGCCGCGGAAGAAGAACGTATCCGGGGGATTGCGCTTGGTCAGCGCGAGCGGAATCGGAGAGGTGCGCTCCTGCGTTTTAAACCGCGAGCCACCGTCCGTGTCGACCCCCATCGCCGACGCCAACGCCTCCAGCACCGTCGACTTTCCCTTGCCGTTTTCGCCGGTCAAGATGGTAATCGGCGTGGTGAAGGCCATGGGGAAGGGCAACGCGAGCTTTACGACGTAAGCCGGGAGCTCGGCATCATCGTGAATACGGGCCTGGCGGAGGTAGATCATGGTTGCGGCAGCTGGTCGATCTGTTTGAGCAGGTTAAAGCCGTCTGCGCCTTCGACGAACGGGACCTCCGTGTTCTCCAGTTTTTCAATCGGCACTGCCGTGCCGTGGGAGAGCACGTGCTCGCTGGGAGTGAGGTTGCGGATTGCGATTGCCGCGACCTTATCCGGATGTTCTGCTGCGGCTGTGCCGTAGATGAGCGGGTCGTACTGGCCGTCATCACCGACGAGAATCCAGTTGATTTCGGGGAAGTCAATAAACAGGTCCCGCAGTCGCACCTTCTTATGTTCCTTGCCCGAGCGGAACAGGCCAGTGGGCGTTGGCCCCCAATCGGTGAGTAGCAGTGGACCCTTCGGCAGGTTGTTGCGGTGCAGGAATTTTTTTAGTGTGCCGAAGGTGTTCCACGCGCCGGTGGAGAGGTAGATAACGGGAACGTCCGTGTCCTCATCGGTTTTGCTCGCGTAACGACGGCGAAGTTGCGCATAGAACTCGCTGAAGCCAGCGACGGCTTTGCGCTCGTCTGTCTCTTTGACCCAGGAGTTGTAGGCGGCGATGAGGGCGCGCGGCAGCATGGTGACCAACACGGTGTCATCAATATCGGAGACGATGCCGTATTTGGTTTCCGGGGAGACGATAAGAACCTCTGCGGGAGTGTCGTTGATGGTGATCTCGTGCCAGCCGGGTTCGAGGCCGTGATTCCGAATCAGCACCTCGATGTAGCCGTTGCTATCCGTGGTGGTTTCCACCGTGCGATTGCCGGCAGTGATGGTGACGGGAAAGTCCGCGAGTTCGACGGTAAAGAACTGCCAAAATCCGCGTTTTTTGTTTCGTTCTTCGTCTCGTTTTTTGGCCGAATCCTTCAGGAGGACACGGCCGAATACGCGAACGCGCCCTGCATTTCCGTACCCGGTGAAACCGATGATTTCCGGTTCCCAACCAGCGTTTTTGGAACGCTTGGCGGCCAGCGCGTTGATCCTTCTCTCGGTCTTGCGGACGATATCTGCCACGGACATGCTTTCCAGGATACGGGTTGACAGGGCGGGGGAGGGTGCGCGTAGGTTGGTCGGCCAAGAGAAAAGTCAACCCTTTAGGAGTGTTCTCTCTTTATGCGTTTTTCCGGTAAGTTCATCGCATCCGCCGCCGTGGCAGCAGGCATGATTGCTGCCCCGACCGCCGCCGCTAACGCTGCATCAGTTAGCGCCTGGGATCAGGTTGCGGCATGTGAGTCCGGCGGAAATTGGCAGACCAATACCGGTAACGGCTACTACGGCGGACTGCAGTTCTCGCAGCAGACCTGGAGCGGACACGGCGGTGACCAGTACGCACCAACGGCTGACCAGGCCACCAAGGAGCAGCAGATTGAGATTGGCGAGCGCGTGCTTGCCTCCCAGGGTGCTGGCGCATGGCCGAACTGCGGTGGCCCGCTGGGTTAATCCTCCCCATCATCAAAGACTAGATCTGGCACCGCCGCGAATGACAGCCACCACTTCATGTAGTGGTCATGGCGTGCTTTCGTCTTCTGAGTAGCGCGCTTGTCAAAAGTCTGTCGCCCGAACCCGGCTAACGGTCCGGCCGGGACGGTCGCCGCGGTAATGCCGTCGGCAGAGGACCACACCTCTGAGCCGTCCTCATAAGCCGTGATATCCCAGAGCTTGTGGGTTTTCAGGTTGTGGTGCTTCCGGCATAGGCAGTGCAGATTCTGCGTGTCGGTAGGGCCACCGGCTTCGGGGTCTTCCTGGTTGTACGGTGCGATATGGTCAATATCGCACTTGTACGCTGGGACTTCGCAGCCGGGGAAGCGACACGTGCCGTCACGACCGTGGACGCGGGCAACCTGCGCTGGGGTTGGACGGTAACCATTGGTGGCGCTGTCTGCTGAGAGGCGGACATGCGTCACCTTTTGCATCCACTCTTCCGTGACTAGCGCGCCGAGCCAGCCGACACCGTCCAGCCAGGCGTCATCACTGTGGGGCTCGCGGAAAACATTGAGCACAACTTCTGCATTGGTGCGCTGGTGAATCAGTTCCACAAATGCATCCGCCTGCGTCATTTCTTCATTCGCGCGGAAGACCGTTTCAATTGCGCACATGGCGAAGTAGGCGCGGTCCGGGCGCAGCGTGAGAATGATTTGGGAGTAGCTGTCGGGACGTTCCACCAGAGTCACCGATTCCGTATCGGTGATGGTGGGAATTGTGCCATCGGCGCGAGCACGGTCGTCCAAATCCGCAGCAATATCACCAATTTTGGTAGTGAGCGTGCGAGGGCCAATCATCGCTTGACGACGCTTCCGTGGCGTAACCAATGCCAGAATTTTCTTCTCCGCATCGGGTATTTGATCAGGCTCGATGCCGACCACGCCATGTGCAATGATGCCGAGTTGCCGCATAGATAATGCGCAGCTTTCCCGGGCGTAGGCCGCTAGCTGAGGCATTTTCTCCAGCAATAGGCCAATGTCACAGATACGCAGTGCTTCACTGCGGGTGATTCCCAGCCGAACGCTGATGCGAGCGGCATGGTTTTCAACGTCATCATCGCCTGCAGGGCAGCAGGCTTCAATCAACTCAAGGTGGGTGCGGTTAGTAGCCCGCGCGAGTGCTGAGAGCTCATCTTCAGGATTTTCATGAGCCCAATATGGTTCGGGTACTTGTTCGGACTTCATTGGATCCCCCTGGTGTTCCAATGGTTGTCGGTTTTCTTTCGAACTTACTTGCTATCGTACAGGTGCCGTTCTGGCTTGTAAAGAGAAATGGTGAGAGATTTTGAATGGTTTTTGTAGGTGTCGGCTGACTACAAAAGCGCTTGTTACCAGGTTGTTTGCGGGTTGCGCATGGGGGGTTGCGGAAAAATATAAATAAAACACCCGTTCGAAACTGGAAGCTTGATAATCTCGCATCTATAAAGGCGGAGCGCAGAAAACGGGGCAAAGCCATGATCATTCGGCAAGCAACGCGGGAGGACGCCGCGGCAATCGCGGAAATCTACAACGAGGCCGTAATCAACACCGTCGCCATCTGGAACGATGACACGGTCAGTGCGGAGAATCGCATTGCATGGATGGAAGCTCACTGGGACAAGGATTACCCGGTTTTCGTCGCCACGCTTGACGACGAAGTCGCTGGGTATGCCACCTTTAGTGACTTTCGTGACTTCGACGGGTTTCGGTACACAGTGGAAAACTCCATCTACGTGCATCCGAACTTTCAGGGCCGGGGCATCGGCGGGAAGCTCTTGCAGGTGACCATTGATGCTGCTCGGGAGGCGGGAAAGCACGTTTTGGTGGCAGCAATCGACGGCAGCAACGAGGGGTCGATTGCGCTGCACGAAAAGTATGGTTTCCAGCGCGTTGGGCTATTGCCTCAGGTAGGGACAAAGAACGGGCGTTGGTTGGACATGTTGTTAATGCAGGTCATGCTGACAGACGAGCAGCCACCCGCTCAGCCGCGCGCTTAGCGAAGGGGCCAACACCCATAATCGTGGCTGCACCGGGGCCAACCCAGTCGCCGTAGCCGACGAACTCGATGAGGTCGGAGTCGACGCTGCGGAAGGGGCTGAGCGCGGGGCGGAAACCGGTGCACCAGATGAGGTGGTCCGCGTGGACGTCGTCAAGCGAAGAGAACATGGGTGTCCAGGTGAGGGCACCGGAGTCGCGGGCTTTGCGGACGGACGGCAGGACAACGATGTCGCCGATACTGTCGGAGGGGCCGGGGTCGGGTTCGTCACGTGCGATGGCGAGTGCTCGCTGACGGTTGCGTTTGAACAGGACGCGGCCGTCGACGTCGTCGGGCATCCAGCGCGGTTCGTGGCGGGTGAACCAGGTGGGGTCGATGTCGGAAAGTACCAGTTCAGCGGCAATTTGGGCGCCCGAGTTCGCCGCGCCAACGACGGCAACGCGGGAACCGTCGAATGGCTCGGGGCCTGGGTAGTTGGCCGAATGCCACTGCTTTGCGGAGGTCGTGCCGGGGTAGTGCGGGACGAAGGGGCGGTTGCCGGTGGCGGCGATGAGTTGGTGGGACTCGAAGTCTCCGGCATCGCTGGTGAGGTGGAAGGTGCCGTCGTGGGTGACATGGGTGACGGAAACTGGACGCTGAACGCGCAGTTCGTAGCGCTTTTCGTAGGAGCTGAGGTAGTCAATCACATGGGAAGCGGGCGGGAAGCCGTCATAATCGGGCATCTGGATGCCCGGAAGGTTGGAGAAACCTGAGGTGGAAAACAGTGTCATCGAGGGCCAGACACTGCGCCACGAGCCGCCGGGAGCCGGCTGATTATCCAGAATAAGCGGATCAATGCCGTATTTGCGCAGGTAGTAGGCGGTAGCGAGGGCAGCTTGGCCGCCTCCGACGATGATGACATCCTCAAGCATGGTTCCAGCTTAACTGCGGGTGCGGCGGCAGCTGTACTACCGTTGAGCACCATGAGCTCGCTGTTTGATCTTTCGGACAAGCCCATCGACGAATTGCCCGGTTACCAGCGCACATTCGCGCCGGGCCGACTCACGGTGGGTCTCAGCCTGCCCATCGAACAGGACGCCGAAGCCGAGCCCAAGGACGCACTGAGCAATCAGATACGACTGATCCAGAAAGCCGAACGCGCAGGCATCGCGGCGGTGTGGGCACGCGACATCCCGCTGCGCGTGGAGACATTCGGCGACGTCGGCCAGGTCTACGACCCCTGGATGTACCTCAGCTACATCGCCGCACACACCAGCGACATCGCACTCGGCACCGGTGCAATCGTCGTGCCTTTTCAGCATCCGCTGGTGATGGCCAAGCGCGCTGCCACGCTGGACAGGCTTTCCGACGGCCGTTTCCTCTTCGGCGTTGCCACCGGCGACCGACCCGAGGAGTTCCCCGCCTTTAACCAGGACAAAGGCAAGCGTGGCGAGCGTTTCCGCGAGCACATCGAGGTCTATGAAAAGGCCCTCAGCACCAGTTACCGGCCTATCCGGTGGTCCGAGGGCAAGATGGGCGGATCGGACGTGGTGCCCAAACCGCTGGCACGCCGAGTTCCGCTGTTGGCCACCGGCTCCTGTCAGCAGAGCCTGGAGTGGAAGGCCGCGCATACCGACGGGTGGTTCATGTACCACAAGGGTTTGGAGATGCAGAAGAAAAACATCGCCAATTGGCAGGAAGCGGTGGCCAAGGAGTGCGGCGAGGACGTGTTCAAACCCTTCCTGGAATCACTGTGGATTGACCTGCATGAAGACCCCGGCGCGCCCGCGCAGGGCGGTCACTTCGGGTACCGCCTTGGCCGCAACAAGCTCATCGAACTGCTGCACTCCCAGCGACAGCTCGGCATCAATCACGTCAGCATCAACTTCCGCACCTCTAAACGGGATGCGGAAGAGCAGATTGATGAGCTGATTGAGTATGTGCTGCCGACTACACAGACTCCGTAGCGCCCTGCCACTGATTGATCCCGCGGTCGACGGCCCACTTGTCGATTTCCGCGAGTTCTTCATCGCTAAACGGCGCAGCATCCAGGGCGCCGAGGCTGTTTTTCAGCTGCTCCACCGACGATGCACCAATCAGAGCGGAGGTCACTTCGTCACGGCGGAGAACCCACGAGATGGCCATCTGTGCCAGAGACTGGCCTCGGCGTAAAGCAATGGCGTTGAGCTCACGGATGGCGGTGAGCGTGTCGTCGTTGAGGAACCCCGAGTTCATCTTGTGCGCGCCGAGACGCGAGGACTCCGGTACGCCATCTAGATAGCGGTCGGTGAGAAGACCCTGCGCAAGCGCGGAAAAGGCGATGACGCCCATGCCTTCGTCGGCGCAGGTTGCCAGCAGCTCGTCCTCAATCCAACGGTTGAACATGGAGTAGCTCGGCTGGTGAATAGTCAGCGGAGTGCCCAGCTCACGGGCGATTTTCTGCGCACGGCGAGTGAGCTCGGGGGAGTAGGAGCTGACGCCGACGTAGAGTGCGCGACCCGAGCGGACGAGGAAGTCGAGGGCGGCGACGGTTTCCTCGATAGGCGTATCCGGGTCGGGGCGGTGGTGGTAGAAAATGTCCACATAATCCAGGCCCATGCGCTTCAGTGAGGCATCGCAGCTGGCCACGAGGTATTTCCGCGAGCCGCCGAAGCCGTAGGGGCCATCCTGCATGTACCAACCGGCCTTCGAGGAAATGATCATTTCATCGCGGTAGGGAGCGAAATCCTTGGCCATGATGCGACCGAAATTCGCCTCCGCAGAGCCCTGCGGTGGGCCGTAATTGTTGGCGAGGTCGAAGTGCGTGACGCCGTGGTCGAACGCGGTGCGCAGAATCTCACGCTGCGTCTCGAGCGGCCGGTCATCACCAAAGTTATGCCAAAGTCCCAGCGTAATGGCTGGAAGCTTTAGCCCCGTGTCACCTGAGCGGTTGTATGGCATCGTCTCATAGCGGTTGTCATTGGCGTGGTACACGTCTGGATAAGCCATGTGTTCGAGGGTACGCGGGCTTTACGACGAATAGTTGCGCACGAGGTGGCCTTCAACGGGGCGCGTGGCCAAATGGTTACCCCTGGAAGTTAATAAAAGTGAGCTTGCTGGGGAACAAGTGAGGCGGTTCGTCCGACTAATAGAGCATGACTTCAATAGCCACAGGCGATGCCGCTGGAACGCCAGCCGCAAACCCCGTCGCACAGACTCAGAAAAATGGTGGGCCACGAGCATTACTGCACCGAATCCATGTCGTTGCAGGCATCCTCGTTGCGCCGCTACTCGTTATTGCAGCTGTCACAGGCGTGGCGTATGCCCTCGCCCCGAGCATAGAAAAGGTGGTTTACCACGAAGAACTAACTGCAACATCAGGCCTTCCCGCACAGCCTCTGGAAAAGCAGGTTGAGGTCGCGCAGCTCGTGCATCCTGAACTGCCGGTGACCGCAGTGCAGATCCCGGAAAAGCCGGGACAGACAACGCGAGTCATGTTCAACGATGAGCAGTTGAAGTCGGAGTCCTACCGACATGCGGTGTTCGTCGACCCAGGGGACTTGAGCATCAAAGGTGACCTGGTGCAATACGGTTCCTCGGCGGCGCTGCCACTGCGGGCCTGGATCTCGGAAGGGCACCGCAGGCTCTGGATTGATAGCAACTTTGGTCGCCTCTACTCTGAGACGGCAGCATCCTGGATGGGCGCACTGGCTATCGGTGGCCTTTGGCTCTGGTGGGATCGCTCGCGCCGCAAGCGGACACAGGGAACAAGTAAGAGGGCGCATCATATGCGTCGTCACGCGAATGTTGGTCTGGCGGTCAGCGTTGGACTTTTGTTCCTGACCGTCACCGGCCTGACGTGGTCGTGGGTGGCTGGAACGGGTATTGCTAAGCTGCGCGAGACGATGGACTGGTACGCGCCGAAACCAGCCATAACTGCAACTGCGCCAGCGAATTATGACTGGTCAGAGGCGAATAGTGTTATGAACCTCGCACGTGCCGAGGGGCTGTCCGGGAAAGTCGAACTGACACCACCGGAAGCTGGCACGGTGTGGATGGCCAAGGAAGCCCGCGAGGAATGGCGGATGGGCATTGAGACCGTCACCGTTGACGGGTCGACCGGAGCGATGGTCGATCGGATCCATTTTGCGGACTGGCCGCTGCCGGCGAAGCTGACCGAATGGCTGATCAACGCGCACATGGGCATCCTGTTCGGGTGGGTGAATCAGCTGGTCCTGGCGCTGATCGGTGTTGCTCTGCTGGCGATGATTGTGCGCGGGTACGCCATGTGGTTTGGACGCGGTCGAGGTGGTCGTCCGGGCAGATTCCCGGTGCCAACGCGCTGGCGAGATATTCGCCCGGGTGTTGCAGCGGCTGTTGTGGCGCTGTTGATTGCCTACTCGGTAGTTGCGCCACTGTTCGGTGTGACACTCGTTGGCTTCGTGATTATTGATTGGGCCTGGCGGAAGCTCCGGAGAGGTTAGTGTAGGTTCTATCGCCCTTGGGTTCCCTGCGTGAGCGGGGATGTTCCCGGGGGCAGGGAAACGTCGCGTAAGGCTGACTCGTTTTCCCAACTTTGAAGAGAACACCGATGTTCGAAAACCTAATCCGGCCATCCTGATAGG
The DNA here is from genome assembly GCF_001837775.1 of Corynebacterium sp. HMSC073H12. Lineage (NCBI taxonomy): Bacteria > Bacillati > Actinomycetota > Actinomycetes > Mycobacteriales > Corynebacteriaceae > Corynebacterium > Corynebacterium sp. HMSC073H12. The sequence continues at coordinate 215,843 of NZ_KV834033.1, read as the reverse complement.
TTTCCCGTGAGGGCAGGAGAGGTTTCTAAAACTGTGCCGCACCACTTAAAGGAGCATAGATGAGTGCAATTATTCACGTCATCGCTAAGCAGTGGGAAAAAGGATGGGATTTGATTCTGGATGAAGACAATGTCACCAGTGTTTCTCACCTTGACAATGCCGAGCAGCAGGTGCGGGACTATCTCGACACTATTGAGCCAAATGTAGATCACAGCAGTATTGCAATCAGCATCAAAGTTTCCCCTGAGCACGAGCCATAAATAGCAATCAATGTGCAAACTCGTGGCGTGAAGTTTCTAATGTCCCAAATCAGGTCTGGGACCCCTGAATTGTCGTTGGAGAGGTTAGCGGAGGTTCTATCGCCTTCGGGCTCTCCCGCACGAGCAGGGCAATTCCGGTTTGATTAGGAGGGGGATAGTATCCCCGTGTAAACACTCAGGAGGGTAAACGCATGACGAAGTACTGGGATCACAACGGCAGTATCTACAAAGACGACGGCCAGGAAGATTGGTGCGTTTATAACCCGTCTTTGCGTGATTGGGAGCGCACCCCGCGCGCTAAGGAAGCCTACGACAAGGCAGGCCAAGACTCATTCGCCCCCATCACCGAGCAGCAGGCACTCGCTGAAATCGCAGAGCAGCAGGAACGCTACAACAACAAGATTCAGGACAGAATCAAGGAACTGCGCGCGAAAATGAAAGCTGTCGGTGCGCAGGACAGGCAGGCTGCTGAACAGCCGTACCCAACCTTTGCCGAGCAGTCCGCCGCATACCGTGAGGGCGCGCAGGCCTATAACGAGGGAAAATCTTGGCGCGATAACCCGCATGCCCCCGAGTCAGGCCTAGCCGCCCCGTGGCGCATGGGGTTCAATACCCGCAAGCAGCAGGTAGCGGAGATCAGGGCACAGCGAGCCACCGCCGCGAAACAGGAATTGGCAACAGAGTGAAACTAGGCTCTGCCCGCAAAACGCCCAGTCAGAACCAATGCAGCTCCTGCCAGTATCTTTCATTATGAGAGAGCTCCAGGTGTCCCATGCGAGCGATGTATTTCAGTCAGAGGAATCGGTTTTACTTCACAAGTTGACTGTTTTTAATCCGGCGGCTGGGAATCCCCTATCTTCTCGGATTAACTGAATTATTCCGCTATTCGTGTCACTCATTGTTTTTGATTGCTGGATGGGACTGGCGGAAGTTGTGGACCGGTTAGTGCAGACCGGTTAGTTTTATTGGTGATACAGTCTTGGTTGAAAGGGGCATCCCCGCTTGCGCGGGCTGGGGATTGGTTCTCATTTCCCCTGATAGACTTCATTACCCGGTCAACGCTGGAATGTCCAAGCTGGGGATTGGTTCTCATTTCCCCTGATAGACTTCTCTTTTACTACCTAGAGAGGGGTAGCAAGCTGGGGATTGGTTCTCATTTCCCCTG
>NZ_KV834033.1:87307-214318 GCF_001837775.1 Corynebacterium sp. HMSC073H12 | reverse complement strand
ATTGGTTCTCATTTCCCCTGATAGACTTCTTAGCCGCGTCAGGGTCGTCCGTACTCAGCTGGGGATTGGTTCTCATTTCCCCTGATAGACTTCTCTTACCGTACAGGAATCTGTAGGGATTGCTGGGGATTGGTTCTCATTTCCCCTGATAGACTTCTGTCCCGCAAACTCACGCGCGCGAACTTGCTGGGGATTGGTTCTCATTTCCCCTGATAGACTTCTCTTACCGTACAGGAATCTGTAGGGATTGCTGGGGATTGGTTCTCATTTCCCCTGATAGACTTCGCACCCCTGCAGCGCAGGCAGCAGCACTGCTGGGGATTGGTTCTCATTTCCCCTGATAGACTTCATTCGCACTGTGGCTCGGAACCGACGAAGCTGGGGATTGGTTCTCATTTCCCCTGATAGACTTCACGATAACGAGCGCCAGGACGAGGTAACGCTGGGGATTGGTTCTCATTTCCCCTGATAGACTTCAGAGAGGTAGAAAAATACCTTTTGAACTGGTCTATCAGGGGATTTTTTCTAAAAAATTTCAAGTTGTTGTGGTGTTTCTTCCATCTTTTGGGGCGTTCCCTTAGAAAAACGGAATGCATTTGACCACTGTTTGTCTGTCAATGGAACGATTCGAACTTCGCCCGCGTGAGGCAATCTTTGTTTGATGTTCTTGGCAATTTTGGCTAATTGAGCGCCTAGTGGAAGGTACTGCACGTACACACTGTATTGAACTCGACTAAAACCGTTGTCTAAGAGGAAATTCCGAAACTTTGTGGCTTCTTTTCGTTCAATTTCCGTCTTTACTGGAAGATCAAACATGACGATGCACCACATGCGTTTGTCCTCGCGCATTACGCTGCTTCCTGGAGGGGGCCAGACCATGACTCCGCATGGAACTGCTTAATTTCTCCCTCTGCGTACCGTCCGAACTGTTGGGCTGTCGCGCTTAGCATTGTGGTTACGCTTCGTCCATCTTTATGGAACGGAGCAGTAGAGGCTGAAACCAGTGCTGTTCGAACAGCGGGATCTTCAATCTCGGAGTCTGGAGGTAGTTGTGCGGCGGAGTAGTCGATTACTGGCCGAAATGGTTCGATCAAGTCATCAGCTAGATTAAAACCATTTGATCTTGAATGATGAAAAACACCTAAGGCAGGCCAGAGTCCGGCTTCTGTGACAGCTCGAATACAGTGACCCCTTAGGACGGTGTAACCATAATTGAGTGCGATGTTAACGAAATCAATCCCATCTTGATTTCTATGAAAAGATTCATTGGAGAAGTGACGCCAATAGAGACGAGCTGCTTGCGCCTCGACATTTGCCGGATCGCCTGACCTAACCTCTAAAGCAAGCTTGTGCAAGTTGTTCGAGGCCGTGGAAAGGCCAAGTGCTTGAAGTGTCTGTGCTTGACTGCGAACCTTCGCGCGCACGAGACTGGCCCACGCTTGTTTACGTCTAGGGAGGCTTAGATTAGCCTGTGCAATCTGGCGTGCCCCGACACGGGTATGTGTCGACCATCCAGTGGATGTTGCGAGAGGAATCTTTCGCCAATCAGTGACGATGACCGGAATGCTCTTCTCTCCCAATACACCAAGCAGCCCAGACGATATATCTACATTATTGGCAACAGTAACAATCGCAACTTCGGCGAGGCTAACAGTTTTACGACTACCGTCATGGTACTCAGCTTTGATGCGCCCACGTGCGTAACTAAGTCGGCCTCTGAACGATGTGAAGTCGAGTACACGCCATGTCATAGTGACTCCACTTGAATGCAAATGGGGAGATGGGCCGTACTTTCGAATCGTGGTCGACCGTGCGCGTCCCGGCGAACAATCGTTACGGAGCCTAGACCAAACAACTTGTTGACAGCGGGCAGCCAGCCAGGACTGTCAATGACTTTCTTGCAATCTGCTGAAACACTTTGAGGAAGCCCTTCGGCTGAAAATAATGTTGGCTTTAGTCGTAGCTTTGCATCTGAGTAAAACCCCCTAACTCTCCACGACCGGATGTCCCCATATTCCGCGAGGAAAGTGGCGGCTTGACCCGTAGCAACTTTACTAGAGTTCACGTGAAGCTCATCGCCGACGACAAACCAGGTGATGTATTCGGCTGTCCCCTCTCTCAATGCCTTACGAAGCTTTGGCTCGCATTGCCGCACAGAAATGGATTGAGGAGGTAGCTCGACCGAGAATAGATCTTCACCTTGGTGGCGGATGAGGTCTACAGTGTATACGCGCAGCATGCAGTACGCTTGCCGCTTTCCGTTCGTAATACGATACAAACGCGCATGGTGGAAAGAGGCACCGAGTTCTGCGTAGCCACCACGAACGGCAATTGCGCCAGCCTTGACGCCAAAGAAAGTGATTTCATCCTCGGCTGTTAAGTGTTTTCCATTGACTGTAATCTCCCTCGTTGGATTTGCCGGTAATCCGTCTTTCCAATCAAAGTCTTCTGAACGCGTAAGGGCACACCAGAGTGCAGGTGTCGATGCTCTATCAATTAATTCAGGGGATAGAGAGTCCCCAACCTGTGCTGGAATAAGCTTTCCGATGCCAGCCTCGTGCGCCTGACTATTCCCAAGGCGTAGACGGAGGTTTTCTATAACAGAAATGCGGTTGTTATCCAGCGCATCCTGGAGTAGAGGTACGGTCAATCGCATCCGATGAGTCCACTGTTCAAACAGGTACCTGTTCTGTTGGTTTCGTCCCTGGTACTCCTTCCACGTTCCGTAGTCGGAATCAGGGGTACGAGTAATAGACTCTTCCCAACGCAAGTTGTCGCGTTCCAGCAATGTCTGTGCCACGGTGTATGACATCAGCGAAATTACTGTCGCGTCCAACGCATGGTGACGTCGGTCTAGACGATTTTTACCGTGACTGTCACCCAGCATTTTTATGCGCTTTTCAATGCCAGATGCTTTGCGAGCCGACGCAGTCACAGCACCGCTAAAGACTCGAATTTTAGGTGTAAAGTCCTTTTGCTCGAAATGACCAATCAGGCGATGCCTGAGTTCGATTGCCATCCATGCCACAGACTCGATACTGCGGGCATCAATTTTCTCGTCTTCAGAAGTCCGCTTCAAATTCTTTATTACGGCTTCTTGGAAATCCTTCATTTCCTTAGTAGTTAAACCACTGTCGGTCGGCCATTGATTCACTCGAGCAATAGCACCTTGAAGGCTCACATTTGGGCCAGATAGTTCTTTGCGCGCCCAGACTGCGAAAGGTAACTTACCCTTACTGAGATTGCACTTATGGCATGCAGCTAGCAGGTTATTCCGTGTGTTGGTTGAACCTGCGCCGGCGCGGGGAACGACATGATCCATCTCCGCATTCTTGAAAGTGATTGGCGCACCACAGTAAGCACACTGGCCATTTTGACGTTGGATTGCCTGGTATCGAATTTGGTCACCACGGCGTACCTTGCCCTCAATGCCCAGCACCTTGGCGATGTTTTCTTGGACCGCACGGTTACGTTTTGCACGGCGTTCGATTCCACGGTCGATTTCGCGTGCGGCATTTTCGGACTTAAATCCATGTCGAGCAGTCTCAATGTTAATTGATGCTGGTATGCCCCAACGTTTCTCTGCAAGCAGGAGCCAGCGGTTGATTGCGCTTAGTGTTCTGTCTACGGATGGGTTTCCTGTTGGTTCAGCGATTGGGGGAGCGGCTGGGTGCCAGTCATCGGGGATATTGAATAGCGCCTGGCGTGCTGAATGAAGGTCAGCCTCATTATTCAATAAGTGGTGAGAGAGTTTTTCCAAGGTTCGCACTGAGTATGCGGAGCGCCCATGAGGAAGTTTGATTGACTCTAGTTTTTCCATCTCCTCGGGAGTAAGGGAGCGTATCGCCGTCGCCGCAGCAATTGCCTCAGGAGATTCTTCGGCCGTTGTCTCCACATTGGAAAGCTCGTGGATTAGTGCGCTACGCATTGCGTCGCTGCCCTTGCGCCAAAACTCTCGCAGAGACTTCACTTGGCAGTTCCACATGATTTGATGAGTTTGGTTAATAGGTGGAGCTGCGGATACACGTTCACCATCGTCATTCGAGGTAGCAGTGCCTTTTAGGCAGCCGCGATCAATGCCAAGTACTTCAGCGACATCAGTCCAGGTTGGGGAAGTCCGTTTATTCCAAGTATTGAGGAAGCCAAAGACCTTCTTGCGCTCCTCTACGGTTAGAGCGCGTTGAGCTTTTGTGGGAGAGGCGGAGTCAGCAATTCGGACGTTCGCTAAAAGACTGATGGTTCGGTATTCATTAAAAGCAAGTGTGGCGCGCCATGCGCGTGGCTGCGATGGGTCGAGCTCATCTTTGCCGACAAATTTTTCAGCTGATCCCTTCGGGCTTTTCGCGTAAAAAACTTGGGAAACCACTTTCGCCATGAATTCGGAAGTGAACTCTTGGGTGGAGCCAATCTTCAAAATCTCATTAGCAAAATCTTGTTGGTTCAGGCGCTCTGATAGGAAGCCGCCTTCGCCACGCAGTTGCGTCGCACCATTTGGCAGTGCAGTAACCAGTTGGGCCAGAGTCGGATTAGAAGGGATCGGTCCCTTAGCTATTTCTCGTGCTTTACTCTCCAATGCCCGGAACCCATCAGATGGGTTGCGCAGAGCATTAAGCCGTTCAGCCGGAACATACGGATTTCTCCAGCCACGGTGACGAGCGATATGGCGGATGGCGATTGAGAAAAGCTTGTACTTTTCGCCTTCATCATCAATCTTTTGATTGGCGAGTTTTGTTCGGGCTTCCCATGCGATATTGTCAGCCTCTTTTTCGAGGTTCACAACTGGAAAGCCATTACTGGTGAGAAAAGAGTCCAACGTCGCCAGACGTTTCTTGCGAGTGGCGTACAGGCGGCGGGTACGTCGAGCGACACCAGATACTGCCTTACGTGTTTGGGCAGTCTTCTGATTGTTCGGATCTAGCCCAGAGTCGTGAATATGCGAAATGGCATTCAGAATCTTGATTGGGTTTCCCGCGTCATCAATTTCAAGTGCAGCAAACCCGACAGAGAACAAACCAACATCGATACCAACCACGTAGCGCATGTATAACTCCAAAAAAATTAGGGCCCCGAAGGGCCCTAAGGAGCAATCGGAACCGCTAACGAGTCGGTCCTTACTGAGGATTGGTTCTCAGCCACGAGCGTACCACAGAGCCCAGAGGAACATGGATTTGAAATGCCATGTTGTTGTTGGACAAGACGGAGTCTTCTTGTAACAAATAGCATTAACTTGAGTTGCTTAATAGTAACAAAGTACTTGGATTGGATACTGGGGTTACACCTGTTGAGCCATTGTCCCTTGGTGATACACCATTCCAACCCCGCCCAATCTGTTACACTTAGCAAAACGAAATTCAGGAGCTTGGTGTGCAGTACTTTTTCACGGTTCATGGCCGCAGAGATATCAACGCGTATGACTCTGACGAGGAAATGCACGCTGCCTTTGATCGCGTTGGGCGCTTCAACCAGAAGCTCCAGGACGAAGGCCACTGGGTTATGGCCGGCGGGTTAGTGCCGCCGGAGCAGGCCATGACGGTGCTGCCGGATGGCTCGCACAGCGATTTGCCGTATTACAACGCGATGACGTTCCCGTCGGCTTTTTGGATTGTCCAAGTCGTAGATGAGCAAGAGGCCATCAACCTAGCCCACGAAGCCGCGGAGGCGTGTGCGCAGGCCGTCGAGATGCGCGCCATCGCTGAATAGCACGCCGATTAACTCACCGCAGCCCGTGCACCCGGCGCATGATGGTCAACATCGCTTGCGTCGGGATCCGCCGCATGAAGGGCACCGCCACGCTTGCCGACGACCCCCGCGCCACCAGGGCCAAGGGTCGTTCGGCGGCCACCTCGCGTATGACCACCTCAGCAATCTCAGAAGCTGGAATGCCACGTTCCTCATTGGCATTCAACTTTGTCAGCATGCGGTGGACATCAGCAGCGTAAACGGAATCCTCATCGCCATACGTCGTCCGACGTGAGGAAATCCCCGTGTTGATGGCGCCCGGCTCGACAACCGTCACCCCAATACCGAACTGCGCGACTTCACCGCGCAGTGAGAGCCCAAAGCCGCGGATAGCGGCCTTCGTCGCCACATAGGAAGAACGGTAGGACAGCGGTAACCCGCCGAGCATCGAGCCCACCAGCACAATTCGTCCACGACCGGCCTCACGCATGCCGGGCAGCAGCTGCTGTAACAGCTCCACCTGCCCCAGAACATTGACTTGGAAGAGACGCTCAAGCGCCTCGCGGGGTAGCTCCTCGAAAGCGCCCGACTGGCTCTCGCCGGCGTTGGCGACGACGACGTCGTAAGGCCCGTGAGCGACCACAGCGGCGATATCGTCAGCGCTGGACATGTCGAGCGCCACCATCTGCACGCCCTCGGGGTGCGGCGCATCGTCGCCTCTGCGGGACGTGCCAACGACCTCGAAACCGGCCTTGACCAGTGCCTCCGCGCATGCCCAGCCGATGCCGGAGGAAGCGCCGGTCACTAACGCACGGCCACCACCTACACTCGGCAGCTTCGGTCCGCGGGTGAGATTCGCAAAAGCACCGGTCAGGCCACCAATCATCGAGCCTGCACCGCCTCAATGGTCATGCCGCCAGCGCGGAGACGGCGGGACAGGGCGTCGCCAAGCGCGACGGTAGGAGTGAGCACGCCGGTGGTGCCCGGCAGATCGTCGTGGACGAGCGCGAGGGCGGCGCTGGAAATCATAATCGCGGTGCCTGCGTACCCGGGGTCTTCCTCGAGAGACACCTTGGAACGCCAGTGAATACCGGAGGTGTCGACCGTGTAGGCCTCGATGGTGAAGCGGCCCTCGGCCTGTGCTTCAGCGCTCGGGCCCTCGCCCGGCTTCGGTAGTTTTTTATCAATGAGCTTGGCCGTCGGCCCAAATGCCATCGCCGCCAGCGCCAACCTGCAGACAGCCGCAAAAGCATTCGCGCGCACGAAAGCCTTCGGACCGCGGCCGACATTGAGTAGCTCGCGGTAGCGGAAGGAATCACCGTAATCCGCCAGCATCGCCGAGCGCTGAACAATGCGGGTGTTGAAAGGCGACATGAAGAAGGGGGCTCGCCAGTGGCGGCGGAAGCGCGCCGGACGCAGGTCGACGCCGAACTTACCCTGGTCGGGGCCCGGCTCGGCCAGGGCGTACTGATCGGCGATGATGCGACGCAGCTTGGGATCCTTCTTGGCCTGTTCAAGCTGAACGCGGACCGAATCGATAGTGCCGCCGGAGACACCACCCTTGACATGCTTGAACAGCAGGGTTGTCTCACCGAGCTTGGTGTGAGCCGCCTCGTGGAGCTCACGGACAGCGACATCGGAGGGAATCGAGTCGAAGCCACAGGAGTGGACAATCTTCGCCCCGGTCTGCTGCGCTACCTCGTGATTGTTCGCGATGGAGTCGTGGACGAACAGCACCTCGCCACACAGGTCGACGTAGTGAGTACCGGCCTTGGCACACTCGGCCACCAGGGTGCGACCGTACTTCGCGTACGGCCCCACAACGGTCAACACCACCTTCGTGCTGGCCGCGAGCTTTGCCACCGCCTGCTGGTCGGCGGCATCCGCAACAATGACCGGCCAGTCCGATACGCCTGCGTTCTCCGCGACATCGGCAAGCTTTTCAGCATTCCTACCTGCGAGCGCCACCTTCGTCTGACCGGCGTGTTTAGCCAGATAGGCCACAATCAAGCGGCCCACGAAACCCGTGGCACCGTAGACGACGATGTCGTACTCGCGGTCGTGATTGCGACCCTGTGGCTGTGCGGAAGAAGTAGTCATGCCTACGAAACTAATAAAACGAACGCGATACCGCGCGCGAATTAAAAAGGTTTTTCAGATCCGTGTATTCAGCGATGGGTTTGGTGGGAGGGCTAACGTAGGACAAGTGACTAGCGCTAACGAAAACCCCGAACAGATCGAAGGACTACGGCCAGAAGATCCCGGATTCCGCCGCGCGCTTATCGCTGTGCTCTTCGCCGGCTTGGCATCGTTCCAAGCGCTCTACGCAACGCAGGCGCTGCTGCCCACGCTTTCCGACGAGCTATCGGTCGACCCCGCCACCGCCGCGCTGACGGTATCCGCCACCACCGGCGGCTTGGCCTGTGCGATTATTCCGGTGTCCATATTGTCGGAACGCTTTGGACGCAGACGCGTGATTGTCATCAGCGCATTTGTGGCAACGCTACTGGGGCTCGTGGTGTCAATCGCGCCGGGCATCGGTCCAATGATTGCGCTGCGTCTGCTGCAGGGCATTGTCATTGCCGGTGTTCCCGCAGTGGCCATGGCCTATGTCAGTGAGGAAGTCCACGCCGACCACGTCAGTCGCGTGATGGGGCTGTATATCTCGGGCACGACAGTCGGTGGGCTGCTCGGCCGTATCATTCCGTCTATTGTGTTGGAGTTCGCCTCTTGGCGGATGGCGATTGCGGTCTCGGCGACGGTGGCGTTCATCTTCGCCATTCTGACCTGGTACTTCTTGCCGCAACAGCGTCGGTTTACGCCGAAACAGCTGTCGTTTGCGGGGGAGGGGCAGGCCATTGCCCGTCACGTGCGCGATCCGCGCATCCTCGCGCTGTGCGCCCTGGCGTTCCTGTTCATGGGCTCGTTTGTCTCCCTGTACAACTACCTGGGCTTCCGACTGGGCGATAAGTTCGGACTCTCCCCGGCACTGGCAGGGTTCGTATTTATTCTCTACCTGTCGGGCACGTGGTCGTCGGCACGCGCGGGCGTGTGGGCGAAGACGGTGAGCCGCCGTCGCCTCATCGCCATTGCGACTCTGGCCGCGTGCGTGGGCCTGGGGCTGGCGCTGCTGCCGTGGCTGCCCGCACTGATTGTGGGCGTGCTAATTTTCACGGCATCGTTCTTCGTGGCGCACTCGCTGTCTTCGTCCGGCGTGGGGCTGGTGGCGCAGCGCGACCGCGCCGAGGCATCATCGATGTACCTGTTCAGCTACTACGCGGGTTCGTCCATTGTCGGTTGGGTATCCGGCATGGTCTTCAGCCGCTTTGAGTGGGCAGGGCTGATTCCGTGGCTGGTGGCGCTGTCCTTCGTCGCGGGTGCATGTGCTGTGGCGGGGTTGAAGCCGCGGCGATAGGTGGCGAAACCGGCAGCAAGGCGCATTTAGGCACCGCGTAAAGAACCCTTAATGTAAAAAACAGTGATTTTTTACATTAAGGGTTAGTTTTTAGGGCACTATATGTAAAAAGCATCATGTAAAAACACCGGGGAAAGAAGGGAGCTCGCCGTGAAGCACTATCCGCTTAAGAGAATCTTCCACATGTCCGCACATGATGCGGAACAGGCAGTGGAGAGCGAATATCAGTCACGCAAAGACTCCCCGTCGACGATTCAGTGGCACTTTCCGCTGGGGCAGTGGCCGCTCTTTTGCTGCATTACAAGCGACCTCGCAGCCAAGATTGAAAAGATTCTGTCTCTAGAGCTACAGATCTCACAGTTGTGGAATCGCCTGCCGGGTGCCGCGCGGACTCACTATCTCTTCAATCTGCTCCTGGCCGAGGTAGTAGCCACCAATGAAATTGAGGGGATCCACTCCACACGGCGAGAAGTCGCGGAGGCGTTGGACAACACTTCCGGAACCCAGCACAAGCGGTTCCATGAGTTCAGCCAGCTCTATTTCCGGCTGGCCAACGATGAGCGGATTGAGTTTCCGATAACGCTTAAAGAACTCCGTCAGCAGTACGATCAGCTTCTCGGCGATGAGATTGCCGCCGAAGATGAGTTAGACGGTGAACTCTTCAGGGCAGCAACGGTCACGATTACCGATGGGCAACGACAGGTTCATCGAGGTGTTGAAAGCGAAGCTGCCATTCACCACCTCCTCAATGAGTTCCTGGCAACGGTGAATTCCGCAGAGGACAATCGGCTGATCCGAATCTTGGCAAGCCATTTCATGTTCGAATTCGTTCACCCGTTTTATGACGGCAACGGCCGGATGGGGCGTTTTCTACTGTCCGTGGCTTTGCGGGAGGCACTCTCGACCGCAACTGCGCTGACTATTTCCCGCCAACTCGCTGAGGATAAAGCGAAGTATTACAAGGCTTTTACCACTACGGAAGACCCAATGAACCGGGGAGAAGTCACTTTCTTCGTCGAGGCGATGGCTGATGTCATTCTGAATGCACAGCAGTATTTGCTGGAAGAGCTGCAGATGAAGTCTTACCAGTGCGAAAGGCTTGAACAGCGGATAGCTGAGCTATCTAACTCGCCCGAGCGGGTGCTGCCTGTGTCGCTTACAGGAAACGAGATTGGCACGCTATACGTCCTGGCACAGGTTCGGTTGTTCGGGCCCGAATATGGAATCAAGCTCGAACACGTCGCTGACACCGTCGGCAAGGAAAAGCGGACAGCGCGAAAGTATCTCGCCGAGTTAGAGGCGGCAGGATTGGCAATGCCCACGAGCCGCCGCCCGCTGCGATTCCAGCTGGCACCGGCGGGAGTAGATCTCTTAGGCCTTGAACCCGCCGACCATGAATCTGCTTCCGGAACCTACTTCTGACCCACAATCAGCTCAGTGCCATCGGCTGACAGCGGAGCCTGGCCAGCGGGCTTACGCGAAGGGCCAGAAACAACCTGACCAGTAGCAATATCAAAGTGGGAGTTGTGGTTCGGGCAAATCATCACACCATTGCTGACCTCAGTGATGCGACCATTCTGGTGCGGGCACGAACTGGAGAAAGCGGCGAACTTGCCCTCCTCCGGCTGCGTGACGACGTAGTTGCCGATAACCACACCGCCGCCAACCGGAATGTCGGCAGCGTCAACCTTCTCCACCGCAGACTTTGGTGCACAAGCGGCTACGAGTGCGCCAGCTGCAGTGGCGGCAGTTCCCAGGAGGAAACGACGACGGGAGCACGGGGAGACATGAGAACTCATGGCACTGAGATTACCTTCATTTGATTACCTTTATTTCTTATACGAGCGTTCACCGAAGATAGCGCGTCCCACACGCACGGTGGTCGCTCCCTCGGCGATGGCTTCGCGGTAGTCGCCGGACATACCCATTGACAGTTCGTCGAGGCTGACACCCTCCGGCAAATCCCCGAGCAGACTGTCGCGCAGCTCCCTCAGCTCCGCGAAGGTCTCGCGCACATTCGGATCATTCTGGGCCGCGATGGTCATAAACCCGCGCAGACGCAGGTTCGGGTACTCGCCATCGGGCCCGAACATGCGGACAAACTCCGCTGCGTGGCTCGGCGCCAGACCTGACTTCTGCGGCTCGCGGGAGGCATTAACCTGAATTAGCACATCGAGCGTGCGCTCGGCATCGGCCAAGCGGCGCTGCAGCGCTCCGGCCACCTTCGGGCGATCCAGCGCCTGAAACTCATCGGCACAGCTGACTAAATGGCCAGCCTTATTCGTCTGCAGTGGACCAATGATGGCCATATGTGGTGCTTTCTCGCCGAAGGCCTCCCGGAATACCTCCGCCTTGGCCACCGCTTCCTGGACGCGGTTTTCCGCCAGGCCAGCGCAGCCGGCTGCTGCGAGCTCCGGCCAGGATTCCACCAGGGCGTCGACAGGCACAGTCTTGCTGACGGGCAGCAGACGGACCTCGGAGGGCTGACGCCCGGCTCGTCGGCAAGCGTCGTCAATCTCGGAGCGAACCTTGCGATAGTTTTCCACGAACATACCTCCCACTCTAAGGCCTGAGTAGGAAGAACAGTGCGGTAGTGTCGAATCATGCTCATGGACAGACTCTCGACGCTTTCCGTCATGCAGAGACGGATCTTGGCAATTGTATTTGGGCTGGTGTCGCTGGTCGTTGTCATCGACTTCATCTATCATGCGGCAACTGCCTACATGATGGACCTCGAGGTCTTCCAAGACGCCGGCTGGGCGCTACGACGAGACCAGGATCTCTACTCACCAGAGTTTCCCACCAGATCGGGTTTCCGCTTCATCTACCCACCGTTTGCAGCGCTGCTGTTTTACCCGCTGACCTGGGCGGGGCCGGTCACCCTGCAAATCATCTGGACGTTCGCCACGCTGGCGGCGGTATGGGCGATGCTGTGGATGGTCTTCACTCGTCTCGGGTCTGAGCGTCCGAAGCTGATGGCTACCTGCCTGCTCGGGGTGGTGATGCTGCTCGACCCGCTGCGCGCCAACGTGCTCTTCGGACAGATCAACGTCTTCCTCGCGCTGCTGGTGGTCTCCGATGTGCTGGGCTTTTTGCCCAAGAAGCTGCGTGGATTGGGCGTGGGTATCGCGGCGGGCATCAAGATCACCCCCGCGGCATATGCGCTGGTGTTCCTCATGCGCCGTGACTTTGCGGCTGTGGCCAAGAGCTTCTGCTGGTTCCTGGTGACCGTCGCCATTGGTTTCGCCGTGCGCTTTAAAGAGTCCATCTACTTCTGGACCGATGAGTTCTTCGCCGGCAACCGCGGTGGCGCCCCGGCTTACGAGGCCAACCAGGCGTTCAGTGGTCTGCTCGCCCGTGCCGGGGTGGAGGGCACTGCGCTCGATATTGGCATCTACGGTTTCTTCCTCTTTGGCGCCATCGCCGCTGCTTTCGTGGCGTGGATCTACCACCGCAATGGCTATGAGGTCGCAGCCCTTGGTTTCGTCGCGCTGGCGGTCAGCTTTGCTGGACCGTACGCGGTCAGCCACCACTGGTCGATTGTCATGGTCTTTGTGCCGCTGGTGTTCTTCGTCCGCGAGATCGGGAACATTGTTGTCGGCACCCTGTTCATGATCGCCCACTGGTGGGCGCCGTACAAGGTCTTTGTGGGCAACGACTTCGGCCACGCCGCGGACGTGGGGCAGTGGTTCTACGGCAACATGCAGGGAATCATGGGCGGCGTGCTCTTCTTCACCTGCCTGGGTTACGCAATCTACCTCTGGTACAAACCCAGTCGCGTGCGGGCGCAGGCAGCTGCTTAACGACGAGCCTGCTTAACGACGGCGCTTCGTTCTCGCAGTAGCCTGCTCCTCCCACGGGTTCTCGGGCCACGGGTGCTTGGGGTAACGGCCCCGCATCTCGGAGCGAACCTGTGCGTAGGCGCCATTCCAGAAACTTTCCAAGTCTCCAGTGACCGCGAGTGGTCGCTGAGCCGGTGACAGCAAATGCATTGTCACCGGCTTTTCCAATACCTGCGGGGTCTCCGCCAGGCCAAAGCACTCCTGCAACTTCACAGCCAGGACAATCTGCGCCTCTTCGTCGGTGGGGTCCTCCGGGTACTCCAGGCGAATCTTCGAACCGGATGGGACCTCCAGGCGTTCGGGCACCAGCCGGTCGAAGTCCGTAGCCTCCGGCCAGGGCAGCAGGCGGCGGAGGTGCTCGGCATCTAGCTTGGGCGGGCTGGTGCGATTCAGTTCGCCGGCAAAGAGGAGCTCGGCCTGGGCCGCAAGCCCTGCGGGGGAGACATCCGGCCATGGGGCACCGCGATGAGTGTGGAGAAAGGCCATGCGGCGGCGGAGCTGTTCGGTGTCGCGGTCGAGGTTGGGGCTGGCGTCGGCAAGCGTGTCGGCAAGCCAGGCGGAGTTGGCGGCAATGCACTGCTCGGGCGTCGGGGAGACCTGGCGGGAGGACAGCTCGATGGCGCCGAGCAGGTCGCGCTCGCGGGCGCGAACGCGGCCCTGTTCGACGCGCGCCGTGGTCTCCGTGCGGGCGAGGTGGCCGGCGGCGAGCATGGCGATTTCCAGGTCGATCGCCTCGCCGTCGCGGATTAGCGCACGACCGTGGGAGAGCCGCGAGATGTCGGCGGCCGCGATCCACTCGTGGCCGTGCAAGTCAGAACCGCGGGCGAGTTCCGCTGCGGTGCCGCCGGTGAAGAGGTACTCGTCGGAGTTCGCACTGCGCCGTCGCCCGATGAAATCCGGCCAGGCCAGAGCGGTGACCAGCGCGGGGATGTCCGAGGGCAGCAGGTTGGCGGGGGTTTCAGTTTCCAGCTCAATGCGGCGCACCTGCTTGGCCAAGCCGCGGGCATCGGTGAGTTTCTCCACCGCGCGTGCGACCGCGTCGGCGTGCTGCGGCATCATGGCCGTGGCCGTCAGCAGTGCGCGTCCCATGCGTGGATGCACCGGCAGGGTAGCCAGGGTGCGGCCGAGCTCCGTGATGTCACCGGCCTCATCAACAGCACCCAGGCCAGCGAGAATGCGGTTTGCAGCCTCCGTGTGGTGGGGCGGTGGGGCGTAGAGAAGCTTGAGTCCCTGCATCCCCGGCGTGCCCCACGCGGCGGCGTCGAGGAGCGCTTGGGTCAGGTCGGCGACCTCGATTTCCGGCGCGGGCCAGGCGGGAAAGGACGCGAACTCCGACCGAGAGACGCAGCGCACTACAATGCCCGGACCCTCACGTCCCGCACGGCCTGCGCGCTGGTTCGCGGAGGACTGCGCACACGAGCTGGTGACCAGGCCGGAGAAGCCACGCGCGATGTCGAGTCGCGGTCCGCGCGCGAGGCAGGCGTCGACAACGGCGCGCACACCCGGAACAGTCACGGATGATTCCGCAATCGCGGTGGACACAATCACGCGCCTACCGTCCGCTTGTCGACGGAACACGCGGTCCTGCTCCTCGGAGCTCTGTTGGCCGTGCAGCGTCAGCACCCTTACGTCCGAGGAATCCGCGATATAACCCGCGCAGCGCTCCACCTCGCGGATGCCGGGGAGGAAAACCAGCACATCACCGGCGGCTTCCTCCACCAGTGTCCTGGCCTGCGCTGCCACGTGCTGCAGGAAGTCGTCGGTCACACCGCGCGCATCCAGCCGTTGCGGAAAGGGTGCGTAGCGGATGTCCAACGGGAAGATCTCCGCCTCCGCCGCCACGATGGGAGCCGGGGTGGAGCCGCCGAGCAAGGCCGCGAACTTCGGCGCGTCCACCGTTGCCGACATAGCGACAAGGCGCAGGTCATCGCGGATATCCCGCAAGTCGCGCACCATTGCCAACACCAGGTCGGTGTCCAAGCCGCGCTCGTGCACCTCGTCGATGAGCACCGCGCTGGCATCCACGTCGCCGTCGCGCAGCAGTCGGCGCAGCAGCACACCGGGAGTGACAAACTCCACTCGGGTGGCGCGGGAAACCTTGGCGTCGCCGCGCACCGAGTAGCCAACTTCCTCACCGAGCTTCGTGCCCGACAGTTGGGCCAACCGCCGCGCCGCCGAGCGCACCGCCACGCGCCGGGGAGCTGTGACTACAATGCGGCCGCCCAGGGTGTTGGCCACCGCCGGCGGAACCAACGTGGTCTTGCCGGTACCCGGTGGGGCCTGGACTACTACGTCGTGGTCGCGCACGGCGTCGGCAAGCGAGTCAAGCTGCGACGCGAACGGCAGACCTGCGGAAATGTTCTGCAAATTGAACTGGAAATCGGTGCTCATAGAACTGGTAGTAACTCCGGACAGGCGGGTAAAGTGCCCGCATATGCAGGACTTATCTCGTTTTGGTTGGCTTTCAGTGGGGGCGGCGGTCGTCACCATCGCGCTGAAGTTTTGGGGCTACACTCTGACCGGATCGGTGGGCCTGCTTTCCGACGCGACGGAGTCGATTGTCAATCTGGTTGCGGCAGTTGTCGCAATTATTGTGCTCAAGGTTATCGCGCGGCCCGCGGACCGCGACCATGAGTTCGGCCATTCCAAGGCAGAGTACTTCTCGGCCGGGCTGGAAGGTGCCATGATCTTCGTGGCGGCGGCGGCGATTATTTATGTTTCTATCGAGCGTTTGGTGCACCCGCAGCCGATTGAGCAGATCGGCCTGGGCCTCATCGTGACCGTGATTGCCTCGGTGGTTAATGGTGCGGTGGCGCTGATTCTGCTTAGAGCCGGGCGCCAGCACAACTCTCTGGCGCTGACGGCCGACGGCAAGCATCTTATGACCGATGTGTGGACCTCCGCCGGTGTTCTGGCGGGTGTGGCTCTGGTGTGGATTACTGGCCTGTGGTGGCTCGACCCGATTATCGCGCTGGCGGTGGCGGTAAACATCCTGGTCACCGGTTTCAAGCTGCTGCGCGATTCCGGTAACGGACTGATGGACAAGGCCATGGAGGGCGACGACCGCGTAGCGGTGGATGAGATTTTGGCTTCGCACCGCGACCGGAGTCGGGGTATCGATGTCCACGAAATCCGCACTCGCGTGTCGGGACATCAGCAGTTCATTGAGTTCCATGTGCTGGTGCCGGGCGCGTGGAGCGTCGAGCGCGGCCACGATGTGCTTACCGCGATGGAGGATGAGCTGCGAGAGCGCTTCCCAGGTGTGCACATCTCCTCGCATCTGGAGCCAATTGAGGATGAACGCGCCTATGGGGATGTGCAGTTGTAACGCGCGTGAGGCAGCTCGGTAGAGGTTAAAAGAACGCGCAGTACCCAAAGTGAGCCAAATTCCACGAAAGCGCTGAAAGTGATGAGCCTTACACTTTAAGATTGTGTATACAAAATCATGCACTTGTTAAGTCCACTCGAAGGAACTGCATAAATGACCTCCGAAGCCTCAACCACTTCCACTGGAATTAGCCGTTTTTCCGCGAAGAGCCCGAAGTTGCCGGAGCCGTGCCCTCGGCAGGACATCATTATCCCGGCTAATGACCGCGTCCTGCTGCGCGGAACGATGTTCCGCCCGAAGGAGAACCCAGAGAACATTCCCAACGGCATCATCACCGTTCACTCCGGTACCGGTGTGCCGCAGGGTTTCTACCACCGTTTCGCTGAGACCGTGGCAGAAAAGGGCTACGGCGTTATCACCTATGACTACCGCGGAATTGGCCAGTCCGCTCTGAAGACTGACCAGAACAATGAAGACATCCGGATGTCGGACTGGATTACCAAGGATATTCCGGGTGTGATCGAGTGGGCCAAGGAGACCTATCCGGACGTGCCGCACTTCGCTGTCGGCCACGCGGTTGGTGGTCACGGCATCGCCTATGCCGGCTCCGAGGGCACCTATGACGCAGCAGCGCTGGTCAACTGCCGCGGTATGCGTATTTCCAAGGTGCCGTCCTTGGCGGGCAAGGTCCGCGCATTCTTCATCTTTAACATTCTCGGCCCGATCAGCGGTTTCATCACTGGCCACATTCCGGCGTCGGCGTGGCGTCTGGCTGTTGAGCCGCCGAACGGTGTCATGCGTCAGTGGGCGCGCTGGGCTCGCAAGGAAGGCTACTTCTTCGACGATTCCGAGTTCGACTTCGCTAATCGCTTCTCCAAGGCTCCGCAGCCGTTCCTGTCCATCCGCGTTCCGGATGATTACTGGACTGAGGAGTCCTCGGCAGACCTGATCACCAATGTGATGAGCTCTGCTGAAAAGATTGAAAAGCGCCAGGCTCAGCCGGCTGGTGGCAAGGGCGTAGGCTACGGTGGTTACTTCCGCTCCGGTCACGAGAAGGAGTGGGACGAGCTGCTGGACTGGTTCCAGGCCAACAAGGGCTAAGTAGGAGGTTTCATGGCGATTGCCCAGGTGGAGACGTCTTTTGGCGCGCTTGGAATCGCCACCTCCGCTCGCGGGGTCATCGAAGTCAATCTCTTAGGCCCCGTGCTTGACGACGATCCCAGCGCCGCCGACCCCGAAGCGCAGGCGGTGGCGGAACTGGCCGCGCAGCAGTTCCGCGAGTACTTTGCCGGGCAGCGCCGTGAGTTCGCGCTGCCGCTGGACTGCGACATATTCACCCAGGATTCTTTTCGCGCTCGTGCGTTGACCGCACTGCGCGATGTGCCGTATGGCCAGGTCGTAACCTACGGCGAGCTCGCCGAGATGGCCGGTTCTCCCCGTGCCGCCAGAGCCGCCGGGTCGGCCTGTGCCACCAATCCGCTGGGTATTCTGATTCCCTGTCACCG
This sequence comes from Corynebacterium sp. HMSC073H12, assembly GCF_001837775.1. Classification (NCBI taxonomy): domain Bacteria; kingdom Bacillati; phylum Actinomycetota; class Actinomycetes; order Mycobacteriales; family Corynebacteriaceae; genus Corynebacterium; species Corynebacterium sp. HMSC073H12. The sequence goes on along the minus strand of NZ_KV834033.1, from coordinate 196,549 downwards.
CGTGGTTCCCGCCAGCGGGGGAGCGGGATCTTTCGGATCTTATGCCGGCGGTCGGGAAATGAAGCGCTGGCTACTCGAACTCGAAGGTTGGCCGCCCGCTAATCTCTAATGCATGACTTCACATTCTCCGCGCGACCAGTTCGCCACCGAATTTGAGAACATCGTCCGCAACCGTCGTGCCACACGCGTCTATGCTGACGAACCTCTTGACGACGCTGACGTGCGCCGCCTCCTGGAGCTGTCCCTGGAAGCTCCCAGCGCCTTTAACATTCAGTCCCGCGCAATCGTGCGCATCGAGGACCCTGAGGTGCGCCAGAAGGTAGTGGAGGCCGCCGGCGGCCAGCAGCAGGTTGCCAATGCGCCGCTGCTACTCGCTTTCATTGGTGAGCCGACCGGCTGGAAGCGCGGTATTCCGCGCCTGGTTGAGGCCAACAAGGCCACTGGCCTGTGGGATGAGGTAGCTGCCGCGGAGCGGGCGGCTACGATGACCTCCTTCCACGAGGCCCGCGAGAAAAAGGGTCTCTCCCGCGAGTTCGCAATCCGCGACGCCATGATTGCCGCTTCTTTCGCTATGGTCACTGCCAGCGCCTTTGGTTGGGCTAGCTCCCCGATGACAGGCTTTAATGAGCAGGCGGTCAAGGAAGCTATCGGTGCCGGTGACACCGATGTGGCGGTGGCGCTGTTGCTGGCTATCGGTGTCCCGGGTGAGTTCCCGGCTCACCCGGGCCGTTTCGAGTTCGAGCAGCGCGCCTACACCGACCGCTACGAGGCTTAAGACCAGGTAGCGCAGCCCTACAGCGCGAGCGCTACCTCGACTGCCTGGCGGATCGCACGCTTTGCGTCCAGCTCAGCGGCCACGTCTGCACCGCCGATGATGGTGACATTGGAGTTATCGCCGATGACGCTCTCGCGGTCCTTGTCGCCCAGGCAGTCCAGATTGGATACCTGGCCAGTACAGACAATCACGTTGTCAACTGCGATGACCTGTGGCTTTTCATCGATGGTGATGTGCAGGCCCTCGTCATCGATACGGTTGTAGGTGACGCCGGTGTACTGCTTGACACCGGCCTTCTTAATCTCCGCACGGTGAACCCAACCAGTGGTCTTGCCCAGGCCCTTGCCGATGCGGGAGGTCTTGCGCTGCAGCAGGTGCACCTCGCGCTCGACCTCAAACTCCTCGGCCGCGCCAGAGACCGTGCCCGGCTTGGTCAGGCCCGCGCGGAACTCCGCTGGGTCACCGACGCCCCAGGCGTCCTTCCAGGCCTCGATGGTCTGGTTCGGCTTGCGCGTGAGGTACTCACATACGTCAACACCGATACCACCAGCACCGATGACGGCCACCTTGTTACCGGCCTGCTTCGCACCCGAGAGCAGCTCGTCGTAGCGAATGACCTTCTCGTGGTCGATACCGTCAATGCCCGGGATTCGTGGGGTGACACCCGTGGCCACAATCACGTGGTCAAACTTGGTCTTGAGCTCGTCGACGTCGGCACGCGTGTTCAGGTGAACCGGAACTTCGAGCACCTCCAAGCGTCGTGAGAAGTACTTCAGCGTCTCGCCGTAGTCCTCCTTGCCCGGAATCTGTGCGGCGAGGTTGAACTGACCACCAATCTGATCGGCGGCCTCGAAAATCTCCGGATGGTGACCGCGCTGAGCTGCGGCTTCCGCGAAAGCGAGACCGGCAACACCAGCGCCGATGACGGCGACGCGCTTGGCCTTGTCCTTCGCAACCGGCACGGATACCAGCTCGGTTTCGTAAGCCGCCTTCGGGTTGACCAAACAGGTGGAGCGCTTGGCCGCGAAGGTGTGGTCCAGGCAGGCCTGGTTACAGGCGATACAGGTGTTGATCTGGTCAGCTCGACCATCGCCCGCCTTGATTGCGAAGTCCGGGTCAGCCAGCAGTGGGCGGGCCATGGAAATCAGGTCCGCATTGCCGTCAGCGAGGATCTTCTCCGCAACCTCAGGGCGGTTGATTCGGTTGGAGGCTGCGACCGGGACGTCGACAAGCGAACGGAGACGACCAGTCAGATCCGTGAATGCGGCGCGCGGCACGGACGTAACGATGGTGGGGACGCGTGCTTCGTGCCAGCCGATGCCGGTGTTGAAGACATCGACGCCAGCCTCGACCAGACGCTGCGCGAGTTCAGTGGTCTCGGACCAGGTCTGGCCGTCTTCCACCAGGTCAAGCAGCGAAATGCGGTACTGAAGCAGGAAGTCCTCGCCCACTTCGGCGCGAATGCGGCGAACAATTTCGATGGGCAGACGCATGCGAGCCTCGGCGCTGCCGCCCCAGTTGTCCGAGCGGTGGTTAGTGCGCTCGGCCAGGAACTGGTTGAGCAGGTAACCCTCGGAGCCCATAATCTCGATGCCGTCGTAGCCGGCACGCTTCGCGAGCTTCGCGGCGCGGACATAAGCGCCAATGGTGCGTGAGACATCAAAGCCGGTGAGGCGGTGAGCCTTAAACGGGCTAATCGGTGACTGACCGGTATTGGCGGAGCGAGCCAGCGGGCTGTAGCTGTAACGACCGGCGTGCAGCACCTGCAGCACGATGTGGCTGCCGTGGGAGTGCACGAGGTCAGTCACACGGTGGTGATTGTCCGCCATGCGCTTCGACGCCATCATCGAACCGGCCGGAGTCAGCCAGCCTTCGATGTTGGGAGCATAACCGCCGGTGACGATGAGTCCCACGCCACCTTCGGCACGCCGACCCAGGTAGGCAGCCAGCTTGGGGATATCACGGGTGCGATCTTCCAGACCGGAGTGCATTGAGCCCATGATGATGCGATTGCGCAGAGTTAGAGGACCGACATCGAGAGGGGAGAGAAGATGTGGGAAGTGAGGCTGGTCAGACATGCAACCAGTATCGCGGTTTTAGCGGCTGTGCATGCGGTGAATCGGAAAAATTCCTGCACAGTTTTATATACGTTTCACGTGGAACATCAGGTGTGAAGCTTACGGAGTCTTCGGCGGAGGAAGGTGTCCTATGACTACAGTCGGGGATATCAGTAGACGCATGTAGCAAGGAGTTGAGCCCTCATGACCTCTGAAACTTCAACTAATGGCAGGAAAGTAGCTGTAGTTACCGGTGCTTCTTCCGGTATTGGTGCAGCCACTGCCAAGCAGTTCGCAGCTGAAGGTTTCCGCGTTGTGCTGGGAGCCCGCCGCGAGGACAAGCTCGAGGCTGTCGCGGAGGAGATCCGCGCTGCCGGTGGTGAAGCGACGGTCTACAAGGTCGACGTCACCTCCGACGACGATGTGGCGGCGCTGGCTAAGGCCGAACCGCGTGTCGACGTGCTGGTAAACAACGCCGGTGGTGCCTGGGGCATGGAGTCGGTCGAAGGTGCTGTCGAGGAAAAATGGCGTTGGATGTACGACGTCAACGTGCTGGGCACACTGCGCGTCACCCGCGCACTGCTGCCCGCACTGAAGACCACCAGCGGCATTGTGCTCACCGTCGGCTCGATTGCCGGTCGCCAGGTCTACACCGGCGGTGCCGGCTACAACGCCGCCAAGCACGCTGAGCGCGCTCTGGTGGAAGTCCTGCGTCAAGAGGTTGCTGTCGATGGCGTGCGCGTCACTGAAATCGATCCGGGGCGCGTCCACACCGACTTCTCACTCGTGCGTTTCGACGGCGACGAGACCAAGGCCGCAGCGGTCTACGACGGCGTTGAGTCGCTGACCGCCGATGATGTTGCCGACATCATTGTGTTCGCGGCCACCCGCCCGAATCGCGTCAACATCGACTTCCTGCAGGTGACCCCCATCGACCAGGTGGGCGGCGCGAAGCCGAAGAAGTAAACCGACTACATAGAGGAGCCGTATATGAGCATCGATATTGCCGCTGACACCAAGATTGCCCTGGTCACGGGCGCAAGCCGTGGTATCGGCCTGGCGGTCGCCAAGGATCTCTCCCGTGATCACCACGTCATTGTGGGCGCTACCAGTGTTGAGTCTGCTGAGAAGGTGGCATCGCAGTTGCCGTCGGCAAGCGTATTCGTTGCTGACCTGGGTGATACCGACGCCGTAAACGCGGAAGTGGCAAAGCTGTTGGAGGCGCTCGGTGGGCGCGGGCTGGATGTGCTCGTGCACTCGGCGGGTGTGTACGTCGATGGGGAGGTGGCGGAGGTTTCGCGTGCGGACTGGTCGCGGATCATGGACATCAACGTCGTCGCCGTCGCCGACCTGACCCGCCAGCTGCTGCCGGCGCTGCGCAAGGCGGAGGGCACGCTGGTGACCATCAACTCGGGCTCGGGATTCCGCGCTTCAGCTGGTACTTCACCGTATGCGGCCTCGAAGTTCGCGCTACGGGCCTTCACCGATGCGCTGCGTGAGGAAGAGCGTGGCGCGGTACGAGTCAGCTCCGTGCACCCCGGGCGCGTCGACACCGATATGCAGGTTCAGCTGCAGTCGAATTGGCACCGCGATGATGCGGATTGGCGTTACGACGGCACGCAGTTCATGCGGCCGGAATCAATCGCAGCCGCAGTACGCCTGGCCGTTGATACCGGAGCGGATGCCAACGTGGATGAAATCCAGGTGCGCCCGCGCAAATAGCCGTGTAAAAGGTAGCGAAGATAAGCAAAAAGTGTGCCCACGCGGCGGATAGCCGGTGGGCACACTTTCGTGTACACGCTTTTTACTGAGCGTCCAGGTTCAGGCGCTTGTGCATTGCCTTGACCTCGCGCGGAACAACCTTGCCGATGGCGTTGCGCGGCAGGGAGTCGACGAAGAAGACGCGGTCCGGAGTGGAGTGCTCGGCCAGAGTTTCGCGGACGTACTCGCGCAGCATGTCCTCGGTGAGGTTCTTGCCGGCCTCGTTGTCCTCGCGGACAACGTAGAGGAACAGGTCGGCGAAAATCTCGTCGTTTTCGTTGCTGCCGTGGCAGAAGACGTCGGCGATACCCGGCACCGGGCCGAGAATTTCTTCGACCTCGCGTGGGAAGACGTTCTCGCCGCCCTTGATCACCATGTCGTCGGAGCGACCACAGATGTACAGGTAGCCGTCCTGGTCGATACGGCCGAGGTCACCGATCTGGAACAGGCCATCGACGGTGGTGAACTTGTCCTTCTTGTTCAGGTAACCGATGAAGGAGAGCTCCTGAGCGGTGTGGATCATGCCAACCTCACCCGGCTCGACTTCCTTGCCGTCGTCACCCAGGATGCGAACCTTGGCGCCAATTGCCGGGCGACCTGCGGAGTCCGGGCGAGCTGCGAGGTCCGCGCCGGATGCGATGGAGCACAGGCCGGCCTCGGTGGAGCCGTAGAAGTTACAGATAACCGGACCGAAGCGGTGAGTCAGCGCGGAGACGAGCCAGCCCGGGATGGCGTTACCAGAGGAGACGATGAAGCGGAACGGGCCAATCTTGCGGTTCGGCTCCTCATCCAGAACATCCTTGATCTGGCGCAGGAAGAAGGCCGCGGAAATCATGCCGTTACAGCCGTACTGTTCACACTGGTCAACAGCCTTCTTCGGGTCGAAGACACGCATGGTGACAATGGTGGAGCCGGTAGCCATGCCAATCAGCACATTTGCCCATCCCCAGGCGTGGAACATGGATGCGGACTGGTGAATGACCATGTTGCGGCGCCACGGAATACGCTCGGCGATTGCACCCACAGTTGCCGGTGTCTTGGGCTCATTGCGCAGGACACCCTTCGGAATGCCGGTGGTGCCGGAGGACATGATGATGATGCGTCCCTGCTCCGGCTTCGGGTCGAACTTAGCGTTCGAGGTACGACCTTCTTCAATGAGGTCTTCCATGAGCAGGAAGTTCTTGCCCGCGTTCTTGCGGGTCTCCGGCTTGGTCACGGAGGTAATAACGACGGTGACATCGTCGAGGTCCTCCGGCAGGTTGCCTAGGAACTCGTCATCGACGAACAGGAACTTGGCCTTATTCTGGTCAACGACACCGCGGATCTGGGTCGGGCCGGAGCCGATGTTCATCAGCATAATTTCGGAGCCGATGAATCCCTTGATAGCCATCGGCAGAATAATGCCGCGACCGTTACGTGCGATAACACCGAAGCTGGACTTCTGGGTCATGCCACGGTCCATCAAAGCACGAGCCAGGGCGTGAGCGTTGTCCAGCAGCTGAGAATAGGTCAGCTCGCCGTCATCATCGACAAGGGCGAGGCGATCCGGGTAGCGCAGCGCCCCCATGGAAATCAGGCTGGCGACGGAGAACTTCAGGCGACGCAGGTAATCGAGGATCTTCGGCGCCGTCTTCGGAGTCATGTACAGGGCGCCGGTACGCAGGAGTGGTGGAATCGACTGGGCAAGAGCCTTGATTTGCAGCCCAAGTGGTACTTGCGGAGCCTTCATTTCAGCTGCCATGGGTGAGAATCCTCCAAGGTGATGGACAAGCGACTAATAGCGCCAAGCGACTCTCCAGTCACATTGACATCATCAGCCACGATAGTGCGATTTTGTAACAACCAGACTTTAACAAACCTGTGCCGCGTCAAAAAGTAGTTTCGGCGAAGAAATGTGAAAGATACGCAAGTAGTGTGCGCAGTGCTTTACGACGGATACCTTTTCGCGAACGGACTCGAGGATACAGTGTTATCAAACGGTTATAAACCGATGGAAAGCGGCAAACGTAACGAAATGATAACACTGTGGTAACGATATCAATTCTGGTATTGACCTATATAACTCTATGAACCCAGGGGTTTTCGGTTGGTTTGTTTGAGGGGAGCGGGCCGTGAGTGAATGACCGTCGCCCCCAGAAATTAGGGGGCTAGGAATCTTCAGAAAAACAGAAACGTTCGCGACTAGGGGGCGGGGGTTACGAATGCGTAGCTAAATAGATGACATATTCGCCGGCTTGAGCCTAGGTGTGTGGTACTGGTGTGTGCTGGAAACGGCTGCCCTAATTCAGGGTTAGGGCGGCAACCGCGGGTTCGTCCTCTGGCGCGCAGGTGGAGAGCCAACGGTCGATGGCATCGTACTCCGCCTGCGTGACCCACAGGTTGTATTTCTGTTTTACCGCCACCTGGCGAGCGACATACTGGCAGCGAAATGGTTTGTTGGCGGGTACCCAGGATGCGGCATCGCTATCTCGCTTTTGCTGATTAGCGGGACCATCGACGGCCAAGAGGTTGAGGGGGTCATTGGCAAAGTCCTGCCGAACCTCGGGTGGGAGCTGCTGTGCTCCCTTTTGCCAGGCGTCGCTCAAGGCTACGACATGGTCGATTTGCACGGCGGAAGAGGTGTCGCGGCCGCGCTGGAACTCAATCATCGTGCCGGTGTAGGGATCCAGTAATTGCCCCGAAAGTACGACGCAATCGCGAGTATTTGGTTTGTACTCCTTATTAATAAGGTCACGATTCAAAATATCGTTCCGCGTGTCACATCCGTTGTGGCCAAACTCAGCAGAGATGTCATCGCTCCAACGTTGCCCGAATTCGTCGCGCGCATAGCCGGTTTTTGGTGCGCGCCCTTTTATCTCCATCTGGTTGAGGGCGCTACGGATGCCGTCGATAGGCGATGTGCCGGGTACGTGGGGCGCTTCAGGAATCTCGGGCGCGGGTTCCGCTGGCTCGGGCGTGAATGCGGGTGCCGGTGCCGGGCTGTACGACTGGCTCTCTGGAGTGGGGGTTGTGGGAGCCGTGCAGCCGCTGAGGATTGTCGCTGCGCCGATAAGGAGGGCGAGGCCCTGTAGTGGCGAGCGGAAACGACGGTTGGCGAGCATGGGGCTAACCATAGCGGTGGGAGCGGATTGGGTATGGAGGGGGTTTGCTAAAGAATCGAACAACTGTGCGTGGGTAGTGGGGGTGGTAGCTCGATTAGGGGGTTATGGCGTTAAAACAGGTAGTGAAAGCCCGGTTTTATTCGGGCTGGCAGGCTGGTCTAGCTCCTTCGGGGGTGGGAAAATACAGTTAATTCCCTAAATACGTATTGCAATACGCTTAGATGAAAGTACATTGTTAAAACAGTTGGAAATATAGATAACCCGTGTCCCCCAATTGGCACATTGCACCTACAAGGGGAAAACAGCCATGACAGCTAAGACAGCCATGACTCTGACCGAAACAGCGACCACATTGCCTCGTGGTCCTCAGAGGGAAGGTCTCTACCACCCGTCGAACGAACACGATGCGTGTGGCGTGGCCTTTGTCGCCGACATTTACGGTCGCCAGACCCATGACATTGTGGAAAAGGGCATTCAGGCACTGGTCAACCTCGACCACCGCGGGGCCGCTGGTGCCGAGAAGACCACTGGCGACGGTGCCGGCATTCTCATTCAGGTGCCGGATGCCTACTACCGCGCTGAGCTGAGTAAAGAAGGCATTATTTTGCCGCCGGCTGGCACCTACGCCACCGGTATTGCGTTCCTGCCGCAGTCGCGCATGGCCACCCTCGATGCCATCCGAGCTATTGAAGACATCTGCGCCGAAGAGGGCATCGAGATTTTGGCATGGCGCGATGTGCCGATTAACGCTGACGGGCTTGGCCAGATGGCCCGCCAGGCTATGCCAGTGCTGCGTCAGCTCTTCGTTACCGCGAAGAACTACGAGGGGCGTCAGCTCAGCGATATTGATCTCGACCGCAAAATGTTCTTCCTGCGTAAGCGCTGCGAGCGCGAGCTGGGTGAACAGGGCGCCGGCGAGGGCTCTGGTGGTGACACCGTGTACTTCCCGTCACTGTCCAGTCGCACGATTGTCTACAAGGGCATGCTGACTACTCCGCAGCTGAAGGATTTCTACCTTGACCTGCAGCAGAAGGAAGTCACTTCCGCGCTCGCCATCGTGCACTCGCGCTTTTCCACGAACACTTTCCCGTCCTGGCCGCTGGCACACCCGTACCGCTACGTCGCTCACAATGGCGAAATCAACACCGTGCGCGGCAACGAGAACTGGATGCGCGCCCGCGAGTCGCTGATTCGCTCTGGCAAGCTGGGCAATATCGACCGCGCGCTGCCGGTGTGCGACCCCAACGGTTCTGACACTGCGCGTTTCGACGAGGCCCTGGAGCTACTGCATCTCGGTGGTCGTAGTCTCCCGCATGCGGTCATGATGATGGTTCCGCAGGCCTGGGAGCACGACGATAACCTCAGCCCGCAGGTTCGCGCGTTCTACGAGTACCATGCCTGCCTGATGGAGCCGTGGGACGGCCCCGCCGCCATCTGCTTTACCGACGGCCAGGTCATCGGTGCCACCCTGGATCGCAATGGCCTGCGCCCGGGGCGCATCTGGGTGACCGACGAGGGCTTGGTGGTGATGGCCTCCGAAGCTGGTGTCTTAGATATCCCGCCGGAGCAGATTGTGCAGCGCACGCGCGTGCAGCCGGGGCGTATGTTCCTGGTGGACATGAAAGCCGGTCGCATTATTGAGGACAAAGAGATTAAGTCCACGCTGGCCGCCACTGGTCCCTACGAGGAATGGGTCAAAGAGGGCCTGGTCGACATCACCGACCTGCCACGAGAGCGCTACCAGTACATGCCGCACGCCCGCGCAGTATTGCGTCAGCGCGTCTTCGGCATCACCGAGGAAGACGTTGACCTAATTATCCGTCCGATGGCACTCACCGGCGCGGAGGGCCTGGGGTCGATGGGTTCGGACACGCCGATTGCGGCACTATCCAACCGCCCTCGCATGCTGTTCGACTTTTTCTCGCAGCGGTTTGCGCAGGTGACCAATCCGCCGTTGGACTCGCTGCGCGAAAAGTTCATCACCAGCATGAATACGTTGCTGGGTGCAGAGACCAACATCCTGGAGCCCACTGCCGATGCAGCCCGTCGCATCCGGCTTGAGCATCCAATCCTGGACAACCACGACTTTGTCACCCTGTGCCAGGCGGGCAAAAACGAGGAGTACTCCGAGTTCCGCGCAGAGGTCATCTCTGGCCTGTACCCGGTCGCCCGCGGTGGCCGCGGCCTGCGCAACGCTATCCGCCGTGTCCGCCGTGAGGTCTCCGAGGCCATTGATCGCGGTGCCCGACTGATTGTGCTGTCTGACCGTGAGTCCAACGAGCGCTTTGCGCCGATCCCGTCGCTGCTGCTGACCTCCGCGGTCCACCACCACCTGGTGGAGGAACGCACTCGCACGCGTGCCAGCCTCATCATTGAGGCTGGCGACGCCCGCGAGGTGCACCACATGGCCATGCTGCTGGGCTTTGGTGCCGATGCCATTAACCCATACATGGCTTTCGAAACCATCGATGAGCTGCGCATGAAGGACCAGCTCGGTGATCTGACGCTGGATCAGGCCTGCTCGAACTACTGTAAGGCCGCCTCCAAGGGCGTGTTGAAGGTCATGTCCAAGATGGGTATCGCCTCACTGCAGTCCTACCGTGGCGCACAGCTGGCCGACACCGTCGGTCTGTCGCAGGAGTTCCTGGACGAGTACTTCACCGGCGCTGTTTCTCCGCTGGAGGGTATTGGTCTCGACGAGGTCGCAGAAGACGTTGCAGCTCGTCACCGCAGCGCATTCCTGCCGCGTCCGGAAGAGCAAGCACACCGCGAGCTGGATCTCGGCGGCGAGTACAAGTGGCGTCGCGAAGGCGAGTACCACCTATTCAACCCGGAGACCATCTACACGCTGCAGCATGCGACCCGCACTGGTCAGTACGCGGTCTTCCGCGACTACACCAACAAGGTCGATGAGCAGACCAAGCAGCTGGCAACTCTGCGCGGCATGCTCGAGTTCGCCTCGGACCGCGAGCCAATCGACATTGATGAGGTCGAACCGGTTTCCAGCATCGTCAAGCGTTTCTCCACCGGCGCGATGAGCTACGGCTCCATCTCTGCGGAGGCACATGAGACGCTGGCCATTGCTATGAATCGACTGGGTGCGATGTCCAATTCCGGCGAGGGCGGCGAAGATCCAGACCGTTTCGAAATGGAGGCCAACGGCGATTGGAAACGCTCTGCCATCAAGCAGGTAGCATCGGGCCGCTTCGGTGTGACCAGCCACTACCTGTCCAACTGCACCGACATCCAGATCAAGATGGCCCAGGGTGCAAAGCCCGGCGAAGGTGGCCAGTTGCCACCGAACAAGGTCTACCCGTGGATTGCGGAAGTGCGCATTACCACCCCGGGCGTGGGTCTGATCTCGCCACCACCGCATCACGACATCTACTCGATTGAGGATTTGGCGCAGCTCATTTACGACCTCAAGAACGCCAACCCGCGCGCCCGCATTCACGTGAAGCTCGTCTCCGAGCAGGGTGTGGGTACTGTCGCCGCTGGTGTGTCGAAGGCGCATGCCGACGTTGTGCTGATCTCCGGCCACGATGGCGGCACTGGTGCCTCGCCGCTGACCAGCCTCAAGCACGCTGGCGGTCCGTGGGAGCTGGGGCTCGCTGAAACCCAGCAGACCCTGATGCTCAACGGGTTGCGCGACCGCATCCGCGTGCAGTGCGATGGCCAGCTCAAGACCGGTCGCGATGTCGTGGTCGCGATGCTGTTGGGCGCTGAGGAGTTTGGTTTTGCTACCGCTCCGCTGGTGGTTGAGGGCTGCGTCATGATGCGCGTCTGCCACCTGGACACCTGCCCAGTCGGTATTGCCACCCAGAATCCGACGTTGCGGAGCAAGTTCACCGGCCGTGCCGAGCACGTGGTCAACTTCTTCACCTTCATCGCCCAGCAGGTCCGTGAATACCTCGCTGAGCTGGGTTTCCGCACCATCGATGAAGCGGTCGGACATGCCGAGTGCCTGCGTCCGCGCAAGAATCTGGGCAACCTTCCGCGCGTCGCAAAGCTTGACCTGGAGCGAATCCTGCACGTTGCCGAGAGCCCCTTCTTTGCGGACCAGGATTCCTACTGCACGAAGGCGCAGGACCACGGCCTCGAGGGGGCGTTGGACGAGCGCCTCATCGACGAAGCGCAGCCCGCGCTGCGTACGGCGCGCGCGAACGGGTTGGCGCCGACACCGGTATCGCTGCACCACGCCATCAGCAATGTGAACCGTTCCGTGGGCACGCGCCTCGGGTACGAAGTCACCAAGGTCGCAGGTAAGCAGGGGCTTGCCGACGACTCCATCGTCGTCAACCTGCTCGGTTCTGCCGGTAACTCGCTGGGCGCGTTCCTGCCAGCCGGTGTGACTATCAAGCTGGAGGGCGATGCCAACGACTTCGTCGGCAAGGGCCTATGCGGCGGCAAGATTGTGGTCCGCCCTTCACGTTCGGCCCCGCCGACCGCGGATGTGGCTACCGACACGATTGCCGGCAACGTCATTGGTTTCGGTGCCACTAGCGGTGAAATCTTCGTCCGCGGCACCGTCGGCGAGCGCTTCTGCGTGCGTAACTCCGGTGCCACGGCCGTAGTCGAGGGCATCGGTAACCACGGTTGCGAGTACATGACCGGTGGCCGCGTCGTAGTGGCGGGCCCGGTCGGTCACAACTTCGGCGCCGGTATGAGTGGCGGTATCGCCTACCTGCTGGATAACGAGGCGACGCGGGCGAACATCAACACCGAGTTGGTCGACATCGTGCCGCTCGACGATGAGGACATCAGCTGGCTGGAGGCAACGCTGTCGAAGCACCGCAAGCTCACAGGTTCTAAGACTCGGTTCCCGGCTGCACAGTTCATCAAAATTATGCCGCGTGATTACGCCCGAATTCTCGACGTAGTCGCGAAGGCAAAGGACAACGACGCTGACATCAACGAGGCAATCATGGAGGCAGTAACCAATGGCTGATCCGAAGGGTTTCATGAAGTTCCAACGCGAAGAGCCTGCTCATCGCCCGGTTCCGCTGCGTCTGATGGACTGGAAAGAAGTCTATGAGGAGGCTAGTCAGGAGCACCTGCAACAGCAGGCAACCCGCTGTATGGACTGCGGCGTGCCGTTTTGTCACTCGGCCTGCCCTCTGGGCAACATCATCCCGGAGTGGAATGACCTGGTTCGTCAAAACCGCTGGCACGAGGCTTTCGAGCGCTTGCACGCCACCAACAACTTTCCCGAGTGGACCGGCCGGCTGTGTCCGGCTCCGTGCGAGGGTGGTTGTGTGCTCGGCATCAACGACGATGCCGTGACCATTAAGAATATTGAGTTGGCTATCGTCGAGCGCGGTTTCGATGAGGGTTGGGTGCAGCCGATTGTGCCGACTTTCGACACCGGCCAACACATCGCTGTCATCGGCTCCGGGCCGGCGGGCCTTGCTGCAGCACAGCAGCTCACTCGCGCCGGGCATGATGTCACGGTCTTCGAGCGCGACGACAAGATTGGTGGTCTGATGCGCTACGGTGTACCGGACTACAAGATGGAGCAGCGTTTCCTCGACCGTCGCCTTGAGCAGATGGAAATCGAGGGCACTGAGTTCCGCACCAACATCTCACCGACAGCCGCTGACCTAGCCGATTTCGATGCAGTGGTCCTAGCTACCGGCGCCTCGCTGGCTCGTGACCTGCCCGTTGATGGCCGTGACCTCGAGGGCATTCACCAGGCTATGGAGTACTTGCCGGGTGCCAACCGCGTTGCCGTAGGCGAGCTCGACACCCCGCCAATTGATGCCAAGGGCAAGAAGGTCGTCGTCATTGGCGGCGGCGACACCGGTATCGACTGCTTCGGTACCGCGCTGCGTCAAGGTGCTGCGTCCGTCACGCAGTTCGATATTCGCCCGCGTGCTCCCAAGTCCCGTGCGGCGTCGACTCCGTGGCCGATGTACCCGCTGGTCTGGCGCGTGGCGACTGCCCACGAAGAAGGTGAGTACACCATCACCGGTTCCGAACCGCCAGAGGTTACCGAGGCACTCGGCCTCAACGCTCGCGTCACCGGTGAGACGCTGGGCAAGCGCGTTTTCAACGTCAATACCGTCTCCTTCCACGGCGAGGACGGTCACGTGACTGGCCTGTCCGCCAATGAGGTCGAGGTCATCGATGGCAAGCGCGTGCCCATGGAGGACACGGATTTCGAGCTCGATGCCGACCTAGTTCTCATTGCTCTGGGCTTCTCCGGTCCGGAGCGCGGGGGCCTGCCGCATGAGCTGGGTATTCAGTTCAACGATCGCGGTGTGATGATGCGTGACGACGACTACCTCGCCGTGCGCAGCGACATCGAGCAGAATTTCGACGGTCCGGTGTTCGTGGCCGGTGACAATGGCCGTGGTGCCAGCTTAATCGTGTGGGCTATCGCCGAAGGCCGCGCCTGCGCCGAGGCTGTGGACCAGTACCTGATGGGCGAGTCCAACCTTCCCCGCGCGGTGGAGCCGACCGACGCTCCAATTAAGTTGTAAATTCCAGTGTCTTTGCAGGTGTGAGCCGTCACACCTGCAGTTATTATTGGCACCATGATTTTGACTACCACCCAGAGCATCGAGGGTCGCCAGATTTCCCAGTACCTGCGGATTGTCTCGGCAGAGGCAATCTCGGGTGTCAATTTGTTCAAAGACTTCGGTGCAGGTTTCCGTAACCTCGTCGGTGGTCGCTCCGAAACCTATGAGCGTGAGCTGGGCATGGCTCGGGAAACTGCGCTGGCGGAGCTCTACCAGCGTGCCGAGGCCATGGGTGCCGATGCCGTGGTGGGCGTCGACATTGACTACGAGGTCCTGGGCGCCGATAACGGAATGCTCATGGTCACGGCATCGGGCACTGCAGTCACCCTGGTTTAGGTCACCGCCGCAGTGCTGAAACCGTGGTCAGGGGCTTGGGCGCCGCCCACGCCGTCGTGAAGCACTTGGCCCTTCGGAGATGCCAGGACATGCGGTGATTCTTGCCGGGCTTAGTAGTCGGTTTGGTTGCGCATTTAATAGGGGTGCATGTGGGAGCGTTTTTATTTGGGCAGGTCTTCGCCGTTTTTGTAGGCCTGCCAGAACTGTGTGGTCTGCTGTGTCCAGACCGCATTGACACCATCGTCGGCAGGGCCTGTTGGTAGTGTCGCGGTGGACACCGGTGTGGACGCGGCGCGCTGCATCAGGCTGCGGACATCATTCAGGCTGACAGTGGTGGCTGTTCCATTAGTTAGGGCGGTGAGGAGGGCAGTGAACTCCTTCATGGAGTTCACGGAGCCGCTGCTGTCAATGATTCCTTCGCTGCGGTAGTAATCCAGTAGCGCTCCCAGAATTTCCTGCTGGTGGTTGATGCGCGAGAGGTCACTGCCACCTGTTTCGGTCTTGCGAGCGCGAAGCTGCGTGACCACACCCTGGCCGGAAAAGTGCTGCTCACCTTTGCCTTCGCGGACGATGCGACCGTGTTCATCGACGGGGAGGTCTGTGCCGCCGAGGCTATCGATGATGCCGGCGACACCGTTGAAAGTGGTGGCGATGGTGTCATCGATGGGAATCCCAGCTTCTTCGGTAATCGCCATGGCTGCGCAGTCCATGCCCGCTTGGGCTGATCCGCGGTCATCGACATCGGCGACGGATCCGTAGGCGAATGCGGAGTTCAGTTTGTCCTTTTTGCCGGAGTGCTCGGTGGCGTGAGAACCAGCGCAGTCGGGTAAATCTACCAGGGAATCTCGCGGTACAGAGACAATGTCAATCCACTCCGGATCGTGACGCATCCGCATGAGCATGATGACATCTGAGCGGTGTCCCACCATGGATGAGTCTTGACTATCGACACCAAGGATGAGCAGTGTCTCTTGGTGCGTGGCCGATGTGTCGGCGACGTTCTGTGTCTGACTCATCCGGTTTTGAATCAGCATCAGGGTAGCAAGCAACAGCGCCATCACCGTTAGAACTGAAACGGCAGTAATCAGTGCAGCAAGGAAGGGCTTCCGGATGATGAAAGCGCGTGCCCGACGCGTTGATGATGTGCTCACGGGGGAAGTGTAACCCTTTTGTCAAAAACGATTGTTTGAGTATTCACGCAAATACTTCCTTGAATAAGCATCTCAATAAAGAGGTGATTTTGCATTAATTGCAATCGTCAGGAAGTGGTTACGTTAGAAGTTAGTTTGTACAGCTAGTTATATGAATGTAAACAGATTGAAGCTTCGGTAAATAGTTGGTGAAACATTGTTTTACCAGGGAGAATAATCGGTGGAAAGGGTGGCTTTTTGGCTACCCGAACGATGGGGTAGTCCTATGGAGTAGGAGCTGTAAAAGTAGTTTATATCGCATAGTATGCCAAGCCTGTGGAACGCATTGTGCGTAGAAAAATTTAACCAGCAATAAAAGGCATAAGAATGTTTATCCGAGACTGGAAGCAGTTCGCCTGGTGTGTATTTGATGTACTCGCCTGGCTGGTTGCGCTGTCCGCCGCTAACGGAATCGTCCGCGGTGAATTGGTATCTTTCTCTGAAATATCAGGCACTAATTTTTTGGTTGTCGCTGTCGCCGTGGTCGTCATCGTCCTGCTCGGCCTGCTGCTCGGGGAGTACACCAACCCGCAACGCGTATGGCCCGGCAGTCGAACTGAAGATATTGTTCTGCTGACCATCAGCATGGGTGGCGCTACCGCAGCCACAGGTTTGGCTCAAATCTTGAAGACCTTCCCGGAAATTGCGTGGTACGTTCCGTTCGCCGGTGGCTGTGTCGCAACTTTGGCGAGTATCTATACCCGAACTCTCGCTCGCTGGATCACCAACAACTTTGGTTCCCGCCAGACGGATGATCGCTTGATTGTTCTCGGTGCAGGACGTCGAGCCAAGTTTTTTATTAACAGCCTTACGGATTCCGGTATTTCCCGTGAGAACCGCTTCCACTTGGTTGGAATCGTCGATCCCGAAGAAAGCGGCGAGAACCATATTTCTCGTATCCATGGTCTCCGCGTGATTCGTGGCATTGATCAGCTGGGCGAAGTCGCATCGCGCACTTCGGCGCAGTCGGTCATCATCGCTACCGATGAGCCACTGTCCACTGAATGCATCAACGTCCTCAACCACATCTGTGAAGAATCGTCGCTGCGCCTGCTCATTCTGCCGCCGGTGGAGGAGTACTCGCGTCACCGTGGCGCTGTCGCTACCTCGCAGGTGCGCGAAATTAACATCGCCGACCTCATCGGCCGCCAGCCGCTGCACCTGGATGAATCCAAGGTCGCTTCCATTATTCGCGGTAAGAAGGTACTGGTCACAGGCGCTGGTGGTTCTATCGGTTCCGAGATCTGCCGACAGGTTCACCGCTTTGAGCCGGCAGAACTTATCATGCTGGACCGCGATGAGGGCGGCTTGCATGCCACTCAGCTGTCGCTGACGGGTTCGGCGCTTCTCGACGGCTCCGATACCGTCCTGGCTGATATCCGTGACGCGGAGATGCTGACGCAGATCTTCACCGAGCGCAAGCCCGATGTTGTCTACCATGCTGCAGCTCTCAAGCACCTGCCGCTGCTGGAGAGCTACCCTGCAGAAGCAGTGCAAACCAATGTCATCGGAACCCAGAACGTCCTGGATGCAGCCGCTGCGGCCAATGTGTCGACCGTTATTAATATTTCCACGGACAAGGCTGCGAACCCAGCCTCGATTCTGGGTGAATCCAAGCGCGCCGCAGAACGTCTGACTGCGCACATGGGGCAAACTCATGAAGGTGTCTGGGCATCTGTCCGCTTCGGTAACGTGTTTGGCTCGCGTGGCTCGGTCATTACGACTTTCCAGCGTCAGATTGAAGAGGGTGGCCCGGTTACGGTGACGCACCCTGACGTTCAGCGCTACTTCATGACCATTCCGGAGGCATCGCAGCTGGTGCTGCAGGCTACCGTTATTGCAGAGTCCGGTGAGACTCTGGTGCTGGAGATGGGTAAGCCGGTCAAGATTGCTGAGTTGGCGGAGAACCTTATCAGGCTCCATGACGCAGACGTAGAGATTGTCTACACGGGCCTTCGCGAAGGTGAGAAGATCTCCGAGGACTTGGTTGATGACCGCGAGGTTCCCAAGATTGGCGATCGTCATCCGCTGATCACTGAGGTACGTGTTGAGCCGGAACGGCTGAATTCGCGGATTCTCCCGTGCACACATAATCACGATGCTGCACGTCGTTGGCTTGCAGAGCACGGTGGGGCGCAAAGCAGTATTGCGGCGTATCCCGCTGGTGCACAATCACTTGCAACCGCTAGCTCGAAAGCAAAATAGTTAGGATGACTCCCCACCGTGACAACCACCAGCTCCTCTAACTCCGGGCAGCTGGCGCAAAGAGTTCGAACAGTTGCGACGATTTCGGCAGCTTCAGCGCTCGCCGCAGTCGTCGCCTTTGTGGTCAGTATTCTTTCCGCGCGAGTGCTGGGGCCCGCCGGTCGAGGTGAGGTCGCTACCGTTTTGCAGTTCGCCTATATTGTGGCGCCCTTCGTCGGCTTTGGGGCCGATCGGCTTTTGCTGCGCCGCGATGATTACGACCACGGTCTCATTCCGAGTGGTTTCGCCATGACTGTGGTCGCTCTGATTGCCTGTGCCATCGCAGGTGTCGTCTACGGACCGTGGACGGCAATGGCCGGCGTTGTCGCCTTGGTTACCGTGTCATTTTCCATGGTTCGTGCGATGGCTATCAGCCGCCATCGAGTGTCTTTCTTCGTCGCAGTATTCGTCGGTTTCCAGGGCTCAGTACTGCTGATTAGCACTGCGCTATATTTCGCCGGAGTCGAGGACTGGCGCTGGTGGGCTGCGGCCTATATCTTCCCGGCACTGCCACTGGCAATCTGGTCGCTAGCGAAGTCACGCAAACACACCGATTCCCGTGTTGGCGGAGTGGTAGAGTCGGCTCGAACAAATGCCCCATTCATCGCATCGGGCCTGGGACCGCTGACGACCACACGCTTGGGTCGCGTTTTGCTGCCGGCGCTGGCCTCACCGGCGTCGTTAGGTCTATTTGTAGTCGTAGCGACGGCGACGGAACCGCTGTACTGGATCGCGCAGTCAGTCGCCGATCAGCGCACCAGCGACCAGAGGGGTCGCGAACTCACCCCGTCTCGTGTGCTCCGACACCTTGGCATAGTCACTGCAGCGTACGGTGCGCTTGGTGCGCTCGGTGGTGTGGCACTCTACTTCCTCATCGTGCCGGTATTCGGCCATGAGTTTGAGCCTGCCCGGGAGTTGGTGCTGCCTCTGACTATCGCGGCCGTGGTGCTCGGCTGCTACCGACACCTGTGCGGTGAAATTCTCGGCAGCGACAATCCCCGTCGAATTGGTCGAGTGGAACTCATTTCCGCCGTTATCGCTGTCATTTGTTACCCAATTGGCATTCTTCTCGGAGACGCCCTCGGTCTCGCGTGGACTAGCGCAGTTGTCTATTTTGCAGCAGCCATGGTTGCGGCAGTGGCGCTAATGCGGCCAACCGGAGGCCAGAAGAATCCATCAACTACCACCGAAGAACTCCCCGTCGACGTAATCGAGGAAGCCTAAACAATGCGAATCACTTATATCCACCAGCACTTTGTTCTCCCCGGTGAGCCGGGTGGTTCCCGACCCTACGAGTTCGCCCGCCGAATGGCCGCCGCAGGCCACGAGGTGACAATGATCTGTGGTCGCGATGAGGCCATGGATAAAACGGTTGATGGCATCCACGTGCGTCGTCTAGCGATTCCGTACCGCAATGAAATGTCGAAGCGCGAGCGCATCGTCAGTTTCTTCAACTTCCTGGTGCGCGCCTCCGCGGTTGCTGCCCGTGTGCCTGCCGACGTGATTTACGCCTCCTCGACTCCGCTGACTGTGGCGGTTCCGGGAATTGTGGCGAAGTTTACCCAGCGTGCGCCGTTGGTGGCGGAGATCCGTGACCTGTGGCCAGAGGTGCCAATCAAGTTGGGCTACCTCAATAATCCGGTGGCGATTTTCCTGGCCAAGCAACTGGAGAAGGCATTTTATGCGGCATCGAGCGAGGTCGTGGCGCTGTCGCCGTCGATGGCCGATGGTGTCAAAGAGGTAGCTCCGAAGAAGCGCGTGACCGTCATTCCGAATGCGTCGGACTTTGAGCGTTTTGATGTCCCGGCCGAGCAGCGTGCAGCTTTCCGCAAGGAGCAGGGCTGGGGCGATGACGTGGTGGCGGTCTACGCTGGTGGTTTCGGCATGTCCTACCAGCTGGAGTGGCTTGTGGATTTGGCGGCGCAGCTGCGTCGTGATGGCGTGGAGAATGTGCGCTTTGTCCTGCTGGGGCAGGGAAGCGACTCGGATGCGTTGTACCAGCGCGCCGAGAACGCTGGCCTCGATGCCGATGCGATGTTCCTCGGCCGTCAGCCGAAGGAAGATGTCGCCAAGTACGTGTCTGCCGCCGATATCGCGCTATCGCCGCTGCGTGATGACCCCTGCCTGGAGGGCAATTCCCTGAACAAGGTCTTCGATGCCATGGCCGCATCGCGTCCGGTGGTGTTCAACCACGGTGGCTGGCTGGAGGAAGCCGCAACCGAGCACGATGCCGGCTGGCGTCTCTCGCGCGATATTCCGACCGCGGCCAAGCGATTCGCTGAGATCATCTCCGACCGCGATGAGATGCGCGCAGCGGGACAGCGAAACCGCGAACTGGGTGAGAAGCGTTTTGCTCGTGACAGCCTGTACAACCAGCTCATCGAGGTACTCAACCGCGTTCGAAAGGTTCAGAAGTAATGACTAACGCCGACACTAACAAGCCCAATGAGCGGATCTTTCTTTCGCTCGCGACAGTCACCGAAGCAGAAGAACAGGCCGTCGTTCGTGCACTCCACTCTGGTTGGGTGGCTCCGTTGGGTCCCGAGGTAGACGCGTTTGAAGCGGAGATTGCCAACCGCTGCGGTGTTGAGCACGCGCTCGCGCTGTCGTCTGGAACTGCTGGCCTGCACTTGGCGCTGCTCGCGCTGGGGATTGGTGAAGGTGACTACATCCCGGTTTCCACCATGACCTTCGCGGCCACGACCAACGCCATCGCTTACGTCGGCGCTACGCCGGTGTTTGTCGATGCCGCAGAGGACGGCAACATCGACCCTGAGCTGCTGCTCCGCACCGTCGATGAACTGCTTGCCGAGGGCAAGAGCGTTCCCGCCGTGATGATTGTGGACCTCTTCGGCCGCTGTGCCGACTACCCGGCCTTCGCGCCACGCCTGGAAGAACTCGGCATCGCGCTCATCGAGGATGGCGCCGAGGCACTCGGTGCCAGCGTCGATGGTCAGCCGGCCGGCAGCTTTGGCCGTGCCGCCGCGCTGTCTTTCAACGGCAACAAGATTATGACCACCTCCGGCGGTGGCATGCTGCTGTCCAACGATGCTGATCTCATCGCCCGCGCGCGCTACCTGTCCACGCAGGCGCGTCAGCCCGTCGCTTGGTACGAACACACCGAAATCGGCTACAACTACCGTCTTTCCAATCTGCTTGCCGCGCTGGGACGGGCGCAGCACTCGCGTCTGGACGACATGATTGCTCGCCGCCGCCAGATTCGCGACGCGTACCTAGATTTGCTCGCCTCGCTTGACGACGATGCCCCTGGTAAAGGTACCCGCTTGCTCTCTGACTCCGATGAGCGGTTCACCGAGAACTGCTGGCTGACCTCGATTGTGCTGCCGCAGGAGGCCGTCGATAAGGGCGTGCTGAGTCCGGACAGCGTGATTGCAGCGCTGGGCGAGGCCAACATCGAGGCCCGTCACCTCTGGAAACCGATGCACCTGCAGCCGGTGTACGAGGGCGCGCGGGCCACCATCAACGGCACCGCTGAGAATCTTTTCTCCCGTGGCATTACTCTTCCTAGTGGTCCGGCGCTGGACGATGATGACGTCGCGCGGGTGATTGGTGTTCTGAAGGAAGTGCTGGGATGACTTCTACTGAGGTAGCTGGAGAAGCTGTAAAACAGCGAAAACCAATACTGCAGTCGCTATTTATTGTGGTGGCCGCAGGAATGTTTGCTGGTGTTCTCTACGTTGGCGACACGACGATGAAGGATGTCTCCGCAGCGCTTCCTGATCTATCTTTGGCATTGCCGATTTTGGTGATCGTTGCAATCCTTACCGCCGTTGGCACGCCTAAAGCTCAGCGCCAGAGTTGGTTGAATGCGATGAAAGGCGCTGGCAATGTAAAGCAGTGGCCGATAGCAGCGTGGGCATTAGTGGCGTTCTATGTCTGGCTGTTATGGATGATGCTGTCCGGACTATGGGCTCCTGAATCTGCCGAAGTCGCTCCCGTCGTTACTGCGTTGATAACGCTCGGACTCATCGCCACGATGTCAGCGATACTGTTCTATTTGCATCCTCAGGCACTGGTGTGGCTGTGGTTAGCAATAGCCATTTGCTCGCTTATTTTTCTCTACGGCGGCATTACTGGTCCGAAATATGTCGGACGTATGACTGCGTTCGGCGGTGGCCCGAATGTCTTTGCCCGTTTCATGCTGTACGGCATCGCGGCAGCTGTGTTTTTTATGCTGTGGCGTAAGTTCATGTGGGCAGCTCTCTTGTTCGCTGCACCATTTGCTTACGGTCTCGTTGCGTCGGGAAGCCGCGGTGTACTGGTTGCTACCACCGTGGTAGTCCTCTTTACCGCAATAGCTGTGTTTTTTCACTGGGGTTGGAAGTGGGCGACTGTTTTTTACGTCGCTGTCGCCGCAGCGGTCGCGTATGGATACTCGCGATTCATCGCAGGTACCGAGATTGAAGAGTACTTTAAGACGCGCTTTATCCAGTTGACCTTCGAAAAAGAACATGATTCTGGGCGTAGTTATCTTCACGATGAAGCTTTCCGAATCATGGGTGAACACCGCATCTTTGGTGGTGGTCTGCACAGCTTCGTTGTGCTGTCGACACCGAGGTCTTCACGTCCACTGGAGCATCCGCACAATATCTTCTACACAATCGGATCTGAAGCGGGTGTCATAGGAATCGGTCTGTTTGTGATTGTGCTGGTTGTGTTGGCAATCGCCTGTCGCCACCTATTCAAGTTTCTTCAAGCTGGTCTGACCGCAGCTGTAGCGTTAGCAGTTCTTGTGGCGCAGGTTTTTTCCGGCTACTACTACGATTCCCGTTCGCTATGGCTATTTGGCTTTGCAGCAGCATTTGCAATGCTGAGCCTACGGCGCCGCGCGCAGGACACAGCATCGGTAGAACCAGAGCTGGAGCCGCAACCAGAACCCGCAGCCGAGCCCGAACCAGTCATGGTCGCCGATACCGCAGAGCCGGTTGTGCCGGAGCTGGAGCCAGCGGTGGCCGTCGTCAAGCAAAGTGCGCCTGACAACAAGAATGACGACAAGAAACTGCGCGTTGCGGCAGCGTCGTTTGCTGCGGCTGGTGCAGCGGGTGCGATCGGTTGGCTGGTCAGGAACCGTTCAAATGCGGAAGTCGATGCGCGTGCCGAAAAGATTCTGCGCGAAATGTTCAACGAAAAGTAGGAGATGACCAATGGATTCACTGAGCATCCGCGTGCAACGGGTAATTAAGCGTGGCGTCGACATCGCGGCATCTGTAACGGGCTTGATTGTGCTGTCGCCAGTTATGGGCGCTACGGCTCTGGCAGTGCGACTTTCCATGGGAAAGCCAGTCCTATTCCGCCAGGAACGCCCGGGCCAGGATGGTGAGCCGTTTAATATCCTCAAGTTCCGGACGATGCACCACGTCAATCCGGCAAAGGGGCTTGTCGACGATGCGTCCCGCCTCACGGAGGTAGGAAAATTCCTTCGGTCCACAAGCTTGGATGAGCTCCCGGAGCTCTTTAACGTTCTGCGTGGCGATATGAGCCTCGTTGGCCCGCGCCCGCTGCGCATGAAGTACCTGGAGCGCTATTCGCCGCGCCAAGCACGCCGCCATGAGGTGCCACCGGGAATTACGGGGCTTGCCCAGGTCTCGGGCCGCAATGGCATCACCTGGGAAGAACGTTTCGAGTACGACGTGCAGTACGTGGATAATTGGTCGCTACTGCTCGATGCAAAGATCCTGCTCGACACGATCTTGGTGGTGCTGAGGCGCGAAGGCATCTCAGAAGAGGGCCAAGTGACTATGACCGAGTTCACCGGTTCGTCGGACAAGGGTTCGTCGGATAAGGACGTCTCGGCTAACGCAGATTCTTAATCACACTTGCGGGAACGCCGGCGACAACGGAGTAGTCATCGACGTCTCTGGTAACTGCGGCTCCGGATCCGACGTACGCTCCCTCGCCGACAGTGAGGCCGGGGTTGATTACGGAGTTGGCGCCTAGGGTGCAGGCTTCGCCAAGCGTGACAAAGCCCGACACGGCATTGAGCGGGAAGATTGTGCAGTAATCCCGCAGCACCGCATCGTGGCCGATTGTGACATTCATATTGATTTGGGCGTGCTTGCCTACCTCAATATTGCAGGTCAGGCGCGCTCCGGGGCAGATGACCGTGCCCTCGCCGAGTGTGACCAGCGCGCCAATGCTGGTGTCTGGGTGGACCAGGGTCGCGGGCACGAGCCCCGCGGCATCTGCGCGTTGCGCAATCGAACGTCGAGCAGCGCCGCTGCCGATTGCGACTGTGTAGTAGACCCCCTCGGGCAAGTCCGCGAGGACCTCAGTTTTGCCCAAGAGTTGCACGCCCATTTTGTGGAAAAAGGCCATATCTGGGGTGCCATCATCGATAATGCCTAGGATTTCCCACTGCTTTGGCATTCCGTT
Organism: Corynebacterium sp. HMSC073H12; assembly: GCF_001837775.1. Lineage (NCBI taxonomy): Bacteria > Bacillati > Actinomycetota > Actinomycetes > Mycobacteriales > Corynebacteriaceae > Corynebacterium > Corynebacterium sp. HMSC073H12. The sequence continues at coordinate 172,171 of NZ_KV834033.1, read as the reverse complement.
TTCCACGGCGTAGTCGTTGATGTCCTTGATGAAGCTGACCACGTTTCGGCCAAAACCACCAGCGCCGACGATGACAATCTTTTCGGTCGTCGTGTTGTTAATCCACTGCTTTGGCATGAGTGTCATTATCCCACTGATAGCCGTATTTAGCCGGAGTGCTTGGCCCCGAATCCACCTACCACCAGTAGGTGGGATACCGAATGCCGCGCAGTCGATTTGCGAGGATGCCAAGCACCACGATCATGATTGACGAAGCGAAAATGAAGCCTATGAAGCGGAAGTCGTTGGCAAGCCCATGGCCGTGTGGCATCAGCACGGTGACCATAGCGGTAGCGGTGGCAGGGGAATGAGCCGCGCGAGCAAGAAGCATGAGTGCGAAGGCAACGCCGGCGGCAACCGCTGCAGCAATGATGGTCGAACCCAACATGTGCAGAATTGCGATGCCAGTCGTGCAGCCGATGAGGTGTCCGACCACGACATTTCGTGGTTGAGCCAGGGGCAAGTTCGGTGCGCCGACGATAAGCGCCATGGCAGCGCCAATAGGAGGTAAAAATAGCAGGTCAGAGACAGAAGTTGAGATGAGTGCCAGGGTCATCAGCGGCAGGCTCACGGCGACCGAGGCGGCGACAATATGGCGCAGCGGCGGGCGAGGTGGTGCTTCGCTGGCGATAAGGGGCCGTCTCGTTGGCCGTGAATAGGACATGGAAAGCATGTTAGGATGCGCTGCTTCGCTCCGCAGAGGTTCAGAGTTTTTATTGAAATAGAGGTTTCATGAGACGCTCTGAACCTCTCCGAACCAGCCAAACTCCGACCATTTTCACCGGATATGACACACTTAAGGGCATGGAGCCTATCGATGTCGCAATCCGGGATGAGTCCATCCGTCTCGGGCAATTCCTGAAGTTGGCAAACCTGGTGGAAACGGGCGGTCTGGCCAAGGAACTCATTGCTGAGGGCCAGGTCAGCGTGAACGGTGAGGTCGACACTCGTCGTGGCAAGGTGCTGCGTCCAGGGGACGTCGTCTCTGTTGCCGGTATGTCGGCACGCGTGGCCACTGCCGATGAAGTCGATGATGACTACTTTGATGAGGCCACCGCCGATGATGACTTTGATCCTGAAAAGTGGAGGAACCTGTAACTCATGCCCGCATTTCCCGCCGAATTTGGCATGCCCCTGCGCGTAGATCTGCTCTCCGCCGCACCGCGTAAGACCGAGCGCTTCTACCGTGGCGTTCTCGGGTGGGCTTACCGCAACACTGCGCCAATCCATGAGGATGCCCGCGAGGCTTCCGCGGGTCGCCGCGTTGCCATGCTGTCTGGAATGCCAGTGTCGGTACTGCTTGAGGCCGATAAGGACGCTGAGGATGCCTTCGTCAACCAGTGGCGCGTGAACTTCCATGTCGACTCCGCCGCTGGTGCCGTCGACAAGGCGCGCGAGCTCGGCGCCGAGGTCTTCCAAGAGCCGACCCCGCTTGTCGACGGATCCACGATGGCCGTCGTTTCCGACCCCGCCGGTGGCCTCATTGGGCTGCTGGAACAGCCGGGTGAACAGGCCTTCATCGCAGCGGGCGAGCCAGGCACCCCGGTGTGGTTCGAGCTGGTTGCAGGCCCGGAGGAGACCTTTGAGCAGGTCGCGGACTTCTACCACAACTTCTTTGGCTGGGAAATCGCAGTGCGCAACAAGAACGAGCACGGCACCTTCGCAGTCGCGATGGAAGACGGGGCACCATTTGCAGGTTTGGTAGCCAGCTCGGTTGCTGCACAGACCGATGCTGCCGATAAGAGCTTCGTCGGCTGGCTGGCGTACCTCGGCGTGGAGAACATCGACACCGCTGTCGCTAAAGCTGAGGAACTGGGCGGTTCCGTGCTCGTTGCCCCGCAGGCCACTGAGTTCGGTCCGCTGGCAACCGTGCAGGACCCGTGCGGTGCGGCAGTGGTTCTCTGTGAGGTGCCACTGCCGCCGGAGGAGGACATCCGCGAGTCCGACCCGCTGGAAGGCATTGACCTCAGCCAGTTCCAGTAGGGGCTCAGAGTTCTTCGTCGTCGTCCTCGGGGGCCCGTTTCCCGGTGTAGTTAACGTGTAAAGGATTGTCTTCGTTAGTGATCTCACGTAAAGGCACAGCCTGCGCAGCGTTATACCTGTTTTTACTCATACTTCTTGACCCTCCCCCTATGAGTAATCCCAGTCATCGGCGCTCTCCTTATCGGCGGAGGGTCAACGGCTGGGATTGATAGCAACCACTTTAATTACGCTTCGTAATCGAGTCAATGCCTACAACCCCAGCTCCGCCCGCACCGCAGCCACAAACTCGCTGGTAGTCGCGGTACCACCAAGGTCCGGCGTGGGTGCGGTGCGAGTGGCGGCGTAGACTGCCTCGCGCAGCTTGGCTGCGGGCGCAAGCTCCGAGGCCGGTGCCCCAAGGTGCTCGGCGCACATTGCCGCTGAGAGCAAAAATGCAGCCGGGTTGGCGATGCCACGACCTGCAATATCCGGCGCCGAACCGTGTACCGGCTCGAACACCGCGAAGTTATCGCCGACATTCGCCGACGCCGCCAGCCCCAGCCCGCCAATCAGCCCAGCACCGATGTCGCTGAGGATGTCGCCGATAAGGTTCTCCGCGATGATGACATCAAAGCGCGCCGGGTCGGTTACCAGCTGCATTGCCACGGCATCCGCATTGGCAAAATCGAATGCGACCTGCGGATACTCCTCCGCCACCTCTTCGACTGCCCCGCGAATCACACGCGCAGAGTCCCGCAGGATATTCGGCTTATCCGCCACCGTCACCGTCGGCGTGGCCTCCGAATCGGGGTTTGCCGCCTGCCGCGCGAGAGCCAACTTGGCCGCCGATCGCGCAAGGCGGTGCCACGCAAAGGACGTCGTCACGCGCAAAGAAACCGCAACTTCGCCACGCTTATCGACGGCGCGAGCCACCGTCGAGTCCTCCGCCACCTCTGCCCACAGGTGGTGGTGCGGGGAGTCGGCCGGGGCGTCGTGAGGCGGAAGGAGATAGTCGTGACTGTAGAGGCCCTCGGTGTTTTCGCGGACGATGGTGAAGTCGGCAGCCGCGCCGGGCAGGATGACCGGGCGGAGGTTGGCGAAAAGATCGAGGCGCTGGCGCAGCTGGAGAATAGGGGAGCGGTAGGTCAGGCCAGTGCCGCGCAGGTGTGGCGCCAGTTCATTCTCGGCCTCGCGAGCGGGCTTGGAGGTAATCGCCGCGAGGAGAGCGGCATCGCTGCGCTCTAGTGTCTCCCAGGTCTCCTGCGGGACGGGATTGCCGTGCGCGCACCATTGTGACCAGCCAATTTGCGCCTCCGTCAGTTCCCAGTGGGGGAAAACGTCGGTGATGAGTCCTCGGCAGGCATCGGTGATTTCGGGGCCGATGCCATCGCCGGGTAGGAGTGTGATGCGGCGCGGTGCCGCCTCTTTGGCAGTCGCAGGCTGGTCGGTTTCCATGGCTCTTAGCCTAGGTCTGCGACGCCTGCGCGTGTGTGGTTTGGCTATTTTGCGAAAGTAACCGGGATTTCGGTGATGTCCTCGAAGCCCTCGCTGTGGTCACCGAAGAGCTTCAGCACGCAGTCCTGCTGGGTGCAGTCCACGGCCTCGCCGGTGGGGACGACGCTGAGCTCGAAGTGCGCGGTGTTGTCGTCGGCGATGGTGGTGGTGCCGCCGGACTTCTTGGTAATCCACTGCTGCGACTGGGTGCCGGCACTGCGGTCACCGGTGCAGTCCGGGACGGGGTTGCCCGGAGCCTTCTCTGCGGCGCAGAGTGCGGCGTAGTAGCCGTAATCGGGGTCGAGACCGGAGAGGTCGACGGTGATGACATCGCCCTCGGACAGGTCGTTGACCGGCTCGGCCTCCATGGTTACTTCGCCGGCGGTGGCGTCGGTTTCTTGAGCCTCAGCCGAGCTGGTGGTTTCCGAGGCGTTGGCAGCATCCTGCGCGGCACCGTCTGCGTCATCTGAGCCACAGGCGACGAGAAGTGGAAGTGCGGCGACGGCCGGAATAGCCAGGAAAGCCGCTCGACGCTGGAATGTGCGAGTAGTCATAGGAGGTAACGTCCTTCCGACAAACTGTAGAAATTACTATGTTTATTTAAGGGTAGGCTAACCTAGACATAAAAGATAGCCTAAGATTCTTTGGGTGAGTAGAGCAAAGTCCTTTCTAAGCTCTTTGTTACTAGTGTTAGTCGTTATTTAGTCGTTCTTTTGTCGTCTATCTCCGTGCAGCGTCAGCTCACAGAGGGGGAATATGTTCACCGTGCCTGCCTGTCGCGTTCGCAGCCTTGCCGGAGCACTTCTGAGTGTGGTCCTGGTCGCAGGACTAGTCGCCTGTGGTTCCGATGATGCCGCGAGGGAGGGGGCGTCGTCGTCAAGCGCTGGCGTGACGACGGTACCGCGCGCCGACAACATTTCCGCTCACGGTGCCGCGCATGCGAACCTGCCTTCGGAAAACCCCGAAGTGCTGCTGAAAGACCCGAAGCCGGCAGAAGATAAGGACTACCAGCGTATTCTCACGCTTGACCGAGCGGGAGCACTCAGTCGTTCGGTCTACGCGCTTGGCCTCGGAGACCGTCTGGTGGGGCGCGACTCCACGTCCGATTTCCCGGCGGTAAAGGGTCTGCCGAACCTCACCATTGGCGGGCATGCAGTCAATGCTGAGTCGGTGATGAAGCTGAAGCCGGAGCTCATCATCACCGATGGCTCGATCGGCCCCAGCCGTGTCTTCGACACGTTTGAAAAGGCGGGGATCACCGTCGCCCATGTGTCGGATGAGCGCACTCCCGAGACCATCAACACGCTTATCGACGAAGTTGCGGACGCAGTCGGCCTGGCTGACCAAGTTAGCCCGGTGAAGGAGCACCTGGATAAGGAGATGGCGGCTGCGACCGAGTACGCGCAGGCCAAGGCCGATGGCCGCAAGATGATGATCCTGTATGTGCGCGGAACCGGTGTGGCCATGATTGCGGGACCAGACTCCGGTGGGCGTTCCCTGATTACTCGCCTCGGCGGCGTTGATGCTGGTGAGGGCGTTGGTATTCAGGGCGCGTTCACGCCGATTACGCCAGAGTCGCTCATCGCAGCGGCCCCAGACACCATCCTGGTTATGTCTGGTGGCCTCGAGTCCGTTGGCGGTATTGAAGGCTTGAAGGAAATCCCGGGCATTGCACAGACCCCGGCGGGCCAGAATGAATCCGTCGTGGACGTGCCGGATTCGCAGCTGCTGTCCTTTGACTCGCAGTCGCCGCGTGCCATCCGCGCCATCGCGGATGCTCTCTACGGTGGCGGTGCAGGTGATGATTCAGGTGCTGGTGCTGATGTAGGCGCTGGTGCGAGTGCCGATAACACTGCGGGGAAGTGACTAGCTGAGCAATGCAGACAACCGCGAACAAAACTAGTCCGTTCAGGCAGGCAACCGTTTTCATCGGGCTCGCCCTAGCGCTGGTGCTGGCAATTGGCTGGTCGGCCTCCGTGGGGCAGTTCGGTGCCACCATCGGGGAATCACTGAGCTCAATGATGAGGCTAGTGTTCAATGCCGGTCTCGGTGACGCGCCAGAGCCCATCGACACCGTGCTGTGGCAGGTGCGACTGCCGCGCATCGCGCTGGCCTGCCTCGTTGGTGCGGGGCTAGCCCTCGCAGGTGTGGCGCTGCAAGCGGTGTTCGGCAACCCGCTTGCCGAACCCGGCCTCATCGGCGTTTCCTCCGGCGCCGCCGTCGGCGCTGCTACCGCCACAGTTTTGGGCACCGCCGCCGGGCTCTCCGGGGTGCTCGGCGGAGTGTTGAGTGTCTTCGCCAGCAGCTGGGCCATTGCGGTCTCAGCTTTTATCGGTGGTGCGGTGGCCACGGCTATTGTGGCCGCAAATGCGCACGGTGGCCGCGATATCGCCCGAATCATTCTGGTCGGTGTGGCTGTGAACTCCATCTGTGGTGGTCTGGTGTCGCTCCTGACATTCGTAGCCTCCACGGCTGCCCGCGACCGTATTGTGTTCTGGCAGATGGGCTCCTTTGCCAGCGCCACCTGGACGCAGGTCGTCATCATTACGCTGGTGACAGTTCCGGCCGTAATTGCCATGTGGGTCAGCTACCGCAAGCTGGACATTCTGAGCCTCGGTGAAGCGCAGGCGCGCCACCTGGGTATTAACGTCATCACGCTGCGTCGCGCCATTATTTTCGGCACGTCTCTGGTCGTGGCGGCTGGAGTGGCATTTTCCGGCATCATCGTCTTCATCGGCTTGGTGGTGCCGCACGCTGCACGACTGCTGCTGGGACCAGCGCATCGCACGCTGATTCCCGCATGCATCCTCGGCGGAGCGCTGGCCACAACGCTGGCCGACCTCGCGGCCCGCACCATGATTACCGGTGCGGACCTGCCACTGGGAATGCTCACCTCGATCGTCGGCGGCCCCCTGTTCTTCTGGTTGCTCCTGCGTTCGAAGAGGGCGGTGCACTAATGGAAATTCACTCTGGCCTGGGCATTTCTGCTGAGAATGTCAGTATCACCCTGGACGGGCACCGCATCCTGAACGATATTTCCGTGGTCGCCGAGCCCGGAAAAGTCACCGCGCTGGTCGGCCCTAATGGTGCTGGAAAGTCGACACTGCTCGCAGCGCTTTCCGGCGACCATGAGCTCAGCGGCGGCGACGTCCGGATCGGCGAGCATTCCATTACCGAGCTCTCCATTGCCGACCTGGCCCGCTACCGCGCCGTCCTGGTGCAGAGCCAAGAACTGTCCGTACCATTCACCAGCCGCGAAGTCATCGACTTCGGACGCAACCCATGGGGCTGCCCGAACGAAGAGTTGCTCGCGGAAGTCATCGCTGAATGCGACGTCGCGCACCTCCTTGACCGGGAAGTCCCGACCCTCTCCGGCGGCGAGCGCGCCCGCGTCCACAGCGCGCGCGTGTTCTACCAGGACACTCCCGTCGTGCTTCTCGACGAACCGACCGCGGCCCTGGACCTCCACCACGCCGAAAAAATCATGGGAATGATGCGCGCCCGCGCGGCGGCGGGCAAAGCCGTGGTCGTGGTCTTGCACGATTTGTCCGCCGCCGCGGCGTATGCCGATCACGTTGTGGTGGTGGCGCAGGGGCGCGTCGTAAAGCAAGGCCCGCCTGCGGAAACCCTGGATGCACAGACCGTCAGCGAAGTCTACGGCATCGGCGTGGAAGTGCTTCGGGATTCCGCGGGCAACCCCGTGCTGGTGCCTCAGCGCGGACAATACCTCTCACCCTAGTCTCCAAAAACCCCACAGAGAAAGAAGAAAACCATGGTTGAAAACGCGATTAAAGAAGGTGACAAGCTGGCTGCTCAGCCCTTGGCAGAGCGGCTCAAAGTGGAGACTTCCGGTGTTCACAGTGAAGCGGAAAACTCCGACTTCATGTCGAGACTGCTTGCGGGTGAACTGGATGCGCAGGCGGCCATCGATTTAACCGGTCAGCTCTACTTTGTGTACGAAGCGTTGGAGCAGGCAGTGCGGTCCACTGCGGAGTCGAAGCAGGTCAGCGCGGTCTACGATGCGCAGCTGGAGCGCCTGGAAGCACTGGCAGCCGACCTTGAGCACTTGGTGGGGTCTGATTGGCGGGAAAAGATCTCGCCTGTGGAGGCGACAAAGAACTACGTGGCCGAGCTTCGTGAAATCGAAAGCAACGGCAACGCCAACGCCGCATTGGCGCACCATTACGTTCGCTACTTGGGTGATCTTTCTGGTGGTCAGGTGATTGCGTCCATGCTGGCCAAGCACTACGGCATCGGTGCGGAGGGAACCCGATTCTATGACTTCTCCGCGATCGGAAAAATTAAGCCCTACCGCGACGGCTACCGACGGAGTCTGTCTGAGCTGGGCATTTCGGATGCCGATAAAGATGCCGTGGTCGACGAGGCGAAGAAGGCATTTCGCCTCAACCGAGCGATCTTCCACGACCTAGCTGGTGGTCTGGACGACGCAGTGGCGTAGGTTGCGGCGTAGGGCGCGAACTGGAGTGTTGCGACTGTGGCTGCGGGTGGTGTGCGTTAGCCGATGTACACCACTGCGTTACGGCCGCCCGTGCACTTGATGTTGCCGCCAGCAGGACGGCACCACATGTTGTAGGTCAGGCCAGTCGTTGGGCTGTAGGCCGTGATGGTGCCGGATTCCGCACCAGTGGAATTGCGGTAGCGGACGTAGGCGCTGTGGACATTTCGAACGAACGGATCGCTCGTTGAGGACGTGCCCTTCCACGCACTGGAGAGGTTGCCGCCAGCCAGGCCACGTGACGAGCCCGAGGACCCAGCAGAGCCACCGGAGTTCGCGGAGTTTGGAACGACCACGGTCTCAGTCTGCGTGACCGGTGGGTTGGGCTGGCTCGAAGCATCGGCAGCGACCTGTGTAGTGGCAGCCGTCTGCGTGTCGGCCGCAGTCGCCGAGTCATCTTTGCCTAGGGTGACATAAAGTATCGCGCCAATTAGACCTAACAACACCACACACAGCACTGAGATGAGCGCAATCATGGCGCCGGAAGTGCGTGAGTTCTGCTGCGGATACGCTGGGGCTGCGTAGGCGAAAGTTGGTGCTGGCTGCGCAGCGAATTGGGGCTGCGGCTGAGGTTGAGGTTGGGGTTGGGGTGCCTGGTTTGGGTACACGGGACCGAACGAGCCGGTGGAAGGATTCGAATTGTAGTTGGGGTCTGAGTTGGGGAACTCGTTATACGACATGCTGGGCGTACCAATCACGAGGAGGGGATGTTCCCCTGTGATGAGACCAACCCGCGTAGCGAATGGTGTTCCATCCCCTGGGGACACGGTTAACGTCTTTTATTGTATTACCGGGAAAACTTTAAAGCATGTTATGGGACGCATGTCATCCCAAAATGCGGCACGGGCGGGTTTAGCTAGACCCGAAATGAGGTGGTGAGCCTCAAATGAGGGCGCGGCCATCGAGAAACTGCGTAAGTTTATGACAGTTTCGGCATTAATTTTTGCTTGTTTTTGTCATAAACGCAGTCACTAACTTGTGAGCCGACTTATGACCCGGCCCAAGACATAGGGGGGGCTGCACATGCGAAACTGGGGTGCGCATGAGACTTCACGGCCACTTTTCGACCGTTTCGTTCATGAGCACCCCAGTTTGTTGCGAGGTGGGGCTGGTAGCTACCAAATGGTTAGCGGTCAGCGGTTAGCGGTTAGCGGCTACATCCCCAGGATCTCCTTGAGCTCAGCCTTGATTTGGTCCAGCCGTTCGGCAGCGGCGGCGTGCGGAATTGCGGCCGAAGCGGCAGCGCCACGATTAGCAGCGCCATCATCACCATCAACCGGCAGCACGACCTCCAAGTAGCACTTCAGCTTCGGCTCCGTGCCGGAAGGCCGGGCAATGACGCGGTCGTTGGCCTCGGTGAGAATGAGAATGCCGTCGGTAGGCGGGATGTGATAGCTCTCGCCCTTGGCATCGACCATGTCTAGGCCGTCATTCATGTCCGTGACCTGCGTGACCTTCGATCCGGCCAGCTGTGCAGGCGGGTTGGCGCGCAGAGTGTCCATGCCCTTGGTAATCAGCGAGCGGTCCTCGACGCGGAAGGTCAACGGGGCGGTCTTGTAGAGGCCGTGGGCACGGGCGACATCATCCAGCAGGTCCTGAATGCCCAGCCCCTGGCCCTTCAGCCGTGCCACCGCGTCGGCGACACGCACCGCCGCAGATACGCCGTCCTTGTCTCGCACGACTGCCGGATCGGTGCAGTAGCCAATGGCCTCCTCGTAGCCGAAGATGAGCCCGTCCACACCAGCGATCCACTTAAAGCCGGTCAGTGTAGCGCGATAATTCAGTCCGTGACCTGCGGCAATCTTGCCCAGCAGGCGCGAGGACACAATCGAGTTAGCCATCGTGGCCGGGAACTCTGCGCCCTCATCATTGGTCACGGTCGCAATCCCACGAGCCTCGGCATCCGCAGCGATGACTTCACCCAGAAACGCACCGATGTCATCGCCGGAGAGCTGTCGCCAGCTGCCATCGACGCTGCTATCCGGAATAGCCACCGAGCAGCGGTCCGCATCCGGGTCAGCCGCGATGATGACATCCGCGTCTTCGGCACGCGCCAGCTCAAACGCGAGGTCCAGCGCGCCGGCTTCCTCCGGGTTCGGGAACGATACCGTCGGGAACTCCGGATCCGGCGCGAACTGCTTCTCGACCACGCGGACATTCGAGAAACCTGCCGCGTTCAGTGTGCGCACGATGGTCTCGCCGCCGACGCCATGCATCGGGGTGAGGACAATCTTCGCTGCCTGCTTCTCTTCGCTTGACGACGTCGTTGCGAGCGCAGCCGCCCGTTTCACATAGGAATCAAGCAGTTCAGGACCAACCTGCTCGACGGCATCGAAGTCACGCGGGACTTCATCAGCTGGTGGAGCAGCGGCGATGGCTTCCGCAATTTGCTTGTCATGGGGCGCGATAATCTGGACGCCTCGGCGGGAATCCGATTCCACCGCGCGGCCACCGAGGTAAACCTTGTAGCCATTGTCCTTCGGCGGATTGTGGCTGGCCGTGACCATAATGCCGGCATCGGCATTGAGGTGGCGCACGGCAAAGGCGGTCACCGGTGTGGGCAGCTGCTGTGGCAGGGCCAGGGCCTTGCCGCCGGCTGCGGCGACAACCGCGGCGGCGTCGCGGTGAAAATCAGCGGAGCCGTGGCGGGCATCGCAACCAATGACCACGGTAAAGTCATCGCCCACAATGTTCTTCAGATGAGCGACCAAGCCGGCGGTGGCGCGGATGACCGTGGCGCGGTTCATGCGGGACTGACCAGCTGCAACGACACCGCGAAGACCTGCAGTGCCGAATTCGAGTGGCCCGGCGAAACGGCTTTCCAGCTCGGCAATCGCATCGGGGTCGGCGGCCTTGGCTTCGTCGTAAAGCGAGGAGAGCTCGGCGGCGGTGGCCTCGTCCGGATCGTGGGCGATCCAATCGGTGATGGTGGCTTGTAGCTGTTCGGAGAGCATCGGTGTTCGCCTACTTCAGACCATCAAGGACAGCGGCGGAGGAGGAAAGGCCCAGGCGGGAGGCGCCCGCAGCAATCATTTCCTCGGCGGCAGCGGCATCGCGGATACCACCGGAGGCCTTGACTCCCAGGCGGTCGCCCACGGTTTCGCGCATGAGCTTCACAGCGTGAGCGGAAGCGCCGCCGGCCGGGTGGAAGCCTGTGGAGGTCTTGACGAAGTCTGCGCCTGCGGACTCGGAGGCCTTGCAGACTGCGATGATTTCCTCATCGGTCAGGGCAGCCGACTCGATGATGACCTTCAGGATCTTGCCCGGAATGGCGTCGCGAACAGTCTTGATTTCGGCCTCGAGGTCGTCGAAGCGGTGCTCCTTGGCGAAGGCGATGTTGATGACCATGTCGACTTCTTCAGCACCATCGGCCACAGCGCGAGCGGCTTCAGCAGCCTTGACCTCGGTCTTTACCGCGCCGGAGGGGAAGCCGACGACAGTGGCGATGTGCAGGCCCTCTGGCACCTCGACTGGGAGCTGCGAGGGGGAGATGCAGATGGAGTAGGTGCCGAGCTTGGCGGCCTCGTCGATAAGAGCCTTGACCTGGTCAGAGGTGGCTTCTGGCTTGAGTAAGGTGTGGTCAATCATCTTGGCAACATCAGCGCGGGAAGTCATGGGAGAAATCAAGTCCTTTCGGAAATTTGGGAGAGAGCTTAAAAGTAGGTGCTTAAAAGTAGGGAGGTGGCGGGCTCGGGGCGGGGAAGTGGCGCCGGCGCGAGCCCGTCAGAGATTATCTAGGACACGCGATCGAGGATAATTCCGCGCTCGGCTGTCGGCGCGGTGTCGCCGATTTCAATGCCCGGCTCGATGGACTCGAGGGCGCGCTCGAACTTATCCGGAGTTTCAGTGTGCAGCGTGAGCAGCTTCTGGCCCTTGGCCACCTTGTCGCCCGGCTTGGCGAAAATCTCAATACCGGCGGTGGCCTGCACCGGATCATCCTTACGAGCACGTCCCGCACCCAAGCGCCAGGAACCAACGCCGAGAGCCAGTGCATCCAGCTTGGTCAGGTAACCGTCGGCTTGTGCAACCACATCGTGCGTGTGAGGCGCCACCGGCAACGCGGCATCCGGATCGCCGCCCTGAGCGCGGATCATCTTCTTCCACGAGTCCATAGCGCGGCCGTCCTTCAGAGCCTGCTCCACGTCGGCATCGTGCACACCAGCCAGCTCCAGCATGTTTCGGGCCAGCTCACAGGTCAGCTCCACGACATCTGCGGGGCCACCACCTGCGAGAACTTCCACCGATTCGCGGACTTCGAGAGCGTTGCCGATGGTCAGGCCCAGCGGAGTGGACATGTCCGTCAGTAGCGCGCGGGTGTTCACGCCCGCATCGTTGCCCAGGTCAACCATGGTACGAGCCAGCTCACGAGCCTGATTCAGATCCTTCATGAAGGCGCCCGAACCGACCTTGACATCCAGCACCAAGTTGGAAGTGCCCTCCGCAATCTTCTTGGACATAATCGACGAGGCAATCAGCGGAATGCAGTCCACCGTCGAGGTGATGTCACGCAGCGCGTAAATCTTCTTATCCGCAGGTGCCAGGCCCGCACCGGCTGCTGCGACGACCGCACCGGAATCCTCCAGGATTTGCATCAGGCGGTCATTCGGAACATCCGCCTGCCAGCCTGGAATGGATTCCAGCTTGTCCAGGGTGCCGCCGGTGTGGCCGAGGCCGCGACCGGACAGCTGTGGGACAGCCACGCCGTAGGAGGACACCAGTGGGCCCAGCGGCAGCGTGATCTTGTCACCGACACCACCTGTGGAGTGCTTGTCCGTGGTGGGCTTGCTCAGCGATGCGAAGCTCATGGTCTCGCCCGAGCCAATCATCGCCTGAGTCCAATCCACAATCTCGCGGCGGTTCATGCCGCGGATGAAGATGGCCATGTTCAGCGCCGCCATCTGCTCATCGCCCACGACGCCGCGAGTGTAGGCGTCAATGACCCAAGCAATCTCTTCCGGACTGAGCTCACCGCCATCACGCTTTACCTTGATGACGTCAACTACATCGAACTTTTCAGCCATTGTTCGCTCCTTTTATAGGCGATTGTGCTTAGCGATATTGGTCTTGTGAACTCTGCTGATTCCGATTATCATCAGCACTAGAACAAATGTCAATAGATAACTTTCCATTTGTACCCACATAAGTATGTTTGCATAAATACCTCGAACAGGCTCGGAGAGGGAGAGCACAATGTCCCACATCTCAGACGAAGAACTGCTGGCTAAGGCCTACGCAGCCACGGAAAACTCGTACGTCCCCTATTCAGGTTTTCCGGTCGGTGCCGCACTTCTGCTTGACGACGGCACGGTGGTCACGGGCTGCAACGTAGAAAATGCATCCTATGGGGTGACCAACTGCGCAGAGCGCACAGCCGTATTCCGTATGGTCGCGGAGCACGGTGGCAACCATAAGATTGCGGCCTGCGCCATCGTCGGGCGAAAGGCGGCACCGTGCCACCCCTGTGGCGCCTGTCGGCAGGTCCTGCACGAATTTGGGTGCAAACGCGTCATAGTGGAGTCCGAGCGCCCGGAAAATGGTGGTTTAGGCGCTCCGGCCAGCATTGACTTCGAAAAAATTCTCCCTTACGCCTTTGGTCCCGAGGACCTGTAGGCATCATCACCACAGCCTCTTTTATCAAGAAAGAAGACCTTAGTCATGGATAGACTGCAAGGCTTACTGGGCATCATCCTCGTCATCGGATTTGCCATTGCTATCTCAAAGAACAGGAAAGCCATTAACTGGCGCACACTCGGCGTTGGCCTGCTGCTGCAAGCGGTATTCGCACTGGTAGTGCTGAAGTGGGAACCTGGTTTTAATGCACTGAAGGGTGTCGCCGGTGCCATTGAGAAGATGATCGATTTTACAAATGAGGGCACCTCGTTTGTCTTCGGTAATCTTTTCGACGGCACGGGTAAAAACTTCGTCTTCGTGCTCAACGTGCTGCCAGTGATCATCTTCCTGGGTGCAGTCCTCGGTGCCCTCTACTACCTGCGGGTAGTGCAGTACTTCGTTGAATATGTCGGGTCCGCACTGAAGTTCATTATGGGTACCTCGAAGGTGGAGTCCGTCTTCGCTTCCACGGTGATTTTCCTCGGGCAGTCGGAGGCTCCGCTCGTCGTCAAGCCGTATATTCCGAAACTGACCAAGTCGGAGCTGTTCGCATGTATGTCGGGCGGTTTTGCGTCGGTGGCCGGATCGACCTTGATCGGTTACTCCCTGCTCGGTGCGCCGTTGGAATACCTGCTGGCGGCATCGGTAATGAACGCGCCGGGCTCGCTGCTGATTGCAAAGACTTTCTGGCCGGAGACAGAGGAATCTGATCTGGATGCGTCGGTGAAGGATGTCCGCGATACCGAGTCGAAGAACGTCATTGATGCGCTTGGATCGGGTGCGCTGGCCGGCGGTCGTATCGCTGTGGTTGTGGCATGTCTGTTGATTGCGTTCATCGCTGTGATTGCGATGCTGTCGGCGATGATCGGCGGCATTGGCGGCTGGTTCGGTCAGGATAACTGGTCTCTGGAAGGACTGTTCGGCCTGATCTTTGCACCAATTGCATGGCTGATTGGTGTGCCGTGGGAGAACGCAGGGCTGGTCGGTAGCTTCATTGGTGAGAAGACGATTCTGAACGAGTTCGTCGGCTACACCTCGTTCTCTGAGCACGTCGACTCGCTGGATCCGAAGTCCATCATGTTGGCGACCTTCGCCCTGGCCGGCTTCGCTAACCTGTCGTCGATTGCAATTCAGATTGGTTCCTTCGGCGCCCTGTCGCCGGAGCGCCGCGGTGAGATTGCCAAGAACGGTCCACTGGCGCTGATCGCGGGTCTGTGCACCAACCTGCTCAACGCAGCAATCGTGGGTGTGATTGCGCTATAGCTGCTCTAAAGGAATGTTTGAGAGTCGTGTAGAAATCCAATGGCATATAGGTTGCTGATGCGACGGCATTAAATCCATGGTCTTATAGAGCGCGTGTGAGAGCTCCTAATTGGGTTTTCCTGTGGATTGTCTAAAGGACTCTATTAGGGCTGTATTTTTGCGGAGTTTTATTTCTATAGCGAAGGGCTGACACATGTTCGAAGTTATTGGAGCAGGATATCGGTTCAAGAAGGGAGATGGGGGGGGGAGAGTGGCTATTCCGCGATGTGGACTTTTCGATTGCAAATGGCGAAGTGGTGGCTCTTATGGGGCCGTCGGGGGCGGGAAAAACCACTTTATTGCATGGATTGGGTGGTATCAGACGCTTATCCGAAGGTCGGAGTGAACTTGATGGGGTTCAAATATCAGGTGTGCCAAAACGAAAAGTGCGTAAGCACTTAAGGGAATCTGTATCAATAATTTTCCAATATCATCTCCTAATTCCAGGGTTAAGTTTGCTGGAAAACGTGGAGCTGACTTGGTCCTTAGCGGGTAATCCGAAAGAGATATCACCAAATATCGTATTAGATAACTTGGGTATTGGAAACGAAAGAGACTCTTTACCCGAAGCAGTTTCGGGCGGGCAAGCACAACGTGCGGCAATTGCTCGAGCTCTGGCTAGCGGCCCGAAACTATTGTTGGCAGACGAACCGACGGGAAGCTTGGACGAACAGAACGCGCATCGTGCTTTTGACCAAATCACAACATGGTGTCGTTCGCATGACGGACACGGGCTCGTCGTGACTCATGATTCATCCATTGCAAAGCTATGTGATCGTATTGTTCGTTTAGACGGCGGGACAATCAATGGCTAAGCGCACTCGTGAAGAATCAATCACACTCAAAATCGCGGCATCGTATCTACGAGCATCAATCGGCCCAAACATTGCCGCTGCTTTAGCTATCGGTTTTACTATCGGCATACTGGCGGCCGTTCTTAACACCCGACAAGCGACGGAAGGCACAGCAGTAGGTGAGGCAGTCACCGTGAATCTGGCTACTAATGTTTCCATATCTTGGGCAATAGCTTCGATTTTCTGTATTCCGCAGATTGTGAGTCGAGCGTTTACCAAACTCGATTATTTTATTAGCTGCCTACAAGTTGTGGGATGGCCTGCTCGACGTTACTTTCTTCTGCTTGTCTTACAGCTTTTATCGATTGAGGCCTTGGTTATCGCAATATCCTATCCTGTAGCGGTACTTTTTCAACAGGTAGTGATGCTGATATCGCGTCGAGACTCCGATGACCTTCTATATCCCGGTCAGTATTTCGAACCCATATCGCTGAACTCAATTCTGATGGCCACATTCATAATCAGCATAAGCGTCATCATCAGTGGCATTGTCGTGTTCATGGGATACGCCCTGAAGCAGAAGGCTCAGAGTGCAGGAGCGAAACCAGTGCGAGTTTCGATTGATGGAGCCAATAAACTGCAGTGGGGAGACTTAGTCGCTGCGCTGTCAATGATTTTCCTTGTAATAGCGGTCCAATCCGGTGCTCAGGCAGGACTATTTGTGATTTTAGCTATGTTATCCGCGTTGTTTTGGCTGTGTAGTCGATTTATTCTGCACATCATCAGAGCAATCGAGAGAGCTCTTGCCCGATTGGCTGGTTCCTTTCCAGGGGCAGCTGCGCTAGGTGCTTTCTCCGCAGAACTCCATACTGCGACCAAGTCAATCGTCTTGCCATTGGCTTACGTATTGGGCATTCCAGCTATTGTTCTCTCGGTTTCACACACTGAGGCTTACGCGATGAAACAAGCGGGCGGCGGAATCCAGAACTGGGATTTCCTAGTCATGCTAGGGCTACCTCTATTTTTCGTAGGAATATTGTCACTCACGTCATTCCTAATGGCTGTAGATCAAGTCGTGATTACAGCCGATCGACTTAACAAAGTTGGGTTTCCAGCCCCCGTACTGTACTTGGTAAGATTTGCCGGTTTACCATTTTTGTTTATATGTGTGAGCCTTGGAATTGCAGCTGTATTCGCACTGGGCGGCTCGATGGTTCATGTAATGATTCTTGATGTGCCGGCCAGATTCGCGATTGAGGGGCTATCATTAATGGTCTCCCTAGCATTAGCTGGAGCCATCTACCTAGCCTTCCTTCTGTGCGGACTAGTCTTCTTAGCGTGGAAGTTTCGTCGCACCATGAGTAGTTTGCTATACGCCAATTGCGGCTAAATTGAACTACGGCGTGTTGCAACTGATTGCCTAAATTGACGCTTTAGGTGGATATCAAGAGTACGATTTCTTACGAGGAATGCTCAGTCTACCCCGGGGGGGGGAGATTGCGAGCACGGTGTTCGATGCACTTGTTCAAATACACGATTTTCTCAGTAGTAAATGGTGTAGAGAGACCCCCAGCCTTACCTGATTGGTTGCCTGCTAGTCCCTTCGTTGAGTGAAGGAACAGCCTAAGTGTTCGTCATTTCAATTGTGTAGACGAGCTCGATTGCGCGTGGCTCGGGAGCAGTCCCACGCTTATGCTGCCTGGGGTGTGCTCGCGCTCAAACATGAAAATCAGAAGTTGTATGCCTTTCCGCGGTTATGGCCTCCAGATGTTGTAGTCTGCGGACCGTTCAAACCGAAACTTCAGGCCTCCTCGAAATTAGCCCTTTTAGGGCTAGCGTCAGCGCTACTACTCTCATCCCGCGCGGCTTCCCAAAATTGGTGCGCCTGGTTTTCGAGATTGCGGTGAATCTGCTGCTCGCCTTCGGCAGCAGCGGTAGCTCGAGGCGGAAGCTGGATGTATCGCTCCGCGGGCAAACCTGCGCGCAGTTGACGCATCCGCTCAACCTCGGCATCCAGTTTGAAGCCGAAGACCACGACCACATTAATGCTCCAGAGTGCGGTCATCAGCGCGATAACCGCACCCATGGCGCCATAGGGATTCGAAGCCGCAAAGTTGAATAGGTACAGCTGGAGCGCCTTGCCGATGATCAGCGAGCTAATAATTGCCAGTGCCGAACCTGTGCTGAGCCAGCGGAATTTGCGCATGCGCACGTTCGGCGTGAAGTAGTATAGCGAGCCAATCAGAATCATCGACATGACGATGATCACCGGCCAGCGCAGCCAACTCCAGACGGAGATGCAGAAGTCAATGACCTGTCGCGTGGTCGATTCAATACCCAATGGGCGGGCAACCGGTTCGACGATGGTGATAACTAGCTGGTCATTGACAATAATCGCAATGAGCAGCACCACAGTGCCGATTAACAGCAGCAGCGTAATGGCGACCATGAGCAGGTGGTAGCGAATCAGCGTGCGACCTTCGGAAACGCCGTAGATGGAGTTAGCCGTGCGCGAAAAAGCGCGCGTGTAGGCCGAGGACGAAATCAGTGCAAAGACAATACCGATAGTCAGTGCGACAAGACCGCCCGTGGCGGAGCCGATAATCGTTGAAATGACATTGCGGATCGGTTCGGCATACTCAGCTGGGACATAGCTGCGGATGAAATCTTCGGTCAGTCGGTTGAGGTCTTCTGTATAGCCGGCCAGCATCAGCGTGGCAATCGAATAAATCGCAAGCAGTGCGGGCGCGAAGGTCAACACCGTGTAGTAGGTCAACTTCGCGGCAGCGTCGAAACCGAGCTCCAAGAAAAATTCGATACCCGCACGCTTGAGGGCGTAGAGCGCTCCTTTCCACCCCACGGGTGGCAACTTCTTCGCGGACTGGGCAAATGATGCGTCCGCCGACTCGTAGGCCTGGAGTGTGTGCTTGATTTGCTGTGCTGGTGACACCTAAAGAATCGTCCTCTCCGACCGGACAGCGGCTGCAACATATATGCGGACATGTGCGCTCGCTTAAGTCTATCGGTCGAAGAGGACAAAGACGCTTCTCGGGCCCGGGTGTCAGTTCTTTGTACTGATGCGTTCCGGGACGGTTATTCCGTGGCAGTAAGAGGGGTGGAGCTATCGGGGGAGCCCGGTGAAGCCGGTGCAGCTGGTGAGTCCGGTGAGTCCAGCGCAAGCAGGCGTTCAGCGGTGGCATCGTCGATGACCAGGTGAGTAGCCAAATTTGTTCGAAGGGCCACGTCGATGGCCGCGGCCTTGTGTGCGCCACCGGCCACAAGTACCCGAGTGGGGATCCGGCGCAGGTCAGAGAGGCTGATACCTACCGTGCGGGCATCGACCTCTGGCAGCGCAATGCCACCGTCAGCGCGATAGAAGCGTGAGCAGGCATCGCCCACTGCGCGCTCCACGAGCAAGTCCTTTTCGGTTGCCGACAGCTGTCCCAAGTTCAAGGCCAGCGAATCATGGTCGACGGCGCCGACGGTGAAAACGGCAATGTCCACCGTCCGGCCAAGGGCCAAAACGCTGGCAATGAACCGATCCTGTTCCACGATGCGCTTGGTCTCGACCGAATCGAAAATCACTGGCAGCGGCAGTGTGCGGGCGTAGGCGTGGAAGGCGTGGCAGAATGCGCCGATAGTGCGGATGTCGTTCGTGGACTTATCGGAGTGGCTCATTCCTCCCTTGAGCTGCACAATTTCCACGCCCGAGACATCCTTGGACTTCAGTTGCGTGGATACGGAGTACATGGTCTTACCCCACGAAACACCGAGAAGGGTACCGTCGACCACCAACTCGTCGAGAAGCTCTGCGCCCACGCGCCCCAACTCGCGGAGCAAGACTGCGTTGCCAGCGCGAGCCGGTTGCGCCAGCCGCACATCGTTCAACTTGTAGCGATCCCGCATCTGCGTAGCGGTCTCTGAGGCTTCCTCGCGCGGATCATGAATCTCAATGCGCACGTAGCCGCGCTCACGGCCAAGGTTGAGCAGTTTAGAGACCGTTGGACGAGAAACCCCGAGTTCGGTTGCAACCTGAGACTGGGTGAGCCCCTCGCCGTAATAGAGTTTGACGGCGGTGAGTGCTTGGATGTCGCGACTGTCCACAGCGGCCTCCTCCAACAAGAGCACTTAGCAAGCGCACTTGTAACAGGAACCTCGCTTGATTGTGGCCCTGCCCGACTTGATCATCGGGAAAGCGTGCGCCTCACCTGTGATTTTAGTTCCATGTTTGCAAAAACAAAAAGTCAGCTTTTGCATTTGTAGTAAACGGTGAGGCGTTGGCTTTCCCCGGAGGGTGTCGGAGGGCATCGGAGGACCCCCGAAGGTGTCGGAGGGGAACGCAGCGCAGGTTGGGTTCTCGCAGAATTACCAGATATTCACGCGCTCGCTGGGCTCACGCCACATGCCGTCGCCCGCTGAAGTGTCGAAGGCCTCATGGAACTCATCGATGTTGCTGGCAATGACGTTGCAGCGGAACTCCGCTGGTGAGTGCGGGTCGATGGCAAGCAGCTGACGCGCGAACTCCGGGCGAATCTTAGATCGCCAAACCAGTGCCCACTGCTTGAACAGGTCACGGTAGGTCTCTGGGGTGTCCTCCAGTCCAAGTTCTTCACCGCGGGCAGCGAGGAAACGGCGGAAAGCGACGACGGCAATGCCGAGCCCGCCCAAGTCACCGATGTTCTCGCCCAGGGTGAAGCGACCGTTGACACCGGGCAGGTCAGCGCCCTCCTCGGCCTGCTCGCGCAGTGCCTGCGGCACCAGTCCCTCGTACTGATCCACCAGTGCGGCGGTCAGCTTCTCAAAAGCTGCGCGATCCTCATCGGTCCACCACTGGTGGAGGTTGCCGTGCCCGTCATACTGCGAGCCCTGGTCATCAAAACCATGCCCAATCTCGTGACCAATAACGGCACCGATACCACCGAAGTTCTCCGCCGGGGAAGCGTCCGGTGAGAAGAACGGCGACTGCAAAATCGCAGCCGGGAACGTGATGTCATTGACCACCGGATTGTAGAAGGCGTTGACCGTCTGCGGAGTGCCATGCCACTCATCGCGATCGGCCGGAGTACCTAGCTTTGTTACCTCATAATCATGCGCAAAAGCACTGGCGGCGCGGACATTGTCCATCAGAGAATCCCCGAGCTCCATCGCCGAGTAATCACGCCAGCGCTCCGGGTAACCAATCTTGGCCTTAAACAGCGACAGCTTCTCCAGTGCTCGCTCTTGCGTCGCCTTCGTCATCCACGGCAGCTCCGAAATGCGCTCCCGGTACGCCGCCAGCAGGTAGTCCACCAGTTCCAGGACCTGCTCCTTGTACTCCGGTGGGAAGTGCTTTTCCACATACAGCTTGCCGACGTCATGTCCAACCGCCCCGTCCGCAAAGGCAACACCGCGCTTCCAGCGTGCACGCTGCTCGGTCGAACCCTGCAAGGTGCGGCCGTAGAAGTTAAAGCTCTCCGCAGAGAAGTCATCCGACAGGTAGGCAGCACGCTGGTGGAGAACGCGCCACAGTGCCCACAGGCGCAGATCTGTCAGGTCAGTGTCCTGCCACAGTTTGCTCAAGTGCTCGAAGTACGACGGCATCATCACCACGATGGTGTCGATGGCGGTCTGGTTCGTCTCATTGACACCGGTGGCCGCGAGCCACTCCGCGACCGGGAAGCCGGTGGGGAGGTCAGCAATAGCCGTCTTGTTATAGGTCTTCAGCGCGTCGCGGGTATCGACCACATTCCAGTGACCAGCGGCAATGCGCTTTTCAAAAGCCACGATGCGCGCCGCCGCAGCGGCCGGGTCCACCAACTCGAATGCAGCAAGTGCGGTGGAGAGGTCCCCCGCGCCGTCGTCATGCGAGGAGAGGAGCTTCAACATAGCGGCAACATGCTGCTCATAGGCGGCGAGAGTGTCGGCGTGGCCAGGCTCGCGGTAGTAAGCCTCATCCGGGAGGCCGAGGCCCGACTGCAGCAGGTAGAGAGCATCTAGGTCAGAGCCGGAATCCTTTTCCACCCAGTACCCGAGCGCACCACCGACACCGAGGCGGTCGAGGCGGCCGAGCGCCAACGCCAGCTCATGCGCGTTCTCGGCGGAGGCAATCATTTCTAAATCCTGCGCGAGCGGAGCAGCGCCGGCGTCATTAATAGCGGCTTCGTCCATAAAAGAGTTGTACAAGCGAGCGACGCGGGAATTCGGATCCGCATCGGCGGCAGTGGTGATGAGCTCGCGGACGTTTTCCTCCGCCTCATCCCTCAGCTTGTAAAAGGCGCCATCGATGGGGCGGTCAGCCGGGATGACATGATTGCTAATCCACTCACCGTTGGTGGCCAAGTAGAGGTCATCCTGTGGGCGAGAAGTCGTTGAGAATTGGGACGTTGCGGACTGGGTCTCAGTATTAGTGCTATTTGTCATGCCGCCAGTCTAGGGGCAAGTGCGGATTGAAGCTGTGACTGGAGGGGCAGGATAAGTTTAGGCTTACGAATGGGGCGGAAGAGGTTTAGGGGGTAAGGTGCAAACCATGAAATTTCTTCCACTTTCCGCGACCGCGGTGCTGAAGCGACGCCCGGGCCGCGCTACTTTGGCAAGTATCGTGGCCGTTGCGCCGCTGACCTTGGGTGTTATTGCACCGGCTGACGCGCAACCCCAGGACGCATCTGCACACTCCAACCCGTCCGCTGCTGATTCCAAGGGGTCGCTCGACTTTTTGACCGAATCACCGAGCATCACCGATGCGCCGCTGGTGTCGGATGCTCAGGAGCCGCAGGGCTCTGATGCCAACGGTTCGTCCACTAACTCTGAGTCGAGCGCTGAGGCTCAATCCGCCGAGAATGCATCGTCGAACTCGGCGCGCACCGGCTTCCACATGGGGCCGACCGGTGTGGACGTCTCCAAGTGGCAGCGCCCAGGTGGTGTCGCGCTGAAATGGGACGAGGTCGCAGCCAGCGGCCAGAAGTTCGCTTTCATCAAGGCCACCGACGGTGTCGAAGGTGACCAGAAATACTTCCTCGAGGACTCCATCGCCGCCGCGAAGGCCGGTCTGTACGTGGGCAGCTACCACAAGGCACACCCGGATCGTTCCGCAACCGCGCAGGCTGACCAGTACGTAGAAGCACTGCAGCAGCGCGATGAACAAATCTCCACAGACAAGACACTGCCGCCTGTGCTTGACATCGAGCTGGACAATGGCCTCAACCCAACCCAGCTGCAGAAGTGGACCAAGGACTTCCTCGAGCGCGTCGAGGAAAAGACCGGCGAAACTCCGATGATTTACACCTACCGTTGGTTCTGGCAGAACCCGATGGGTAACTCGACCGACTTCACCGACTACCCGCTGTGGCTCGCCGCCTACGAAGACAGCGCTCCGACCTCGCTGCCGGGCGGTTGGCAGAGCATGACCTTCTGGCAGCGTTCCTCCACCGGCCGCATCGATGGCATCCCGACCATCGTGGACGAGGACGTCTTCAACGGCACCGAAGCTGAGCTGCAGCAGCTGGCTGCTGCTCACTAGCAGTGTGTTGTGGGGTCTGGGGCCGGGCTAAAACTTCGTCCGCCCCGCACGCCACGCAATCAACGCAGGTAGGAGCTTGTCGACGTCGTCGACGACGATAAGCGCATCGAGAAGCTCCGGCCGCACAAAGCCCGCATCCACAACATTGCGCAGGAGCACCAACAGGGGCTCCCAAAATCCCGAAGGCCCCAGCAACGCCACTGGCTTGGCATGAATCCCCAGGTGCTGCTGGGTCCACACCTCGAAGAACTCTTCCAGTGTGCCCGCACCGCCGGGGAGCGCAACAAAAGCATCGCCGAGCTCATACATACGCGACTTTCGATCGGCCATAGTCGCAACAGTTTCCAGGTGAGTCAGCCGCGGATGGGCAATTTCCTTCTTGACCAGGACCTCGGGGATGACACCGGTGACACTGCCGCCGTCGTCAAGCGCTGCGTTAGCAACCGTGCCCATAAGACCAATCGCCGCGCCACCGTAGACGAGCTCCACCCGATTTTTCGCGAGTGTCTGGCCGAGGCGTTCGGCGGTGACGCGCCAGGCGGGATCGTTGCCGAAGCCGGAGCCGCAGAAAACAGTTAGTGACGACAGTGCGCGCTGTGGCTGTTCACGGCCAGCGGCAAGCTGCGGCAGCTCTTCACGGAGCTTCGGCAGAGTGGTCTCGGCCAGCATAGGGGCGATTTTCCCGGTCGGCAGCCAGGGGTCGAGCCAGCGGACCTCTTCAATCTCGGCGTGGGGCTGAACGTTCGCCAGCTCATCGGTGAACTCGCCGACATAGCGCACATGGTGGCCGACGACCTCGAAGCCCGCCTCGTTGGCGGCGGCTGCGCGGGCGATATTCCACGGACGCAGTTGCGATAGCTCGATATCCACGCCGAGCTCCTCGGAGACCTCGCGCGCGGCAGTGACCTCCGGGTTATCGACGGACTCACCCGGCTCGAACTTGCCGCCGGGCAGCATGAACGTATCCGTACCCCGCTTACGAACGCACAAAACCCGCCCCACCGGGTCAGTCACAACCATTGCGGCGACAACGATGGAACGGGTTTGTGCAGTCACTCGGGCTCCTTAGGTGAAGGAAGCGCCGAGGCTCTTTCGCCTAGGGATCCTTCACAATCATCTTCCCGGGCGAGTATAGACCCGAGCGAGTGATATCTTCATACTCAATTTCGGCGACATCCGGCTTGACCTTGTCCTTATTCGGACGCGGCGAGAGCTTCTCGACGGAACCCCAGTCGCGGCGCCAGTCGTTCTTGAGGTAAGTCGGTACGGACGTAGCCTCATTCACAGCGTCGGAGAATCCGAGCGGACCACCGCCATCGACCGACTGCCAGACATCTGAGCCGACGACCTTCAGACCACGGTCCGGAGTGATGCGGTACTCCGGAAGTTCCGCGACACCGGCGTAGTGGTCGAACGGACGCTGGCACGGGAACTGGAAGGCAACCGGCCAGTCCGGGATAGTCGCAGTTTCCGGTGAGATGACATCAGTCATCGACTGCAGTTCGGCCAGGCGAGGCGGGGTCAGCGCCAGCCACTGATCCTCGGAGACATCATTGTCCTCCGCGACCAGTCGCACAGCGGTGGCTCCCTCTGGGATCTCCTCGGTCAGGAAGCGCAGGTTACGCCAGGTCGGAGCAGGGCCGATATCAATCGGCTCCGACTCGGAGAGGACCTCGAAGCCGTCCTCGTCGCCGCCCTTGCGACCGTACTGTGCCACCAGCTTGCGACCCGGCTGAGCAACACCGTTGATGTCGTGGTGGAAGATACGGCCGGCCGCCGATACGACGAGTAGCGGGTGGTCCTCGTCAATCTCAGGCAGCTGGAACCAGGAAGTTTCCAGGCTTGCCGGACGCTGAATGTCCTCGGAGTAGGAGCCAAGCACCGGCACCTTATCCGGATTCAAGCCAAATGGCAGCTCGACCTGCGAGCCGTTGACACCCTTGTCGGCGCGCTTACCGCCGTCGGTGCCCGACGCGGAACCGCCCTCAACTGTGGCTTCCGGATCAGAAGATTGATCATCAGTGTCGGCAGTACTTGCCTGGCTCTGGCTGGTGTCCACAGCTTCGGCCTTCATGTTTGACGGGACGCCGTTCGGGTCGAAGCCACGGCTCTTGTCGCCACCGCGCAGTGATTCCGCTAGCGGCTTACCATCAACGGTGCTCAAGAAACCATCGTTCGGATCGGTTTCCATCAGCACATCGCTCGCCAGATTACATGTCTGACCAGTCAAGGAGCGGATATTGCCCGCGGCGACCGAGTAGGCCGGGTACTGCGATACTGCGCCCTTGCCCAGTGAAGCCACCATGAACATTGTCACCAACAGTGTCGTCACCGCAATCGGGGACGATGCAACTGCATTGATGCGGCGCGCGCGTGCCGACTTTTCCTGCGACTTCGGCTTGGTACGGAACTCCTGGACGAAGTTCATTACGGCACCAGCCAGCAGCA
Source organism: Corynebacterium sp. HMSC073H12 (assembly GCF_001837775.1). Lineage (NCBI taxonomy): Bacteria > Bacillati > Actinomycetota > Actinomycetes > Mycobacteriales > Corynebacteriaceae > Corynebacterium > Corynebacterium sp. HMSC073H12. Next base: position 146,511 of record NZ_KV834033.1, on the reverse strand, counting down.
GTAGCAAGGCCAGAGCCAATACTGCTGAACCGAGCTGGTGGCCGCGCAACTGAATGGTCTTGTCGAACCACGGCACACCGTAGGACGACACATACCACCAGCCGTTAATACCCATCAGCGAGAAAGCGAGGATGAAGGTGAAACCACCGGCAAAGAACAGCTGGTTGCGCGGGTTACCTGCTACCCAATGGCTAATGGCCATGGCGGCAAGTGCTGCCAGGGAAGCCGCGATGCCCGCGTATACGCCGAAGTGGTGCGTCCACTTTGTCGGCGTGAAGGTCAGGAAGAACATGGTGCCGATGAACATGAACACCAGGCGTGCCGACGGACCGGCCAGAGCCCCCGGAACGGTGCGGTGACGAAGCAGCGCGGCAATCGTGATGCTCAAGCACGCCAGTGCAATCAGAACCGGGAAACGACGCGGGAACGCGCCGTCGACCGACTGCAGCACCAGCCAGTAGTAGCGGACGTACTCGTTGTACCAAGGCTCCGACGGGCCGATGATGCTGCGGACGCGAATGGACTCGCGGACCGTGGCCAAAGTCTGGTCGCCGAAGACACCGACCAAGATGGCGGTGCCCGCAGCCAGGAACGGTGCGATCTGCATCAGTGGGGCCTGCCAACCACCACCGAGAGCCTTATGGCGCTCAACGACAATGCGCACCAGCATCGGGATGCCTGCGAGCAGGGCAGCAACTGCCATTAGGCCCGTCGGGCCCGAGCCCAGTGCCAGCGTGGCGATAACCACTGCGACTGCAGCTGGCAGCAGGCGTCGAGTCAGAATTGCGCGTTCGATAAATACCCAGGTCAGCAGGGATCCCAGAGCAATGACCGGCTCCGGGCGCAGTCCGTTGTTGTACGGCAGCCAGAAGGCCAACAGCACACCAGCAGCAGACCAGTAGGCCACCCGGCGCTGGGCAATCTTCTCGCCGAGGCGCGGGATAACCATTCGGGAAATAATGAACCACACCAGCAGTGCGGACAGCAGCGCAGGAAGTCGCATCCACAGAGACGAGGTGGACACCTTCACCATCAGCGACAGCAGGTCGTAGTAGGGGCTGCCGAACGGTGACTCAGGAGCGCCGAACCAACGGTAGTAGTTCGCCATGTAGCCCGACTCGTCGGAGACGCGCGCCATGGTGAAGATGTAACCGTCATCGGAGGTGTTGCCACCGATGAAGTGCCAAACAACCAAAATCGTGCCAACCAGGATGTCCAGCGGAGTCGGCTTCAACGCACCGCGCTTGAACAGCGGAGTGAAGGGGGAACCGTCGATACGGTCAATGCGAGCTAACGCGACCAGGGAAGCCAGCGTCAGAAGCAGCCCCAAGTACATGACGATGTACTTCACCACAGTCGGGTGTGAGGTGTAGCGGGAGTCGATGTTCATGTGGACATTGAGCCCATCGGCTACGGCCTTGGCCACGTCGCCGTCAGCGGGCAGGTCAGTGTAGATACCGGTGACCTGCGGGCGGTAATCGCCCTGTGCGGTGGCGGTGAGCTTCTCACCATCTGAGTTCTTGGCGCCGTCGATGTTGACGGTGGTCTCATGCTCGTTTGAGCGGATCTCCAGGATCTTGCCCTTGTTGTTGGCAAGTTCCTTCTTATCCAGGCTCATCACCACGCTGTCGCGCAGAATGACGTCGAGGCCGTCCTTGCCCGAACGCACCATCAAGCCCCGTTTGGTCGGCTTATCCGCGGTCGGCGGGATAGTCGACAACAGGGTTGTCCGCTTGTCGGAAAGTTCATCCGTCAGCGACAGAGGCAAATCGACGCTCAGGTCCAACGGTGCCTGCGCCATGAGTGGCGCATCCACTGAGTTCAGTGTGTCGCGCTGAGGCCAAGACACGGAGGACTGGGTATTCACGACCGGGAGGAACGGTGTGATGACAAAGCAAATGAAACCGACGATTCCAGCGATAATCGCTGTCCAACGAGTCAGCGTCGTAGGAGAGGGGCCGTCCATAGGCGGTCTCTCCACGCGGTCGATGGTCACTTCGGGTGAGCCGTCGACACTTTCTTTGATTTCTTTAGTTTCGGCAGTCACAAGAAAAGATACTACGGTAATTGGCCTTTTTCTTTGAGTTTGCAACGCGAAAGTTACATCACAGTTTCCACATTAGTAACAGGAATCACGTTTGTGGCAGGGGATAGCCGCTCAATATCGACTTGCCAATACCTACTTGCGAACCGCCACTACAAACGGGCCGACCTGGTTTAGCTCCCAGTGCCCCTCAAATGCAGAGCGGGCAAAATTCAGGCTCCGGAAGACCACATTCGGATTGTTCGGATAGATATCATCCGCGATGTCCAACGTCAGCGGAGCGGCATCCTCGCCATCAGGCGTCTCAACCTCGCCTCGCAGCACAATGGCATCTGGTCCGCGCCACGGCGTTTCGTCCATTGCCTGCACGAGCTCATCGGGGTCGCGAATCTCCGACCATTCCTCCAATGCCTGATTACGGCGGTCAAACTCACCCAGAGGGTTAGCGTAGTGGCTGGTCAGTGCCTGGAATCCGTACCAGGGATAGAGTGCCTGGAAATTCTTCTCATCCGTCAGCACCACTGTCTGGGCCGGATTGAGCCCAGCCTCCTTCAGCGTTTGGTCCACCGCTGAGTACCACGCCCCGGCATTCGGTGGGAAGCGGTCCGCGCGCTCGCCGTTACCGTCGGTGTCGGTATGCGCCAAGTCGATGGCGCCATGCAACTTATTCGGAATCGACTGCGCGTAGCCAATGCCCGCCAGCAGCAAGACTGCCGCCATTACCGCGGAAACACGCTTGGCAATGTGAGCTGGTGCCGCCTGCGGCCAGTACTTCTCGATTCCGTTGAGACGGGCGTCGGCAAGCGCGACCACACCAGCCGCGATCAACATGAACGTAATCGGTGCGGTGAGGCGAAACCCCAGCAGCGTGCGTCCGAGCAGTGTCGCCACCATCGAGGCCACTACCCAGCCATAGAGCACCAGCGTGCCCAGGCCGAGCGCGCGGGCATCCGGCTCTGTAGCGCTGACCAGCATGCGCACGACACCGATGAAACACAGCACACCGATCACGCTGGCGGCGAGCATCGGCAAAGGCAACTGCGCGCCCTCCGGCGGCAGGTAATGCGTCGCTGTCGCGCCCGAGCGCGGTGCCCCCGTCGCAACCGCCAGCATGTACGGGCCCCACACCGTCGCCGCAATCAGCATCGATCCCACGCCCATAATGATCAGGCGCACTACAGGCATCCACGAGCTTGACGACGTCCACGCGACCACGGCCAACACGACCACGATAAGCGCGCCTACGGCAGTGTAAAGAGTGTAGAGAGTCGCAGAAATACCCAGGAAGACGAGCACGCCAAACATGGCGGACCAAGCGCCGGTGAGACCGCGCCAGGCCATCACGGTCATCGCCGGAAGACCCATAGCAACGACTGCGGCGTAGGGCTCATCGGCGACAGTGGCCAGGGCGACGGCCGTGGTTGTCAGCGCAATGCCAGTGGCTACTGGCAGGGAGCCACTCAGGCGTTGCCACACCGGAACCAAAACACAGCCAGCAGCGGCGAGTGTCATCAACGCCCAGGGCTGGAAGACCTCCCAGCCGGCGATGCCCAGGATATTGGCCAGGCGTCCGCCCAGGAAGAACCAACCAGCGGGGTAGAAAGACGGGATGTCGATGTACGACATGTCATGCAGGCCAGGCTCCGCGGCCATCCTGGTGAGGTATTCAGTGCGGAACTCCTGGTCGACAGACAGACCGTCTAACCACAGCCTGGTCGAGCCCAGCGGCAGGCCGACGGCAGAGACCACCAGAATGGCCGGTGACATGTAAGCCATCAGGTATGTCAACCACGTTAGCCACCGGGGGCGATTGTCTTTGCCCTTGGTGGCGAAGAAATACAGCAGGACGGTGGTGAGCGTCAGCGTGATGACAATCAGCGCCGTTGCGACTGCCCTGGTCAGCTGCGAGCCGCCAAAGGCCGGCAGCGACAGGCGGTGGAACACAAACCAGGACGCCAGAGCGATAACCGAACCGCCCACAAGCGCAGCAACCAGGTAGAGGAGGGCAGCCTTGAGGGTGAGCTGGTCATCATTGAAGATCTCATAGCGATCTTCGTCAACCAGCTCACTAAAGGATCGTGCGCCCATTGTGTTGGCGCTAGTGTTGTCGGCACCTGTGGTGTCAGCGCTCGAGGTTTCGGCCTGCTTGTCTACCATGCCCTCAAGTTTTGCACAGGAACCGGACTCCGACGAACGGCGGAGCTAAAGGTGGGTACGTCAGCCCGTCAAGCCCCGCCGGGTTCTATCGAGTCCCTCGAACCCCACTTTTAAATCGGCAGCTTCTTGAAGATCGGGCGCGGGATGTGCTTCAGCACCATCATCACAAGCTGGAATGCCGGCGGAGCCCAGACCAGGGTCTTACCGGCCTCGACGGATTTCACTGCGAGCTTGGCGACATCTTCCTTATTCACAGTCAGTGGCGCCTCGTCCACGTCAGCGGACATACGGGTACGGACCTGACCCGGGCGGATAACCAGGGTCTTGACGCCGTACTCCTCCAGGGCCTCACCCAGGTTCAGGTAGAAACCATCCAGGCCGGCCTTGGTGGAACCGTAGACAAAGTTGGAGCGACGCACGCGCTCACCAGCAACGGAGGACATGGCAATGAACTGGCCGTGGCCCTGCGCCTTGAACTTCTGACCAACCAGAACACCCATCGACATCGCACCGGTGTAGTTGATGTTCGCAGCCAGGACGGCCTTGCGCTGGTTCTGCCAGAGCTCCTCGGCGTCGCCAAGCATGCCGAACGCGACGATGCAGATATCCACGTCGCCGTCGGCAAATGCCTTCTCGACGACCTCCGGGTGGGAGTCGAAGTCCGTTGCGTCGAAGTCGAGGGTGACAACCTCGGAAGCACCGGCGGCCTTCATCTTCTCAGCGGAGGCCTCGCGCAGCGGATCGTTCGGCAGGGAAGCCAGGATGACCTTGGCCGGGCCCTTCTTCAGGAACTCGGCGGTAATAGCCAGACCGATTTCACTAGTGCCGCCGAGCAGCAGGATGGACTGGGCAGCGCCTACAGCATTAATCATTGGGGCTTAAATCCTCTCGGTTCTTTTAGTGCAGTTCCAGTCGACGCGACATGTCAGAGGCGAAGACACCGTGCGGGTCGATCTCGTTGCGGGTGTCCAGCCAGCTCTGCATCTCGGGGTACATCTGGTGGAAGTTAGCGGCGGAAGTGCGCGACTCCTTGGCCAGGTAGAGGCGGCCGCCGAACTCCATGACGCGACGGTCGAGGTCGTCCAGGAACTGGCCGAGACCCGGCTTAATCGGGAAGTCCACGCAGACGTTCCAACCCGGCATCGGGTAAGACAGCGGAGCGCGATTACCCTCGCCGAACAGCTTGAACACATTCAGCGCCGAGTAGTGGCCGGAGCGCTGGATATCGCGGACAATCTCCTTGAACGGCTCGACGGCCTCGCGCGGAACAACGAACTGGTACTGCAGGAAGCCCTTGGAGCCATAGCCGCGGTTCCACTCACCGATGAGATCCAGCGGCTGGTAGAACTGCGTGAGGTTCTGCACCTGGTTCCGGTAGGTACCGGACTTCAGCCACCACAGCTCACCAATGCTGATCATGGTCAGCTTGTTCATGGTGAAGGACGGGAAGATATCCGGCACGGTCACCAGCTGCGGAGCGTTGAACTTCAGCGGGTCCTTGGCCAGCTTCGGGGCGTATTCCTCCAGCTGAGCCAGGGTTGCCAGCGAACCGCGGGAGATTGCGGCGCGTCCCAGCTTCGGCTCCGGCGAGATGGCATCGAACCACGCGGAGGAGTAAGTGAAGTTCTCCTCGGAGCCATCGGAGTGGAACTCGATGGTCTCGTCCAGAGTGTGGGTCATGTCGCCATCGGCGATGAAGTACGCCGTCTCGGTCTTGGTCATCTTGATCCGAGCGCGGACAATAATGCCGGTCAGGCCCATGCCGCCGACAGTTGCCCAGAACAGCTTGCCGTCCGGGTCATCCGCGGAGCCCTCCGGCTCGAGGTGCAGGATGCGGCCGTCAGCGACCAGCAGCTCCATCGACAGCACATGGTTGCCGAAAGAACCTGCGGAGTGGTGGTTCTTACCGTGAATATCCGGGCCAATGGCACCACCGATAGTGACCTGGCGAGTACCCGGCAGTACCGGCACCCACAGACCGTAGGGCAGTGCAGCCTTCATCAGCTGATCCAGCGTGACACCGCCGTCGACATCAACAATCGCCGACTCCTGGTCAATGGAGTGGATCTTGTTGAGCTTCTGCATGTCGATGACAAGACCGCCCGAGTTCTGGGCGGGGTCGCCGTAAGAGCGGCCCATACCGCGGGCAATTACACCGCGGCGCAGGTGGTCAGGCTTGTCGGAGTTCTGGTCTGCGACAGCCTTGACGGCGTTAACGATTTCATCCAAGTCCGGCGTCGACAGCACCTGGGACTTAGCGGGGGCGGTACGACCCCAACCGGTCAGGGTCCTGGCTTCTGTGTGTACGGCTCCGTAGGCACCGTTCGAAGCATCGGTGCTGGACTTGCCGTTAGTGTTAGTGGACATCAAGGCTAGGCTACCCCTTTGCACCGGCTCCGTCGCCCGTGACGCTCCGAGGTGTTGGTCACGCTTGTGGCCGCGCACGGGCCGTCGGAAAGCGAACGAATTATGCTGGAAGGCTACAAATCCATGATTTTTCGGATTTCTTCCGGCAGCATTTCCTGCGAGGTGATTTGCGGGCCGTCGTATGCCTCGAGGGCGCGGTAGACTGCAGCGCGTTCCTTGCTGTCGAGGATGGGCAGTTCCTCGGCGAACAGCATGACCATCTGGTTCGACAGCGGGGTGTTGGTGTACTCGGCGGCCATGTTGATGGTTTCGCGCGGCTTCTTCTTGAAAAAGTCGAACATGCGATAAAGGCTACCCCGCTTCGAATCCGTCACTCGCGATACCATCAACCTCATGACATCCACGCCCGCTGCTACTCCGCAGACCCTTGCCGTATGTAGTTCCACATCGCCCGTTGTCATTTGGCATGTGGAGCTCTCGCCGTCCTTTGCAGGCGAGAGGTTGTCGGGTGCATGGCTGGTCGATCCGCTTGACGACGGAGCCCTGGAGACCGCCACCAATCTGCTCACCGGTTGCTTTGTTGCGACTGTGACCGCGGGCGATGGTGGCGGTGACGCTGCAGCTGAGAGTGCTGAGAGTGCTGAGGGGGCTGAGGGGGCGGACCTGCTATCGCAGGCGATTGAGCAGGCGGAGGCCACGGTGGTGGACCTGCCAGCATCGGTGGCCGGCATTCGTGACCACATCGGACAGCTGCGCGCCGCCGCGAAGGAAGAGAAGGCCAAGCCCGGCAAGGGAAATCTGACGGAGCCGCGGTTTCCCAAGGTCAACGACGTGGAGGTCATTGATTTTCCGCATGTTGGCGAAAAAGTCGCAGGACCGGTGCTGGGGCTTGCCCGCGGGGTAGAAGAGCTGGTAGCGCAGTGGATGGCTGTGGAGTCGCAGCGCCTGCGTCGCAAGTACTTGGCAGAGCCGTGGGGCGCGGAGCCGCGCCAGATTCCGCTGGTAAAAACGTGCGCATTGTAGCGAGTTTTTGCTATCCAGGCCACCTTGTTTTTCCTGCGTACGCTGTGAGGTATGGCAGCACAGACCGATAACGTAGTCGCCTTCCCAGGCGTTCGCGTGGCCACGGAACCGGCCACGCTCATTATCGGTGCCTCTTTAGAGGAAGAACCGTGCAGTGCCCACCGCGTCTTCGGGGTCAATGACCAGATGGATCTGCGAAGCCTGTCCCGCGTGTTAGCGGTCATCTTTGGGTGGGGCGACGAAAGCGTGCCGACGAAGTTCCATTTGCCCGGCTCTGCGGTGGAGTCTGTGGCGCAGCTGGTGACTGGCGGCAGACCCGCAGCGGGCGGAGTCGTCGATGTTCCCTTATCCACCACAGTTGCCGAGGTGCTGCAAAGTCCCGGCGATACCCTTATCTGGCAGTGGGGCCTGTGGGAACATATCTTGCAGGTCAGAGAAGCTTTTGCCCGCGATGAGGCCACGCCGGATGCCCTGTGCATCGGTGGCTCGGGTTCTATCCGCGCACTGGGGGATGTGGACGCGGAGGAGCCGGTAGATATTGCCGCAATCAATAGGGAATTGACCGGACGGGACTCTATTCAAAATACGTTGGCCACCGCTCGTGCCGATGTCGTGGACATCATCGAGAGGTCGGGGGTGTTTGAATTCGTGCCCCTGTTACAGGCTCTGGACCTGCAGAGGTCGGAATCAACCGCGCTGGAATTGACCGGGGAGGCGGGGGAGAGCGTCGTTAAGCGATTGCGTGCATTGCCTATAGAGGACGCCGAGAAAGACCCAGCCGGGCACGATGCGGCGTTGGTGGAGCTGCTGTGTTTGGCGGCGCTGACTTCGGATGAGCTGCGGCATGATGTGGCGGCGCATGTCATGGAGCGCCTCGGATGGGAGAGCGACGAGGGCATCCCGCTATCCGGCGAGGACGTGGAGGAATTGGCGGCGGCTAGCTGGGCGGAGATGAGTGCGTTGGGCCTAGCTGGGGAGGATGTGCTCTCGCCGGTGGAGCGGCTGGATCTGCTGCGTGAGGCGCTGCGGCGTTAGTTCGTTTCTCCTCTTTATTGCCTCTTCATGTTCGCGCTGGCTGTTTGTTAGCTGGCCGGTGGCCTAGAATTTCTAGGCGTGTCAGCGAATGAAACAGCAAATGAAAACCCGAACCGTGAAAACGGCAAGCTCGGAAACGGCTCCCACGAAAATGGCTTTGTCGTAGAGGACTCGGCCGCAGTGCCGATGGCGACGGAGACCAAGGACGAGCACGGTCTGAAAGTGCAGATGATGCGCTTTATTATCTCCGGCGTTATTGCGGCGGTGGTGGACTTCGGCCTGACGTTCATCATGCTCAACGTCTTCGGGGTGACCAACTTCTGGGGCAAGACGGTCGGCTGGGTTTTCGGCACGATTACGGCGTACATCATCAACAGCCGCTGGACCTTCAAGTCGAAGTCCTCGGCGAAGAAGGTGCTGGCAGTTGCGGTGCTGTACCTGATTACTTACGCCACCCAGGTCGGTATCTTCAACGTGTTACAGCCCTGGCTCGTCGAATCCTGGGACTGGAACGCGCAGTGGGCACAGTTCGGCGCATTCGTCGTCGCGCAGGGCGTTGCGACGGTAATTAACTTCATCATTCAGCGTGTATTCATCTTCCGTGTGAAATAGCGCGATACGCTGGGGGGCGTGACTTCGACTGCTTCTAATAAGGAATCCACTCAGCTGACCGCCGAAACCGATGTTGACATGCTGACTATTCAGCGCGTGCTGTTTGCTCCGCCCGCAGACTGGGTGGAGCCGGATTTGTACTACCGAGTCGAAGGCGTTGGCGCCTACGACAGCTCGGTGCAGGCCACCCGTAACTCGATCACGCTCGGTCGCCACACCGTAGTGCGCACTGACACCTACTTCGGGCGCTTCCGAGCTTCTTACTGGCAGCGCTGGACCTCAATTAAGCAGGTCGAAATCCGCGCGCGCGTGGTCGGTTCCGCGCGTGTGCTGGCCTACACCGAGGATATTGGGGGCCACCTCCGCTTGGAGGACTCCTGGGCAGCGGGCGGCTCGGATGCCGACGGCAACTGGACCGGTGAGCACTCGCCGATGTCGGGTTCTGCCAATGAAGAGGTGCGCCTGACCGTTCCGCTGGACCGCTTCGCCGATGGCGGTGCCATTCACCTGCGCTTCGACACCGAGGACGCAGGCGCAAAGATTTCCGATGTCCGCTATGTTGTGCCCAAGTCGGCTATCAAGCGTGATATTCCGACTGACCTGGTCATTTGTTCTTACAACCGACCGGTTGACTGTGCTCGAACCGTCGCCACGCTGGCTGAGGACCTGCCAGCCCTTGAGCGCGTTCGCACCATCCGCGTCGTTGACCAGGGCGAACAGCACCCAGCCGACGAAGCTGACTTCATCTGGGCCAAGGAGGTCCTCGGCGAGCGCCTGAACGTCGTCCATCAGCCGAACCTCGGCGGCGCCGGCGGTTTTTCCCGCGGCATGCGCGATGCCACCGCTGCGGGCGACTGCATGGTGCTGCTTACCGACGACGACATCCGCCCCGAGCCCGAAACCACCCTGCGCCTATCCGCCCTGGCCGTGTGCGCGGAAAAGCCGATGCTGCTCGGCGCGCAGATGCTCTTCCTGTTCAACCCGACCAGTCTCTTCCGCACCGGCGAGACCTACAACTGGAAGGCGCTGACCGTCGAGGAGAACGACCCCAAGTTCGGTTACGCCGACGTGGACGTGCGCAAGTACCACCAGCTGCGTCGCCTGGGTGTTGACTACAACGCCTGGTGGACCTGCCTGGTGCCGTCCGAGGTCATTAAGAAGATTGGCCTGGCGCTGCCGCTGTTCTTCCAGTACGACGACATCGACTACGGCTTCCGTGCTGCCAAGGCTGGTTACCCGACCGACACCATTCCGGGCGCCGCCGTCTGGCACGCCGATTTCTACTGGAAGGACATCGAAAACGCCGCCCAGTACTTCGGCCTGCGCAACTCCCTCATCGCCGCCACCATGCACGGCGATGTCACCGCGAAGGACATGGTCAACGTCGCTTCACGACGAATCCTCTCGAACCTGGTCTCTATGCGCTACGGCCTGGCCTGGACGCAGATGGAAGCTGTTCGTGACCTGCTGCGTGGCCCGGAGGTGCTGAAGAACGCATCGCAGGGCGACTTCGCCCGCATTTCTGCTGGTCGAAAGAGCTTCCCGGAGACCGAGCTGCTGCCGATGCACGAGATGCCGGGTGGTCTGACTCCGGTTCGCCCACCGTCACACGAAATCTCCAGTGAAAACAAGACGATGGCAAAGCGGCTTGCGTACACCCAGATGGGCAAGAAGCGCCCGGGTCCGGTGGCTGTGGCCTTCGAGGACTCCTTCTGGTGGCACATTTCCACCTTCGATGATGTCTGGGTCACCGATGCCTCCCAGAACGGTGTGCGTCACCTGGTCCGCGACCTGGATAAGGAAAAGTCCATGCGCGCCGAGACCATCAGCCTCATGCGCGAACTGTCCTCCAAGTGGGACGACCTTGCGAAGCAGTGGCGTGCCGCCGTGCCGTCGCTGACCAGCGAAGACAACTGGGAAAAGTTCTTCCAAGGCGAGTAGTCTTGCTGAGATTGGGCTGAGCCTGGGCGGGGTTAACCCCTAGAGTGCAGAAACCGGCGGATAACAGGAAATTCGCCGGTTTCGTGCTCTAATAGTGTTTACTCACCTTAAAAATTCATAAATTTTCGAACGGAGCCCCGCCTCGTATGACTACGCCCATGCCCCCGAATAACACAGGCGACAAAACACGCAAACAGCTCATCACCATTCTGGTGCTGCTGGTACTAATCATCCTTGCAATGGTCGTGTTCCTGTTTGTCAAGATGTCCAGCGATCGAGGTGGCGATTCGCCGGCTGCCGAGGGCAGTGGATCGTCGTCAAGCGAAAATGGCGATGCGCAGGTGCAGGCGCAGGCGGAGAAGGCCGTCGTTGTGTACAAGCAGGTGCTGGCGAATCCAGCGCCACTGCAGACTTTTGTCGGTGAAGTTAGTCCTGGTGGGGCGATGAAATACGCGCTCGTGCATCTTGATGATGGGTGCGTGCCCGAGCTGGTGCTGAACTACGGCACAAGTGCGATGAGCGCCGAAATTAATGCGATTGGTGTCTACGGCGTCGACGAAAACGGCCAGGAAATTCAGTTTCAGAATTCCTACCATGACGGTGCTTCTTCAACGGGCGGTGTACGTCGCGCCCTTCAGCGAGCTACTGGGCAGCCGGGTATGTTCTCGTTTTCTGCAGAGAGAGGCGGACGTAATCAGGAAGATTTACTGGTGACGCGCCAGGGCAATGAGCTGGTGGAAACGCCTGCGAATCCGGGTGCTGGGGAGTTCGAACAGTTTAACTGGATTCCGGCTGACAACCTGGATATCGTCGAGGCCATTGCTGCTGGTAGTGATTGCGCGCCGGGCTCGGGCTCGGGGGCGGGTGCTGGCGCTGATGGTTCTGGTGCTGATGGCGCTAGTGGTGCCAACGGTGGCCCAAATCCGACGGCGGGGCAGCAGGCTGCGGGGTCTGGGTCTGGTTCGGGTTCGCAGTCTGGGGCTTCGGACACGGGTTCTTCGTCGAGCAATGGCACCAGTGGCCAGCAGACGGTGACCGGCACGGTGAAGATTTTCCAGAATCGCGCCGAGGTTCTCGCTTATCAGCAGCGCGAGGATCCCAACCCGCATCTCGCCGATGACCGACAGTTTGCGATTTTGGTTCTTGACCAGCCAACTGAAGTGACAGCCAAGCTCGCAGGAAGTAATGAATCTGAAACACGCACTATTGACCATGTCGTGATTAACCCAAATCTCCACAGCGACGGGGAAAAGGCAACGATTAGCTTCTCGACTGACAAGACATACTGGCCGTCGGACACGGGCATCCCGTTCGGTCTCGCTGTTGAGGACGGCGCCAAATGGTAAGTAAGCGACAGCTGGGTGTCCGCAGCTAGTTATCCACAGCCGCCAAATTGTCCACAGGAACGGGCAATTTGGCGGCTTTTATTCTGCCAATTTTCACGGAGTCGGCCATAAATGAAGGCACTAATTCCAATGCGTGAGTTCCTGTAGTCAGCCTGCAACGAACCTGCAGCCAAAACGCAACCAACCTTAGGGAGTGCCGAACACCAATGCCAACCTGGAATTACGATTCCGATGGCCTCATCCACGCGGCTGCGCAGAAGCAAATCAAGCATCCTTGTGAATATGTCAGTGCCAAGTCAGAGCTGGATAATCTGCACGGCCACGTCGAAAGCACAAGTACTCGAGATAAATCCCTACTCAGACTGGCGCACGGCACCTACATCGAGTGCTCTCGCTGGAATGCGCTGTCAGCATTTGAACGTTTTCAACTGCAGATAAAGGCACTGGTCAAACCAGGATCCGGGACAATCATTACAGGCGAAGCAGCCGCTGCGTTGCATGGCATCCCGTTGCTTGTTCGAAATGCCACAATCGCGCTTGCCAATTCCGGCTTGCGCCGACCTGGCGGCGGATTGCGCCATGTCGGTGGCAAAATTCTCGAACAAGACATCGTTCGCATTGGTGGGCGCTGCGTTACCGATGTGCCGAAAACCGTCATCGATATTTGCCGCACCAGCGAGTCCGAAAACGGGCCAATCGTCGTTGACACCGCACTACGGAAGTGGTGTGACCTCGAAGAATTGCATACAGTCCTCACAAATTACCCACGTTCGCCGGGGACCCGTCGTGCCCGTGAGCTACTTCGAACTGCCAGCGAACACAGCGAAACCATCGGTGAGTCAATCACAAAGAAATGCATAATCGACTCAGGAATTGCCACGCTTTACGACGAAAAATGCGTGCTCATGCAGCAAGTCGAGTTCTATGACAGTGAAGGATTCATTGGGCGCGTCGATTTTTATGTGCCTCATCTGAATTTGATCATTGAGTTCGATGGGCTGACTAAGTATTCCGGTGGCGGGATAGCAGCCACTGAGACTGTACTTCTGGCAGAGCAAGCTCGCGAGAAGCGTCTGAGGAACCTCCACTTAGATGTACTCCGCTTCCAATGGGCACAGGTCATTAATGGGGACTGCGTGGAGGTCTTGCGACAGTTCGCTATTCGGCAGAGGCAGCGCATTCAGGCAGGTGGGTTGGTATTTTCGTCCGAAGTTGGGCGTTTTCGTCAAGCCACTGTCCCGTATAAAGATCGGCAGCTCCGTGAGTCGAGAATCCAGGAGCGTAAGCAGCGTTTGCAGCTTCTGGAAAATGCACCGGCCTCGCGCGACTTCAGCTAAGTTCAGCTGCTGACCTGTTGCTATTGTGCTGACCGGACTTGGAACGATTTCGAGGAGCGATTTCGAGCGGATTGGCTCGGATTTCCAGCGACTTATGGCCAGTTTCACTTCACTCATCGACGGTTTTTCAAGACTCATCGACGCTTTTTGGCCGTCGTGCTCACTTATGGCCAATTTCCTGGAGCTTATCGATGTTTTTCCGGGACTTATGGCCAACTTCCCGCCACCTGTCGATGACTTTTCAGGACTTATGGCCATGCTGTTGGCCTGGCCCGCGCACTTATCGTAGGACTATTCACTTATGCGCAGGCTGTAGCGCATCGATGAGTGAATACCTCATCGAAATGTCAGAGGAAGGGAGGGGAACCAGGGGTTAGGTAACGCTTTTGCGCGCTGAGCACTCGGAATGCGGACTACACGACCCGGGTGAGGCCAAATATGCAGGCCAGCGCAACCCCAGCCTCAGCAAGCCCAGCGCCGCAACCCCAGCCCCAGCGCCGCAACCCCAACGCCAGCGCCGCAACCTCGGCCCCACCAGCCACACCAGCCCCAGCGCCGCAACGCCTGCGCCTCAATGCTTGCGTCCCACCAGCCCCCGCAAGCAACCCCACCAGCCCCAGCCCGAACTACTTCGACTTCGGATCGAAGCGCTCGAAGTTCTCCGCGCGCCCCTGCTTCAAAAGCTTGAACCAGCGGTAGAAGCCGCGGACATCGCGACGCTGGACCAGGAAGAACCAGCCGAAGCGCAGGAACTCCTGTGGCATGAGTTTGCGCATGCCGGGCTGGCTCATCAGGTAGCCGCGGTTGCGGTAGGTGAAGTAGCGCTTGAAGTCATTGGTCGGGTACTGCGTGTGCATCTTGCCACCGAGAATGGGCACAAATTCACCCGAGCCGGAGGGGTGCAGGTAGGCCGTCGTCAAGCATGTGCCGAACCGGAGGCCGGAGCGGACCAGGCGGCGGTGGAATTCGACCTCGTCGCCGCGGATGAACAGGCGGTAGTCGGGAACGCCGAGCTGTTCCAGCGAGCGGGCGCTAAACAGCGCGCCGTTGAACAGGGATGCGATGCCGGGCAGGAGGTCGTGGTTGCCGTCGATGGTCTCGAGGTCGCTAGGCAGTTCGAGCCCGGTCGCAGCCTTCTGATCTGCGAAGTTGGTAAACCACTTCGTGCCCTCGGAGTCGCGTACTTCCGGGAGTTTGGGGTTGATGCCGCTTTCGAAAAGCTCCTCGCGATGACGGCGCCACACCAGCCCGCGGCGCAGGGGGAATGCCAGCTTGTTCGGGGCCTTAATGTCGCAGACCACCGGCGAGACAGCGTCAAGCTGGTGACGTCGCGCGCAGCTGTGCAGCGCCTTCAGCACGTAGGAGTCCTCCGGGCGGCCGTCATCATCGGCGCACCAAATCCACTCCGCGCCCAGCGACAGCGCAGTCAGCATGCCCAGTGCGAAACCACCAGCGCCGCCCAGGTTCGTCTTGGAGCCGAAGTAGTGAATTTCCGGCGCCGATCCGCTTTCCGACGACTGCTGCGCCGCCACCTGCTCAGCGAGCTCCTTGACCTTCGGGTCGTTGCCGTTGTCGACGATGATGAGCCATTTCGGCATGTGGGTCTGGCTGGCAACGATGGGAAGCGATTGACGCAGGTCCTCGATGCGGTTGTGAGTCACGACGATCGCGGCCGTAGCTGCCTCATCGTGCTTTGGGTGGTCAGCCGAGTTTTCGCTCACTTCGTTCTCCATCGGGGACGTACCGTTTATTACTGTTTTTATTGCTGTCTATCTTGCCATGTTGCTTCGGGTGAGCAATTCCAACCATCCGTGCCAACCACCCGCGCCGCCCGCAATCTGTCCGCGAGCCGCCCGCTTGGCCACTATGGACCCGCGCCCAGCTCCCCGCGAAGCTGCTACCGGCGCTGCGCGAGCACGTTGCGCACCTGGTCGGCGGCCTTTTTACCTTCGTAGGCTTCGACCACTTCGTCGACAAGCCCTGCCTGTCGAACCGTACCGTGATCAATCCACAGTGCCGTGTCACACAGCTGCGCCAGGAATTCATTCGAGTGCGACGCAAACACCAGCAGACCGGAGCGGTCGACCAATTCGGTCAACTTCGTCCGGGCCTTCGCCATAAACGCGGCGTCCACGGCTCCGATGCCTTCGTCGAGAAGCAGAATCTCCGGCTCAATGGACGTGACCACACCGAGCGCCAAACGCACGCGCATACCGGTGGAGTAGGTGCGCAGTGGCATGTGCAGGTAATCGCCGAGTTCGGTGAATTCTGCGATTTCGTCGAGCTTGGATTTCATCTGCTTGCGCGTCTGCCCCAGGAACAGGCCACGGATGATGATGTTTTCCAGGCCGGAGATCTCCGGGTCCATGCCGACACCGAGGTCGAACACCGGCGCCACACGCCCGCGCACATTGGCGGCACCGCGCGTGGGCTCATAGATTCCCGACAGTAGTCGCAGCAGCGTGGACTTACCCGCTCCGTTGTGGCCTACCAAGCCGACGCGGTCGCCCTCGCGCAGATGGATGTTGATGTCCTTCAGCGCCTCAATGACCACGACATTGGAGTCATTGCGGCCAATCGCACCACCCGCGGCGCCGAGGAACGCCTTCTTCATCGACCGCGATTTGGCGTCGAAAATGGGGAAGTCAACGCACGCGTTGTAAGTATCAATGCTGACCATGCTTATCCCTTGCTAGTTCTATTCGCTTTACGACGGCCTTTGCGGCCTAAACCCAGTAGCTCACGCGGGAGCGCCACAGGCGCATGGCCCCGAGTGCCAGCAGCAGGCCAACTGCGGTGCAGGCGAGGACGATCCACCAGTGGTAGGTATCCACCGGTTGGCCGGTCAGTGGGGCGCGGATGATTTCCAGGTAGTGGAACAGGGGATTGATCTCTGCGATGCGTGCGCGTTCGGCGACGGCACCGCCCTGTTCCTCCAGTGTCTTGGTGGTCCACACAATCGGAGTCATGTAAAACACCAGCTGAATTAGGGAATCCAGCAGTGGTGCCACGTCGCGGTAGCGCGTAGCGATGATGCCGAAGAACATCGTCACCCACACACCGTTGACCACCAGCAGTGCCATCGCTGGGATGACTAGGAAGAAGTTCCAGCCCAAATCCGGGCGGAAGACCAGCACGAGAATCAGCCAGATCACCATGTTGTGGGCCAGGAAAAGCAACTGACGCCACACCAGCCTGTAGACGTGAACACTCAGCGCACTGGGCAACTGTTTGATGAGGCCTTCGTTTTCAATGAAGACGGTTGCGCCCTCGCGCACGCAGCCGGAGATGAAGCCCCAGATAATCAGACCAACGGTCACGTGCGGCAGGAAGAACGCCAGGTCCTGCTGGAACAGCAGCGAGTACAGCAGGCCGAGAGCCAGGGCCATTGCGCCGGTGGCAATGGTGATCCACAGCGGGCCAAGCGTGGAGCGACGGTACCGCTGCTTGATGTCCTGCCAGCCCAGTTGCAGCCACAGTTCGCGCTGGCCAAAGCCGGTAGCCAAATCCCGCCAGGCAGCGCCCATGGTACGGGAACGCGACTTGAAAGCCGGTGCCTCACCCGTTGCGTCAACCATTCGCGCAATGTCGCGGCGGAGGGTTTCCTCCGTGCGGATAGCGGAGCCATTGCGCACAGTATCGGCAGACTGGTCGGCGGCGTCTGCGGATTGGCAATCATTTTCTGCGTTAGTCACGTCTCCAAACTACTAGCAAGGGCGGATTAGATTGAATACCGACAGCGCCGGGCGAGCCATTATTCCACGTCGTAACGGCGAACAACGGTCGCGTGGGATGGTCGTCATTGGTGGTTACGTGGTGCTTCTGAGGCTGGTTCCACAACTGGTTATGTGACTCTGGAAAACTTACATACAATCGCCGCTGTAACTGCTTTATGGCCTGCGGCTGGTGCATATAGTTCACGCATCGGGAGTGCTTGCGCATGGCTGCAGGCAGGAAAAGTTCAGCCAATTTTAAGCAACTACTAAAAAGGGATAAAGATTATCCTATAGGGGGTTGCTTCGATAGAATTGGCTCCAACTAAGATGGGCAAGCGATACACGGTTCGAGGCATGGACACTCGATTCGTGGGTGATTGCACGGTTAATTCTGAAATAGATATCGCAGCTTGAATTCGAAACCGGGAAAGGGTTTTCATGGCCTTCGATGTGCCTACAACCAGGGGTGCTTACTCGTCGCTTTCCGACGGGTGGGCATACCTCAATGCGGGTCAACGCACCCAGGTGCCCGAACGTGTTCAGGCTGCGATGATCTCTGCATTTCGCAACGCGCAGAAGTCCCTTCCGGGTGAGACCGGGGCGGGGGCTCATGGTCAGTCGCGTAGCTCGGGTGTTCCCGCTGCAGCGGAACTGACCGCCAGTGCGCGCCGGGCTTTTGCAGACCTCACTGGCGGTCCGGTCGCCGGTGTGGTGTTGGGATCTTCGCGTGAGGTGCTCATGGAGCAGTTCACCTCCGCAATGAGTCGACGCTTGACGCTCGGCTCTAATCTGGTGATTTCTCGCATCGGTTCGCAGGTCGTACACGCACCACTACGCCGAGCAGCCAATCTCTACGGGGCTAATGTCCGCATTGCTGAGGCCGACTTGTCCTCGGGTACGTTGCCGTCCTGGCAGTTCGACGAACTTGTAGACGAGCACACTCGCCTCGTTGTCGTCCCGGCCGCGGATCCGTTCGTTGGCACCATTGCGCCGGTAGCTGACATTTCTCGGCGGGTGCATGAGCACTCCAACGCCTGGGTGTTGGTCGACGCCTCGGATATTGTCGCCTACCGCGACGTGTCGATGAGCAAGCTGGGCGCCGACATCATGCTGGTTGACGCCTCCGTGCTGGGCGGGCCTGAGGTCGCGGCTTTGGTGTTCAAGGATCCTGAGATGTTCGAGCGCATGACGTCGTTAAGCTATGTGCCGAATGCGCGCGGCGTCGAGCGGATGGAGGTTTCCCCGGTGTCGCCGGCACTGCTCGGTGGGGTGTCGGAATCGGTGCTGCACCTGGCATCGCTGGATAGCACGGCGAGGGGGTCGCGTAGGCACCGCATTGAAACGGCGATGCCGCAGGTTTCTCGCTACTTGACGACGTTGTCGGAGCGCCTGATTGCGGCGCTGATGACCCTGCCGCGGGTGTACATCATCGGCATGGATACCGAAGATGATTCTTTCGCGAGTGTGTCGCGGGCACAGCACATTCCGCGCGTTAGCTTCCTCGTCGATGGGGTGTCGGCGAAGGTGGTCGTGGACAGGCTGCTGGATAATGGCCTGGTGACCAGCATTGTTGATGCATACGAATCGCCACTGCTGGAGGCCATGGGCATCGCTGAGGCTGGAGGTGCCGTGGGAGTCGGCCTCCAGCCGTTCAATACGCCGCACGACATTGACCAGCTCGTGCGCGCAGTTGCCTCGCTCGGTTAACTAGGCGGTCAGCTAACTAGACGGTCAGCACAATCTTGCCGCTGACCGCGCCACTGTCGAGCAGTTCGTGGGCCTTGGCCGCGTCGCGCATATCCATGACCTCATGAATTTGAGGGGTGACGGTGCCGTC
This sequence comes from Corynebacterium sp. HMSC073H12, assembly GCF_001837775.1. NCBI lineage: Bacteria > Bacillati > Actinomycetota > Actinomycetes > Mycobacteriales > Corynebacteriaceae > Corynebacterium > Corynebacterium sp. HMSC073H12. Next base: position 127,096 of record NZ_KV834033.1, on the reverse strand, counting down.
GGCAAGCATTGGCCAAACGGTGTCCTCTGTGGCGTTGACGATGCGAGCCTTATCAGCTAGATCGCGGTAGCGCAGGCCGGTGGCGGTAATGGAGCCGCGCTTGCTCAGCAGGCGGCCGATGTTGAGTTCCCCCTTTACGCCGCCCTGCATGCCGATGATGACCAGGTGGCCGTCCTTCGCCAGGGCCTTGACGTTTCGGTCGAGGTACTTTGCGCCCATGATGTCCAGAATGACATTGGCGCCGCCCTCAGCTGCGACGATTTCCTCGAAGTCCTCTTCTTTGTAATTGATGAGGATGTCGGCGCCGAGCTCTTTGCACTTAGCCAGCTTCTCCGCTGAACCGGCTGTGACTGCGACGCGAGCGCCGAGCCGCTTGGCCATCTGAATAGCGAAAGCGCCGATGCCGCCCGCGCCACCGTGAACCAGTAGTAGATCGCCTTCCTTGAGGCCAGCAATCATCACGACATTCGAGAACACCGTGCAGGCAACCTCGACGATAGATGCGGCCTCGGTGAAGGAGCAGCCATGTGGCAGTGGGAGAATCTGGCCGGCCGGGACTGCGACCTTTTCGGCGTAAGCGCCACCGGAGAGAAGGCAGCAGACCTCGTCGCCGACTTTCCAGCCCTGAGAGTCGCCCTTGACCTCTTCAATGACACCCGCGCACTCCAGGCCGAGGGTGTCGGTCACGCCTTTCGGTGGCGGGTAGTGGCCAGCGGCCTGCAGCAGGTCAGCGCGGTTTACGCCAGCGGCTTTGACCTTGACCAGCACCTGCCCATCCTCGAGAGTCGGTTCCGGAGCATCGGCCCATTCCAGGGCGCGGGGGTTGGAAAGATCAGTCTGAATGATTGCCTTCATAGTCTTCAAAGGTAATGCAAAAACTGGTTATGCACGCGGTATTTCAAGCTCTTTTGCAATTAGCAAAAATAGTTATGTCTGTAGAGGTGGATGCTTGGGGCGTGGTTTCAGATGAGGGGCTAGTGAAAGGTGCTGGCAAGGGGTGTTATGAGGGCGTTTGCTGCCTCACGGCGGTATGCGGTTATGATGTTGTCGTTGGAAGTATGGCAGAGCGGCCGAATGCACTGGTCTTGAAAACCAGCGAGGGTCACACCTCCGGGGGTTCAAATCCCCCTGCTTCCGCAGTTGGAAACCCTCGGTAGTTGTTCTACCGGGGGTTTCTTTATTTGTCGTAAAAGTTGGGGTATGTGGTGGGGTCAGCGACGGCAACTCGTACCGCACGTAACCGCGGTATTGCGCGCATTGCTGCATTCTCTCCGGCCGCAGGTATGACATGCGCGGACATGTGCGGGATTCGGCAGTATCGCACATGCTCAGGAACTGGTGGTCGATGACACCATCACCAAGGGGGTGCCGACGCGATTGCCGACGGTTCGTTGAATACAGGAACTGAAATCCACTTCAACCCGGGGCACTCGGTGGAAAAGCTGCATGACATGGACCCGAAATCGTTGTGACCTGAAACAGTACGGGAGGATTGCCAAAACCGGTAAGCTCGGTCTTGCTGTAATACAAACTCAGCGTCATACTGGCTGACGGCATTGAGGGAAAAGGTCGAACAATGGCAACGAATCGGAGCAACCACTCGGATGACTCGTTCGGTGAGTGGAGCATAAATCCGTACACGTCAGGTGACCAACCCTCCGCAGATACGCCGGCAAATGCGTGGAGCGCTGTGGATGGGGCACAGTGGGAGCAGCCTGAGGGGCAAACGCAGGACCATCAGTCCCAGCAGCCGCCCCAGAACCAGCAAACCCAGTATCTGCAGCAGCAGTATCCACAGTCCCAGCAGCCTGAACCATACCGCCCCGCCCCCTATGTCCCCGGTCCGCAAACTGGCCCGGCTGCTGCGCCGAGCAATGACAATAAGGGGCTGACCATCGCGGTTATTGTCCTGGCACTCATTGCGGTTGCCCTCCTCGTCGGCGCAATGGCCTTCTTCTACTTCTCGGATTCGAAGGGAGTGAATTCGGCCGGCAGCAATTCATCGCAGTCGGTTCAGTCCGCTAGTACTGAGGATTCCTCCACGTCGTCGACCGCTGAGCAGAAGCGTCGCGCTGAGGGGTTCCAGCCGCCATCGAGTTGGCGCCACTGCTCCGGCTCGGGTGATCCGGGTGATTTGAACTTGGTATATGCAGAAAATGTCGGAGGTAACACGACAACCTGTCAGTTTGCCACCAACGTGCGCAATTCCTTCGTTGAGCAGTACCAACTTACGAAGAAGCTCAACGGTACTGTCACCGCTAGCAGCCCAACAACTGGCAAGACTTACACCATGACCTGCCGCGATAACGGTGAGGTTGTCACTTGCACCGGCGGTACGAATGCGACGGTGCACATTGTCTAAACGTCTCCGAGTAGCTCTGGCCGCAACCGCCGTCGTCACGCTCGGTCTTAGCGCCTGCACCATCGGCACCGACTCCGACTCGTCGATGCCCTCGCCGACGCCGTCCAATTCGCTTGGCGACGGCCCCGGAGGCGCATCCTCCGGCGGGAAAGTTGTGCCCGGCGAGATGCCTCGCGAAGTTGTCGAGGCCGTGAAGTCCGCGCAAAAGGAATTCGGTGGTTTGGCCGGCGCCGCTCTGGCAACGCCGGATAAAGATTCCGAAGTGGTTTCCACGGGGGATTTCAAAACTGGTCCGGCCTGGTCTACCTCCAAGGTGCCAATCGCAGTGGCTTATGTGCGCCAAATGGGCGTGGACGCGCAGGTGGAATCTGCAATCACGGTTTCCGACAACGACGCGGCTGAGTCCATGTGGTACTCCCTGGGCGATGACGCGACCGCAGGCGCGACCACCAATAAAATCCTTCGAGAGGGCCACGACGCCCGCACCGTCATGGGCACTGACCGCATCCGCGCGGAATACACCGTCTTCGGACAGACGCAGTGGGATTTGCGCGACCAAGCCGTTTTCGGCGCCAATTTGCAGTGCATCGAGGCGGGCCCAAAGGTTGCTGACCTCATGGGGCAGATTGCCGACGAGCAGTCCTACGGCCTCGGACGCATCCGCGGTGCCCACTTCAAGGGCGGTTGGGGCCCCGATGATGAAGGCGTCTACCTTGTGCGGCAGTTCGGCTATCTGCCGGGCAAGAAGCCGGGCACCTTCGTTGGTGTTGCTATCGCAGCCCAGCCTGACGACGGCACCTATGAGACCGGCCAGCAAATGCTCGACCGCATCGCAAAGGCGATTGAGCGCAGTGGTGGCGCGACCACTGGCCGCGCTGGCACCTGCTAGCTGAGCGATAGCTGCTAGTGCTCAATTCCTAGCGCAGCCAGCAGCTGCGAGGTCTCTTCCTCAGTAGTGATGGTGATGCGAGCACCTTCGCCGGCAAAGCAGCGGATGAGAATGTTGCGCTGCGCCAAGAAGTCACCGAGATCGGTGGTGGTGGCCACCGAGACGTCGTCAAGCAAAGAGAGATCGGCAATCCGATCCTCACCGATCCAAATGAAGTTGGCCTGCGAGTTCGGCAGCACCGTCTCGCGGCCGGTGGCGGCATTGATGGCCTCGGTGACGGCGACGCGCTGTGCGCGGACCTCGGCGATGCGGGCGGTGAGCTCTTCCTGTGCGTCCAGCGAGCTGAGCGCGGCGATCTGCGCGAGAGTGTTTACGGAGAAGGGGATAGCGACCTTATTCACGGCCTCCACAAGCTGCGCCGCGCCGAACATGTAGCCCACGCGGAGCCCGGCCAGGCCGTAGACCTTGGAGAATGTGCGCAAGCCAACCAGGTTGGGGTAGGTATCCAGCAGCTCATGAGCCAACGGGGTAGCGGCGTGAGTGGCCTCGTCCACCAACTCGATGTAGGCCTCGTCGAGAGCAACCACAACATCGCCCGGAACCTGCGCCATAAACTCCGCGAATGCCTCGCGAGTGACGGTCGTGCCCGTTGGGTTGTTGGGATTACAGACGAAAACCAGACGAGTGCGGTCGGTGATAGCGGCGGCCATTTCTGAGAGATCATTACAACCCTGCGCATCCAGCGGCACCGGCACCGGAGTAGCCCCGGCGACGCGAGCGAGAATGGGGTAGGCCTCGAAGCTGCGCCACGGGAACACGACCTCATCCCCATCCGCACAGGTGGCCTGCACAAGTTGCAGGCACAGAGCGGAGGAGCCGCAGCCGACCGCGACCTGCTCCATGGGCAGGCCCAGGTGTTCGCCGAGCTTAATGCGCAGGTCAACTGCGCCCATGTCCGGGTAGCGATTCGGACTGGTAGTTGGGTCAGAGATGGTCTGCGAGATGGCCTCCACCACCGAGGGCAGCGGCGGTTGGGTCATTTCATTGGACGCAATCTTCAGCGCGCCGGGCACAGCCTTGCCCGGAACATAGGCCGGAACCTGTTCGAGGTCGGCACGGGTTTTGGGCTGAACTGAAGATGCATCGTTGGTCATAGGCCTAACTGTAGAACATGGTCCGGATTGGGCAGTACAGAATCCCTGCAAAATCCCAAGGTGTGGTCGTTATTTGTGGCGCCGTATTTGGTGGCTTCGCGGGTGTTTTGCTTTTCAATTCTTGTGTTCTGTAGGATTGGCTGCGGTTATTTGGTCTCGTCGACGCAATGGCGAACGCAATGCTCATGCAATGGCGAACAGCCTTGCTGAAGCGGGATCGATGCCAGTGGTTTTGGAGGCGTGCCAGAGCGGCCGAATGGGGCTCCCTGCTAAGGAGTTGCCTGTCTTGCGACGGGCCGGAGGTTCGAATCCTCTCGCCTCCGCCACACGCGCCCGTAGCTCAACGGATAGAGCATCTGACTACGGATCAGAAGGTTAGGGGTTCGAATCCCTTCGGGCGCACCATGCAGACCCGCACCTTGTAGGTGCGGGTCTTTTGTTTTTATTACCTGGCAGTGCAGCGCGAGCCGAGGCATTGCGGGGCGGGGCAGCGCGGTCCTTCACTTGTGGCCAGGGTTCGGTCACTTATCGATGGTTTCTCGTGACCTGTCGATGGTTTTGCGCCACTTATGCGCGCGCTGTGGGTGCTACGTGTGCACTTGTCGATGCGCTGTTCACTTGTGGCCAGGCTATAGCGAATCGATGGGTGAACTATGCATCGATAAGACAACGAACCAGCTCCCTTGCTTCAGCAACGCGCAGCAACAGGTAGCAACGTGCAACAACAGGCACCAACCCGGACCTGCCGCCCGACTCACCACCTCCCTGAGCCGCCACGGCCGTACCTCCAACACCCCCGCGCAGCCTTTGCCTGGCCGAATCCGATTAGCCTGGCCTTGTACTTGGTCAATCGGGGCTTCCGCCCCGCGCCGCCCCGCGCCGCCTCGCACACCGGGGAACATTTTCCTATCCTGAACAGTTGCAATAGACTTAGACCCCGGTTGCCCTCCCCGTATTTCGATAGGAGCCTTGATGGACGCCCGTCTAGCCGTTCGCCGTAAGCCCGAGTTCCGCAATGAGGAAGCTACGCTGCTGTCCTCGATCGGCCAGGACGGCGAGGTAGCAATCTACTATCTCTACGATGCTTTCGATGCGACGGAGGAGGACCTCGTTGCGCTGCGGGAGTCGGTAGTTGCTGATTCGCGTGTCGACGAGCTGGTCGAGCTCCCGGCCCCTGCCGAGCTGGGGAACTACCTTGCTGTCGAGCCTCTTCCTGGCCAGTACGACCAGCGTGCCGATGCCGCCGAGCAGGCCCTGCGTCTACTCCGCCCGGAAACGCAGGCGCAGATCACCTCGGCAACACTGTATGTTTTCAACGCTCCGGTGAATGACGCCGTACGCTCCTTCCTCATTAACCCGGTCGAGTCGGGGGAGAAGAACCTGAACGTCCTGCGCCGTCCGAGCATGGGCGAGATTGAGCCGCTGAAGGAGTACCCGGGCTTCACCGAGCTGGATGACGAAGGCCTGACCGAGCTGCTCGCAGCCGATGGCATGGCCATGTCGCTGGCCGATCTGAAGACCATCCAGGATTACTTCCGCTCCGAGGGCCGCACTCCGACCGAGGTGGAGCTGTCCGCGCTGGATACCTACTGGTCAGACCACTGCCGCCACACCACCTTCAACACCGAGCTGACCTCCATCGAGAACAACGAGCCGCGCTTTGCCGCGCAGTTGGATCGCGCGCTGCGTCGCTACGACGAGCTGCGTGAACTCAACGGCCGCACTCACAAGCCACGCACCCTGATGGACATGGGCACCATCATGGGCCGCGAACTGCGCCGCACGGGCGTTATGGATGACCAGGAAGTCTCCGAGGAAATCAACGCCTGCTCCGTCTACGTCGACGTCGAGGGCGATGACCGCAAGTGGCTGCTCATGTTCAAGAACGAGACCCACAACCACCCGACCGAGATTGAGCCGTTCGGTGGTGCCTCCACCTGTCTCGGTGGCGCAATCCGTGACCCGCTGTCAGGCCGTTCCTGGGTCTACCAGGCCATGCGTCTGTCCGGCGCAGGTGACATCAACACCCCGCGTGAGCAGACCCTCGAAGGCAAGCTGCCGCAGCGCGACATCTCTTCCCGCGCCGCAGCCGGCTACTCCTCCTACGGCAACCAGATCGGTCTGGCCACCACTGGTGTGCGCGAGCTGGTCCACCCGGGATACGTCGCTAAGCGAATGGAACTCGGTGCCGTCGTTGCGGCTGCCCCGGCAGACAACGTCAAGCGCCTCGAACCTGCGCTGGGCGATGTGGTGATTATGCTCGGCGGTCGTACTGGCCGTGACGGCGTCGGCGGTGCGACCGGTTCGTCGAAGGCTCACGATGAGGAATCGCTGGGCCGCTCCGGCGCCGAGGTACAGAAGGGTAACCCGGTCAACGAGCGCAAGATTCAGCGCCTGTTCCGCCGCGAGGACGTCGCCACCAAGATCGTCCGCTGTAATGACTTCGGCGCTGGCGGCGTGTCCGTTGCGGTCGGTGAGCTGGCTGACTCCATCGACATTCACCTCGAGCGCGTGCCACTGAAGTACGCCGGTCTGAATGCCCGCGAGATTGCAATTTCCGAGTCCCAGGAGCGCATGGCGCTGGTCGTCCGCCCAGAGGACGCCGACTTCATCATCGCCGCCGCTGCCGAGGAGAACATTGAGGCCGTCGCGCTGGCCGACATCACCGACACTGGCCGTCTGCGCATGTTCATGGGCGACGAGGTTGTCTTCGACCTCTCCCGTGAGTTCATCGACACCAACGGCGCTGACCGCGCCCAGAACGTCGAGATGGTTGCTGCGGAGGGCGGCGTCGTAAAGCAGGCACCGGCGAGCGTGCTGGAGTCGCTGCGTGCGGCGACGGCGGGCTCCCAGGAGGGCATGATCGAGCAGTTCGACTCGACCGTCGGCCGCTCCACCGTGCTCATGCCGTACGGTGGTGCGACGCAGAAGACCGACGAGCAGGCGTCGATCCAGACGCTGCCGGTCGATGGCGGCACGACCACCGCGTCCGTCATGACTTGGGGTTACTCGCCATCGCTTGCCGACGAGTCCCCGTACCTCATGGGCTCCTACTCCGTCGTGGAGGCACTGGCTAAGCTCGCAGCGGCCGGTGGCGATCCGCGCGGTGCCTGGCTGAGTGTGCAGGAGTACTTCCAGCGCCTGGACCAGGATCCGCAGCGCTGGGGCGAGGTTGCGCAGGCTCTGCTCGGTCTGCTCGAGGCTCAGGATGGCTTCCAGGTTGCGGCCATTGGCGGTAAGGACTCCATGTCCGGCACCTACGGTGAGGATCTGCACGTGCCGGCGACGCTGGTGACCTTTGCGGTTGCCGCGATGGACGAGACCGACGCCGTATCCGCTGCAATCCCGGCCGGTAACTTCGACCTCTACCTGTTTGCGCACAAGCCGCTCGAGTCCGGGGAACCGAACTACGAGCAGCTCAACGAACTGTTTGCTGCTGTGCGTGAGCTGCGTCCGGCTGCGGCCTCGGCTGTTACCAACGCGGATCTGGCCGCGACTCTGGTCAACATGGCTGTGGGCAATGGCGTGGGCCTGGAGGCATCGCTGCCGGAAGCTCCGCTGGGTTCCATCGTTGTGGCTGTTCCGGCTGGTCAGGCTGTTGAGGGTGCTGTTGCGGGGGCCGTGAAGATCGGTGCCACCGACGAGTCGGGCACGCTGCGCTTCGGTGCGGAGTCCTTCACTGTTTCGGAGGCCCTGGAGGCGATGGAGTCCGGTTACCGCGAGGTCTTCCCGCCCAATGAGTACGAGGGCGAGCCCCTGCCGGAGTTCGCTAACCAGGTCAACGAGAACGAAACCGACCTGCAGAGCCCGGGCAAGAAGGATGTCCACGTACTGCTGCCGGTCTTCCCGGGTACCAACTCCGAATACGACATGGCCGAGGCATTCGTCGCAGCTGGTGCTACCTACGAGTTCCACGTAATCCGCAACCTGACTCCGGCAATGCTGGCGGAGGACACGAAGGCGTTCATCGAGAAGCTTCAGGACGCCGACATCCTGGCGTTCTCCGGTGGCTTCTCCCTGGGTGATGAGCCGGACGGATCCGCTAAGTTCATCGCCGCGTTCCTGCGTTCCGACGACGTCGCAGCCGCCGTCAAGGAGTTCGTGGCCGGAAACGGTCTTGTGCTCGGTATTTGTAACGGTTTCCAGGCGCTGGTCAAGTCCGGTTTCCTGCCATACGGTGACCCGGCGCAGCTCCGTGAGGATTCGCCGACCCTGGCCCACAACCGCCAGCTGCGTCACGTTTCCCGTATCGCTACCACTCGCGTGGCTACCGTGGATTCCCCGTGGCTGCGCGGTTTTGAGCCAGGCCAGACCCACCTCATGCCGGTTTCTCACGGTGAGGGCCGTTTCGTGGTTTCCGAGGACGAGGCTCGCCGCCTGTTCGAGGCCGGTCAGGTCGCTTTCCAGTACGTCGATACCGATGGTGATGCCGAGGGTGGTGCCGAGGGCGTGCCGACGATGGCAGCGCCAGCCAACCCGAACGGTTCTTCTTATGCCATTGAGGGCATTGTTAGTGCCGACGGCAGGATCCTGGGCAAGATGGGCCACCCGGAGCGTTTCCGCGAGGGTCTGATGCGCAATATTCCGGGCATTGGTGAGCAGGACATCTTCGGCAACGCTGTCCGCTGGGTCCGCGGCGAGTAGTTCCTCGGTTTCTCCGGTCCTCGCTGGTGCTGGCCTCCGGGGGCCGGTTAGACCGGGGTAACCGCAACGAAACCTGTTGTTAATGTGCAACGAATATGTACTTGAAGAATATGTACTTGAATAAGCGCCCAAAAAGGTTGCTTGAACAGGCGATTTTGTAAAACTTCGCAGGATGAGTAAAGTATCTATTCGTTGCAGGGACCGAGGGAATTACCCCAGAGTCGCTGAATAACAACAAAATGCGCCCGTAGCTCAACGGATAGAGCATCTGACTACGGATCAGAAGGTTAGGGGTTCGAATCCCTTCGGGCGCACAAAGCAGACCCGCACTGATAAGGTGCGGGTCTTTTTGTCTGCCCGACTTGTCGATGGTTTTCCGGCACTTATGCGCGCGGTATTGGCTCTGCCTGCGCTCATGTCGATGAGCTATTCACTTGTGGCCAGGCTATAGCTCATCGATATGTGAATATCTCATCGACAGGTGAGGGGCGGAATTGACAGGTGAGGGGCGGAGCGGAGAATCAAGCAGGGAACTAGAATATCCGTGCCTTTTCGTAAGCGAAGTCGACACGAAGTCCGCATTTCCATCCACCCGCATCCGCCCACCCGCGCCCGCAAACCGCCACCCGCAAACTGCCGCCCGCAAACCGCACCCGCAAACCGCCACCGCCACCCGCGCCCGCAAACCGCCACCTGCACCCATGAGCCCGTCCACCCACGAGCCACCCTCAAACCTCCAAACCCCAAAACGCCAAATCTCAAACCCCCAAACCCCAACGCCTCAGTATTCGAAACATCTCAAACTCGCAATATCTGCCTAACGGTCTAGACTGTGGAACCATGATTCGTACTGAGTCCATTCTTGACCTTGCTACCGTAGCCTCGGGGCAGTCCCACGCTGACGCACTGCAAGGCTCCATTGATTTGGCGCAGACAGCGGAAAAGGCCGGTTATCAGCGTATTTGGTACGCAGAGCACCACAATATGAACTCCATCGCGTCCTCGTCGCCGGCCGTTCTTATCGCAGCCGTGGCTGCAAAAACCGAGAGCATCATCCTCGGTTCCGGCGGCGTCATGCTGCCGAATCATGCACCGCTGACGGTCGCGGAGCAGTTCGGAACGCTCGCGAATCTGTACCCGGATCGCATCGAGCTGGGGCTTGGCCGCGCGCCGGGCACTGACCAGGCCACTATGCGTGCGCTGCGTCGTGACCCGCGCTCTTCCGATTCCTTCCCGCAGGATGTGCAGGAGCTGCGCGGTTACCTCTCCGACGAGTCGCTGATCAAGGGCATCAACGCGATTCCGGGCCGCGGCACCCACGTGCCGCTGTACATCCTGGGCTCCTCGCTCTTTGGTGCTCAGCTCGCGGCGGCGCTCGGCTTGCCGTACGCATTTGCTTCACACTTCGCGCCGGACGCGCTTCTCGACGCCATCGCGGTCTACCGCGAGCAGTTCCAGCCTTCTGAGCAGCTGGATAAGCCGTACGCTTTTGCGGCCATGAATGTGATTGCGTCGGAAAGCGAAGAGGACGCGCAGCAGCAGTACTTCGCTACCCGCAGGAATATGGTTCGGCGGTTCCTCAGCCGTGGTGGGCATCACCTCACTGACGATGAGGCGGAGATTCTGATGGATACCCCGCAGGGGCGCCAGGTGCAGAATATGTTCCGTCATACGGCAGTCGGCACGGTGGCGCAGGTGCGTGAGCAGATTGCGCAGTTCGGTGAGTACTCGACGGCGGATGAGCTGATCGTGGCTCATCAGTCGTTGAAGGTTCCTGACCGACTGCGTTCGGTGGAGCTCACCGCCGAGGCCGCGGGGCTGACCGCGTAAGGCTCCAGGCCCCGGCACCCCGAGGCGCGTGGCGTTGAGTTTTCCGCTTACTCCACCGCAGCCAGTGGCAGCGCCTTTTCGCTGGCAAACTGCATGATTTCGGCATTGGTGCGCTCGCTGAGGAAGGCTGCGAGTTCCTCGCGGTTGCTCGCGCCAGTGGCCTCGGTCAGGGCGGCGGCAAAGTGCGGCTCCAGCGCTGCCACGGCCACGTAGCCGTCGGCGCTGGGGTAGAGGCCGTACGTCCACAGGCCGCCACCGAGTAGTCCGCCGGGCGCCGTCATGCCGTACTTCAGCGACGCGGCACCGGCCTCACCAGCCTGCTTCAGGCCGATGCGGCAGTGCAGTCCAGGCTGCTTTACGACGTCCGCCCCAGCACCCGCCCGCTTAATCAACCCGGCAAGGGCAGCGGTGACCGCAAAGTGTGCGCCCAGAATGTCGCCCAACAGCACCGGCGGCATGGCCGGAGGCGTGAGGGTTCCGGCCTCCGCCTGGTAGGTCAGGTCATGGCCAGGTGTTTCTGGAGCTTCGGTATCACCGACAATGTCGATATGTACCGGTCCATTCGGGCGCTCGTGGAGACCCGCCAGCCCCATGCGTTCCAGCGCGGAGGGGCGAACCGAGGTGATGACCACATCGGCCTCATCGATCAGTGAGCTCAGCTGTGCGCGGCCCTCATCGCTCTTCAGATCCGCCTGGATAATCTCGTGACCTGCGGACATAGCTTCATACCAAGGGCGGCCGAAGGAACCGAGCGGGTCGCCTGTGGGCGGTTCGACCTTAATCACCCGGGCGCCTAGCTGGCCCAAGTGCTGAGCGGCCAGTGGTCCCGGAACGTTAATGGCGAAGTTGACGACAGTGATGCCTGCGAGGCTGGTGTGCAGCTCGGGGGAAAACATAGTTCCACACTAGAACACATCTACCTGCCCGCCGACGCTTTCGGCCAACTTCAACTGGTTAATCCAGTCGCCCTCGCCGACGCGCAGTCGGAAAATCGGGCGGTGAGCGGGGCGGGCCTCGTAGCGGACACGGGCAATCTGACCGGTTTTGGCCAGGTCCATAGCGGTTCCCTCGGTGGCCAACTGGGTGCGCGCGGCGGTGAGGCGCTCGATGACGTCGTCAAGCGCGGCGAGCACGGGTTCGGTGTTGTTCTCACACCAGGACATGACCATGTCGGGAGCAGCGGCGGCGACGCGGGTGCAGTCGCGGAAAGAGCCGGCCGCAAGCGAAATGGCCAGGGGGCCACCGGCTTCACCGGCGGCGGCAATTGCGTAGGCCGCCAGGTGCGGCATGTGGGAGATGCGGGCGACGCTGGCATCGTGGTGATCGCTCAGCGCTGGAATGAGCTGACTGCCAAGAGCTGCTCCCAAGTTGGCGACCTGCGAAAAGACTTCAATCCACCGCTCCGGGACGGGCCTTCCCGCAGCGTCGGCAGCAGCTGCCAGGTCGTAGGTGATGACCCAGGGGGCGCCGTCGAAAAGCCCTTCGAGCGTGGCGGACCAGCCCGCCTGTGCGGAACCCGCCATTGGGTGCGCGCCGACGAAGCGTTCCTCCATCCCGCGAGCGGAGACCTCGGCGGCGACGGCCGCCTTCACGGAGACCACATCCGTGATGCCACAGCTGGGGGCGTGCTCGTTGATCGTGTCGAGCATCGTGCCGACGACTGTCATGGGGGTGCCAATCACGATGAGCGCGCGGCTGGCCTCAGCGCGCTCGAGCGTGGCTTGAAGATCTGTACTGGCGTCGAATCCCTCCTTCGTGGCTTCCTCGACCGTCGGGGACGAGCGATTCCAACCGAAGCATTCGACGTTATGGGCCCGCAGATCGCGCATCATGGAGCCACCGATGAGGCCCAAACCGAGGATGCATACCGCGGGTAGTCGTGCAGCTGACAGGGAGGACGAAGCAGGGGAGGGGGACTCGAAATTGCTCACCTGACAAGCATGACATATAGCGACTAGCGTTGTGGGTTATGAGCACGACCTTTTCCGGAGGGTACACCTCCGATGACGACCGCTCCTTCGCGGTTGCGGTAACTATGGGGGAGCGCGGTTGGCGCGTCGTCGACCTCGGGGACGACGCCACCGATACGCTCGCTGACGCTGCACAGGCGCTGCGCAATCTGCGCTCGGAACGCGCCGCCGTCGGAATGCTCAATATCGACGATGACTACTTTATTCTCGTGCGCCAGGGCGTTGGGTCGCTGCGCGTTGTGCTTTCCGACGCCACCGCCGCCGTCACCGACGACATTGCGGCAGATGTGTTCGACGAGCTGGATCTGGACATCCCGGACCTCGACGAGGACGAGCTCGACGATGTCGACGCCTGGTCTGAAGGAGATATGGATATTCTCGCTGACCTGGGCTGTTCGGAGGAAGCCCTGGAGTCCATCTGTGACGATCAGTCGCTGTGGGCGTCCGAGCAGCTTCTGGCCATTGCCGAGGAGCTGGGGTGCGCCGAGGAGCTCGCCGATGTCGCCGACCTGGATTACGACGGCGACGATGACGATTACGACCCCTATGACGACTAACTCTGAGAAAGGTCATCTGACCGAGCGGCCAAGTGCCCTTGCGGCCAGCCAGCCAGCTGGTCGGCCAAGTGCTCTTCCCCGTCGCGAACAGGATATTCGTGACGAGGAGTGGATGCGCCTGGCTATCGCCGAAGCTGCTCACACGGCCCCCGGGGATGTGCCGGTGGGAGCTGTGGTCGTGGATGCCGAGGGCAAGGTTGTGGGCCGGGGTTCGAACCGTCGGGAAGCTGATGGTGATCCGCTTGCCCACGCCGAAGTCATTGCGTTGCGCGAGGCCACCCGCGCTGTTGGTGACGGCTGGCGGCTGGAGCAGTGCACGTTGGTCGTGACACTTGAGCCGTGCGTGATGTGCGCCGGCGCGTGCGTCATGGGGCGCGTGGGGCGCGTGGTCTTCGGCGCGTGGTCGCCCAAGACCGGCGCGTGCGGCTCTATCGCTGATGTCATCCGCGATCCCGCCCACGCCTTCACGCCACAGGTGCGCGGGGGTGTGCTTGCCGACGAATGCTCCGTTTACCTGCGGGAATTCTTCGAACGGCAACGGCAGTCGGAAGCGTGAGTGGAGTCACAGTTAGGTCACAATTCCCGCTGTGGCCGTGACGAGCCTTCATTTTCACGTACCGTCGGAAGTAGTGGGGCTGCTAGACGGTGGCTCTATAGAAACTAGATAAGTCGTTTACGTAGGAGGCTTACATAATGAGCGAGCTGCAGAACAAGGCCGACGAGTTGGGCGGCAAGGTTAAGGAAGCTGCTGGCGACGCCGTTGGCAACGACGACCTGGCAAACCAGGGCAAGGGCGAGCAGGCTGCGTCCAAGGTCAAGCAGGGTGCTGAGGACCTGAAGGACAAGGCTACTGAGACCCTGGGCAAGCTGACTGACAAGTAAAGCTTTTAGCTCTCGGGAAGAGACAACCCCAACCATTTCCGCTTTTGATATGCGGAGATGGTTGGGGTTCTTTGTGTTTCGATGGCCGGCTGTCAGTGCTGGGGGCTGGCTACAGCTTCTGAGCCACCAGGTCATCCAGTGGTTCGGCGGACAGTAGGTACGGGGCGATCTCGAAGACGGTACGGGCACCGGTCTCGCCAGCCTGCTTCAGGCGGTAGGCGGCGCGACCGTAGGCAACCTGGACGGCTGCAGTGAAGTCGGGGTTGCGCTCCAAATCGAGGCCGAACTCGATGACGTGACCGGAAGTGCCGGCCTGGCCACGGGTAATGACCTGGCCGCCGTGCGGCATGCCCTGGTGGTCGCGGTCGAACTCCTCTTCAGAGATGAAGTCCACGATGGTCTCGTAAGGGGCAAAGTAATCCGGCATGGTCACGATGGTTTCGCGAATCTGCTCCTTGAGCTTGGCGTCCTCGTCGGCGTTGCCCGTCTCTTCAGCGACGACGAAGCAGTGGCGCAAGTGGCACTCGTTGCCCTTCAGGTCTGCGCCCTCGCCCTTCTTTACAGCCTCGATGGCCTCCGGGTTTGGCTTGGTGTACTGGACACCCTTCTTCACTCCCGGCACGCGACGCACGGCATCGGAGTGGCCTTGCGACAGGCCCGGTCCCCAGAAGGTCATCTGGTCTGCGCCCGGCAGGATGGCAGCGCCCAGGACGCGGTTCAGGGAGAACAGGCCCGGATCCCAACCGGTCGAGATCATGGCGATGTTGTCACCCTCGCGGGCAGCGGCGTCCATGGCCGCGCGGTGCTTCGGAATCTCGTGGTGGTTGTCGTAGGTGTCGACCGTCGTAAAGTTCTTTGCTAGCTCAGGGGCCTGCTCCGGGACATCGGTGGCCGAGCCGAGGCACACGAACAGCACGTCTACCTCGTCCTTATACTTTTCGACATCTGCAGCCGGGAGCACGCGGGCCTCAGTGTCCAGCGAATCGCGACGGGAGAAAACACCGACGAGTTCCATATCCGGCTGGTCGGCAATGACCTTTTCGACGCTGCGGCCCAAGTTGCCGTAGCCGATGATGGCGGAACGAATCATGAGGGAGAACCCTTTCTGTGTGGCTGCACTTCTGTGTTTAAGTTTCTAGATTTCAAGCTACAGACTATTCCTTCATATCTCAGCGGGCGTTGGCCACCCCGAATAGCGCGGTCGTTTAAGTGGATGGTGCAGTAGATGGAGTGATTTGGGATGGCGGGGGTTGTGGTTCTGTGCGAACGGCTTGGCGAAGGACCGGCGGTGCCGACTGTGCGGACAGCTGAGCCCTCTGACCTGGGGATTTGGTAGATAAAGGGGCTACCTGTAACGTTTTCTAGCGGTGACGTGTCCGAGCGGCCGAAGGTGAAGCACTCGAAATGCTTTGTGCGGTAACCCCGTACCGAGGGTTCAAATCCCTCCGTCACCGCCAATAAAACCCCCGGTGGTTCCTTTAAGTAGGAGCCTCGGGGGTTTTGCATTTAATCGGCCCTGATTGCCTGAGTGTGGTGGGGAGAGGTGCCCGTCGTAAAGCGGTGAATGGTGAGGCACCCGACCTGGAGTGCCTAAATCACAAAAATAACATCAGTAACACACACCCCATTGTTCACGTTTATCCGGGAAGTCCGCTACTCTTAGCAAAAGTATTTCCGGTTTTTATGTCGTGCCCGCCCCCAATGACCATGTCAGCGCCAGAGTTGATGTTGGCCAATCCGGGGTGGTCGCTAGCATCGGAGTAGCGAAGAGGCTTCAAACTGCAGGTGGAGTCCGAGGGAGTGCGTGGTTAGCGCGAATTCGGGGAAGCGGCAGTTGGGGGCGGTCCAGGCGAATATTAGACGTAAGGGAAACTTGACATGGCAAAGGCCTTGTTCAAACTCGGCAGGTTCTCCTACCTGCATAAATGGACTGTGATCATCGCGTGGTTCCTGATTTTGGCGGGGCTGGGCGGTGCAGTTGCCGCATTCCAGAAGGGGTTCATCGACCAGTTCTCGATCCCCGGCATGCCGTCGGCAACGGCTTCGCACGTGATCGAGGAAAAGTTCCCCGATGTTCCGAACCCAATTCGAGAGCAGCGTATTTATGTCGCCTTCGAGGCCCCGGAGGGGCAGAGGCTCGATGACCCACAGAATAAAGAAGCTGTTGACCAGGTCATTAACGGCATCCGCGACAATGTCGGCCAAATCTCCGATGATTTGCAACTTCACAACCCGGTAGACCTCAATCCGAAGATGCAGGCGATGGTCAAGGAACAGGGCATGGCCGCCGGCCTGCCCAAGGATGTTGCCGAGGCCGACGCCAATGCCATGCGTACCGTGTCCGATGACGGTCGCTACGGTATTTCCACCTTCGTTTTCGATGCCAAGATGCCGCAGGATATCGAGCCGGAGAATATGCAGGCGCTTCTCGACGCAATGCAGGCCGGTCGTGACGCCGGTATCAAGGTCGAGGCCTCTGGCCCGGGCATGCAGCCTGCGATTGAGGTAGCTCCGACCTCGGAGATTATCGGTGTGACCGTGGCATTTATCGTGCTGGTTGTCACCTTCGGATCTCTGGTCGCTTCGTTCCTGCCAATTGTGACGGCGGTAGTGGGCATCATCATCGGTGTCTTCGGCGTGACATTGATGACCGCATTCACCGACGTCAACTCGATTACCCCGGTGCTTGCTGTCATGTTCGGCCTGGCTGTCGGTATTGACTACGCACTGTTCATCCTCTCTCGCTACAGGGCAGAAAGAGCCCGAGGGATGACCAACGAAGACGCCATCGGCATGGCTACCGGTACGGCTGGCTCCGCTGTGGTTTTCGCTGGCCTCACCGTGATTGTCGCCTTGGCAGCGCTGACGGTCGCCAAGGTGCCGTTCATGTCCCTGATGGGTATTTCGGCGGCAATTACGGTGGCCTTCACAGTGCTGGTCTCTCTGACCCTGCTGCCGGCAGTAATGTCTCTGCTGGGGGACAAGGTCTTCGCTGGTCGCGTGCCCGGTGTTGCTGGCAACCCCTCGCGTAATCCGCGCAAGGAACGTCGCTCTTCCTTCTTCGGTGAGATGACGATGGGGCGACGTTGGGTCACCTTTGTGCACAAGGCCCCAGGGTTGTTCTTGGTCGGCTGTATCGTCCTATTGTTGGCATTGGCCTACCCGGCCATGCACTTGAAGCTGGCGCTGCCGTCCGACTCTACTGCGGCTAAGGACAGCACGAACCGCAAGGCCATCACCATGATTGAAGAGGGCTTCGGCGCGGGACGTAATTCTCAGCTCATCATTGTTGCCAAGTCGGACGATGTGAAGCCCGATGCGCCGGTGCTCAAACCACTTATCGAGTCCCTGAGGCAGACCAACCCGGAACTCTCTGACATCGAGGCCGCCCGCAAGGCTTCCTATAGTTACGCTGTCGACCAGTTCAAATCCAACATCGGTGTCGAGCACATCCAGATGATTGGCATGAATCATGACGGCACTGCGGTCAAGATGATTATGACCCCGAAGTCGGGTCCACTCGATCCCGCGACCAAGCAGCTGATGAACGCGGTGCGCGATCAGCAGAAGCAGATTGAGCAGACCACCGGCCTATTCACCGGTGTCACTGGCCTGGTTCCTATTGAAATTGACATCACCGACCGCCTCCAGGGCGCAATGCCGCTCTACTTGGGCGTTGTCGTGGGTCTGGCAGTGATCCTGCTGCTGATGATTTTCCGTTCCCTGATGGTGCCGTTGACTGCGGGTGTGGGCTTCTTGCTCTCTGTCGCAGCCGCATTCGGTGTCACAGTGGCATTTTTCCAGGACGGCCTCTGGGGTGTGATTAGCACTCCGGGTCCGCTGGTCAGCTTTGTGCCAATCTTCCTCATCGGTGTGACGTTCGGTTTGGCCATGGACTATCAGGTCTTCCTGGTTTCCCGCATGCGCGAGCATTACACCCACAACAAGGGTGAATCCTCACCAGAGTCGAAGTACAACGCGGTCGAAGAATCGGTCGTTGAGGGCTTTACGCTCGGCGCTCGTGTGGTCACTGCCGCTGCGATTATTATGATCTCCGTCTTCGCAGCGTTCGCCGGGCAGCCCCTGGCGATTATTAAGGTCTTCGGTTTCGCGCTGGGTGCCGCAGTGCTTTTCGACGCCTTCGTTATTCGCATGACGTTCATCCCGGCATCTATGTTCCTGCTTGGCCGCGCTACGTGGTACATGCCGAAGTGGCTGGACAAGGTGTTGCCTTCTGTAGATGTCGAAGGCTCTGCCCTGGAAGAGGTTTCCGAGGAGCTGGTGGAGAAGGGCCGCCGTGAGCGTATGGCCCGCGGTGAGTCCCTGCTGCCCGAAAGCGAAGGCGCTGGGCGTGGCTTTGGCGACACGGACGCTGACGAGGACGAAACAGACGGTGCCGATGGTGAAGTCGGTGCTGGTGCAGCCGGTGCGGCGGGCGCAGCGGGCGCAGCAGGTGGTACCGCTGTGGCGGTTGCGACCAAGAAGCGTAACCGCTGGATTCCGAAGCGGAAGAAGGCAAAGCTGGAAGAGCTCGAGCCCGCTGACCAGGCCGAGCAGGCCGAACAGCCGGAGCGCTCTGACCAGGCTGAGCAGGCCGAACCGTCCGCCCCGACGGCACCAGCTGAGCCGGAGCAGCCGGAGCAGGCAGAGCAGCCGGAGCAGCCGGAGCAGGCAGAGCCGACCGAACAGCTCATGCAGGCAGCGCCAGCTGAACCCGCTCAGCAGCCGGAACAGCCCGCCCAGCCGAACCCGGAAAATGCCAAGGACATCGAGGTTCGCCCGTACTACAGCCCGGCTCGCAAGCGGAAGAAGATTACGGTTGCGGAACTGATGAAGCGCGAAGGACTCGAAGAGGAAGCGCCACGTCGTAGCCGTGCCGTGTGGGACCCGGAAAACGCTGACCAACCCGAGGAAAACGACAGCGCTGAGTAACTTGCGAATAGCACCCAGGTAACCTCAAGGCATTAGCACTGGACCACAACCAAGGAGCTTCATGTCGCAGTCGAGGACGACGGGCTTTGACGTCGTAAAGCAAATCGAAGGCGCGCGCGGACGTGCTGGCACCATCCACACCCCGCATGGCGATATTGCTACGCCGGCGTTCATCCCGGTCGGCACGAAGGCGACCGTGAAGACACTCACGCCCGAGCAGGTGCGATCCACCGGCGCGCAGGCGATGCTGTCGAATGCGTACCACCTGTACTTGCAGCCCGGCGAGGAAATCGTCGACCAGGCCGGCGGATTGGCTAAGTTCTCCAACTGGAACGGTCCGACGTTCACCGACTCCGGCGGATTCCAGGTGCTCAGCCTCGGCGCGGGCTTTAAAAAGACCCTCGCGATGGACGTCACCGGCATGCAGAAAGACGACATCGTCGCCGAGGGCAAAGAGCGCAACGCGTTCGTCGATGAGGACGGCGTGACTTTCCGCTCGCACATCGATGGCTCCGAGCACCGCTTCACGCCGGAGGTGTCCATGCGCATTCAGCATGCGCTGGGCGCTGACATCATGATGGCATTTGACGAGCTCACCACGCTCATGAACACCCGCGGCTACCAGGAGGCATCCGTCGAGCGCACGCACCGCTGGGCACGCCGTTGCCTGGAGGCTCACAACGAGCTGACAGTTTCACGCGGTCAGGTCGACGGGCACGTCCATTCGCTTGACGACGGCCAGTTGCCCATCCAGCAGTTATTCGGTGTCGTCCAGGGTGCGCAGTACGAAGACCTGCGCCGCAAGGCCGCCCGCGGGCTAGTCGAGCTCTCCCGCGAGTTCGAGGACGCCGGCCAGCTCGGCTTCCACGGCTATGGCATTGGTGGGGCGATTGAGAAGCAGAATCTGGGCCTGATCTGCGGTTGGGTCAACGACGAGCTCCCCGACGACCGCGCCCGCCACCTACTGGGAATCTCCGAACCGGACGATATTTTCGCCGCTGTCGAGGCCGGTGCCGACACCTTTGACTGTGTGGCTCCGACCAGGCTTGCCCGCCGAGGTGGTGTGTACACGCTCGATGGCCGGATGACCTTGACCAATGCCCGCTTCAAGAACGACTTCCGCCCCGTAGATGCGGAGGTGCCCTCCTACACTTCGCTGAATTACTCCCGGGCCTACCTGCATCATCTGTTGAAGGCCAAGGAGTACCTGGCCGGCACGCTGTGCACGATTCACAACCTGTATTTCATGGTGCAGCTGGTGGAGAACATTCGCGCTGCGATCCTGGAGGACCGGTTCTTCGAGTATCGCGATGAGTTCATGGGCCGCTACTACGCCAATGGCGGCCGCGCGGTGGGGAATTAGGGGCTTGGCTCGGTGGGGCTCCCTCCCTTGCGCACTTCACGACACCTACGTCACCTCGTGCCAGCTGTGGAGGTGGCATGAGGTGACACTCGTGTCGTGAAGTGGAGATGGGGGCGGGGACTGGAGATGGGGGCGGGGCGGGGAGCAGAAAACTAGACCTAGCACTACTGCGAGAGCTCATCACAACCGGCATCATGGAGGGCATGATCACGGTTGAACGACTCAGCAAGAAGTACGGCTCGAAATTAGCCGTCGATGACCTGTCCTTCACCGTTCCCGACGGTGTAGTGACAGGTTTTCTCGGCCCAAACGGCTCCGGCAAGTCCACCACCATGCGCTGCATGCTGGGCCTCGACGCCCCGACCACGGGCCAGGCCTTGTTCACCGGGACGGATTCACAGGGCAACACCTACAGCAACCAGCCCTTTTCCACGCTGAAGAATAAGCCCAGCGTCGCGGGCGCAATCCTGGATGCGACGTGGCACAACAAGGCTCGTTCGGGCCGTGCTCATCTGCGGGCCCTCGCCCGCGGCGCCGGTATCCCCGACACCCGCGTGGAGGAGTGCCTCGAGCAGGTCGGCATGACCGAGGCCGCGAAGGACAAGGTCGGCGGCTATTCGCTGGGTATGAAGCAGCGTCTGGGAGTGGCGGCGGCTCTGCTCGGCAAGCCGCAGCATCTGATCCTGGATGAGCCGGTCAACGGCCTCGACCCGGAAGGCGTCTCGTGGATGCGCCACACCATCAAGGCCCTGGCCGCACAGGGCTGTGCGGTCCTCGTGTCATCGCACCTCCTTTCCGAGATGCAGCTCACGGCCGACCGCATCGTCGTCATCGGTCGCGGCCGCATGATCGGCGAGTACAGCATGGACGAATTCCTCTCCGACGGCACGGTCATTGAAGTTGAGGTCGATGATCCCGCTCGGCTGCTGCAGGCGTTGGGGCCGGTGGCGCGTGGGGTTGACGTCGATAAGCAATTGCGCATTCCGCTTTACGACGGCATCAGCGAGCAGCAACTCCGCCGCGACATTGCGGCCGCTGCTCTGCGTGAGGGGCTGCTCGTGACGCGGTTGCACACGAAGCGCGACAACCTGGAGGAGAAGTTCCTGGCTGCGACCCAGGAATCGCAGGAGTACCGCGCGCAGGCGATTGGGCAGTAGGGGAGTGACTGAGATGAGTTTTGGAAACGCTTTGCGGTCGGAATGGACGAAGCTAACCAGCCTGCGCGGTACGTGGGTGTATGTGGTGTTGTTGGTGGGCTCGATAGCTGGGCCGATGGTGGCTTTCAGTATGGCGGCGGACGTTGGTGCGACCGCTGATTGGGAATTGCTGCTGTTGGGGACGGTGATCTTCAACATGATCGTGATTGCCTTTGGCGGTTCCACCTTGGCGGGTGAATACAACGATCAGATGAATGCCCATGCGTTCTTGACGCAGGACCGAAGGAGCCTGTGGCTGTCCGCGCGGATGACGCTGACGCTTGTGTTGATTGCTGTCTGTTGGGTCATCGGTGTGGCGCTTGCTTGGTTATCGGTGACGGTGTCCCCGCGCGTGGAGTTCAAGGGCGGTGACGCTGCCCCGGACATTCTCGCCGGAGTGCTTGGCTTCGTCGTGTTTGGGCTGATTGCGATGTCGCTGGGAGTGTTGACGCGCTCGCGCGTGGCCGCTGTCGCTATTCCGCTGGTGTGGATTCTGGTGGTGGAAAGCATGCTGGAGTTCGCGGCGCTGGCGTATGCGATTTTCCGGCCACTGTGGTTGGTCACGCCGGGGGCGCGCATTCAGCAGTTGTCAACGCAGCTGGGCGGTGTGATGACAAATCCGGAGAATCCACGCCTCGGGTTTGAAGCTGGCATGACGCAGCCGATGTGGTTCAACATCGTGGTGCTGGTGGCCTGGATCGTTGTGGCTGTTGGCGTTGCTCATTGGGCCAATGCCAAGCGGGACGTGAAGTAGAAAAACAAAAAGTGCCGCGACTACTCGCATCTCAGGCGAGGTCGCGGCACTTTTTTTCGTCGTTAAGCGGGAACGTGCGTGTCGTAGTAGCCTTCGCTGCGCTTGACCCACGCGATGACGGCGTAGGTGATTGGCATGACTACGATTTCGACGGCGGTCTTCCAGATGAAGCCGACGATGACGTAGTTGACGAAGGTGCCCCAGGTGTCGATGCCGATTGCGGTGGCGGCGATGGAGCAGAAGATGAGCGTATCGACGAACTCACCAACCACAGTCGAGCCCATCAGGCGCGCCCAGAGAGCCTTTTCGCCAGTGCGCTTCTTAATGGCGTTGAGCGACCAGGCGTTGAGTAGCTGACCGACGACATAACCGGCCAGACCTGCGAGAACTAGCTGCGGGACGGTGCCAAGGACGGTGGCGAATGCTTCCTGGTTTTCGTACCACGGTGCCGCCGGGAGCTTGATGGCGGCAAAGAAGCAGAGCATTGCGCCGGCGAGGATGGCGAAACCGGTCCACACGGTGCGGCGGGTGGCTTTGTAGCCGTAGCACTCGGAAAGCACGTCGCCGATGACGTAGCTCAAGGGGAAGAGGAAGAAGGCACCGTCGGTGGCCAGGCCGAAGATTTCCACGCCCTTGGTGGCGGTGATGTTGGAGACAATCAGCACGCCAATGAAAATGGCCGTGAACATCGGGTACAGCGATTTCGGTACCGGGATGTGGCGTGGCGTGGTTGCTGTGGATTCGGACTTAGTTGCGTTCTCGGGCGCGTGCGAGGTGCTCACAGCGGCAGCCTCGGCGTTGCCCGGCCCAGACTTGGGCAGGTTTTCGTTATTTGTCACGGGAGGGAATGTTACCTGCCGGCTAGGGCTCCAAGCGAGTGCCGATGAAGTCTTCGAGGCCGACTTTGCCTTCTGCCGTGAGTTCGAGTCCGCGGGAGTCGGGTATCGGCTTCAACCAACCCTTTGAAATGAGGCCACGCAGGAGCGCTGCGCCGAGCGATCCGGCCAGGTGAGAATCGGCGTGTGTCCAGTCCTTGCAGAGGAACGCTGTCTTCCTGCTTGCGTCGAGGCTGGATAGGCCAGTGCCGAGGTAGGCGAAGCATTTCTCGGCGTTGGGGCCAAAGGTGACGTCCCCGGCGTCGGTGATGAGTGCTTCTTTGGCGAACAGAGCCCGAGTGAGTTGTACTCCGAGAGATCCTGCTAGGTGGTCGTAGCAAGACCGGGCGAAGGTAACTGCTGGTTGGTGCTCTGGGATGGGTGCGGCAGTGTCGGCGCCGGCAGCCTGGAAAAGATTGGCAATTACCTGGCGTATTGAGGGGTTAGCGATGGAGTAGGTCGCGCTCTTCCCCTGTCGCTCGACATCGACGATTTCGGCTTCGCGGAGGCGTCGAAGATTGTTGGACAGCGTCGATTCTGCGATGTTGGTGGACTCGGCGAGGCTGCGCACGCGAGTGGGACCATTTTTGAGAAGGTACTCCAGGATTGCCAGGCGCACGGGAGACGAGCATTCCGCAGCGATTGCGGCTGCCTGCTCGAAGTACGTGGGCTGTTTCATGGTGTTAGCGAATCACTTTGCGGTGTTTGAAGCAAGTGGCGGCGCGCGAAATGGTGGGCTGAACTGGCTTTTTAGGGTTTGTTTGGGCGTGTCGACGTAAGGTGCTGCGGGGTTAGTTCTGTCGAAAGTCTAGTCATCCAAACCATTTTGTGAAAACATACTTTCTATAACCCGAAAGTATGAACTGGACGGAGGGATGGAGATGACAGGTACGGCATGTACGGCAGGTGGCGCTGACGCGAAGGCTGCGAGTACGGCAGATGCTGCTGATACTCGAGCGAACGCTATGAAGGCTGCGGGCGCTACAAAAACCGCCGACGTCCGAGATGGAGCAGCGCTCGCGCTGGGGCTGGTCATCGTAGTGATTGGCAGCACGATGCCTTCCGGACTATATGCCGTCTATCAGCGCGACTGGGGGCTGAGCACCGATAAAACAGTGGTGGTTTTTGCCTGCTACGCAGTAGGGGTCATCGTTACGCTGACCTATGGCCATTTGTCGGATTCACTCGGGCGAAAACCCATCGCGCTTACCAGCATGGCGCTGTCCCTGGTCTCAACGCTGATGTTCTTGGCAGCGGCGCTGGTCGATTCACATGAGGCCGTCTTATATCTCGCGCGAATTGTGTCGGGCTTTTCCGTAGGGTTAGCAACCGGCTCTTTTACTGCCTTATTGCAGGAAAAATTGTTCACGCAGATTGGTGCCCTCACAAGCACGGTTGCTGTCTCCGGGGCATTGGCTTTGGGGCCGTTGGCCTCGGCTGTGGTGGCACAGTTTTCATCGTCGCCACTGCAGATGCCGTACTGGATTTACGCAGCGTTGACCGTGGTGTCGATGGTTGGTGTCGCCCGCGTGCGGGAGCGTAGCTGCGAGAGAAATTCGGTGAGCTGGCGGCCGCAGTTTGGTGTGGCTCGGGATGTGATTCGAGTTTTCATTCCGGGAGCGTTAGCGATTGGTTGTGCGTATGGAGTCAACGGTCTCTTCCAGTCCGTAGTCCCGCTGGCTGCGAAGGATATGGGCTTCGATACGCAGCTAAAGATTGCGTCGATTACAGCTTTGATGCTTGGAGTATCAGCAGTGACTCAGGTGATGCTCGGGCGGAGGGCGCAGCGGGTCTCGTATCCGGTGGGCTTGGTGATTCTCGCGCTCGGGTTGGGTGGTGCAACAGTGAGTTTGCTTAGCTCAAATGCTGTTTTGCTGATTATCGCAACCGTTATCTGTGGTGTTGGCCAAGGGGTCTCTTTCAAGTATTCGCTGCTGCGGGTTTCGGAAGCGGCACGTGGAAAGAACCTTGCTGCGACCGTTTCCAGCTACTACATCGTGGGCTACGTGGGAACGGCAGTTGGCCCGCTCGCGGCGGGTCTGAGTGGCGGAAGTAGTGCAGTGGTTGGAATTGTGTGTATCGCATTCGCAGCGCTATCCGTTGCGGTTGCAGTCGCGGGTAGTCGGCAAGCTGCGAAAGCCACGACAGCTACGGAAACTACGGCAGCAACGTAGAGCGCGCGCAACATTAACTACCGTTGTAACCATGTCGACTAATTCAATCACCGGCCGCTACGCCCCTTCGCCGACCGGTCGGCTGCACCTGGGAAACCTGCGCACCGCAGTGTTGGCCTGGGCGCACGCCCGCGCGCAGGGCGGTCGCTTCATCGTGCGTATCGAGGACATCGACCGCCAGCGCTCCCGCCCCGAGTATGAGGCGCAGCAGCTCGCCGATCTCGAGGCCATCGGCATCGACTGGGATGGCACGCCGGTCCGCCAGTCCGAACGCTCTGACCTGTATGAATCCGCGCTCGCCGACCTCACGCAACGCGGCCTGACCTACCCGTGCTTCTGCACGCGCCGCGAAATCCTCGCCGCCTCCTCCGCGCCCCATGGCGTGCCGGGGCAGTATCCCGGTACGTGTCGTTCGCTTGACGACGAGCACCTCGCCGCGAAGAAGGCCGAATTTGCGGCGGCGGGGAGAAGGCCGTCGATACGCCTGAAATCGCAGGTGCGTAAGGGGACTGCGGTCGATGAGCTGCACGGCGAGATCACCGCCCCGATCGATGACTTTGTCCTTCAGCGTGCCGATGGCATGTGGGCCTACAACCTCGCGGTCGTCGTCGATGATGCCGAGCAGGGTGTGACCGAGGTTGTGCGTGGCGATGATCTGATGTCCTCCGCACCGCGCCAGACGTACTTGGCTGGTCTTTTGGGGTATGCCGCACCTTCGTTCGTGCACGTTCCATTGGTGGTGAACTCTGAAGGACGGCGACTGTCCAAGCGTGATGGTGACGTGACTCTCGGCGAGGTGCCCGTGGGTGCAGCGCAGCAGTGGATTCTGGATTCGCTCGGTGGCGGTAACGGTAGTGATGGTGGCGATGGTAGTGATGGTGGCGGGAGTCTAGAGCTCGACTCCATTGCCGACCTCCCGGAGGCCCTGCGTGCGGGTCTGGAAATTCCGCGCGAACAGGTGATTTTCTAGGGGCCGCTTCGTTACCCTCGGGGCATGCCTACTCTTCTTGTCGTCCACCATTCCCCGACCCCGCTTCTACAGGAAGTGTTAAGCCATGCGCTCGAGGGGGCCAACGACCCCGCGCTAGAGGGCGTGGATGTCAAGGTCGTCGAGGCTCTCGACGCCACCATCGACGACCTGACCAGCGCCGACGCCATCCTGCTCGGCACCTCCGCCAACTTCGGCTACATCTCCGGCGCGCTCAAGCACTTCTTCGACACCACCTTCCGGGAGGCTCAGGAAGTCACCAAGGGGCTGCCATTTTCCTACTGGATCCGCGGCGGCTTCGACACCACCGGCGCGGAAAATGCCATGAAAACCATCACGACCGGCTACAAGTGGGAGCTTGCGGCCGAGCCGGTCGTGTTCGTCGGTTCGCTTGACGACGACATCTCCGACCGCCTGGTAAATCTAGGTGGCACCATGGCTGCCCAAATTTTGGGCTGATTGAAGATTTAGTGTCGGAGCCGTGAAATAATGGCCTGGTGAAAAATTTTGGGGCACAGGGGGCGCAAGTGACGTCGTCAAGCAAGCCCATGATGAGTCTGCTGGGGCCTGCGTTTGTGGCGGCGATTGCCTACGTGGACCCCGGAAATGTGGCTGCGAACCTGTCCGCGGGGGCTAGCTACGGGTATCTGCTGCTGTGGGTGCTGGTGGTGTCCAACCTCATGGCGATGGTTGTGCAGTACCTGTCGGCAAAGTACGGCCTGGTGACGGGGCGGTCGCTGACCGAAGGTGTTGCCGACCGCTTCGGTTCGAACCGGCCGGGGCGACTGGCGTACTGGGTGCAGGCCGAGATCGTGGCAGCAGCGACGGATGTGGCGGAAATTATTGGTGGTGCCACGGCGCTGTATCTGCTTTTCGGGACACCGATGCTGCTCGGTGGCGTCATTGTCGGCGTGGTCTCGCTGGGGCTGTTGCTGCTGCAGGGTGGGCGTTCGCAACGCACTTTTGAAGGTGTGATTGTGGCATTCCTGCTGGTCATCACGGTGGGATTCCTGGCCGGACTGTTTGTCACGGGATTGAGCCTCGGGGAGATGGCCAACGGAATTCTGCCGCGCTTCCAAGGCGCGCACACCGTGGTGCTGGCGGCGTCCATGCTGGGCGCGACCGTGATGCCGCATGCGGTCTACCTGCACTCCGGGCTGGTGCGCGACCGCGAGTACAAGGTGGAAGATGATGCTTCGCTGCGCCAACACCTGCGTGCCACGCGCATCGATGTCTTCGGTGCCCTCGTGCTGGCTGGGTCGGTGAATATTGGCATGCTGTGTCTCGCAGCCGAAGCGCTTCCGGGAGTGGAGGGGACTGACTCCATCGAAGGCGCCCACGCTGCCGTGACCAGCGCGCTCGGCCCTGTAGTGGGTGTGCTTTTTGCGGTTGGATTGTTGGCCTCCGGGCTGGCGTCGTCCTCTGTCGGCTGCTACGCCGGCGACCTGATTATGCGTGACCTGCTGAAGGTGCACGTGCCGATGCTGGTGCGCCGCATAGTCACCATCATTCCGGCGCTGCTCATTATCGCCAGCGGCGTGGAGCCGACGTGGGCGCTGGTGCTCAGCCAGGTGGTGCTGTCGATTGGTATCCCGTTTGCGCTGGTCCCGCTGGTGTATATGACCTCCTCGCGTGCCGAGATGGGCATCTGGGCCAACACCCCACTACTGCGCCGAGTCGCGTGGGTTATCTGTGGGCTCATTGTCGCGCTCAACGTGGCGCTGGTGGTCCTGGTGCTGATGGGGAAGGGGTAGTCGGTGGACGAGGTGGAAGGCGGCAGCTTCCGGGAGTGGCGGGGTGGGGCTTCGTCGTAAAGCGCGCGGGAGATGGTAGACAAAGCTGTCTAGTTGGTGTTAGGGTGGGCGACACGATCACAAGATATCGACGAGAAATGGCCTTTGACAGCGTCGATAGGCAACCGCCCGATTCGCGGACCCGGTGCCCCAAAGGAAGATCAGCCCCGCAGACCGCCTGCGGGGAAGAGCGAATAGGAGCGCCACAGTGCACACCACAATAAGCGACGTCCACATCATCCACCTCAGCCGTCACACCGCTGACCTCCTCGTCGACGGCCGACCCGTCGCCATCCGGCTGCAAGAAGCCGACATCGACCCCCACTCCCGGAATCTCGTCCAACTTCCCGTCGACCCCGCCTTCTACGCCACCCTCCGCGGCCAACAACGCGCCGACTACCTCAGCGCCCACGTCCGCGACGGCGTACGCTACGGCCGCATCCTCTGGCACGAGCTTGACGACGGTCGACACTTCCTCACCATCCCCACCGTCGGTGGCTACCACGTGCACCAGGTCTTTGAGGTTCGCCGAAGCCGTGAAGGAGTCTGGAGCCGGCACTGAGCTGGTTTCGTGAGCGTGGCGCGTCTGATGTAGTGAGCGCGGCATTGCGTGGGTGAGCGTGGTGATGAGCGCGGCGCGGATGCGAGCGGGAAACTCTCCGCCTAACCTTGGGCTATGCAGGTACGAGACTCCGCAACACCCCCGTTCTGGCCCACCGAAGGCGAAGGCGACTTCTACACCGACGCCGCCGCAGCCGTCGACCGGCTCACCGAAATCCACCGGGCAGGGATGGCCTACCTAGTCGAGCAGTACACCGCCGCCGCTAACGGAAATTCCGGGAGTGGGCCGGTGCGCGCCTACTACCCCGAACTACGCTTCACCGTCCCAGCCGGCAGTGCCGTCGAGGGCGTCGACCCCTCCCTGTCACACGGCTTCGTCGACCGCCCGGGAGTGTACGCCACCACCATCACCCGCCCGGTGATGTTCCGCACCTACCTCATCGAGCAAATCACCGACCTGCTCGCCAACCATGGTGGCGAAATCGAGGTGCGAGTCTCCGACCAGCCCATCCCACTGCGGATGTGCCGCGGTTTCGATGCGGCTGCCGAGGAAGCGGCGAGGAGGGAAGGGGCGTCGGCAAGCGCGTTGGCGGCAGTGGAGAAAACGTTTACCCCCATTGACTCCGCCTGCATCGACGACACCATCGCCGACGGCGAAGCCGACTACCTGGGCCTTCCCATCAAACCTTTGAGCCTCTTTACCGCCCAGCGCATCGACCTCGCCCTCCAGCGCCTCGAGCACTACACCGGGTCGCACGCCGCAAACATCCAGCGCTTCGTGCTGTTCACCAACTACCAGCTGCACACCGACGTGTTCCTCGAATACGCCGCCACCCTCACTCCCGGAAATCCCCACGGGTACACGGCGCTGGCGTGCCCGGGAGGAAAGCAGTACGACGTCGGCGCCATCCCCACTCCCGGAATTTGCCGTCAGCACGCGCACGCCTCGCAGATGCCGGCGTACCACCTGCTTCGCGACGACAAATGCGGCATCACCATCATCGACATCGGCGTCGGCCCCTCGAATGCCAAAACCATCACCGACTGCCTCGCCGTCACGCGCCCACACTGCTGGATGATGGTCGGACACTGCGCCGGCCTCGACGGCCGCATGCGCATCGGCGACATGATTCTCGCCAACGGCTACGACCGCGCCGACGGAGTCCTCGACAACTACGTGCCCCTGGAAAAACCCATCCCACCGATTGCGGAGATTCAGCTCGCCGTCACCAACGCGCTCGCCCGCGTCTCCGGACTTTCCGGCGACGAACTGAAAAAGCGCCTGCGCACCGGCACCGTGCTGTCGACCTCCGACCGCAACTGGGAGTGGCGCTCCCAGACCGACCTCTACCGGGAGCTGCAGAAATCCACCGCCATCGGCGTCGAAATGGAATCCGCCACCATCGCCGCCAACGGCTACCGCTTCCGCGTGCCCTACGGCGCGCTGCTCAGCGTCTCCGACATGCCGCTGCACGACAAACCCAAACTCCCGAAATCCGCCCGCGAGTTCTACCAATCCTCCAAGGAAGAGCACCTCATGGCCGCCGTGCGCGCGTGTGAGGACATGGCCGCCGCTCCCGACACCCTCCACTCCCGGAAGTTGCGTCGGCCGGTGGGAGAGGTTGCGTTCCGGTAGGTCACTTTCGGGAGCGTGTCGTCAAGTCCGTTTGTGCAGATTGTGCATGCTTTACGACGGCTGTGGACAACGCCAAAAAGCGATTGAAGCCGTCCCCTCCCGGACGCTAGCCTTAGCCCCATGACGACATTGGGACTGCTCAGCGCGCTGGCGACACGGGGGATTGACGTGCTCGCCGACCTGCGTGCCGCACTCCCGGAAAAATCCACCGGGCACCGGGAGTTGGCAGCCAGTATCGGCTTCGACCCCTTCCGACTCAAGCGCCTGCTGCGTTGCGCCGAGCGGCTGTTCGGCACCGTCGAGAAGGATGTTGATGCCGAATCCCGCGACAAAGCCGTCGCGATCGCCCGGGAGCTGAAGCTGTCGCTGGACACGGTAATGCAGATCGACAAGCGCTCCGGACAGCTCAACAACGTCGAAATCCGGGAGTACTACCGCCTGGACTTCACCCGCGCCGCCGCGGCCTACGACTTCGAGGGCCTCGACACCTACATGCGTACCAAGGTCAAGGAGCTCAACCGCACCGACGAGCCGCCGCAGCACCTGCGCGCCCACGTCTCCCGGAATCCCGACATCCGTGGGATGAAGCACCTGCAGGTCACCGGTCCGGCGAACATGATTGACGACCTGGTCGCGCCGCTGACCGTGCGCGCAGCCGAAATCGCCAAGGTGCACGAGGACTACACTCGAGATCGGTGCGTCGGTCAAGCGCTGGCAGAACGCCTGGCGCACGGGTCGGAGGGGCCGCTTGACGACGTCGATAAGCTCCGTTACCAGCCCGCGCTCATCGTAACCGCGCAAGACATCGTGGAGTACAGCCCGCGGTTTGCGGCGACCTCCAACGGTTCCGTCCTCACTCCCGGACAATTCGTCGAGGCGCTGCTCGCGGAAACCGGCTGGGTGCTGGTCTACGACGAGCACAACACGCCGACCGACCTACTCCCGATGCACAACCCGCGCCTGGCGACGGAGGAACAGCGCATCGCGATGATCCTCGACAATCCCATCTGCGCGTGGCCCGGGTGCCCGCGCCCCGCCCACGCCGGGCAGGCCCATCACCTGGTCGCCAGGAAAAACGGGGGTGCCACGACCATGGAAAACATGGTTATGACCTGCAAAGAACACAACGCCGCCAACGATGACGACAGGCAAGGCCTCAACGGGCACCTCGAGCGTGACGACGGTTCCGGTGCGGTCTACCGTCACCCGCCGTCTCCGCACGCGCCGCCCGAATTCAACCTTGCCTTCCCGACAGCTCTCGCGGGGCGGGCCTACTCGGGCTACCGTCAGCGCGAATAGCTTTACAGGTATACCCGTAGGGGGTATATGTTGGGGTATGGCTAATCAAACTTTTACTGTTACTGGCATGACATGCGGACACTGTGAGGCATCGGTGCGGGAGGAAGTCTCTGAACTCCCGGGAATCACCGATGTCCAGGTTGACCGCTCCCGGAATTTCCTTTCCGTGACCTCGGATGCAGGCATTGACACCGCTGCCGTAATCGCAGCAGTGGATGAAGCTGGCTACAAGGCGGTCGCAAACTAGACCCCCAAAAAAGAGGAAAGCGGATGTCTGAGCAGCAACTTCTCACCCTTGATATCCCCGTCGGCGGGATGACGTGTGCGTCGTGCGCAAACCGTATTCAACGCAAGCTGAACAAACTTGATGGCGTTAACGCGAGCGTGAACTATGCGACCGAAAAGGCGCATGTGGAGGCTCCGGCGGACATCAACCCGCAGCAGCTGATCGACACAATCGTGGCAGCGGGGTACACCGCTGAACTTCCGCAGGAAGAGCCCGAACATGAATCGGGTGATGCTCCCGAGGGGAAAGACCGGGAGCTGGAAGACCTGCGCAACCGTGTCATCGGCGCTGTCATCCTCACCACTCCCGTCATCGCAATGTCGATGATCCCTGCCCTCCAATTCACTAATTGGCAGTGGCTGTGCCTCACGCTCTCGGCGCCGGTCTTTGTGTGGGCCGGCTGGCCGTTCCACCGCGCGACACTGAAGAATCTGCGTCATGGCGAGGTCACCATGGACACGCTAATCACCATGGGTACGACCGCCTCGTTCCTCTGGAGTGTGTGGGCCTTGTTCTTCGGGCGCGCCGGGCTGCCGGGGCTCAAGCACGAGTTCCACTTCACGGTCACTCCCGGCGATGCTGATATGAACATCTACCTCGAGGCGATGGCCGGCATCATCATGTTTGTACTGATTGGGCGTTATTTCGAGAAGCGTTCCAAGCGCAACGCCGGTCAGGCGCTCCGGGAGTTGATGAAGCTCGGAGCCAAGGATGTCTCCGTTCTCGAAAGTTCGGGAGTGGAGAAGCGGCTGCCCGTGGAACAGCTCCGTCCGGGAGTGGTGTTCGTCGTTAGGCCTGGTGAGAAGATCGCGACGGACGGCGTTGTCGTGGAGGGCGCGTCGGCGGTGGATGCGTCGATGCTGACCGGCGAGCCGATGCCTGTCGAGGTCGGCCCTGGCGATGAGGTGACGGGGGCGACGATTAACACGTCGGGGCGGCTGCTTGTGCGGGCGACGCGCGTGGGCTCGGAGACGCAGTTGGCGCAGATGGCGGCGATGGTCGAGGCGGCGCAGACGGGCAAGGCACCGGTGCAGCGGCTGGCGGATCGGGTTTCGGGAGGGTTCGTGCCCGCCGTCATCGCGATCGCCGCGGTCACGCTGGGTGCGTGGTTGCTCACGGGGCACGGTGCGAGTGAGGCGGTCACGGCTGCGGTCGCCGTGCTCATCATCGCGTGCCCGTGTGCGCTTGGCTTAGCGACGCCCACAGCGCTCCTGGTCGGCACGAGTGAAGGTGCCAAGGCTGGTGTGTTGCTGCGTGGCCCGGAGGTGCTGGAGTCGGCGCGGAAGGTCGACACGATTGTGCTGGATAAGACCGGCACGGTGACTACGGGCGTGATGGAGTTGACGGAGGTACCTCCCACTCCCGAAAATCTGGTGCCGCTTGCCGCTTCGGTGGAAGCGGCGTCGCACCACCCGATTGCGCAGGCGATTGTGCGTGCGGCGGATCCGGATTCTCTACTCCTGGTTTCGAATTTCCGGGATATTCCGGGAGTGGGGGTTGAAGGCGTCGTGGATGGTCACCGCATCGAGGTCGGCCGCTCCGGGGAAAGTTCCGGGAGTGGGGGGACGGTGGTTGCGGTGCGCCGCGACGGCGAGCTGCTGGGCACGTTGGAGGTTTCGGATTCGGTGAAGCCGACGTCGGCGGCTGCGGTCGCGAAATTCCGGGAGTGGGGGGTGCGGCCGATTCTGCTGACCGGCGACGCCGCCACCCCTGCGTTTCGGGTCGCGGATGAGGTTGGTATTGCTCGCGAGGATGTGATTTCGGGAGTGATGCCGGAGGATAAGGTCGCGACGATTGAGAAGTTGCAGGCCAGCGGCGCGTGTGTGGCGATGGTCGGTGATGGCATTAATGACGCTGCGGCTCTTGCGCAGGCGGATTTAGGCATGGCGATGGGCACGGGCACCGATGTGGCGATGGAGGCCGCGGATATCACGCTGGTGCGTGGTGATTTGTTGGCGGCTGCGGATGCGCTGCGGTTGTCGCGCCGGACGCTCCGCACGATTCGGTCGAATCTTTTTTGGGCGTTTTTCTATAACGTTTTGGCAATTCCTGTCGCCGCGCTGGGGTTGTTGAATCCGATGTTGGCTGGCGCTGCGATGGCGTTTTCGTCGGTTTTTGTGGTCGGCAACAGTCTGCGTCTGCGCGGTTTTTCTCCGAGTCAACCAGCTATTCAAAAAGGAGTAATTCATGAGTGAGTCTTGTTGTTCGTCTCAATCGCATTCGCTTGACGACGGTTCTTGCTGCCATGACACCACTGATCCCGGTTATCTCTCGGAGAAGCGGCGTTATGAGTCCCGTATTCGTCGCATTGAGGGGCAGGTTCGTGGCATTGGTCGGATGATTGAGAACGAAGAGTACTGTATCGATGTTTTGACCCAGATTTCGGCGGTGAATTCGGCGTTGAAGTCGTTGGCGTTGACTCTTCTGGATGCTCACCTTCACCACTGCGTGGTGCATGCGGCTGAGGGCGGCCCGGAGGAGTTGGATGCCAAGCTGGAGGAGGCCTCGGCGGCGATTGCTCGGCTGGCTAAGTAACTCCCGGAAAAATTCCGGGAGTCGTGAAGCGAAACGGCGGTCAGCGGTCGGTGGTCGGCTGTCGTTTTTTGCTTCCGGCTGTTGGTTGCACCGATTGCGCCGGAGCGCCGCTCGAGAGCATTGTTTTCCCTGGTAGTGGGCGCGTTTTGGGAAAATGGGGTTTGTTGGGTAGTCTTTAACGACGTTGGAGGATTCGACTAGCGGCCTATGTCACACGCCTGGAACGCGTGCGGGAGTCACATCCCTCGTGGGTTCAAATCCCACATCCTCCGCAGAGTGAAAACCCCCGGTATACGCCGGGGGTTTTCTTATATTTTTGGCCAAATATGCCACTCCCGGGAGTACAGTTAGTTTTGTACGTCGAAGCACGGAGTGGTCATTATGTTTAATAAGCGCCTGAGAATCCGAAGAGCCGGCCGAGACCGTACAGGAGTTCGTTTCGGCTCTTTAGGCTCCGGCCCGAAGGTTCGAGCTGCCATCGCGGCAGTGTCAGCTGCATCGCTTGCCACGCTGGTGGCGGGTTGTGGTTCGGAGGTTCAGCAGGAAGCGGCGCCAGTACTGCGGATTATGGGGCCGGCGGATGGTTCGGATCAGTATGCGCAGGCGGCGCAGAAGTGCTCGGATGCGTCGGGCGGAAAGTATCGCCTGGAGTATGACATTTCGGCGAAGCAGACTGATGATCAGCGTCTTCAGTTGGCTCGTCGCATTGTGGGCGGGGATTCCTCGTTCGACATTATGGGCCTTGATGTGACGTGGACTCCGGAGTTCGCGGAGGCGGGCTGGGCGCTCCCACTCCCGGAAGATATGGCTGAGCGGGTTGCGGAGGGCACGCTGTCGGGTCCGTTGGATACGGCGACGTGGCAGGATCAGCTCTACGGGGCGCCGCTGAATACGAATACGCAGCTGCTGTGGTACCGAAAGTCGCTGGTAGATAGTCCGCCGAAGACGTGGGATGACTTAATCGCGACGGGGGAGCGGCTTGCCGATGAGGGCAAGGCGTCGATGATTGGCGTCCAGGCTGCGCAGTATGAGGGCTCGGTGGTGTGGCTCAATTCGATGACGGCGTCGGCGGGCGGTCAGCTGGTCGCGCCGGATGGGCAGTCGGTCACCATCGCGGATAACGATGCCGCGGAGCGCGCCCTGGACACCATGCACCGCGTGGCCACGGCGAAGGGGCATGATCCGTCGATTTCGCAGTCGGATGAGAACCAGGCCCGTCTGGCATTCGACCGCGGCGATGCATTTGCGCAGGTGAATTACCCATTTGTTTATGCCGGTGCGAAGGAGAAGGCGGAGTCGGGAAATCAGGTGGCTAAGGAGGTCTTCGAGGACATGGCCTGGACCACCTACCCGGCGATGGATGAGGGCACACCGGCGCAGGTCACGATTGGTGGCCTTAACCTTGCGGTGCCGTCGACGTCGAAGCACCCGGAGCTCGCTTTCGAGGCAATCGACTGCCTGCGCAATGAACAAAACCAGCTCAACAACGCGTTGAAGGGTGGCCTGCCGCCGACGTTGACGAAGCTCTACACGCAGGCCACAGATGAATTCAAGGGGGAATACCCGTTCTACCGGGAGATCTACGAGCAGTTGAATACGTTGGAGGAATCCGATTCGGCTGAGTTGACGCGGGAGGAGCGGGCGCTGTTGCCGTCGCCACGCACGGCCGGTGTGGTGACGCGCCCGAAGTCCCCTGCGTACCAGTCGTTGTCGATTTTGATGGCGTCGCGCATTAGTCCGCCGGAGGATGTTGATGCGAAATCACTGGTTGGCGCGCTTGATGAGGAGCTTCAGGCGGCCGTGAACTCGGAAGGCCTGGTGCCGTAGATGTCTGATAAATCTACGAAAACGAAGTCTGCGCTTTCCGACGGGCGCCGCGCCGAGCGTCGCCTCGGTCTGCTGTTGGTGGCTCCTGCGCTGATTTTGATGCTGGCGGTGACGGCGTACCCCATTGGGTACGCGATTTGGCTGTCGCTGCAGCGCTATGACCTGCGTTTCCCCGATGACCGTGAGTTTATCGGTCTGCAAAACTACGCATCCGTGCTGACCAGCAGTTATTGGTGGGAAGCGCTGGGTGTGACGGCCTTTATCACGCTGGTTTCGGTAGCGGTTGAGTTGGTGCTTGGCATGGCTATCGCGATGGTGATGTACCGCGCGATTTTCGGCCGCGGCCTGATCCGCACGGTGGTGCTGATTCCGTACGGCATCGTCACGGTGGCGGCGGCGTACTCGTGGAATTACGCGTGGACGCCGGGGACGGGGTATCTCGCCAATTTGCTTCCCGACGGCACCGCGCCGCTGACGGAGCAATGGCCGTCGATATTTATCATTATCGGTGCTGAAATTTGGAAGACGACTCCATTCATGGCGCTGCTGCTTCTTGCGGGTCTGGCGCTGGTGCCTGATGACGCGCTCAAGGCAGCCGAGTTGGATGGTGCGGGTTTCTGGCAGCGCTTTTTCAAGATCACCTTGCCGCTGATGAAACCGTCGATTGTGGTGGCTCTGCTGTTCCGTACGCTGGATGCTTTCCGAGTGTTCGACAACATCTACATTTTGACCAAGGGCAATAACGGCACTGGGTCGGTGTCGATTCTGGGTTACAACAACCTGTTTAAGGCGTTCAACCTGGGTATTGGTTCGGCAATTTCGGTGTTGATTTTTGTGTGCGTGGCGCTGATTGCAATTGTGTTCGTCAAGGGCTTCGGGGCCTCGTCGCCAGGCGCGGCCACGGGCAAGGATAATTAGGAGGCGATTGCTGTGCACAACACGGATAAGACACCGAAGCAACGCGTCGCATGGACAATCGGCATCGCCTTGGTGGTCATTTACGCGCTGGTGCCGGTGCTGTGGATTGCCAGCTTGTCGTTCAAGCCGACAACCGATCTGCACGATGGCCACTTCATTCCGCGCAATTGGACGTTGGATAACTACCGCGGCATCTTCCAGACCAGTGAATTCACCCGCGCGCTGATCAACTCGATTGGTATTGGGCTGATTACAACGCTTTTGGCGGTAATTGTCGGCACGATGGCGGCCTACGCTATTGCTCGCCTGGAGTTTCCGGGTAAGTCGGTGATTTTGGGAGTCTCGCTGCTGATTGCCATGTTTCCGCAGGTCTCCCTGGTCAGCCCGCTGTTCGACATCGAGCGCAAGCTCGGCCTGTTCGACACCTGGCCGGGCCTGGTTCTGCCGTACATCACTTTCGCACTCCCGATGGCAATCTTTATTCTGTCCTCCTTCTTCCGGGAGATTCCCTGGGAGCTGGAGAAGGCGGCGCAAATGGACGGCGCGACCCCTTTCCAGGCATTCCGCCTGGTGGTGGCGCCGCTGGCGATTCCGGGAATTGTCACCGCTGCAATTCTGGTGTTCATCTTCGCGTGGAATGACTTCCTGTTGGCGGTGTCGTTGACCTCGACGGAGGCGGCACGTACGGCGCCGGCGGCGATGGCGAACTTCACCGGCTCGTCGCAATTTGAGGAGCCGACCGGTTCCATTGCTGCTGCCGCGATTGTCATCACCATTCCGATTGTCATCTTTGTGGTTATTTTCCAACGTCGAATTGTCGCTGGTCTTACCTCCGGCGCAGTGAAGGGCTAAAGAAGGTTAGGGCTAAAAATGGCTGAAATTGAACTAAAGCACGTGTACAAGCGCTTTCCTGATGGTCACATCGGTGTGGAAGACGCGAATCTCAAAATCGACGACGGCGAGTTCATCATCCTCGTCGGCCCCTCCGGTTGCGGTAAGTCGACGATGCTGAACATGATTGCAGGGCTGGAGGACATCTCCGAAGGTGACCTGCTCATCGACGGTGAGCGCATGAACGATGTCGCTCCGAAGGACCGTGATATCGCCATGGTGTTTCAGTCCTACGCGCTGTACCCGCACATGAACGTCCGCGAGAACATCGCTTTTCCGCTCAAGCTGGCAAAACTGCCGAAGAAGGAGATCGAGAAGAAGGTCAACGAGGCCGCCGAAATTCTCGATCTGACGGAGTTCCTCGACCGCAAGCCCGCGCATCTCTCGGGTGGTCAGCGTCAGCGCGTGGCGATGGGCCGCGCCATCGTCCGCCGACCGAAGGTCTTCCTCATGGACGAGCCGCTCTCAAACCTGGACGCCAAGCTCCGCGTCCAGATGCGCACCGAAATTGCCCAGCTGCAGGAGCGCCTCAGCACCACCACTGTCTACGTCACCCACGATCAAACTGAGGCCATGACGTTGGGCGACCGCGTCGTCGTGCTGAAAAAGGGCGTTATCCAGCAAATCGGCGCTCCGCAAGAGCTCTACCACCGACCGGTCAACGTCTTCGTCGCCGGTTTCATCGGCTCACCTGCCATGAACTTCCTGCCCGCCACCGTGCTTGACGACGGTCACAGCGCCGACACCGCCCTGGGCCACCTGCCACTCCCGGAAAAGTTGGCTCCGGGCCGGAAGGTTATCGTCGGCTTGCGACCAGAGGCCTTCGAAGACGCCGTCCTGACCGGCGACAGTTGCGATGCACCAACAGTCGAGGTCGAGGTGTCCGTCCTGGAGGCGATGGGCTCCGAGCAGTTCATTCACTTCCCACTCCCGGAAATTGATTTGAAGGGGCATGCCGCAGCTGAGGAGGCTGGCCTGGCGGATAACCCGCATGCCATGTTGGTGGCTCGAGTCGATGCGGAGTCGAATGTGCGTCGAGGTCAGAAGATTACGTTGGCCATCAACACGGACAAGTTGAATGTCTTTGATTCTGAGTCGGGTGAGAACTTGGCGTTGAAGGCTAAGAATGAAAATTAGAAACTGTCGGCCTGACAGTGGTGTGACTTTTTGTACGTAGCTGTAGTAGGCTGTCTTCACGGATCCCATGTGGCGTCCATCTCGTGAACTCCCCCAGGGCAGGAATGCAGCAAGGGTCAGCGAGCTCTGACGGGTGCGTGGGGTCCCCTTTTTTTTATCCCCGGCGTTCTTCTGGCACTTGTGGCAGGGTTTCGGCCACTTGTCGACGGTTTCCTGTGACCTATCGATGTTTTTTCGGCACTTATCCCCGCGATATTGGCCAGGCCATTTCACCTATCGATGAGCTATTCACTTATGGCCACGCTGCAGCGCATCGATAGGTGAATACCTTGGCCA
>NZ_KV834033.1:51757-87207 GCF_001837775.1 Corynebacterium sp. HMSC073H12 | reverse complement strand
CATCGATAGGTGAATACCTTGGCCACAAGTGGTCGCGTTTCGCGTTCGCTGGTCTGGAAGAATACTGTGCATGAGCGATGCCGACGACATGCGAGTGCCACCACAGGCAACACGAGAACCGCTAGAAACTCCAGAACCACAACAGCCACAGGCCCGAGAAACCCCAGCCCCGATGGGCGTGTGGTACTCCTTCCGGTTCGCTGTTTCCTCGCCGAAGCGCCTGCGCACCGAGCTGCTGGCTGGCGCAGCGGTGTCGTTCGCGCTGATCCCTGAGGTCATTTCGTTTTCCATCCTGGCGGGCGTGGACCCGGCGGTGGGGCTGTTTAGCTCGGTGATTCTGGCCATCGTGATTGCCTTCACGGGTGGTCGCCCGGCCATGATTACCGCTGCCGCTGGTTCGGTTGCGCTCGTCGTCGCGCCGTTGTCGCGGACGTACGGGATGGATTACCTAATCCCGACGGTGTTGCTCGCGGGCGTGTTGCAGATTGCCTTTGCGGCGCTGGGTATCGCTAAGCTGCAGCGTTTCATTCCCCGCGCGGTCATGATTGGCTTTGTCAACGCGCTGGGCATCCTCATTTTCACTGCGCAGCTGGAACATCTCATCGATGTGCCGTGGTTGGTGTATCCGCTGGTCGCCCTAGGTATTGCGATTATGGTGTTTCTTCCCCGCGTGTTCACCGCGATTCCGGCTCCGCTGGTAACTGTGCTCGTCGTCACGCTTGTTGCGGTGGTGGCGGATTGGCGCGTGCCGAACGTGAGCGACATGGGCGAGCTCCCGGAATCCCTCCCGCAGTTGCTGATCCCGAATGTGCCCCTGACCTGGGAGACTTTGCAGCTGATTGCGCCGTATTCAGTGGGCGTGGCGATTGTCGGCATCATGGAATCGTTGATGACGGCGAAGCTCGTGGACGACATCACGGATACGCATTCGGACAAGACCCGCGAGACGTGGGGGCTCGGCGTCGCGAACATTGCGGGCGGTTTCTTCGGCGGTATCGCTGGCTGCGCGATGATTGGTCAAACGATGGTGGGTGTGAAGGAATCTTCGGGACGCACTCGCTTGACGACGCTCTTTTCCGGCGTCTTCCTGCTCATTCTGGTCCTTTTGCTCAGTTCTGCAGTCGGTGTGATTCCGATGGCGGCGCTGGTTGCGGTGATGGTTGTGGTGTCGGTGGACACGATCGATTGGCGCTCGATTTCCCCGCGGACGTTGCGTTTGATGCCGCGTTCGGAGACGGTGGTGATGCTGGTGACGGTCATCGCCACGCTGGCGACGGATAATCTCGCCATTGGCGTGATTTCGGGCGTGGTCGTGGCGTCGCTGATGTTCGCGCGCCGTGTCGCTCACCTGGTCAGGATCGAAGTGCTTGACGACGACCCCAGCGCCCACTCCCGGACGTACAAGGTGCGGGGTCAGCTGTTCTTCGCCTCCAGTAACGACCTGGTGTACCAGTTCGACTACACCGACCCTGCGCAGCGGATTGTGATCGACATGTCGGAGGCCGAAATTTGGGATGCTTCCACGGTGGCGGCATTGGATTCGGTGCGGGTCAAGTTTGCTGACCGGGGCAAAGAGGTGGAAATTATCGGCTTGGAGGGGCCGAGTAAGCAGCGTCTGGATGCTCTGTCGGGGAAGTTGTAGAAATCCCAATCCGGGGTATGCCTTACACTTAGTTGCAAAGCCGGATGCGGCGCGGGGAAAGGTTTTCCGTGCCAGGTTTGTCAGGTTTTAACTTATGTCCGATACCTGGGAGGGTGCGTACACCATGGCCGTGGATTCCTTTGATGTTCAGCAGTTGGCGGCACACAAGGATGAGTTTGCGAAGGCATATGAGGAACTGAAGTCCCGTAACCTCGCGTTGAATTTGACTCGTGGCAAGCCATCGTCGGAGCAGCTTGATTTCGCAAACGCCCTGCTGGGTCTCCCGGCGCCGGATTACATTTCGGCTTCTGGGGAGGACGTCCGCAATTACGGCAACGCCAAGGGCATTACTGATATTCGCGCTATCTGGGCGGAACTGATGGATCTGCCGGTGGAAAACGTCCTGGCGCAGGATGCTTCCAGCCTGAACATCCAGTTTGACCTGATTTCCTGGGCCATGCAGTTCGGCAACGTCGACTCGGAGCGCCCGTGGAACGAGGAGCCGGTGCTGAAGTGGCTGTGCCCAGTTCCGGGGTATGACCGTCACTTTTCCATTACGCAGCACTTCGGCATTGAGATGATCCAGGTGCCGTTGAACGAAGACGGTCCGGATATGGATGTCGTGGAGAAGCTGGTTGCCTCTGACCCGCAGATTAAGGGCATGTGGAATGTCCCGATGTTCTCGAACCCGACGGGCGTGACCTACAGCGCTGAGGTCTGCCGCCGTCTGGTTGAAATGGAAACCGCTGCTCCGGATTTCCGTCTGATGTGGGATAACGCCTACATGGTTCACACGCTGACGGATGAGTTCCCGGAGATTCACAACGTCATTAAGTGGGCGGAAGAGGCCGGTAATCCGAACCGCGTGTGGGCTTTCGGCTCGACCTCGAAGATTACCTTTGCTGGTGCTGGCGTTGCTTTCTACGCTTCCTCGGACGCCAACTTGGAGGATTACCTCAAGCACGCTGGTATCCGCGGCATTGGCCCGAACAAGGTCAACCAGCTGGCTCACGCCAAGTTCTTCGGTGACGCGGAGGGTGTGCGTGAGCAGATGCGCCGTCATGCAGGTTCGCTGGCTCCGAAGTTTGAGAAGGTGCTGCAGATTCTGGATGAGCGCCTGACGGAGTACGGCGTGGCAGAGTGGTCGAAGCCAACCGGCGGTTACTTCATCAACCTCGACGTGGTTGATGGCACCGCTCGTCGCGTGGTGGAACTGGCTAAGGAGGCCGGTATTGCGCTGACCGGTTCTGGTTCTTCCTTCCCGCTGAAGCAGGATCCGAATGACCGCAACATTCGCTTGGCACCGTCGCTGCCTCCGATGGAAGAACTGGAGGTCGCTATGGACGGCGTCGCTACCTGTGTGCTGCTCGCCGCCGCTGAGAAGGCGACTGCGTAGGCCAAGTAGACCGAGTGGGTCGGGATAGGACTGTATGAACTTCGAAGAGACGAAGTTTTGGATCTCTGGGCTTTTCCCCGGAGAACCCCAGGTCGGCGAGTATGTGACGGAGCTGCCGGCCAGTGGTCGGCACGGGCAGGCGCACGATTCGGCTCCGCTTCGGGTCGCTGAATTCTCGCTTTACGACGAGCCGGACGGCCAAGCGAACGAGCGTCATCCGGAAACGGCAGCCGCCACGGTGGAGTTGGGCCGCAACTACTGTGGTCTGACTGGCGCTGCACAGACGGATATCCGTGTGGAGCTCTTCGCCGTCGCTTACGCTGATTTTCCCGTGGCCACCATGGTCGCGGCCGCGGGAGCGCTGGTGGAGGAAGAGCCGGAGTTTCTCTCGCCAATTCCGGGCCGTGTCATCCCGAATGCGGTGCGGCTGGTGTCCGATCGGGTTGCCGAGGTGGGGGAGTCGTCGTCAAGCACTGCCTTTACCGTGGCGCACGTGCTGTGCACGGTGCCGTACGTGTGGAGCGACGGGGTGCCGAATGTGTCCGAGATGCCGGGCAAGATCAGCCTGCATGAGGGCGATGTGGAGTCGCCGCAGGGACGCATGACCACGATGACGCAACTGGTGCCAATTACGGATGCGGAGATGGAGTTTTATGAGCAGCAGGGTCCGCAGGCGCTGATGCAGAAGTTGGCCGAAGTAGATGCTGACCTGCGGGATTGGTGCCGTGAGTCGGTTGTTTCCCAGGAGGGTTCGAACTAGCCGATCCGGGGTGGAAGGTAGGCTGAGCACGTGGCTCTGTATAGGAAG
This sequence comes from Corynebacterium sp. HMSC073H12, assembly GCF_001837775.1. Classification (NCBI taxonomy): domain Bacteria; kingdom Bacillati; phylum Actinomycetota; class Actinomycetes; order Mycobacteriales; family Corynebacteriaceae; genus Corynebacterium; species Corynebacterium sp. HMSC073H12. The sequence goes on along the minus strand of NZ_KV834033.1, from coordinate 83,361 downwards.
TATCGTCCGGCATCGTTCGCCGAAGTGGTGGGGCAGCGGCACGTAACTGACCCGCTGTCGGCGGCGTTGGAATCTCGGGATGCGCAGGGGCGTCCCAACCGCATTAACCATGCGTATTTGTTCTCCGGGCCGCGTGGCTGTGGCAAGACCTCGTCGGCGCGCATTATGGCGCGCAGTTTGAACTGTGCGGAGGGGCCGACGGCCACACCGTGTGGCCAGTGTGCGTCGTGTCGTGCGCTAGCGCCGGGCGGTCCGGGCAATTTGGACGTTATTGAGCTGGACGCGGCTTCCCACAATGGTGTGGAAGATATGCGTGAGCTGCGGGAAAAGGCTATCTTCCAGCCGGCGGAGTCGCGCTATCGCATCTTCATTATTGACGAGGCGCATATGATTACCGCTTCGGGTTTCAATGCGCTTTTGAAGATTGTGGAGGAGCCGCCGGAGCACCTCATCTTCATTTTTGCGACCACGGAGCCGGAGCGTGTGCTGCCGACTATTCGTTCGCGTACGCATCACTACCCGTTCCGGTTGTTGACTCCGCCGGATATGCGCGGGTTGCTTGAGCGTGTGGTCACGGCCGAGGGTGTGCAGGTGGAGTCGGACGTGTATCCGCTGGTCATCCAGGCCGGTGGCGGTTCGCCGCGTGACTCGCTATCGGTTATGGATCAGCTCATTGCCGGTTCCGGCACCGATGGCGTGGATTATGAAACGTCTGCGGCCATTCTCGGTGTCACTGACAGCGTGATCATCACGGATGCGATTGAGGCGCTGGCGGCGGGCGATCGCGCGGCCATGTTTAGCGTGGTCGGGCGTGTGATTATGTCGGGTCAGGATCCGGCTCGGTTCGCCTCGGATCTGCTTGGCCGCGTGCGTGATTTGCTGGTGCTGTCCGCAGTGCCGAATGCGCTGGAGCAGGGCTTGGTGGAGATTCCGGAGAGCCAGATCGACGGTGTCCTGGAGCAGGCCGGGACAATTCCCCCGGCTACCCTGACGCGTTTCACGCAGGTGCTCTCTGATGGTCTGCGTCACTTCCGCGGCGTGACGTCGCCGCGTTTGCTGCTCGAGGTTCTCTGTGCGCGCATGCTTCTGCCCGCCACCGAAGATTCGGTGGAGTCGCTGCTGCAGCGCGTAGAGGCGTTGGAGCACGGCAGGCCCGCGCTTGTCGACGGCTCGGGGGCTGCAACCCCCGCAGCGGCACCGGTGTCGTCCGATGCGGGTGCGGCTGAAGCGTCGCCGATGCAGGCTGCCCAGCCGGGGCAGTCTGGCCAGTCGGCTCGGGAGGCGTGGCGGCAGCGGAATGCCCAGCGTAAGAAGGGTGCGCAGGCCCAGGGCAGTCGTGCTGGGCAGGCAGCGCCAGCGCAGGCACCGTCGCAACCTCAGCCTCAGCCGGAACCGCAGCCTAAGGTTCAGTCGGAACCCGCTGAGCAGCAATCGGTACCAGCGGCAGCGGTGTCACAGGAGTCGGTAACTGAGCCGAAGCCTGCACCAGAAGCACCTACTGCGCCCGCTGAGCAGTCTGAACAGCCTGAACAGCCTACGCAGGCTACGCCGGCCGAATCAGTTGAGCAGTCTCAGCAGACCGAACAACCGCAGCAGCCTGAATCGGCTGAGCAGCCGTTGTCCGAGGAAGAAGCTCAGGCAGAGAAGATTCGTGAGTTCCGTCGGAAGATGGCGGAGCATGCCCGGATTAGCGAGCAGCAGACTCGGGCGCAGCTTGCGCAGGAGCGTGAGCAGCAGACTCGTGAGCGTGAGGGTGAAGGCGGCTCGATGTCGATTGGCGAGGAAGAGCCAGTTGTCTCTTCCTCGCCAACACACTCTGAACAGCCAACCCAGCCGACTCAGGCCGCACAGTCTGAACAGCCAGCCCAATCCGAGCAATCAGCCGAGTCGGCACGGCCAACTCAGGCCGTCCAGCCCGAGCAGCCTGAACAGCCAACGCAGACTACTCAGTCACCAGAATCGCAGCCGGCACCGCAGGTTCAGCCAGCACCAGAGCCAGCACCGCAACCGGAACCAACACCACAGCCGGAGCCCGAACCTGCACCCGCCGGTATTGAGCAAATCCGCGAGCGCTGGCAGGAGATTCTCGCAGCTGTTGACGGCCCGCACGCGTTCCCCATTCGCGTGCTGGCTGAACAGGCAGTGCCACTCGATGTCGAAAATGACAGGCTCATCATCGGGCACAGCACAGGAGCGCTCACTACCAGGCTAAACACACCGGATTACGCACAGGCACTGTCCGCTGCCGTGAAGCAGGTGACGGGCTTCAACGGTCAGGTGCACTGTGTCGTCGGTACGCGCCCGCGCGCACCGCGTTCAACAGCTACTGGTGGTGTTGCTGGGGAGGATGATTCGTCGTCAAGAGGTTCGTCCTCGCCGAACGACACCGCCCCTGCACCGACACCCGCAGCATCGGCACAGCCGAAAGCACCCGAGCCCGAGAAGCCGACGCAACCGGAACCGCAGACGCAGCCAGAGCCAACACCGCGTCCTCAGCGGTCGTCGGCCTACGCATCTGTTGCTGAGCGCCGCGCAAAAATCGAGGCTGCCAAGCGTGCTGCGATGGGGCACCAGGCAGGTCACGGCCAGCCAGCGCAACCTCATCAGCAAAGCCAGCCACATCAGCCAGCTCAGCCAAGCCAACCGACTCAGCCGAACCCGATCCCGGCCCAACAACAGCAACAGCCGCAACAGCAGCCAAACCAGCCGCAGCCGCAGTCATTCCTGCGCGCGGCGCAGGCCAACGCCCAGGCAAACGCCCAGGCACAGGCCAATCAGGACTCGGGCTTCGGCGGCATCCCGCTGCCACCAGAGCCCATGGAGGAGTTCGCTCCGCCAGAGGGTACAGAGGGCGCAGGGGGCTACGGTTTGCACACCCCGTCCAACGCCAACACCACCTACAACCCGGTTTCCCAAAACCCGCAGGACAACAACTACGAAGAGGACACCTCCGAGTATTTCGAGGCCGCGAACGAGGTCGGGTCGCTCGATCATCGTTCGTTAAAGGACGTGGTCATGGAGATGCTGGAAAAGGAGCTGGGAGCCAAACCGCTAGAAGACCGCTAGAGCCGTTAGAATGGGGCGGCGATGCGCGTCGTAAAGCAAGGGCGATGAGCCTTTAAGCGTGCGCGTAACTACAAATCAGCACGTAAAAAGCACAATAGTTAGGAACTTTAGTTATGACTCAGCCAGATATGAACGCAATTCTGCAGCAGGCACAGCAGATGCAGGCGCAGCTGCAGGCAGCACAGCAGGAGATCGTCGCCTCCACCATCGTCGGTGAGGCCGGTGGCGGTCTGGTCAAGGTGACAATGCAGGGCTCGGGCGAGGTCACGGACATCGCCATTGACCCGAAGGTCGTAGACCCGGAGGATGTCGACGGGCTGCAGGACCTGGTCCTCGCTGCTTTCCAGGACGCTACCGCTAAGGTGCAGTCGCTGGCGGAGCAGAAGATGGGCCCACTGTCTCAGGGCTTCGACGGTCTCGGTGGCCTCGGTTTCTAAATTAGCTTTTCAGACCAGTAATTGTAGGTAATTATCATTGTTCGAAGGACCACTCCAAGATCTCATTGATGAGTTCTCGCGCCTGCCGGGCATCGGCCCGAAGTCAGCTCAGCGTATCGCTTTCTACTTGATGAAGGCGGAGCCGGAGGACATCGGTCGACTCCAATCCGCGCTTGGTCGGGTGCGCGAGGGTGTGCAATTCTGCCGGGTCTGCGGCAACATCTCAGAAAGCGACGTGTGCCAGTACTGCTCGGACACACGCCGCGACCGTGGTCTGGTATGCGTCGTTGAAGAGGCGCGCGATATCCAGGCCATCGAGCGCACGGGGGAGTACAACGGTCGCTACCACGTGCTCGGCGGGGCGCTCGATCCGCTCGGCGGCATCGGTCCGAACGAGCTCAATATCCGCACGCTGCTGCAACGCATCGCAGGCGTGCTTGACGACGTCGACGAGACCCACCCCCCCGAGATCCACGAGGTCATCATCGCGACTGACCCCAACACCGAGGGCGAAGCAACCGCCACCTATTTGGCCCGGCTGCTCCGGGACTTCCCGGATCTTGAGGTCACTCGGTTGGCCTCCGGCATGCCACTCGGTGGTGACTTGGAGTTCGTCGATGAACTCACCTTGTCCCGCGCGCTGACGGGCCGGCTGAAGGTCTAGGCTCTCACGCCGGGCGCCACGCACTCAGCCCGCCACGTGCGTAGAACCGTAGAAACTAGCGCTCGCTCTTCGGACGCGGCTTGGACAGAATGCGCTCTTCGCGCAGCTTATCCACAACCTCAAGGTCCAGAGGAGCCAAGCTCGACAGGTCCTGGTCGGTCGCGCGGGCCAGCATCAGGTCGGCCAGCTGCGGATTGCGGGCCAACACAGGTCCGTGCAGGTAGGTGCAGATAATCGAGCCCTGCACTGCGCCCTCGGCGCCCCCGGCCGGCGTGAGTGCAGAAACATCCACTCCCGGAGCAATCCCGGAGTCCGCCTGCTCCACTTCGGGGCCGGAGTTGCCCACGCCACGAACAACTCGACCAAGTGGCTTCGCATCGGCGCCCAGGGTCGTGCGACCCATGTGGTTTTCGAAGCCAGTCAGGGGGTCGGCGTCGACGTCGTCAAGCAAACCGTTCGTGGGATCGACGAGCGTGCAGATTTCGCCAATCGCGCGCGTGGGCAGCGAATCGGTGGTGCAGTTGACAAGGCCGAGACCTGCGACGTCGCGTCCGCCCGCGCGGAAAGAATTGCCGAAGATTTGGAAGCCCGCGCAAATCGCGAGGATCTGCTTGCCGGCATCGGCTGCCTTTTTGATGCCGCCGTCGTTGATCAGGTGCTCCACCGCGATGGTCTGCGCGACGTCCTCGCCGCCGCCGACGGTGTAAATGTCCAGGTTGGTGGGGACGGCGTCGCCCAGCTTGATCGGGACGATCTCGGCGTCAATCCCACGCATCCGCGCGCGTTGCCGCAGCACCAGCGCATTTCCATCATCGCCGTAGGTGCCCAGCACGTCCGGGAGGATCAGGCCGATAGACAGCTCGCTCATTTACTTTTCCTCCTGTGCTCGTTCGATGTCGCGCTTCAGATCGCGGAAGGCGGTGTAGTTCGCCAGCACCTCAACTCGGGTGACGCTTGACGACGATCCCCGCGCCTCACACGACCGGATCGCCTGCAGCGGATTTGCGACCAACCTCGCATCGATGCCCGCATACAGCAACCGCACCGCGAGGTCAGTTCCGCGTTCGCCCGCGGATAGCACGTCCATGCCGTCGAAGTCCTCGAAGCGGACATCCCACAGCCAGGACAGGTCCTCGCCGTCAGCGACGTGACCGTTGACCGCGATGACCACTGCATCCGCAGTGCGGTCGACCATGGACAGCGCCTCTTGCCAGCCGGCTGGGTTCTTGGCCAGCAGCATGCGCACGTGCTTCTCGGCGCCCTTGTCATCCCGCACAACCATGGTGGAGTAGCGGCCTGCAACGTTGTCGACGGTCTCGGTGGCTCGGAGGGATTTCTCCAGGTCCGCGCCCATATCGACAGCGCCCGCGATTGCCAAGGTGGCGTTGCCGCGGTTGGCGTTGCCCGGCAGCGTGAGGTTCATCGGCAGGGTGTCGCCAGCAGGCGTGATGACTCCCTCCGCAGTGATGCGGTAGTCCGGTTCTGGGCGCTTGAACTCCGAGCCGTCCGGGAGTGGCTTCACCGCGTACCAGTCGTGGCCGTCCTGGATGATAGGGCCGCCGGTGCGCGGGGAGGAGGTGGCATCGTTGGTCCAGCCGCCGCCCGCGGAGACCCAAATAACCTTCTTGGCATCCCACGCAGCCGACGCGATGAGTGGGTCGTCGCAGTTGGCGATGACCGTCGCCTGCGGGTTCGCATCCACCGCAGCGCGGAGTGTGGCCTCAATCTTGTTGATCTCGCCGACGCGGTCGAGCTGGTCGCGGGAAAGGTTCAGCAGCACCAGGACCTGCGGTTTCAGATCCTCTGCGATGTGTGGGACGTGCAGCTCATCGACCTCCAGGACCAGGCTGTCCGCATCGGGAGTGGCGAGCAGCGCGGAGATAATCCCCGCGTCCATGTTGTCGCCACCTTCGTTGGTGGCCACGTTGTGACCGGCGGCGCGCATGGCGGCCGCGAACATGCGGGTGGTGGTGGACTTGCCGTTGGTGCCAGTGATGATCGCGGCCGGGCGTCCCTTGCCGAGGGAGGCCAGAATGCGCGGGTCAATCTTTTGCGCAATCAAGCCACCGATCATGCCGCCCGCGCCGCGGCCGGACTTTCGGGAGGCCCAGGTGGCGGCGTGAGCGGCGGATGTGGCGAACCGTGCGCGCAGGCGGGCGCCGGTGCCGCGCAGGCCACGAGAGCTATTCGAGTCGCGGGAGCCACTCGAAGCAGTACCGTGCGGGCTGGCATCCGCGCTATCAGCGGAATGCGATTGCGGAGAGGTGCCATTTGTCATGTGTGTAAATATTACGCGCACGAAAGGGCTAGGCCTAAGAAGCAGGCCTGCGAGGTCTGATGGAGATTTGCTCGTTGCGGGTTTGAAGTCTTCTTAGGACATTCTGGAGACCCGATTGTTGAGGATGTTGCGAGCATGTTGGTTTTCGGGAGGTAGGAGGTCATGCGGCGGAAGAAAGGCAGGAAGGAAAGAGATTGTCGAGGTGAGAAAGCGTATTTGAGGAAACACATGCAAGCCCTGAATCAAAAAGGAGTTGTTCTGATTCAGTCGTTGTCCTATACTCGCCACTAGGAGACAAGGGGGAAGAAGAATGGCTAGCACAGAAAGCAACTTCTTCGGTGCGCGCTTGCGTCAGATGCGCACAGATCGTGGCATGACCACACGTGATTTGGCTGACGCCACTGATGGTGTGGTGTCGCAATCTGCAGTTAGTCGCCTGGAAAATGGCAAGGCGGCTTACTCTCTTGAGCAGGTGATGGCGCTTTCATGGGCTCTTGGTGTGCCTCTGGATGAACTTGTGGAGGAAAACCCGGTCAGCCAGCGTGTGCAGGCGGTGGCTCGCACTTCACAGGATGACGCGAGTGTTAAGGAAGCGCAGAAGATGCTTTTGCCCTACTTGCAGCTTCGAGTGCTGCTAACTCAAAATTAAGGAGGGCTCCCCATGTGCAGTGCGAGCAAGGAGGGGCTCGACCTTGCTAAAGGGTTCCGCAAGAAGCACGGCCTAGGAAATGATCCAATCGCTGACATCACTGACTTTATGCAGTTGGTTGATGCAGATTTTATGATTCTGGATTTGCCAGCCAATGTTGATGCACTTGCTTTGCGTGACCCTGTGACGAGAGCGACGGTCATTGGAATTGCGCAGTCATCCGTTCCTTATCGTCAGCGGTTTACCGTTGCGCATGAAATTGGGCATTTTATTTCCGATGATTTCGAGTCGTCGAGAATAGTTGCAGATGATGAGTGCCCTGAGCCTGGAATATACGTCTGCGGCAAGCGTGATCATCAGGAAGCTCATGCTGATACCTTTGCTCGTAATGTGCTCTGCCCAACTGATGGACTGAAAAAGGACCAAAAACTCGGTGATCTTATCGGTGGCGGTGACGTCCTTGCTGCGTTGTCCCATGTCGTTCGCAAGTATCAAATTTCGCCAGGGGTGGCACTTATTCAGATGAGGCACGCTGACCTCATTAACGAAAAACAATCAGACGAACTCAAAGGAGTATCAGCCCCCACTCTGGCTGCCCGGTATGGCTGGAAAGCTGACTACGACCGTGCGGTAAAGGTCTCCGCACTGGCGCAACCATCGGCGCGGTTGGTGAAAGACGTCTATCGCGCTTACGAACAGGGGATAGTCGACCTTCCGAGCATCGCTTTTGCTGAAATGAGCAGTGTCGACGAGGTGAAAGAACAGATAAGTGCCTCGCAGTCACAGTTACAGCCATTGATGCATGATGTGAATGCACAGGATCAGGACGTGGCTGACACGGAAGCAAATCCCTTCGCGGAACTGGACGCTTTCTTCGGCGATGGTCCCGATAGTTCAGAAAGCACCCAATAGACGATGGCCGGTCACCTCTTAGTAGCTGATACAAGCGTACTTCTTAATTTCGTGTGTTCGAAGAATCACCAGTATTTGCTCGACTTCGCAGGCAATAAAACCATCAGCATTCCGGGCGCAGTCAAAACCGAGTCAGTCGTTAGTCTCATCCTTCACGGCGTCCGGCGCCATCTCTCCAACCAGTCGCAGAAATGCCTCATCGGAAACAATCGGAATGTCCTTCCGGTGGGCATGCATGGCCTTGCCCGTCAGTTGATCCGGCGTCACATCCGCAGGCCGGTTACACACCAGCACCGACGATTCCCGCGTGACCTTCTCCGAGTACGCGAGCCCAGCTCGCACACCTGCCGCGATCAGCTCATCCGGGTCCAGCGACACCTCTGGCGCCACGACGAACTCCATGCCCGTCGCGAGCTTCCGTCCCGGCGTATAACGGCCGGGGTTCTCCACGGGCCGCGGGGCCTCCATCGCGTCGACACGCACTGCCGAGCGCTGCAGGCCCACAATATCCTCGCGTAGCTGGTCGGGCGCGTACATGTTCAGGGTTGTACCCTCATCGAGCCCGCCCTGTGCGCGGAAGAGCGCAAGCGTGGTGGTGACGTCATCCAATGTCCGCACGCGCTCCGGCACCGACATGCCAGCAATCGATGCCTCGGGCGAAGGCACATCGAGGCCGTAGGCGCGCGCGACGGCGCGCAGGCGTGCGTCGTCAAGCCGTTTGCCCTGGCGACGCGCCGTTTCCAACGTATCGGCAATCCGTGCGGGCGCTGGAATCCGCGCGACACGAGTACGCGTACGACGACGTCCCCGCTTGTTCCGCGCGGAGCGCTCACGATTCGCTTGACGACGGGCCCTCTTAGCCTCGGCGACTATAAAACCCCAGACCAGCGGCGCATTATGAGCAACCAGCGTGCGCCCATCGAGCGCGTGCGCGAGCTTGGCCTGGATCACCCCGAACCTCGGAGCCCCCTCGAAGTCCTCGGGCTCGAGGCCGTGTAGGTGTGTCGGGCCGGGATCTTCGGTGGGATCGATGACGACATGCCAGGTGTCCACGACGTTGCCGTGCGTGTCGGCGGTGGACACTCCCAGACTGACCAGTCGAGACGTCTTGGGATGGATGCCCGTGGTCTGGATGGACACGATTGCGTAAGGAGCGTCCTCCGCCGACGAGAACTGTTTGTGCTCGTCAGCGGCCTTTGTTGCGGCGGTCTCGGTTGTGGTCGGGATGGTTGCGGTTGCGCTGGTCGTGGCTGTGTCGGTTGTGGCTGCGCCGGTTGGGGCTGCGTCCGTTGTGGTGGAAGCCGGTGCAGGAGGTGGCGTTTTCGCGTTCGCTCCCGACGCGCGTTGAGAACGACGACGATTCCGTCGCCGCCTCTTCGTTTTAGAAGAGGCCCCAGTCGCTTTGCGCTCCTCGCGCGCCGATTCAGTCATGCCTCAAGACTAGCGGGTGCTCTCACCCGCGGAGAAAGTGACTAGGCTTATGACACTTTGAGCACAAATTTCGCCACGAAAGTGTCATAAACCGGGTCAGTAACTTGGGCACTATCTCGGCTTCAAGCTCAGAAGGACCGGGGGCCGGACACACGGGTCCCATAGATTACGCAAGACACACAGGTCCCAAAGCTTCTCCCCCAAGGGGTGCTCAGCCGAAAAGGAATGGAACCGTAAGGACGATTTCCGCGCCTTATTAAATAGAGGCCACGAAACAGAGCCACAAACCAAGGCCACGAAATAGAGCCGCAAAACAGCGCCACAAAAATAGGGACGAAATAACAACCACGGGGCAATAACCATAGGGGCGGGGGAGAAGTGAGCAACAAGAAACGCAAGCAACTGGTGGCGGACCAGTTTGGAATCATTAGGCCGGATGACCAGCCGGGGAATGGATATCGCGAGGTCGCAAAGCAAGCGCGGGCCGGTTATCTGGAGCGGCTTTGCCGAGGTCACTATGTAGCCGCGCACACTTGGGAAGAGCTCCACTGCGAGAAACGCCTGGCTATTACTGCTTTGGCGGTGGTCTCCGAGACGTCGTCAGGCGTTATTTCGGGAGCTGCAGCGCTGGCCTTGCACGGTTCGTGGGTGCTGGTGCGCGATGCGAAGATTGTGGTGGTTGGCGGGAGCCAGCAGTTCCACGGCATCGACTACTGCATGCGCCTGCGCTCGGAGATCCATCTGGACCACACGCAGGGGCTCGCGGACCGGCGGGTCGCGGTGCTCGCGCGTGCGGCCTTCGATGAGTGCCGCGTCCGGTTCAGGCAGAAGGGGCCGGAGTCCGTGTCGTGGCGGGCGGCGGTGTTGGCTGTCGAAGGTGCGCTGCGGCATGGCACCACGCGCGATCAGCTTGAGGAGATTCCAGCGCATTATCCCAGATTGCGGGGCCAAGAGCTGTTTCATCGTGCGCTTGCAGTCTGTCATGGTCGCTGCGAAACGCCCGGTGAGGCGATGACTAAAGCCGCGCTTCTGGAGCTCGGTCTGAAGTTCCACGAGCAAGCCGAAGTCTGGACCCGCGGCACCAGCCACGCGCCACCGCATTTTCTCGCCCGCGTGGATTTTTATATCCCCGACCTGCTGCTTGTCGTGGAGTTCGACGGCCACATCAAGTATTCGGCGAGCGAGGTTGCTCCGACGCCCACGGCTCAGTCTGAGCTGCTCACGCGGGAGACCTACCGCGAGCGTTCACTGCGCGCAACGGGGCTGGATGTCGCGCGGGTGGTGTGGAAAGAGGTGGAATTGCACGCACTTCGCTTATCGACGCTCCGTTCAATCCTCATCGAGCGCGAACGCGTCGTAGCCGCAGGTGGGGTGACTTTCCGCGCGGATGTGCGCAATGCCGGCCCGTTGATTGGGTAATTGGGTAGTTGGGCCCTAGGCATTTGGGCCCAACTCCAATAAACCCAGCCCAAAAAGAAACTGACTAGGCTTATGACACTTTGAGCAAAATTTTTGCCACGAAAGTGTCATAAACCTAGTCAGTAACTATGTGGAGCGGAGGGGCCAGCGCCACAGTCTCACAGCGCCACTGCCAGCCCTCCCTCCCCAGCGCGACAGGCCTTAAGGCCTTAAGCCAGTGCGCGGTTGACAGCGCTGGTGACTGCCTTCAGCGATGCGTAGGTGATGGAACCAGCGATGCCGGAGCCCCAGACCTTGGTGCCGTTGACATCTGCGAGGACGTAGGCCGCGGCCTCGGCGTCGTCACCTGCGGTGCGAGCGTGCTGGACGTACTCCTGAACCTCGACGTTGATGCCGAGCTTCTCCAGAGCGTTGGCGTAAGCGGCCAGCGGGCCGTTGCCGACACCCTCGACGGTCTGCTCCTTGCCCTCGTAGACGATGTGAGCCTTGATCTTGGTGGCATCCGACTCGTTCTGAGGGGCATCGACAGTCAGGGCGATCTGCTCCAGCGGAGCCTCGCGGTCCAGGTACTCACCTGCGAAGATGTCCCAAATCGCCTTGGAGTTGACCTCGCCGCCCTCGGCGTCGGTGACTGCCTGCACGACGGAGGAGAACTCAACCTGCATGGAGCGTGGCAGGTTCATACCGTGGTCCGTCTTCATGATGTAGGCCACGCCGCCCTTGCCGGACTGGGAGTTCACGCGAATAACGGCCTCGTAAGAACGACCAACGTCCTTCGGGTCGATGGGCAGGTAAGGAACCTCCCAGGTCACCGCGCGCAGGTCCTCGTCGGAAAGCTCCTTGACGGCAGCGCCCGGGCGGACCTTGTCTGCCATTGCGTCGAGGCCCTTGTTCACTGCGTCCTGGTGCGAGCCGGAGAAAGCGGTGAAGACCAGGTCGCCGCCGTACGGGTGGCGCTCCGGAACGCGCAGCTGGTTGCAGTACTCGACGGTGCGGCGGATCAGGTCGATGTCGGAGAAATCAATCTGCGGGTCGACACCCTGGGTCAGCATGTTCAGACCCAGGGTGACCAGGCAGACGTTACCGGTGCGCTCGCCGTTGCCGAAGAGGCAGCCCTCGATGCGGTCGGCGCCGGCCATGTAGCCCAGCTCGGCGGTGGCGATGCCGGTACCGCGGTCGTTGTGCGGGTGCAGCGACAGAATGATGGAGTCGCGGCGGTTGAGGTTGCGGTGCATCCACTCGATGGAGTCTGCGTAGACGTTCGGAGTAATCATCTCCACGGTCGACGGCAGGTTGATGATGATCGGGTTCTCCGGAGTCGGGTCGATGACATCCACCACGGCGTCGACAACTTCCTTGGCGTACTCAACCTCGGTGCCGGTGTAGGACTCCGGCGAGTACTCCCAACGCCAGTTGGTGTCCGGGTAGTCCTTCGCGATGGTCTTAATCAGCTCCGCGGCGTCGGTGGCAATCTTCTTGATTGCGTCCTTGTCCTTACGGAACACAACATCGCGCTGCAGGATCGAGGTGGAGTTGTAGAAGTGAACGATGACGTTCTTAGCGCCGGCGCACGCCTCGAAGGTGCGGCGGATCAGGTGCTCGCGAGCCTGAACCAGAACCTGGATGGTGACGTCGTCCGGGATCATGTTCTTCTCAATGATCTCGCGCACGAAGTTGCAATCGGTCTGGGAAGCGGACGGGAATCCGACCTCAATTTCCTTGTATCCCATCTGAACCAGCAGCTCGAACATCCGGCGCTTGCGCTCCGGGCTCATCGGATCAATCAGCGCCTGGTTGCCATCGCGCAGGTCGACGGCACACCAAACCGGTGCCTTAGTAATGCGCTTGTCCGGCCAGGTGCGGTCCTTCAGCTGGAAGTCCTGAACTTCCTGGTCGTAAGGCAGGTAGCGGTTGGTTGCCATCTGGGAGTTGCGCTGCTTATTCCAAGCAGGCTGGCCTTCCGGAATCTCGCCAGCAGGAGTGGAGATTACAGAAGGGGCGGAAATAAAAGCGTCGGAGGGGGTCATGTTGAGGGCCTTTCTAATTCGGACTTTTCTTGTAGGCCGGCACAACTAACCCCGCGACGGGGAGCCGGCCTTAAATCCAAGCCCCGCCGCGGCATAGAAGTAGTAGTCCGCGTTGCATGTGATGTACCTTACCCCTTTGTTTATATGATTTTCATCATTCGGGGGTTTTAGTGGGGGAAATGTCCTCGGGTTTCTGTGTCGTAAGGGTTCTGCGCCGTGGGGCTCCGTGCAGTGAAAGGCGTTGCCGACGGCCCCGCCCATCGATAGTTCTAAAACTAGTACCAATGTATTTAGCGGGTTAAAGATGATAGCGTCCTTAAGGTGCAAACTAGCTGGTCTATTCTGAAGCGAGACTTGCGCCGTCTCCGCAATAGCCCAAGAGTGTGGGTGATCATCATCGGCGTGATGATCACCCCTGCCTTGTATTCCTGGTTCAACATCCCGGGCTTCTGGGATCCGTACGAGCACACCGAGAACATCGGCGTGGCAATTGTGAATGAGGACAAGGGCGCGAGTTCCTCGGTTACCGGAAGCCTCAATATCGGTAACCAGGTAGTCAAACAACTAAAAGAAAATCATGAACTGGGCTGGCAGTTCCCCGATGCCGAGAAGGCAGACCGAGATCTAAAGCGCGGCAAGGTCTACGCCGAAATCACCATTCCGCCGAATTTCTCGCAGGAAATGGTTGATCTGATTCAGGGGCAGGGGCATCCAGCAAAGCTGAAATACCGCGCTAACCAGAAGATCAACGCAATCTCGCCGCACATCACGGCGCAGGGCGCATCCGGTATGGATGGCCAGATCTCCGCTTCCTTTAATAAGGAGATTGCGAAGGCGGTCACCGAGCAGGTCAAGGAAGCTGGCGGCCTGCTGCAGGGTCGGTTCGATGCGGCCCGTCTCAATTCCGCTGATGCTTTCCAGGATGTTGCTGATGCGGTTGCCAATAGCCGCGATGAAGTCGGCGCTATCCAGGAGCAGATTGGCGATCTGCAGCCGACGATTGCGCAGATTAAGCAGACTCTCGGCAGTGTGGACACGGCCCTCGATGATGCCCAAGATGCGTTGACGCAGGTGCAGGCGATTACTGGCGAGCTCAACAACGAGGTCCTGAATTTCTCCGCGGATCTCAACGACGCCTACCTGCAGGGCAGCACCGCCCTGGTAGAGGGCACCGGCAATGCCAATGCCGCGATCGGCGCGATGACTGGCAATCTGCAGGGCGCAATTTCCCGTTCGGATTCCGCGACGGCTGCGGCGGAGGATATCGTCAACCAGGCGGATCAGGTCATTGGTGGGCTGAACTCGCTGTTGGAGGCCAACCCGCTCAACGGCCCGGATAAGCAGGCAATCCAGCGCACCATCGATGCGCTCGACGAGAGCAACGCGACCAATAAAGAGCTGGTGGAGGGCCTGAAGAATGTCTCCGGCTCGGCGCAGGGAACTCTCGACTCCCTCAACGCCACCAGCGAGGCATTGGCGCAGGCCACTCAGGACGGCAAGGCCGCCTCGGATCAGATCCGCGAGGCGTCCCAGGACGCGCTCCCGCAGTTGAGCAGGGCGCTTAATCAGCTCAACGCGCGCGTGGGTTCGTACGCGGCGGCGCTTGGCGCGCAAAAGGACACCGTCCAGGAAACGTCCGCGCTTCTCGACGCTACGAGTGGGCAGCTTTCCGCTGCGGATCAGGTCCTCGAGAGCTTCAAGGCTGACCTTGATGGCGTACGCGATGGCCTGGAAACCGCGCGTCTCGATGTTCTTACCCTGGGTACTACCGAAGAGCGCGAAGCCATGAACATGGTCAATGACCTCGACCCCGAGGGAATTTCGCAGTTCCTGAGCGATCCGGCCGAAATCCAGACTGAGGCCGTGTTCCCGGTGGATCACTACGGCTCGGGTATGGCGGCGCTGTTTACTAACCTGTCGTTGTGGATTGGTGCGTTCATCCTGATCGTGATTTTCCGCGTGGAAGTTGATGCGGAAGGTTTCAAGGAAATCACGGTCGGCCAGGCGTACATGGGCCGCACCTTGCTACTGGGCATCATCGCTATTTTCCAGGCGCTGATTGTCTCCATTGGTGACATTGTCATTGGTGTGCAGAATGTCAGTGCGGTTGCGTTCGTCCTCACCTGTGTCGTGGTGGAGTTGTGTTATCTCGCCATTATTTACAGTTTGGTGGCGGCATTTGGCCACGTGGGACGCGGTATCGCCGTGGTGCTCGCGTTTATTCAAATCCCTGGTGCCGCCGGTCTCTATCCAATTGAGATGACTCCGGACTTCTTCCAGGCCCTGAATCCGTTCTTGCCGTTGACCTACGGTATTGATGCTCTCCGCGAGACAATTGGTGGTTTTTACTCCAATTATTACCTGAAGAACATGCTCACCTTGATGGTCATGGCAGTGGTCGCCTACGTGGTTGGCTACTGGCTGCGCCGCAGCTTGTCCTCGGTCAACGTCTTGGTTAATCACCAGCTTGAAGAGGGCGGTCTGGTCAACAACGAAGAGGTCCACCTGGTCGGTAGCGGATACAAGCTCAGTGACCTTGTCTTTGCGCTGCGTAACCGCGAGGAGTACCAGACGCGAGTCGATGAGCGGATGGAGAACCTCCGTGGCAGCTACACGCTGTTCATGCGCATTGCCATTGGTGTCGCAGTGGTTGCCCTGGTGGTACTGGGTATTCTAGCCCGCAACTACCCGGATCAGAAGGCCCTGTTCTTCGGTCTAGCCTGCCTGTTTGTACTGCTCTGTGTCGGCTATGTCGCTGTTCGTGAGTACGTCAAGCAGTCTGTGATTCACGCCCAGGAGCTCAGCGAGCTGTCGGAGGAAGAGCTGCGCGCCTACATGGAGCACCAGACTTCCCATCCGCATGCGTACTCGTTGGAAAATGCTGGCGATACGTTTGAGCCACAGACGAAGGTGTCGTCGGCAAGCGTGAAGACTTCCCCAGAAGGTGAAGCCTAATGAGAAACGTTCTTGAAATTGTGCGGAATGACTTTCGGGTAATCCGCCAGAACACGATGACCGGCATCATGGTTTTCGGTCTGGTGCTGATTCCGCTGCTGTTCACCTGCTTTAATGTGCTGGCCAGCTGGGAGCCGTTTGAGAACACCGAGAAGCTGAAGATTGCGGTCGCCAGTAATGACCGTGGCCATCGCACGGATATCGGTGCGATTGACCTCAACTTGGGCAATGAGGTGCTGTCGAAGCTGAGCCGTAATCACGACATTGACTGGCGGATTACGGATTCCGATGACGCCATCGATGGCACCAAGTCCGGTGACTACTACGCGGCAATCGTGCTTCCGGAGAACTTCAGTACCGAACTGATGACCTTCTACGTCCGCGGTACCAAGGCGCCGAAGCTGACGCTCTATACGAATGAGAAGAAGAACGCGCTGTCGTCGATCATTACGGGCAAGGGCGCGAGTGGCGTTATTCAGGAAATCGATAAGAACTTTACGCAGGTCGTCGCCAGCGTTGGTTTGGGCGCAATCACCTCGCTGGATGAGTACCTGGACACCTCCGACTCCAAGCAGGCACTGACGCGCGTGCAAAACCGCGTTGATGACACCGCCGCGCGACTGCGCACCGGGGCGCAGACTGCTCGTTCGCTGTCCACGCTGGTGGAGACCACCGTGCCGCTGGTGGAGACCGCGGATTCCATCTTGGAAAACGCAGGTGCGCGAATGGACATTCTGCGCAACGGTTCCGGTGACGGCAACGTCGCCGGTGATCTGGAGGCCGCGGTCGGCAATGTCCGAGACTCTGTCAGTACGGCGCTCGACGCAACGCAGGCGAGCTACGAAGGCGTGCGCGACCGGGTCAACGAGCTTGTCGACGGCACCCAGGCCACCAGTGGCGCCACCGCGGATACCTTTGATGCGATGGCAGCCAAGTTCGGCCAGCAGGCCGACGGCCTGACTGCGATGCGCGACCGCCTGGAAGACACCGTGGGGGCCGTGGTTCCGGGTATCGCGAAGCCGGGATATGACCGCGCAATCTCCGACTTGAACACCTCGATTGCTCGCACCCGCGGCCTGCAGGAGAGTTTCTCCGCCGTGGCGGCGGATTTGCGTGGTGGCCGGGATACGGGATCGTCGATAAGCCAGGCGAAGGACGCTTTCACGGCTGCGATTGCCGCTGTGGAAAATGCCAAGAACTCCTACGAGCAGAACCTGCGCCCACAGATCGACGCGCTGTCGGAGCCGGTGTCGCGACTGAGCAATGACATCGAGGTCATTGGCGAGGACATTCGTGGCATCCGCGGTACGCTTTCTGGTTCGCCGGTGGATACGCTGCGTAAGACCAGCGCTGCCACGATGGGCTTGAGCAACCGCTTTGATGATCTGGCCGCTCGCTTCGACGAGATCCACAACGCGCTGGAAGAGGCGAAGGACACCGGTGACCTCTCTCGGATTGCTGACGCCATCGGTGATGATCCAAGTGCCCTGGCAGCGCAGTTGGCCGCGCCGGTGCAGGTCGAGGAAGACCCCGTCTTCCCAGTCCAGAGCTTCGGTGCGGGCATGGCGCCGTTCTATGCGACGCTCGCACTGTGGATTGGTGCGCTGCTGTCGTCAGTGCTGATTCGCACCACGGTGCGTAGCCGCGGCGCTCAGAAGGTCGGCGATGAGGTCGGTGCAGATGAGGTCGAGGCTGCGGTCGATGAGGCGCAGAGCGATGAGACGCTCGATGATGCGCAGAGCGATGCAGCCGCTGAGGTCGGCGATGATGCTGACGCCGAGGCCGACGAGACCAGCGACGAGCAAATCACCGCTGCCCAGACCGATGACTACACCCGCGCCGAGAAGTACTTCGGCCGGTTCGCCACCTTCGCCACCGTAGGCCTGGTTCAGGCCACGCTGATGGTGCTGGGACTCCAGGTGTACGTGGGCATCGATCCCGCACACCGATTCCTGATGCTGCTGGCCGGCTGGATGATCTCGCTGGTGTTCATGATGATCGTCTTCTCGTTCGTCTTCACCTTCGACAACGCCGGCAAGGCCATCTGCGTACTGTTGCTGGTGATGCAGGTCTCGGCTGCAGGTGGCGCGTATCCGCTGCCACTGGTGCCACAGTGGGTTCAGAACATCAGTCCTTGGTTGCCGGGCACCTACGCGGTTGATATCTTCCGCAGCTCCATCGCCGGTATCTACGAGGCTGACTACTGGAAGCTAATGTTCATGTTGGCGCTGTTCATCATCCCGTCGCTGATCCTGGCACTGGGCCTCCAGCGCATCTTTGAAAAGGGAATCAACGACATCAAGAACGCAATCGGGGAGACGAAGGTGATGGCCACCTCGTAAGGAGGCCTAATCCTCTGCCTCGTCTTCCTCCGCTTCGTCGCTCTCGCGCTCGGCCTCCGGTTCGCTCTTGCCGTCGCGCGAGAGCCTCCGCAGCCACCAGATCAGCAGCGCAATAATCATCGCCGCTGCCGCCAGGATGGCCCACATCCACCACTGCCACTGCGAACCGCTGCCGTCGAACACGGATTCCTCATCAGGATCCATCGGCACCTGGTGCCCCGTCACCAGCAGGCGGTGCGTGTTAATGCCGTAAGGCGTGCACGTAATCAGGGTGATTAGGTCTTCTCCGGGGACGCGTCGTAAAGCATCGGTTTCATCCGGCTTTACGACGGCTACGTCGTGGACCTCATACTTCAACTTGTGACCCGCGACTGCGATGTAGAACGCGTCGCCCTTCTTGACCTTGTCGAGGTTGTCCCACAGCGTCGCATTCTGCAGACCCGTATGCGCCGACAGCGACGCGTGACGACCTTCACCCTCGCCCACGCCGCCGACCGGGAAGTCGGTGCCGTAGAGGTGACCGACCCCGCGCGAAAGCGATTTTTCCGACGTGCCGTGGAAAATGGGCAGGTCAGAGTTGATGGACGGGATGACGATGCGGCCGAGCGCGTCGGTCTCGGCAAGCACGTCGAGGTAGTGGCGGTAGCGCTGGTACTCCGGGGAAGACTCGTCATCGGAGGTGGTCCAGGCATCGCCCGGATTGACCTCGCCGAGACTGGCGTTGTACTCGTGGGCCTCGTTCCAGGCGGTGTCCAAGACCTCAGGAGGAGCGGATTTCTCCAGCTTGGAGTACTCATCTGCGGCGCGGGCTTGCAGGAAATTGTTCCACTGCGTTGCGATAACCGGGTACAGCAGCACTCCCAAACCACCAATGATCAACAGCAGCGCGATGATGGTGTTCGAGTTGAGCTTCTTGCCCTTTTGGGGCTTTGCTTTGGTGTTGGTTGCGGCGCTGGCGTTGGTATCGTTTGCGCGTTCGGACTTCCGCTTAGATGTCGGTTTAGATGCCCGCTTGGAATGGGAATGACGCCCCATCGAATCCTACCTTTGGTGACATTGTGCATAGCGGCCACGGGGTCTTTCTCACCAGGGACAGTTCCCGGTCAGGGATAGCCAGGCCGACAAATCGCTAACGACTTAATAAGTGCAAATACCAATGTAGGTGATGCGGCCCGGGAGAGTTGAACTCTACTCACCGCGCTGCGGCATCGGTGGAATCTGTGGTGGTGTTTGCGGTGCTTGTGGTGTCGGTGTTTGCATCGGCTTTTGCGGAGCTTCGGGCGCTTGTGGAGGCTGTGGCGGTGGCTTCTGCCGGCCGAGCCGCCAGGGCAATAGTGGCAGAAATCATGGTCGCCAGTGCGATAAACAACGCCACCCACTGCACACCAACTGCCTGGAAGCGTTCACCAAGAACGATGTATCCCAAGCTGAAGGCAACAATCGGCTCCACGACGGTCATAGCTGGCAGCGAAGCCTGCAACGGTCCCGCGTTAAAAGCCGCCTGCTGTAGGCCGACGCCAATAACCGCCAGTGCCACCAGCAGCCAGAGTTCCCAGGCCAGTAGGAGTTGGACGAGTCCGTCGTTGACATAGGTATCGACCACCGACTTAGATAGCAGCGCGACGAAGCCGTACAGCCAGCCGGTTGCCGTGCCGAGCAGCAGGGCCTTCGGGTTCTGGCGTAGCACTCCGCGCTGTTTCGTGTCTGAGGCGCTACCCGTGCTGTTGTCGGTGCTGGAGCGGTCTGCGATGGCTGAGCTGTCACTCGTGTTGGAGCCGCTACCTGTGCCGGTGTCTGAGCCGCTACCTGTGCCGGTATTGGGCCACTGAACTGCAGCGGCGTACAGTCCGCAGGTGACCACGCCACCGACGGCGAGAGCCCATCCCCACAGGTAGGTGGGGATATCGGTAGAGCCGGCAGTCGGCTTGCCGAGCAACACCAGCGTCGCCACCGCAAAAGTAAGCGCCACGGACCAGATCATCTCTGACCGCGAAATCCGCCGACCATTGACCTTCGCCGCCAGTGGGAGCGTGAGCATCAGCTTCATGACCAGCAACGGTTGCACCAGGAGCAACGTGCCAAATGCCAACGCCGCGACTTGGAATACATACCCGGCGATCGCCAGGCCCGAGCCCAGCCACCAGCGCGGTAGCTTCAGGGTTTTCGCCACTCCGCGAAGTGTGCTGGTTCCATCTTCCAGTGTTCCGGAGAGGTTGTGGCGGATGACGGTTCCCCACGCGATGCTGAGTGCGGATAGCAGTGCCAGTATCGCAGCGAGAAGGTCATTGTTCACATAGGGAATGCTAGGCATGCAACACTTGTCATGTCCACTTCGCAGGGGTTGAGCGGGGCAGTGCTTGGTGCCCGCAGCGCCTCGGGGATTAGCTGGCGGATTAGTTGGCTCGGCAAAGAAGCTGACTGAGCCCGGAGTTCGGGAGTGAAACTGACTGAGCCCGGAGTTCCTGGCACAGTACCGAGAGTTACTGACCTAGTTTATGTCAGTTTTGACAAGTTTCAGGGCATATTTTTGTCATAAACTCAATCAGTTTCACATTTGCAGCCCGCTGGGAGTGCGCCGCAGCCCGCAGCTGCGCCCGATTCACACCCAACCCACAGCCCAAGCACCCCAAACGCCCCAGCCGACACACTCTCAACGCGCAGCCGCGCTCACCCCACGCCCAAACACACCGCAAACCCACGCCCAAACACCCTACAAAGCCTTACGCAACCCTCCACAACCCTCCACGTAGCCACTGCGAGATACGTTTTGGTAACCCGCTATGTAATTGCGAATGCAACTCAAGTAAATTGAGTCAATAATAGTTACGTGCATATAGTTGCCTAGTTTTTGGAGGTTGCCGACCATGGCACTGGTTGTGCAAAAGTACGGTGGTTCATCCCTGGAGAGCGCCGAACGCATTCGTCGTGTTGCAGAACGAATTGTGGAAACCAAAAAGCAGGGCAATGACGTCGTAGTTGTCTGCTCGGCAATGGGCGACACCACCGATGAGCTTCTGGACCTCGCTGAGCAGGTCAACCCGGTCCCGCCGGGACGCGAGATGGATATGCTCCTGACCGCCGGTGAGCGTATTTCCAATGCGCTGGTCGCTATGGCGATTGCAAGCTTCGGTGCTTCAGCTCGGTCTTTCACCGGTTCGCAGGCCGGCGTGATCACTACGGAGCGTCACGGTAACGCCCGCATTATTGAGGTCACCCCGGGCCGCGTTCGGGAGGCTCTCGATGAGGGCCATATTTGCCTGGTCGCGGGTTTCCAGGGTGTGAACCGCGAGACCAAGGACGTCACTACGCTTGGCCGTGGCGGCTCGGATACCACTGCGGTCGCGCTCGCGGCAGCTCTGGAGGCAGATGTCTGCGAGATTTACTCCGACGTGGATGGCGTGTACACCGCAGACCCGCGCATTGTGCCGGACGCACAGCGTTTGGACAACATTTCCTTCGAGGAGATGCTGGAGATGGCCGCGGTTGGCGCGAAGATTTTGCAGCTGCGAAGTGTCGAATACGCCCGCGCGTTTAATGTTCCGTTGCGTGTGCGTTCGTCGTATAGCAATGAACTTGGCACCCTTGTTGATGGATCGATGGAGGATATTCCTGTGGAAGAAGCAGTGTTGACCGGTGTGGCGCATGACCGCTCCGAGGCGAAGGTGACCGTGCTGGGCATTCCGGATGATCCGGGCCAGGCGGCGAAGATGTTCCGCGCGGTGGCGGACGCGGAGATCAACATCGATATGGTGCTGCAGAACGTCTCGACCATCGCGGACAACCGCACTGATATTACTTTCACTTGCCCGCGCGAGGACGCTCCGAAGGCCATGGCGCTGCTGAAGAAGCTGCAGGCTGACAATGACTGGAAGGACGTGCTTTACGACGATCACGTGGGCAAGGTCTCCTTGGTCGGTGCTGGCATGAAGTCGCACCCAGGTGTCACGGCAACCTTCTGTGAGGCACTGGCTGACATCGACGTCAACATCGACCTGATTTCCACCTCTGAGATCCGCATCTCGGTGCTGGTCAATGACCAGGATGTTGATAAGTCGGTCAAGGCGCTGCACGACGCTTTCAATCTCGGTGGCGACACCGAGGCTGTTGTTTACGCTGGTACGGGTCGCTAAGGAGTTCTCATGACCACGATTGCTGTTGTTGGTGCCACTGGCCAAGTTGGCCGTGTGATGCGCACGCTGCTGGCGGAGCGTAACTTCCCGGCGGACAAGGTTCGTTTCTTCGCTTCTGCTCGCAGTGCGGGCAAGGAGCTGGAGTTCCGCGGCGAGAAAGTTGTTGTCGAGGATGTCGCTGCCACTTCGGATGAGGATCTGAAGGGCATTGATGTCGCGGTGTTCTCCGCTGGCGGCACGCTGTCGAAGGAGCAGGCTCCGCGCTTTGCGGCGGCTGGCGCGATTGTCGTGGATAACTCTTCGGCGTGGCGTAAGGATCCGGAGGTCCCGCTGGTGGTCTCCGAGGTCAATCCGGACGCGCTGGACGAGATTCCGAAGGGCATCGTCGCCAACCCGAACTGCACGACCATGGCGGCAATGCCTGTGCTCAAGCCGCTTCACGACGAAGCCGGGTTGCAGCGCCTGCGTGTTGCGTCCTACCAGGCCGTTTCGGGCTCTGGCCTTGCAGGCGTGAAGGCGCTGGCTGGCCAGGTGTGCGACAATGTCGACATCCTGGAGCAGCTGACCACCAATGGTTCGGCACTGGCTGCGGAGGACTTCGGCCCATACGTTGCTCCGATTGCTTTCAACGCGCTGCCGATGGCCGGCAACATGGTTGATGACGGCACTTTGGAGACCGACGAGGAGCAGAAGCTTCGCAATGAGTCCCGCAAGATCCTGTCGATCCCAGAGCTGGCCGTTGCCGGTACCTGTGTGCGTGTTCCGGTGTTCACTGGCCACACCCTGGTGATTCACGCTGAGTTTGATTCGGCCCTGTCCGTTGAGCGCGCCACTGAGCTTCTGAAGGATGCGCCGGGCGTCAAGGTCGTAGATGTCCCGACTCCGCTTGCGGCAGCTGGTGTGGATGAGTCTCTGGTGGGTCGTATCCGCGTCGATCAGTCCGTGCCGGAGGGGCGTGGCCTGGTGCTGGTTGTCTCTGGCGACAATCTGCGTAAGGGCGCTGCTCTGAATACCATCCAGATTGCGGAGTTGTTGGTCGCTGGCCAGTAGTTAATCGCAGTACTTGAGAGCGCAAAAAGTTAAGCCTTGGCACTTAGTGAACTTCGTGCTCTCAATGACAACTACTCTCCACTAGTCGGTAACTGATTTCTCAGTCCAACTAATGGGGAGCAGTTCACATTTGTTGCGGTAGGGGGCCTATTTTTTCTTATTGACGCCCACGCTTTCCGCTTGGCTGCAGCGCCAGCGGAATGTGAGATTGTGCGAGCGCAGTGCTGGGGGGATTGCGTCACGGGAGGCGCCGGCGCCCTATTTGGCGGCGTGAGGATGTGCAGATGTCGCTAGACCGGGAATGCGTGGCCGACGGCGCCGTATTTGGGGCGCTAGCAGGGGTGAATGTCGCTAGAACGGGAATGCGTTAAAGACACTGATTTGCAGCTCCGCAAAACTGCAGGTCAGGGAATTGTCGCAAAATTCGGAGGCGCGCCTGTGCTGAAAGATTCCCGTTCTAGCGACATTTCGACCTTCGAAGTGCAACTTTTCCGACAGTTGGTGCCACGAGTTGCAATAGCGCGAGCATCTCGGCACTGAGAGCCAGGGTGGCTAGGGTGGCCAGGGCGGTGACAGTGGCCAGGGGGCTAGGGTGGCCAGAGTGGCGTCGGGTGGCCAGCGTGGCGACGGTGGCCAGGGCGGCGATGGAGTCGGTAGCGGCCGAGCAGGAAGCGGACTAACTTAGGGTAGCCTGTTGTGTGGTTAGCCTTACCTGTGTAATATAGGCCCGATTGCTGTGTTGGCCGTAGCCGAAAGAGGCCATCAGTCTCTTGGGGCTACGGGTACTTTACAGCGTTTCAAAGAGTTCCTTACGCGTTAGGCTTTCACATGTTTCGAAACAATTCGCTGACCCGTCGAGCGGCGCTGAAGACCGCCGCTGTCTTGGCAGCATCCACTCTTGTTCTGTCTGGTTGCTCCCGAGGCGACGACGCGGCGGCGTCAAAAAATGAGGGCACCGGGGACGAGCGCATCGCCGCAGTTGGCCTGGGAGACAGCGATACCTTGCTCGCTCTAGGCATCCAACCAGTCCTCGTAGCGCCCTGGGGTGCTGAGGGAGATGTTGATGCATCTGGCGTCGGCCCATGGGCTACCGAAAAGCTCGGCGACAACAAGCCTGAAGTGGTTTACGGTACTGCCAACGGATTCACTGCTGAAATCCTGGAGAAGATCTCCGCCGCTGATCCGGACAAGATCATTGCGGTGAACTCTGCCGTAGACGCGCAGGCGAAGAAGGCGCTTAATGACATCGCCCCAACCACCGTTAAGCCAGACGGTGCCACGGACTGGCAGATCCCCTGGCGGGATCAGGTCAACCAGATCGCCGGCGCTGTAGACAAGCAAGAAGAAGGCGACAAACTCGTCGAAGAAACGCAGAAGGCCTTCGATGATTTCCAACAGCAGCACCCTGAGCTCAAAGGCAAGCGTGCGGCTATCGTCATGCCTTATCAGGGAAAGATCGGCCTGTACACCTCCGGTGACGGTCGCGGGCAGTTTATCAAGAGTCTGGGCTTCGAGATCCCGAAGGAGCTCGAAGGTAACGGGGGCGAGTTCTACCGCGACATCGCACCTGAGAACTACAGCGACCTCAACAACGTCGATTACCTCTTCATCCTTGATTACCAGGGTGCCGCCGATACCTTGAAGAAGGATCCAACATTCAGCAAGCTGGACGTTGTTCGCGAAGGCAAGGTCCGCTGGATGGACGAAAACGTGGGCAATGCAATGAGTATGCCGAACCCATTGACCATCCCCTGGGCAGTCGACAAGTTCTCTGACGCAATTTAATTGAAAGTGTCCGTTTCAAGAACTCGACATTCTTTGGTGTTTTCCCGGCGTTTGCTTACTTCGGCCGCACTCGTTGGCTTGGCTTTGCTGCTGCTTGCCTCCCTGTACTTGGGTTCCAAAGATCTTTCCATTGGCGAAGTGACCAGCATCCTCATGCATGGTCCGCACCCATCTACGCAATCCGGCATCATTTGGGACTTGCGCGTTCCGCGCACCCTCTTGGCTGTGATCACAGGCGCAGCCCTGGCTATGGCGGGTGCCATTGCTCAGAGCTGGACCCGCAACCCCCTGGCAGATCCCGGCATTATCGGCGTGAACGCTGGAGCAAGTTTCGCAGTCGCTGCGGCACTGACCTTGGGCTGGGCAACGACGGTCGGGGAGCGGACACTTGTAGGGCTCGTCGGGGCGGCCGTCGCTGCCTTAATCGTGCTGTTGATTTCCCGCGTATCGCGTAACCCGCTAACTCTGGTACTCGTGGGCGTGGGAGTTACCTTCGCCCTGCAAGCGGCCACGAATATGCTGAGCCTCTATTCTTCCGACACCCTGGAAGGGCTCCGCCGCTGGACCGTTGGCTCTACGGCTGGGCGGGGTATGGAAGACGTGGCCTTAGCTGCTTTAGGTCTAGCACTAGGTGCTCTATGTGGTGCGCTTGCAGCACGCCCGCTGGATCTACTTGCGATGGGAGAGGACTCCGCCCGTTCCCTTGGCAGCTCGCCCACGAGAACCCGCTTGTTGGCTGCCGCAGCGGTGATCATCCTCGCCGGCTCGGCGACAGCCACTGTGGGGCTTGTGACATTCGTGGGCTTCGCCGTGCCACACCTACTACGCCCGTTTACCGGCCCGTCCCTGACTCGCCTCTTGCTGCCGACCGGCATTGTTGGTGGCGCGGCTGTGTTGCTAGCCGATATTGTGGGCCGCTTCGTCCTGCAGCCTAACGAGCTGGAAATGTCCATTGTCTTAGCTATTGTCGGTGCCCCAGTGATGATTCTGGCGGTGCGACGTAAGAAGAGTTCACCGACCTCGAATGACTCGGAGCTGACGATATGAGCGATATGACGTCTATCCGTAGTATTAAGCGTTCACGAAGCAGACGCGTCCTGGCGGCTTCGGCAGGGTTCGCCCTCATAGCGGCTCTTTGTTACTGCTTAATCCTGGGGCAAGGAGCGGTGAAGCTCAGCCCGATGGAAGTCATCGAGGTTCTCACCGGTGGGGGCACACAGCAAGCAATCAACGTGGTGTGGGATCTCCGCCTGCCTGTAGCAATCGCTACCGTTCTGGTCGGCGCGGCTCTAGGGCTGGCAGGTGCGTGGACTCAGACCATGGCCCGCAATCCGCTGGCCAGTCCGGACATTCTCGGTGTATCCGGCGGCGCGGCGGTTTTGGTTGTGGCGGGCACCGTAGTTACCCGCCCTGCATGGAGTGAGGGGGTGCCGACGTTCTGGTGGCGTGCTGCACTCGCTTTGCTTGGCGCACTAGTGATCGTTGGTTTGCTCGTTCTACTCGGTGGCTTCGGGACGTCGCAGCGCGTAGTGGTCATCGGCCTGGCACTGTCTTTCCTCACGCAGTCTTTAGTGCAGTATCTCCTGCTCCGGGCTGACTTAACTCGTGCCACGGATGCCCAAACTTGGCTCGCTGGGTCTACCGGCTTTGTGCGTATGGAAGCTTTGTTGCCTATGGTGTTGGGCCTGTTGCCCTTCGTAGTTTTAGGCCTCTGTGTTACGCGCGATGTCCCTCTTCTTTCTCATGATGACGCCACCGCGTCCACACTTGGGGTAAATGTCACGAGGGTGCGCGCTATTTTGCTCATTGCCGCAACGGGCATTGTCGCGGTGGTGGTTTCCTTTGTCGGCCCAATTGGATTCGTGGCACTATTGGCTCCTCAGCTGGCCAAGCTGGTGGCCGGAACGCCCACGCCCCATCCGTTGTGCTCTACTTTTGCAGGCGCTGCTCTATTAGCTGCGTGCGCCGTCGTGGCGGGCGCACTGCCATTTACATCCCCTGTGGGTTTGGTTACCGCCATCATCGGTGGCCCCGCGTTGGTGTTGCTTGTGTGGTTGGCGGCCCGTCGCGGAACTCTGAAAGGAATGGTTCAATGAACGTTCAAGTTGATCACGTCACCGTGGGCTACAACGACGGCCCAAGCATTGTTAAGGACGTGTCTTTCACTGCAGAGCCCGGGAAGGTCACCACGCTCTTAGGCCCCAATGGTTGTGGCAAGTCGACGTTGCTCAAGACGCTTTCTCGGCTGCTTGCTCCCGCCGAAGGACGGGTTCTTGTAGAGAAAAAGGACGTGCATAGTTTGCGGTCGCGCGAAGCCGCCCAACTAATTGCGCTTTTGCCACAACACCCGCTGTGTCCGGCGGGATTGACCGTTGGAGAACTTGTGGAGCGCGGACGGCACCCTTATCGTCGATCGCTCTGGGGTGGGGGAGCGACGGCGTCAGAAGATAAAGAAAAAGTGCGCGAGGCGCTGAAGAAGACGAAGGTTGACCATCTTGTTGCCCGCGACGTGGCGGAGCTTTCTGGCGGCCAGCGGCAGCGGGTCTGGATGGCGATGGTGTTGGCGCAGGATACGCCAATTGTGCTGTTGGACGAACCGACTACCTACCTAGATCCGGCACATGCGATAGAGATTCTAAGTATCGTGCGGGAGCTCGCTCAAGAGGGCAAGACGGTGATTACCGTACTTCATGATCTTGGCCTGGCGGGAGCTTTTAGCGACGAGATGATCGTCATGAAGGAAGGGGAAAAGATCGCCGAGGGTTCTCCAAAGGAGGCTCTGACGGTGGATGTGTTGCGCGAGGCATATGGCCTGAATGCCGAGGTGTGGGAAGATCCCCGCGGTATGGCTCCGATTATTGTGCCGCGAGGGATTGTGGCCAATTAAGGCCGTGCCCTGCCTAGGAACCAATAGGGGCACCACTGCACGGATTCGCTATTGAGGCCCCAGGTGTGAATTGCGTGGCGCCGTACTTCCTTGCAGAGCTGTCCTTCACCCGCGACCCAGACGTACTTCGACTGTGTTGCGGGGTGTTCGGCACGGTCCAGTTGCTGTAGGTGGGACATCACTGCCGTGCTGAAGTCCGTTGTAGCGCTAAACAGCACTTCTAGGCTGCCCAGCTTGCTCTCCCAGTCGGCGACGAGGGATGGCTCGAGGTCACCATGGTTCTCGGCGACCACTACGAGGTGTATGTCGCGCAACTGTTCCGGGGCAAACGCATCCGCGTAATCCAAAATGGCGCGAACGGAAGGTACGGCAGATGGGTCTGCGATAAGTGTTTGTGAACTTTGCGCGCGGTGCCAGAGGCCCTGGCATGTCCAGATGCCTACCTGGTCGCCAACACGAGTTGCAAGAGCCCAGGCGAGCCCTGGTCCGACGTGCTCATCCTTTGGATTTTTGACGCCATGTGTCGCCACGTCGAAAGTTATCTGTCCGCACTCGGGATCGAGTGAGCGTACGGTGTACCAACGTAGATTTGGGCGTTGGGTCTCCGGCATGGCTGTAACGCTTGCGCGGATATTGGCGCCACCTCCGTGGAGTGGTAAATGGAGATTCTCGCCGGGCTTAGCCGGCATAAAGAGGCCAAAGAATTCGTCCGGGCCGGAAAGCTGAAAGCCGACTAGCTCGGGGGAGCGGATGACAATCCTCTGCAGGTTTTCTGCCGGGGCGCTGACGTCATAAACAGTGGCGCGGATGATTCGATGGTGCGGTTCAGAAGGGGCGGCCAAGAGTAGGTGGTCAGAAAAGGTCGCGCGGTAGGCGGAAGTGTTCGTCGGAGTGTTCAGGGTAACTGGGTTCGAGGTCATAGTGGGAGTTAACTTACCCTTACCTAAAGCAAAAGTGAAAGGGTGAGGGGCAGAAAAAGCCCCGCGGGGATCCGAGGTGAACTGGTCCCCGAAAGTTGGACTGGTTTAACTCTAGGCGGTTAGGGCTTCAAGGGTCTGATTTCGATATTGCATCGGGGTCAGGCCCTTGAGTCGTTGTTGGATGCGTTCGGTGTTGTACCACCCGATGTACTCATCGATTGCCTGGTTGAACTCTGCGACAGTGTCGAAGACTTCTCCTTGGTACATCTCGGTTTTCACGTGGCCGAAGAAGTTCTCCATGACCGCGTTGTCGTAATAGTTGGCTTTACGCGACATCGACTGAACACCACCGTTGTCGCCAATCAAGTTGCGCCAGGACGAATGCTGGTACTGGAAACCTTGGTCAGTGTGCATCATCCACCCGGGTTCAGGCGCACACGCCGCGATCGCCTTGGACAAAGAACCGGCGGTAAACGCTGTCGACGGCGATGTAGCCACAATGTGAGCGACGATTGAACGGTCGAACAGATCCATCACCGGTGACAGATAGACCTTGCGGCCTGCGATTCTAAACTCGGTGACGTCGCTGACAAAGACGGTATTTGGCTTATCTGGGGTGAATTTGCGGTCAAGTTTATTGTCAGCGATGTGGCTGATCGTCCCGGTGTAGGAAACATAAGGTCTACGTTGGCGGATCTTGGCTCGCAGCCCCATCTCGCACATGAGTTTGTAGACGAGTTTGTGGTTGACCACCCACCCCTGGTTACGCAGGTCAAGTAGCACTCGTCGGTAGCCGTAGCGATGCTTGTTACGTTCAAAACTTGCCCGGATCGCGTCTTTGAGCTCGGCGTGCTTATCTGGCTTACTGAGTCGTTTCTGGTGGTAGAAGAACGTCGACCGTGGGATACCTGCTGCCTCTAGGAGGTACTCCAAGCGGTGGTGCGACTTGAGGATGACAATCGCCTGGACTTTCAGGCGCGTCCCTGATTCCTCAAGTCCCGCAATTTTTTTTAGATAGGCATTTTCGGCCCGCAACCGTTCGTTTTCGCGACGCAGCTTGTCTTCCTCCGACAGCGGCTTCGGCGTGACCGATCCTTTGGGCCTGCCCTTCGGCTTCGGTTTCAACGCGTCATCGCCGTCTTTGCGCCATTTCCACGACCACCCGCGGACCAGCTGCTGTGATGACAGGCCAAATTCACGCGCAAGATCCATCGCTGTCTCGCCAGCAAGGTGGCGTTGGACAACTTCCTTCTTGATCTCGAACGAGTACTGCTGCTTAGTCGGTTTCTCCACAAGACATAGCCTGCCATGCAGCTTAAACCGACGACAGAGCATACGGGCGGCATACTTGGAGACACCAAGGGCATTGGCAGCGGCTGTATAACCCATGCCTTGCTCAAATAGTTCAACCAACTGCTCGCGCTGATATTCACTTAGCGAACTTCGTGCTCTCAATGAAAACTACTCTCCACTAGTCGGTAACTGATTTCTCAGTCCAACTAATGGGGAGCAGTTCATTAGGTGCCGAGGCTTTTCTGCTGGAAAAGGCGAGCCTGGTTTGGGGTGTCCAAACGGCTAACAATGTGATGTGTAACACGCGACGTTTGGGCATAAGCGCAGGTTAAAATTTGCCGTTATTCTGTTTCCAATTTCCTGGCTGAAGTGCGTCGAATTTCTATATTGTGACCGTTTTTCATCACCGGTACGGTTTTCGTGTGAGCACGGCAGTGGCCGCAAAGGAGAAGGCGAGAAGCCCTTTACCTTCAGCTCTGGGCATCGCGCCACACCATCTATCTACACTTCATTTTTCTAAAGGATCATCATGGATAACCTGTGCAATATCTGCGAACTGATTTCCTGCTTGCCAGCACCGGCTCCGCTGCCGGTACCGGAGTTCAACGTGAACTTCCCGGAGGGCCCGCTGGTTCAGGTCGACTCCCTGTTCCCGAATTTCCACTCTCTGACTGAGGGAGGCAACCTGGGTCTGCAGAATGTCGGCGGCGATCAGGACAACGCTCTGCAGAACGTCGGCGGCGACCAGGGTCTCCAGAACGCTGGCGGCGACCAGCTGAACGGTGGCGACCAGGTTGGCGGCGACAAGCTGGATAAGGGTGACAAGATCGGCGGCGACCAGGTTAACGACAAGGGCCAGATTGGTGAGCGTCAGTCCGGTTTCCAGACCGGTGGCCAGGATCAGAGCCTGCAGAACGTCGGTGGCGACCAGGGTCTGCAGAACGGCGGCCAGGAGCAGGGTCTCCAGACTGGCGGTAAGAACCAGAACGGCCTTCAGACTGGTGGTCAGGAGCAGGGGCTCCAGACCGGTGGTAAGAACCAGGGTGGTCTTCAGACTGGCGGCCAGGAGCAGGGTGCCCAGACCGGCGGCAACAACCAGGGTGGTCTGCTGGCCGAGGACGGTGCTGGTGACAACCTGCCAGTTGACCTGGACCTCACCGGTGCAAAGGCTATCTAAGGCCGCCTAAGTCGATGTAGGCACTGCACTACAACTACACTGCGTAGCTATTAGCTCTCGCGGCTATTGATCCGTAACAGCGCACGAGCGCCTTCTCACTCCTTGTGGAGTGGGGAGGCGCTTTTTGTGTTTATAGCTGGCGACGTTGGGTTGATCCGAGTTACTGACTGCGTTTATGTCAA
>NZ_KV834033.1:0-51657 GCF_001837775.1 Corynebacterium sp. HMSC073H12 | reverse complement strand
TCATAAACTCGCACAGTTTCACATTTGCAGTCCCCTATTCAGTCGCGTTTTACATAACGTGATCTGTTGGAATGCCATGAATCAGACCCACTTTTGTCTATTAACCGCGGATGGAGAGGACTGGGGCGGAGAGGCGATTATTTATGCAGCTGCAATTAGCACACAATTATGTGGCTTATTAAATGATGCCCGGGGATTCTTTTGCAAATAGTCTTGAGATGTTATTTTTGCTCTTAGGGATTTATTGGGTCGCATTTTCATTAGGTGGGGGTGAGGTGTTGGCTGTGCCGTAACTCACAATTATGAAAATCGTGACATGGGAGACATTCTAACCCAAATTAATGGGTGGGGATTCATTGAAAAAACTTCATATGCGCAGGTTAATGGTGATTTTATGGGTTGAATGGCTAGGTGTCATGGAGAAAAGTGGAACTTTGGCATGTGTGTGGTATCCAAATGTCTACCCCAGAAAAAATATGTAAACAACAATTATTGCTATTGAAATAAATGACAAGAGGGGTGTCAATTAAATGGCTCAACAAACATAAAATGTATTTGTTATATTCAGGGGTGGCCAACGCTATAAATGAGAATTAGAAGGCGATGTCAACTGGGCTACCTGTGATGGGGGCTGGAGACGCTTATGCGTGGTCATTGATTGTTAATTGAAGGCTGGAAAGGTAGCGAAAGGTGTATAACGCACTGAAATCGAAGGAAGGGGGAGGGCTCATGTTCGGTCGTTTTACAAACGAGAAGCGCTGGTTGGCGCTTTTTAGCTTCGTGGCTGTGCTCGCTCTTTTCTTCGCTAAATCTCCGATACTTGCGCATGCGCAGGAGCCAGAGGACACTGGCGAAACCCTGACGATTCAGAAGATTTTGAGTGTTCCTGGAACCGTTGAGGGTGTTGAAGCCAATGGAAATGTCCGTAATTTTGGGCCACTCATTGCGGCATTTGACGAGGCTGCAACTCCATTTGGTAGCCACAAAATGGGTTACTGCATTGAGGCCAGCGTCGCCGGTGATCTGTATGACACCGGTCGTGTGCAGAACTTCAGTCAGTTCTCGCGCAGTACAGATACCAATAACAAGCTTCGGAACGACTTTGACCGATACCGGAAGCTCAACTGGATTGCGCACCACGGTTCTCCAGCTGTTGGTTTGGATGAACTGGGGAAGGCAGCTGGAGTTAAAGGCCGTCTGAATGTGCTGGATGCCAATAACGCAACTCAATTCGCTCTGTGGCACTTCTCCGATGACATTGACTTCTCCAAGGGCATTCACAACCCATCGACGAAGGCTGTCTACGACTACCTCACTGGTCCGGCTAACGTCGGTCAGGGCACCGTCGATGGTACGAACCGCACTGGCTACATTTTCAACAATGGTAAGAAGCAAGACATCATTGTGATTGACAATGTCACGCCGTCTTCCGGTGAGGTTCCGGCTGAACCGACGAAGCCGTCTGAGCCAGAAAAGCCGACCGAACCGGAGAAGCCAACTACTCCGACCACTCCTGCGGAGACCACGACCCCATCCGAGTCGACCAAGCCGTCCGAGCCGGAGAAGCCGACCACGCTTAAGCCGTCGATCTCCACTCAGGCTCGCCTGAACGGCAACAAGATTGTTGCGGGCGCTGTAGTTAAGGACATCGTGAAGTTCACCGACCTGGTGCCGGGTAAGAACTACCGCCTGGACGCCACTCTGGTGGACAAGACCAATGCCGATCGCGTCTTGGGCACCGGCAGCGTCGAGTTCACTCCGGAGACCTCTTCGGGTGAGCAGGCTGTCATGATTACCGTCTCCGATGATGTGGATGAGCCGGTTTCCGCTGCTGTTGCATTTGAAAAGCTGACCTCGACAGAGGTCACCGCCGATGGCCAGGACAACACCGATGGTCAGCCGGTAGAAATCGCCTCCCACGAGGACATTAACGACGCAGCTCAGACCGTTCACGGCGAAAAGCCGGAACAGCCGACGACCTCCGAAGAGACCCCGACGAGCGAGGAGACAACCGAGGAAACAACGGAGCCGTCGTCCAGCGAGACCGCTACTTCTGAGACCAGTGAGTCTGAGGCTCCGACGACGTCGGAAAGCGAAGAGCAGTCGAGCTCTTCGACGACTACTCCTAACGCCTCCGAGTCCACGAAGCCGGCTGCCCCGACGGAGCCGACCGAGCCGACTGACAGCACTGAGTCGCAGACCACGGAGCCGACCGAGCCGACTGAGACCACCGAACCGTCTAAGCCGAGCGAGCCCGCTGATACGCCGCTGAAGCCGGAGCTGCGCACGGTAGCGGAGCTCCAGGGCAACCGCATTGAGGCCAACGCCAAGGTTGTTGACACCGTACATTTCGAGGGGTTGGTGCCTGGTAAGAACTACACCCTCTCCGGTGAACTGGTTAACAAGGCTGATGGCTCTGTCATCGGTCATGGCGAGGCGACGTTCAAGCCGACGTCGGCAAGCGGTACTGTGACTGTCACTCTCGAGGTGTCTGATTCTGTTAAGACTCCTGTCGCTGAGGCCGTCGTATTCGAACACCTGACCTCTGATGAGGTCGACTCGACTGGTAAGGAAAGCGCTGGCCAGGTCAATGAGATCGCGGACCACGCAGATATTAACGACGCAAGCCAGACCGTGACTGGCGACGTTCCGGAGAAGCCGGAAGACACCCCGACCGAGGAAAGCGAAACTCCGTCCGAGGAGACGACCGCACCGGAGACCAGCTCGACTGAGCCGACCACTTCCACGGTTCCGGCAACGCCTAGCGACGATGAGCCGTCCGAACAGCCGGAGACGACACAGCCGGAAGAGCCGTCTGAGACGACAACTCCGTCTAAGTCCGAGTCCGAGAAGCCGAGCACGCCGTCCAAGCCGAGTAAGCCGACCAAGCCTGCTCAGCCGGAGAAGCCGAGTAAGCCGTCCAAGCCTGCTCACCCGGAGAAGCCGTCCAAGCCTGCTCACCCGGAGAAGCCGAGCAAGCCTGCTCAGCCGAATCATCCAAGCACTCCAGCGCAGTCTGAGGACAACCCATCCATCACGACTACTGCCGGTATTGCCGGCAAGGGTCTGGTTGAGAAGGGCGCTGTCGTCATCGACACCGTGCACTTCACCGGTCTGAAGCCGGGTACGAAGTACACCCTGACCGGTGAGCTGATGTGCAAGGAGACGGGCAAGTCCACTGGCGCTAGGAGCCGCCTGCACTTTGTGCCGACGGCATCCGCAGGCACGGTTGATGTTCCGATCATCATTACTGACGGCGACTGCGCTTCTCAGGTTGCCTTCGAGACTCTGACCGATGTCAATGGCAAGGAAGTTGCTGTTCACAAGGACATCAACTCTGCGGAGCAGACTGTCACGAACGGCAAGGCCCCGGAGAACACGCCATCTGAGCAGCCGAAGGATAAGGGCGAGCAGAACACGCCTAACGACGATTCCTCTGCACCTACCAGCGAAGCTGCCACCCCGAACACTGTAATTAATCAGCATTCGGAGCAGAACAACACCAACGTCACCATCATCGGTGGAACTGGCCAGGCTAAGCAGAAGAACCACGGAAAGCCGTTGGCGCCGAACTCGGAACGACGTGCAATTAGTTCGGTTCCGTCTGGCCCGACCGGTTTGGCTACTCACGCTCTGCCGACGGTAGCCACGAACTAAGGAGATTCCATGACTGATCAGTTTGGCTCGGACGAAACCGGCAAGGAACCTGGAAACACACCAGGATTCGAACCGGAAACCGAAACCGAAACCGGCGCACGGGAGCACGTTGATCCATTTGACCAGGACGAAGACCAGGCCGATGGCCAAGTCGAAGACCTGCAGGACGTGCCTTGGTGGAAGCAGCCAAGGGTGTATATCGCCGCTATCGCATTAATTGGCGTTATCGCTCTGCTGGTGATTGCCCAACTGCACCGCAATGATTCGGCACTCGAAGGTGCGCAGGAGAATCTGCCTACTCCAGCACAGGGTTCTCGGGGAGCTGTGCACGAGATGGAGATGCTCATTGATGGTAAGTCGGCTCCGATTGATTTCGTTCAGCTGACTGATCAGGGATCTCTGATTCCACCGACCGATGTTTCGCGCCTTGGCTGGTATTCCGCCTCCGCGATTCCCGGTGAAAAAGGTGCTGCTGGATCGTCCGTCATTACCGGTCACGTCAATGAGGTGAATCAGGGTGATGGTTACGCTGCACGATTCGCTGACCTGAAGGCTGGTGACACCGTCACGGTGAAGGTGGATGGCGAAAGCCGAGACTTCACCGTCAGCAAGAATCCGATCCAGGTGGTCAAGGGCGCTCAGATGCCCGAGGTTGTCAACGATGCAGTTGGTGAGAACCGCTTGGTCCTCATTACCTGTGGGGGCGAGTTCGTCGGCGGCACTTTGGGTTACGCCGACAACATCATCGTCGAGGCCACTCCAGTGCGCTAGATCAGCGCACTAGGGCGCAGCCTCAACTAATTGACCAATTTCATTGGCTGCGGCTGTTGAACGCCGTCGAACAACGGCGGCGCCGGGAGTCGCAGAAAAACACAGAACAAATCTGCAGAAACCCTGCAGAAACACAGAAGATAAGGAAGTACCTATGAGCATGTTGAAGAAAATCGGTGTCTGGAGCGTGGGAGCACTCGTGCTTGCAGCTCCGGTTGTTACTGCCGCACAGGCGGTAGCCGCACCTGCAAACTCCGCTGACACTGCAGTTGTCGCTCCGGGCAAGGGTGGGTTCCTCCACTCCGGCAAGCTGGCCGTCAATCGCTACGTCTTCGAGCTCGAGCATCGCGATGGCAAGGACTACGTCAACATCACCTTCACCGGCGATCACAGCGCTGATGTGCAGATCATGCCGGATGGCACGACCCCTGAGGGTAAGAAGAAGGTCGATCAGATCGGTAACGTCCTCAAGCTCAACGGCTACAACGATGTTCACTACTGGGCGGTTCTCTAAACGTCCCTTGTGACGCCACAGCGCGCCTCGTGACGGTTTCTGTCTCTGTGCTTTTACAGGTCCTAGCACAGGGCGGTGCGTCGCGGGGCGTTTTGCTTCAAACGTTTGGCTTTCGCTTGACGACGTTGTTGTGACAGTAAACACGAGAAGGTTGATAAGGACTCATTTTCCAGGTGTGTGCTGTGGCGATAATGGTTACGCATAGGAGCCATCGCTATGGTGCATTTGACTACCCCCATTTTTGGGTGTGTTTGATTGTGTGGGAAATTGGGAGGATTTTCGGGGGTGAATGGAAAATCGCTGTGACCTCGATAGAAGGATATTTATATTCGACAGTTCTTATGTTTGCATAGGTTTCTTAGATGCTTGGTTCGGCGGTGTGTATCCGGCAAGTATCGGCTGGAAGTGAAACGAGTTAAGTTATTTATAAGCGGTTCACTGAGCGTTGTTAACCGAACGAGCAATGGGCTTGGGCTGCAATGTTTCGACCAGTAAACATTAAAGTTCATAACGCTTAGGCTTAAAAGGTTAGACAGGCTGGTCTTTTTCTTAAGGAAAATCTCAGTTTTGGCAAGTCGGGGAACGATGGTGTCGCCGTCTGGAGTGAATCGCGAGACGTATTGAAGCGTGTCGCTTCATTTTGGACTTCTGTAAAGGACCTGTTTTCGTGAATAAGTTCTCTCGTACCGCCCGCTCGGTAACCTTCGCTGCCATCGTCGGTCTGTCTATGGGCGTCTCCGCCCCGGCTGCAATCGCTCAGCCTGAAGGTCCTGCTGTTGAGCAGGGGGCTGTCAATAAGGCAAACATCGATTTCAACAAGAAGGGTTCGATCACCCTCCACAAGAAGAAGGGTGCTGAGTCGAGCACTGCGGCTACCGGCCAGGAGATGGAAGGTGTACCGGGCGAGCCGCTCGCTGGTGTGACCTACAAGATCACCAAGCTGGATTACGACCTGCAGAATGGTGACTGGTCGACCTTCCCGAAGAACGCTGCCGATGCAAAGGGCCACGAGACCGGCACGACGTTTGAGCAGACCACGGGTGCCGATGGCAAGGTGTCCTTCGAAAACCTGGAGCTGGGTATCTACCTGGTCGAGGAAACGAACGCTCCGGCTGGCATCGTAGCTGGTGCTCCGTTCATCGTCTCGGTTCCGATGGTCAATGAAGCCTCTGATGCATGGAACTACGACGTCGTTGCTTACCCGAAGAACACGGAGACCAAGACCGAGAAGACCGTCAAGGATGCAGATAAGCACATCCAGGACGCATACACCTACACCATTAACGCTGACGCTCCGACCTGGGGTGAGGGCAAGAGCCTGACTGCTTTCCGTTTCGAGGATCAGCTGGATCAGCGTCTGGACTTCCAGCAGGTTACCGAGGTCAAGGCTGGTGACGAGGTTCTGGTTGAGGGGGACTACACGGTCAACAATCCGGCTGAGAACGGAAACAAGCTCGTCGTCACGCTGACCGAGCAGGGTCTGGCCAAGGTTAAGTCGGGCGCCAAGATGTCCCTGACCTTCGAGGTCAAGCGCAAGGAGGTTGGTGACACCACTGAGCTGAAGAACCAGGCCGACGTCATCTTCAACAACCCGAATACCGGTAACGAGGTCACGAACAAGACCAATGAGGTCGTGACCTACCACGGCAAGCTGAAGGTTGTGAAGAAGGACGGCAAGGAGGCCGGTAAGGTCCTGGAAGGTGCTGAGTTCGAGCTCTACCAGTGCACCTCGGCAACTGAGCTGGGTGAAAACCCGTTGACAGTAAACGGTGCGGACAAGTGGACTACCGGCGCTGACGGTACTTTCACCATTGATGGTCTGCACCTGACTGACTTCGAGGATAACAAGGAAGTCGCTCCGGTAACCAAGAAGTTCTGCCTGAAGGAGACCAAGGCGCCGGCTGGCTACGCACTGCCGGAGAATGCCGTCACCGAGATTGAGTTCACTCGCGACAACGTAAAGGCAACCGGTGAGCTCGAGGGTGACGATGAGGTCACTTTGGTTTCTGAGATTGAGAACATCAAGCAGGACACCCCGAACCTGCCGATGACTGGTGGTGCCGGTGTCGGCATCCTGGCTGCCATCGGTGCAGCTATCGTCGCAGCTGGTGCATGGTTCGCTCGCCGCGGATCGAAGAACTAAACCCGAGTATGTACTCGGTGCCTTAGAGCAACTATCACTCTAAGGACGGTGAAGCAGGGTACGCGTTGTGTACCCTGCTTTGCCTAGCGCACTGTGGTCAGTGCGCTGCTGTTGTGATTGATTTTGGTTGTCTGCGCAGTGGCAATTGGCGGCGGGTTTGGTGTATCTGGCTGTTGAAGGCTGTGCGTATTTAGGAATCTTTTGGGGAGTTGTCCCGTGGAACAGTCGTCTGCTTCGGTAGTCGAGCTGGATGCTAGCCAGCAATCAGAAAAACCGGCCCGTAAGAGCCTTACGCTGCCCGCAATTATCGTTGTAATCGGCTTGTTGGTCATGCTGTACCCCGTGGTGTCGACAGCATGGAACAACATGAATGCGTCACGTGCCGCGCGAGCGTATGCGCAGTTGGATAAAGATATTCCACAAGATGTGAAGAACACACAGTGGGAACGTGCGCATGCGTACAACGAGGGTCGCGATACCGGCCCAATCCTGGACCCGTGGTTGAACCGCATCCATGCGGATAATCCTGAGTACGCAGAGTACTTAAATCAACTAAATGAGACCGAAGCGATGGCTCGGTTCATTTTCCCATCCATCAATGTAGATCTGCCTGTACTGCATGGAACCTCGGATGAGACCCTGCAACGTGGTCTAGGTCATTTGTATGGATCTGATTTGCCGGTCGGCGGCGTCGGAACGCATTCGATTATCACTGGACACACTGGTCTGTCGAACTCAACAATGTTCGACCATTTAACTAAAGCCCGTGAAGGTGACGCCTTTTATATTCAGGTGTCCGGTCACCGGCTTAAGTATGTAGTCGATCAAATTAAGGTCGTTCTGCCACACGAAACTGACGACTTAAGGCCTGTGCCCAATCAGGACTACGTCACGCTTATTACATGTACCCCCTATGGCATTAACACCCACAGGCTTTTGGTGCGTGGCCATCAAGTGCCGCTGAATGAAGCGGATGATGAAGTTTTCAGTCAGACCCACGGTGCAGGTTGGCAGTGGTGGATGTACACCTTGCTTGTAGTCGTGCTTGTGCTTGGCACCGCTTTTGCCTGGTGGGTATGGCGTCAACGCCAGCTGGAAGATACTGACGACGCCTTCGGCGAAGACAATCACGACGGCGACATGGCCGAAGATTCCTTTGATAACTATGACGGCAATCAGGTGGACGAGAGCGTTACTAGCCACCGAGCTGGCGGTCGCCACAGGCGCACGAGAAAGCGAACTGAAAAATCGGATCCGTCGCAGCCGCGATCAGCTTCCGAACAAGACGGAGACGATGAAGATCGCTGGTGGGAGCATGACAATGATTAATAATCGTAATAATCGGCTGAACAGCGTGGTTGCAGGAACCATTGCGCTTGCTTTCACCTGTGCTGGCCTTGGGACAGGTGCGGGTATCGCGCAGGCGGTCCCTGTCGCAGGCCGCGACGGCGTGGCGGGGGTCGAGCAGTCTGTTGGCACGAATGTGCTGAAGATTCGTTTGACCAAGGGAAACCCCGATGATGACGGTCAGACTGTCGCAGGTTCCGTTGAGGGAGTGACCATTCACCTAGACCGGTTGGAGGGGATTGACCCCAAAAATCCAGCGGATATGAAGCGAGTGGAATCGGCCAGCCTTGACGAAATCCAAAAATGGAACAAGGACTTAAACCTTTCCAAGGTGACAGATGCTAACGGCGAGGTTCAGTTTTCCGGGCTTGTCGACGGCATCTATCTTGTGACCTCAAGTGCACCGGACGGTAACTACCGTGAAATCAACGCTTTCCTGGTCGCAGTACCTTTCCACACAGTGACGGAAGACCCCAACCCGGTTGAAGGCGTCATTGTGGCGAAGTCGCATACGCCGGGTAAAACTCCACCACCGACGACGCCTCCGACAACTCCACCTAAGACACCGCCGACGACGCCACCTAAGACACCGCCGACGACTCCGCCGGACACACCTCCGACGACGCCGGAGGATGGAACGACTACTCCAGCGACAACGCCTACTACTACGCCCACCAAACCTCCGAAGAAACCGGTTGGCGAATCGGCGTCAGGTTCAAGTCAAGGCCAGTCTTCATCGTCAGGGACATCAGGTTCTCTGGCGCTGACAGGTGTGCAGGTTGCTGGATTGGTGGCGGCAGCTGCCGCATTAATTGGTGCGGGCTTCATCATTATTGCGGTGAGCAGGAAGAAAGATAAAGGAAGTGAGGGACGCTAATGTCCTGGACAATGTTTAGCAAGCCAAAATCCGCGCGGCGAAATATGCGCGTGATGGCATCGGTCGCTGCGGCGCTGACCCTCACTTTCGGTGTTGTCATGCCAGCAGGCATGCCAGAGGTGGCTGGCGTTGTAGCGGAAGCACAGACCACTGACATCGGTGTGGCGTTGACTTCAGGCGACCAGTTAACCGTTACCAGCGGTGATACTGCGAAGTTTGAAGGAAAATTTGCCAGTGATGCAACTCTCAGCGGGCTGGAGATTACCGCAGATAGTGCCTCTGATTTGGAGTTTGCCGATGGCAAGTATTCGTTGACCGTCAATGGTAAAAAGATTGCTCTCCGTGAGGGAG
The DNA here is from genome assembly GCF_001837775.1 of Corynebacterium sp. HMSC073H12. NCBI lineage: Bacteria > Bacillati > Actinomycetota > Actinomycetes > Mycobacteriales > Corynebacteriaceae > Corynebacterium > Corynebacterium sp. HMSC073H12. Next base: position 41,997 of record NZ_KV834033.1, on the reverse strand, counting down.
ACAATCTAGGGGTCGATGTTTCTTCGAATGCTGTGAAGTTCAACATTACGGGGTTGAACTCTAAGGTCACCGATGGGGCAACGTTTGTTTTTGAGACCCCTGAAATTTCGAGTGGCGCTATTTTCAGCAATACTTCGGTAGCAGCATTAGGCGAGATTGCTCAGAGTTCGGAAGCCCCTAAGCCAGATAATTCGGAGTCCGCTGAACCAGCCGAGTCTTCTAGCGCGATCGAGCAGGAAGATACCTCTGTTGCGACTGATGCACCCGATGTTCCGGGAGCGGAGGCCGGTGAACCACCGCTTGAGGTGTCAGAGCCCTCCCCTGAAGATCCGGTAGCAGCACCTCGTGCTGCACAACCGCAGCGTGCGCCACAGAGGATGGCGGCACCTGCGGCAGCCAATGCTGCCTATAGCTTTAGGATCGACAAGAACAACGGAGATACGAACGGTAGTGGGTATGTAAACAAAGGCAGCCGCTTCATACCCAGCTTCGTAATTCCCGCAGACCAGTTGTCGAATGGGACGATTACTCTCCCCAAAGACACGGAAGTCATTCTTGAAACGAACATTGATAGTTACATGTCTAAGGACTCGGCAGACATGATTGTTTACTACACGGGTACGAATGGAGGATGGTACGAGACCAAAGCTACGTACAAAAGAATCAACAATAAGAAGTACCAGGTAATCCTGCCACAGATCTCGATTGGCGGTCCTGCGCAGATTCAGTTTATGGGGCTGCATCGTGGTCCGGCCAACACCGTGTATTCGGCGACGTTCAACCTTCCCACGCCACCGCCAATTCCGAAGTGCGAAAATCCGACCCCCGAGACGGAAGTAGTGGGCAAGGCTACGCCGCGTCAGCTGACGGCTGAAGAGTTTGCCTACGGCAGTCCGGTGTACGTTGTCACTGGTACGCCGAAAGATCTTAAGCGCGATACCTCGATTTTGAGCCGACAAATTAATCAAGGTAAGGCCTACCAGGAGGTTGGCCGATCGCCGTGGGTGTATAACTCCCTAATGTACGACCCTAATGACAACTGGCTCTACGCAGTAAGTCAGAAGCGTGGTCTGAATGGTGACAACTGCTATCCAGCAGGTAATCTGCTTCAGATTGATCCCGGAACCGGTCAAGTCCACAACCTAGGTCCGATTAAGAAACCGGGAACGCAAACCAGCGCATTTGAAACTGCAGGCGACCGTGACTTCTCGAACGCGGGTGTCTGGACCGAAAACGGTTACTTTGTGGCAAATGCATCAACATCCGGTAGCCGTAAGTTCTACCGTGTGAACACGGATAATTCCACAGCAGAGCGGGTATTCGGGAACCAAATCTCATTTGCGGAGGACTGGGCAGTACTCCCCGACGCACCACGGTACATGTGGGGCTTCCAGAGTAAGGCCGGTTCGAAGGATAGGGTGATTCTGGAGCGCATCGACACTGCAACAGGACAAATCTCTACCTGGGATTTGACTAATTTGACCACGCTTGATGGGCGCCGAATTGTGTTTTCGTCGGCATCGTGGGGTAAGGCTTGGACTTACTCAAACGGAAACCTAGGTTTCGGCGCGGGTAGTGACCAGGCTGGTCAAAATGGCTTTGAGCTAAAGATTGATAATCCTTCTTCCAGCCAGCCGACCTTTGAATTGGTTAACATTCTGAATAATCTTCCGGATTCGTTCAATACTGATGCGGCCTCTAGCCTGGTGGCACCTCCGCCAGAGTTTCAGTCGAACCTTGCTGTGAAGAAGCTCCGCTCGAAGACGGAAATTATCAATGGTGTTCCACGGACTTTCTGGACGATTACGGTAGAAAATACGAGTGATCATCCGAGTTCCGGTGGCACCTTCTACGAGTACCTTCCAACAGATACTCACTACGGTGTAAACGCTAAGGAGCCGACTGCGAAGTTCGAGGGTTTTGGTCCTGGATCTACGTTGGTTAACGGACGTAAGCCTGGCCCAGACCAGATTGGTGTCGGCAGCGGCATTTTGGCAGGTATGAATGCGCAAGGATCATCCGGCGGCGAAGGAAAATACATGACCGGCTATGTCGGTACGGTTCCTGGCCATGCGAAGGTTGAATTCGTTGTATCTGCTCCAGTGCGTACAGATGAACACGGCAACCTGAAGACAGTCTGTAGCCCCAACCGAGTGAAGCTCGTCGCAACGGACTCCGAGTCGGGTCCGGGTGACGCAGATAATGTCTCCACCGAAGCTTGTGTAGACAAGGTTGCGGTAGATACAGAACCGCAGCCGGTACCGGGCACGCAGAATGAATTTACTGCAAGGTACAACGTGGTCGTGGAGTACCCCAAGACTCCGGGATACGAGTCGAACGAAGTCGTCTATGGACAATTGCTAGACACGCCGAAGTTTGTCGGAGCGGCGACCGTCACCGGGGCAACGGTAGTGTTCCGCGACGAATTTAACCGCCTAAGTGAGCCTAGGGAATTCCGAGGCCCAGGTCCGTATGCACTAAATGGCAACAACACTCCGAAGATTACGAAACCAGAAGGTGTTGACGGTAGCACCGGCAAGCATGTCTATGAGGTCACTGTTCGTTTCACTCTCAACGCATCGAAGTTGGATGAAACATCTGTGCCTGAAGGACACCCATCAGAGCCGTCCGGTAACTACCGTTGCTATGAGGAGAATGGTCTCTACGAACCCAGCTTTGGCCTTATGAATGAGGCAGAAATGGGCGGTTGGAAGGATACCGACTGCATTCCGTTGACCCCTCCAGAAAAGAAGATGGGAGTCTTCTTGGAGAAGGTCAGCTACAACCCGGATGCGCCGGATCAGATTCAAACCGGCGGTCTGCTCGACGGTGCAGAGTTTGCAGTTCACCGTGCCGACCCCAATGGTGCGTTGAACTTGAACTCTGACGGAAGTGTCAACCTTGATACAAACCCAGTAGTGCGACAGTCTCAGACAAACACTGCGGGCCGTGTTGAACTCCAGGGCCTGGATGCGCCGGGTGTTTACTACCTGATTGAAACTAAGGCACCGCAGGGTTACAACTTGCTCGTTGAGCCCATTAAGTTCTCCACGGCGTGGGATGAAAAGGGCAATGCGATTATCGAAGTTCTCTCCGGTGGTGGTGTCGCAGTGTCAGGAAACCAGTGCGATAAGACTGGCATTCCAGAGTGTGATTCGAAGGTAGGCATTTTGCAGATTGCCGATGTGACCAAGGGCGAAATGCCTAAGACCGGCGGAAGTGGTGTGGCACTGTGGGCACTGGCTGGTGCTGCTTTGGCAGCAGCCGGAGTCTTCGCAATGCGACGTCGTAACGCCTAAGCGATAGAGATGCCGGAGGGAACCATTTCCCTCTGACGAATCAAGCCCGCTTCTCCTACCAAGTAATCGGTAGGAGAAGCGGGCTTTCGCCTCTGGCTATCGGTGATGGCTTGTTTTCCTCGGTCGGGTGACGTGACCCCAGAGGATGACAAGCTCTACGGAGAAAGAGGAGAATGACAAGCCCTACGTAAACAAAGCCCTCTTACCAGGGTGAATTAGCGGTGATATAGGAGCCAAGCTGCTGTCCGTTCCCATCGATGATGTTCCAGGTAGTCGATACAACACCGACAGCGCCTTTATCCGGAACCCATACTGGCCCTCCGGAATCGCCGCGTTGAGCGTGTACGTTTTGAACCTGTAGAGCGTTGTCCTCGGTTTGGTATGCATCTCGATCAGCGGCTAAACCGCAGGAAACTTTCCCCGTGGTGTTTCCGTAGATGCAGACAGTCTCGCCTGTTTGAACATCTGTGGGGGATAGCATTGAGTCGCCCGAATACGAATTCTCACCTGCAGTAGCGGGGTCGTCAAGCGAGACAACTCCAATATCGTTCCCCGTATCTAGCGAATGGTCATATGTGGGAGACGGTTGGAAAACTCCAATTTTCTGAAAGGTCCCATCCGTCACTGTGTCTCCCTCTTGTCCACAATGACCTGCTGTGTAGATTTGCGAATTGGTCTTGTCGACATAGCCAGCCGTACAGACACTAGCTTGTGGTCCATTAGCGTGAATGATGACAACCGGATCGCCTTGGTTAATGGTGGCGGCGTAGGCCGGTAGTCCGGTTGTAGCGGTGATAACGGCAGTGACAGTGAAAATCCATGAAGGTCTATTCATGGGGAAATCTGCTCCTCAGTGAGTTGGTCGGGGGCGGCCCAAAACAAAGCTAATCTCGTCGGAAAAGATGGAACGTATGCGACCGGGCAGTTCATATACCCGTTTCGTATCGCGAATATAAGGAAATGTATAAAACTATCAGTTAAGGCAGAACCTACGCTCAACTTGGAAATCATGCTCGATAGCGTGACAAAATGGGGTAGAAGAAAGGTCAACGACCATCGGGGGAGCGGGCCTGAACAGCAGCCGAGTCGCCGCTGGCACTGTCGCCGTCGTCAAGCGCGGCAGGCAAATCGCGGCGCGCACGGGTTCTGACCGTGGTCGGCATTAACAGACCGCTGAAACGTGGAATCTCGCTGTAAGCTGCCACTCGTTATACAAAGTTGTCGAATTTGTTAGCAAACGGCTGGCACGTGGGGGTTCGTTCGTGATGTCAGAACGGGAAATGAGAGGTCATATCCTGCCGCCAAGCAGGGATAATCTAGAAATTTCAGAGCTCTCCGTGATGCCGGGGAAGAAAAGCACATCAAGTCTGTAATCCAGTTCTCTAAGAGACTTTCATAACGAAATCCCTGCTGGAGGGGCTCTCACGCAGTCATGTACTCCTAGCCGCACTGCAGGTTGCCTGTGGCGGTTATAGCATCGGCATTGTCCAGACATTTCGTCTACAACACTGAGAACAGGAACGGCACATCATGGCTGACAACGCAAAGAACACTGCTAAGAACACCCCGGCAACTCAGGCTGGCTCGGACTCCGCGAATAAGGGAACCGGCCACGGCCACACTTCTATCGACGACAGCGTCGTCTCCAAGATTGCGGGCATCGCTACCCGCGAGGTCTCCGGTGTCTATGACCTTGGTGGTGGCATGGATCGCTTCGCTGGCTCCGTCCGTGAGTTTGTCTCCGGCGGCAGCGCCAACGTGTCCCAGGGAATTGCCGTTGAGGTCGGCGAGCGCCAGGCTGCAGTCGACGTCACCATCATTGCCGAGTACGGCGTTGCCATCCACGAGCTGGCAGAGGCTATCCGCCAGAACGTCATTAGCTCCGTTGAGCGTATGACCGGCCTCGAGGTCACTGAAGTCAATGTCGACGTATCCGATGTTCACACCGACTACCAGACCCCGCAGGAGCGCGAAGAAGAGGCCGCTAAGCAGCGCGAAGAGCAGCGCAAGGCCATCGCAGCTGCTAACGAGCCCAAGGAGCAGCCGCGCGTCCAGTAGTTAACAACTATTGCGCGTCGAGGCCGGGCAGGATGGGCAGTTAAGCCCGTATAAAGGGGAATTTCATGTTCGATAATTACACAAAGACTTTCGCGACGATTGCCGTTGTCCTGTGCTTCGCCGCAATGATTGGTGGTTTCACAGGCTTTCTTGCGGTTATTGCCTTCGGAGGTCTGGCCGGTGCAGCCGGCGCGGTACTCGATGGCAAAATCGATGCGCCCGAGCTCAACCGTAAGTTCAACCGAGGAGGCCGCCGACGGTGACTATCCACGTTCCAGCAACGCGTGGCACCACTGTCGTAAGCGAAAAGGCAATCCGCCGTATCGTAGAGATGGCCGTGCGCACGGTTCCCGGTACGCTCGACCAATCCCGTGTTCTAGGGCGCGACTATCCAATTGTCTCTATCGACAGTGATATTGCTCCTAGTTCTGCCACTACAAACGTCGTTAGTGCAGTTCGAGTCGCAGTTCGCGCTGTCGCATCCTGGCCTGCACCGACAGCGGAGATTGCAGTGCGCATTCGGTCGAGCGTCGCTACCTGGCTCGTCGATATGGCCGGTCTTGAAAATGTCACCGTCGATGTTGACATCGACAGCGTCGAAACCGGGCACGTGCGTGTCACCAGAGAGGACTTGGCGCACTTTTCAGATCACCCGCAGTTGACACCTGTCCGGGTGAACCAGCAGGTAGTGACCGCCCCGCAGGTGCAGCGGGTCCCAGAAGTGCAGTCCATCGCTGTGCCGACGCCGCAGCCGGTACGCAGTATTTCAGTGCCGCAGCCACCGTCAGTGCGCAGCATTACTCCGCCGCGTCCAGAAAGAGTACGCAGTGTCCCAGCGCCTGCCCCACAACCGGTGCGCTCCGTCATAGCGCCGAAGCCGCTACCAGCTGTGACTATTAAGGCACCGAAACCGCAACCGGCCCGTCGCATTGTTGCGCCTCCGCCGCTGCCAGTGGCTCGCACCTCGGCACCGAAGCCGGTACAGGTGCGTCGCACACCAACTCCACGGCCAATACAGCTGCGAAAGGTTACAGCACCAAAGCCGTCGTCCTTGGTACAGGTGAGTGTCCCCCGGCAACCAAAGCTGCGTCCGGTACGAGTGCCGTCGCCACGCACAATTAGTGTCAAAGCGCCACGACCAGTGCTACTCCGGCCGGTCAACGTTCCGCGTCCAACTCGGCTGAAACAAGTTCGTGCGCCCCGACAGGAGCAGCTGCGCCCGGTATCCGTGCCACAACCACGTACCGTGGTGGTAAGTACGCCAGAGCCGCGCCCACTGAAAAAGATTGAGGTGACACCCTATGACGTCGACTGAGAGGTCATCGGCTGCGGTGGTCTCGGACGAGTCAATCGAAACTCGCCAGGGACGTGACCCGCGTCAATCACCAAAGGTCCGCGGGCTGGGAGTTTTCGCCGGTCTGTTGATGATTGCAGCGGCCGTAGTCGCAGGTAGAGACGCAATCATTAGTGCTAATGGCTCGGGTGGCGCCTCATGGTTACAGCCGGTATTCGACTGGTTCAGTAACCCACAGGACTCAGCCGCGTCATGGGTGTTGCTCCTCGTCGGAATCCTCGCTGCAATCTATGGGCTGGGACAGCTCATCGCGGTATTTCTTCCCGCCCCGCGCCGGTATGTACGCGTCGATGACGATGGAAACCTGCCAGTTTGGATGCACAAGTCCGACTACCAAGAACTCCAAAATGGCACGGCACCTGCCTCCGGAGCTCACGGCGGATACGAAGGTGATGACAAGTGAAAACATCAGTAAGCGTATTCGACCGAATTGTGCTGTTCATCTTCTCAGCGCTGTTACTTCTGGTAGCAACATGGGCGATTGCAAGCTACTTCGACGTCGCTCCCGCACAGTGGCTTCATGACACCGGCCGGATGGAATCCTGGGAAAAAATACCTGAGCAAAGCTGGTATGTTCCCGTTCTCGGCGTCGTCACAGCGATCCTAGCAGTGGTCGGCTGCAGCTTGGTGGTCGCTAATCTGCGATCGCACCGGTTCAGCACGGTCGCCGCAGCGGAATCACAGGAAAAACTGGGAGAGATTTCGCTGCCGGTCGCCGATGTTGCCGATGCGGTGTGCGCCGATCTAGAGCGCAACGCCCACATCAACCAGGCGGACTCGCGGGTCTACCGGGATAATGGAATCCCCACCTTAGAAGTGACTGTGGCGATGCCGCCGCAGGCGAGCCTCCCCGCTGTTGTAGCTGCCCTGAAAAACGCGGAGCGCGATATGCGTGATGCCCTCGGACATGCGGATATCGCCTCGACCTACAAAATTGAACTGGACCGTTAGTCAGCTTCGCGGGGAGACAACCTACAACGGCTAGCTAGGTGCCCTAGCCGGGGCGGGCCTAAACAGCTGCAGAGTTGCCGCTGGCGCTGTCGCCGTCGTCAAGCGCGGCAACCAAATCGCGGCGCGCACGAGCGACGCGGGAGCGAATAGTGCCCACGCGACAACCTGCGATTTCCGCGGCCTCCGCGTAGGAGTAACCCAGCACCTGCGTCAGAATGAGTGCCTCGCGGCGTTCTTCCGGCAGCTGCTCCAGCAGCACGCGGGCATCAGCGAGCTCTGACCACGACTCGCCAGTTGTGAACTGCTCGGCAGCGTTTTCCACTTCCATCGCGGACTTCTTCGGGCGTGCCGAATCATGGCGGACCGAATCCACCCACACGCGCCGGGCCAGCGACAACAGCCAGGTGCGGGCAGAAGAACGCGCCGCAAAGCGGGGAAGTGCCCCCATCACGCGCAGGTACGTCTCCTGCGTTAAATCATCCGCAGCATCAACGCCGCCCAGATGTGCGACCAGACGCCACACGTCCTTCTGGGTCAGCCGCACGAACTCCGTCAGCGCAGCCTGATCACCGCGGCCGGCTTTCAGCGCCAGCTGCGTGATGTATTCGTCATTAGAGACGAGGCGTGCGGGAGTCATGGCAATAGCTTAGCAACTTAAAACCTAAAGATAATTCGCCTGGCTGCACGTGGCCTCACCTGCAAAAAGCAGGCGGCAACGCAGCCAGGCGAACTAGGGGCTGAAATGCTAGAAGCGGATGGCGTCGATGGGCTTGACGCGGACTGCGATGGTGGCCGGGATAATACCCGCCAGCGCGCCCACGAACGTTGCGACCAACACGCCGATTACAGCGGCCGTGACGGGGTAGGCCACGGCGCCGGTCTCCAGCGGCAACGCCAGCATCTTATCCAGCGGCAGCTGCTTGACCGTGATGATCGAGGCAATCACGCCAACCACGCCCGCCACCGTCGTGGCGACAATCGACTCCAAGAACACAGAGATAAAAATCCTGCCTGCCGACGCACCCATTGCGCGACGAATACCAATCTCACGGACGCGGTGACCAATGGTGACAATCGAGACCGTGAGCAGCCCCAACGCGCCAAGCGCGATCACAATGCCACCGATAATGCCCAGCGCAGTGGTGATGGTGTTATTCATCTCCTGGGAAATCTCCGTGTCCTTCTCCGACAGGGAAGTATTCACCTTCCAGCTGGGGCCGAGCTCCGCCTGGAAAATGTTGTGCAGCGCCTTCTGGTTCTCCTTCGCGGACTCTTCAGGCGTTGCGACGAGAAGTTGCGGCTCACCCACCTGTCCCTCGTAGCCCGCGTTGAGGAAGGAATCGTAGTGCGTGACAATGCTTGGGGCGTCCCACGAACCCAGAGACTTATACACTCCCACCACGGTGAAAGTAGTGCTACCGGTTTCCTTCAACCTGAAGGTTGGATGATCGGCTAGTGCTGGGTTGCCCAAGGTTTCGTAGAACTGGTCGTTGACGACGACGGGGTTCATCAGTCGCTGCCCATCGGTATCTTCCAAACGGCGTCCCTGCACGATGGTACGGGCGTAGATATCGAACCAACCGGGGTCAGCGGCAATCAGCTCGGGAGTACCTGGCGAAAAACACTCGTAATCATCCGGAGCGCAGTCATCCATATTTTGCTCGGGCGTCGCTGGCTGCATGCGAACTCGCGACCACAAGTTGGCGTGAGTGGTCTCCACCAGGCGGTGAGTGGCGGTGGAAAAGGCATCATTGATAGACCCGTCCGGGTTGATGACGCTCAAATCGTCCGGGCCGTTTCCACCGGTGCCGCCGTCGCCGAAGTCGCCGAAGCTATCGGCCATTGTGCCGGCGCTGCCGTCACCGAAGCCTCCGTCTCCGAAGTCGCCACCATCCTCAGAACCGGAACTACCCGCTCCGGCGGTCAACGTGACCGTTCCGGCGACACCCGTGCTCTGTGCGGTGACCGCATCCTGGGAGCTGGTGAGAATATTGCCAAGTGCAATGACTGTGGTCATCGCCCACACTGCGGCAGCAACACTGACCAGTGACAGCATGATGCGGCCACGGTTAATGCGCAGCTCATGCCACGCTTCCAGCAGAGCGCCGAGATAAGGCGTTGCTGCATAGAGGAAGGAAGGCCGTGACTTCGATTCTGTTTCTTTATTCGTCGTCATCAGCAACCTCCTCCAATTCGTGCATGGCGTTGGCAGCAGATAGCAGGACGGAGTCGGCGTGCAACTGACCGTCGCGAAGCTCAAGTACCCGATCGCCGCGCTCGGCGACCTCTAAATCGTGCGTAATCAGAATCAACGCAGCGTTGTTTTCCGCCGCGACTTCTTCGAGCAGATTCATGACGATCTTGCCGGTGTCGACGTCGAGCGCACCAGTGGGCTCATCGGCAAGAATGAGTTGCGGTTGGCGCACGAGCGCGCGGGCAATAGCCACACGCTGCTGTTCACCGCCGGAAAGCTGGGAAGGCGTGGCCTCTAGACGATCGCCCAGGCCGACGCGCTCCAGCATCGCGGCGGCAAGCTCGGTGCGATTCCAAAACTTCTCGCCCCGGTCGTACATCAGCGGAACCTCGACGTTTTCCAGCGTGGTGCGGGAGGGGAAAAGGTTGAACTGCTGGAAGACGAATCCCAAGTTATCGCCCCGAAGTGCGGCACGTTTCCTGTCCGACAAGGTGGAGATATCAGTGCCGTCGAACGTGTACGTGCCGGAGTCCGGTAAATCGAGCATGCCAATGATGTTGAGCAGCGTTGACTTACCCGAACCTGACTGGCCGACAATGCTGAGGTGCTCACCGCGGGGCACTTCGAGGTCGATGCCTTTCAAAATAGGCAGCTCCTCGCCGTTGGGGAGCGTCACTGTTCGAGTGACTGCGGTCAAACTAAGCATGGCGCGGGCCTACTTTTCAGAGCCAGCGTCATCGCCGGACTCATCGAAGCCAGTGTCACTGCCATCACCGCTGCCGTCGCCAGCGCCGGTGCCGGTGCCAGTGCCGTCGTCAGCGGACTCGTCCTTGTAGGACGGCACGTACTCCAAAACCTGCTGGCCTTCCTTCAGGCCACGCTTGATCTCAATGAAAGTGCCATCGTTGGCGCCGAGCTCAACCTTGATTTTGGTGGGCTTGCCGCCATCCTTAGCCGGAGCGTAGACGACACCTTCGCGGAAGCGTCCCTCCACGGCGGTCACCGGCAGTGCCGGGACCTCCGAGGTGGTACCGCTGCCAAGAATCAGCGTGGCAGGAACACCTTCGTAGACAGTCTGATCTGCGGGAATATCGCAGCGCAGCTGTGGGCCACCCGAGGAATTCCCAGCAGCGGCGGCACCCATGCCAGCGCCATCCCCGGCGCCAGTGTTCTGCGAGCCCGCGCTACTTCCAGTGACAGTCTTCACCGAATCACACAAAAACGGTGCCGGGCCATCGGTGATAGCGAGGCGGCCATTGTTAATCGAATCTCCCAGCGTGTACAGCTGACTCGGCTTAATAGGTGCTACAGCGTGGAAGCTATTCGGCGAAATCGTGCCAATTTCCTGGCCGATCTCGACCGTCTGGCCGATGACGATATCCCACTGCACAGTGCCGGAAGCCTTAGCGGTGATGTTTCCCCAGGTCACGGTGGTCTCTGGTGCGGCAGCTGCGGCGCCTTCTTCATCGGAATCCGCGCTGCCGGAGGTGCTGGCAGCCTCAGATACCGAGGTCTTCTTCACCTGGAGCAGGTTTTGTCCCTCTACGGCGTTGCCACCACTGTTGACATAGGCGTCAGTGATTTCACCGGAAGCGTTGGCGCGGATCACGGTGGGTTCATCCGGGACGATGGTGGCAGACAGCTTCTGCGTGTTATTGATCCGCTGAGGGGATAGCTCCGTGGTGGGTTGGGAGAAATCACCGGTTGCTTGCGCATAGTCCTCGTCGTTAGCGGGGAAGAATGCGATCTTGAGAAGCGCAACGGTCGCCAGCAACGCCAGCGTGTACTTGAAGACTGTGAGCGCTTTCGCGCCCCTCCCTTGTTTTTTCATGTCTGCAGAAGTATCCGATCAGAATCCAAATTGACAGCGTGGTACGCGAGAAATCCTACCCTCAGCCCGCGCGGGCCGTGGTAGTGCTGGCTATACCTTTTATTCAGCGCTAATAGGTATTGCAGGAAAGCGCGGTAAGTGCTTTTCGACGGTCATTGCGTGTGGTTTCCGTGGAGGAATTTTTGCCCTTTTTCGGGTCGAGTGTTTGCGGCTGATACAGCGAACCTAATCGGACTAATAATTAAGTCCACATATAAATCGCGGGCGACTGATAGGAAAAATATGAGATTTCATGTAGGGTGGAAAACGTCAGGGCATGTTGTGACTGCCATCTAGCCCTTGTCTTTAGGAGGAAATCCCCATGTCCAATCTCTATGAAGGCTCCAATGGTCCGACCACTCGCCTCAACGGTGCGCCGGTTCCTACAGAGCAGCACTCGCTAACCAGTGGCCCACAGGGAGGTATTAACCTCCACGACGTCCACCTGCTGGAGAAGCTCGCACACTTCAACCGTGAGCGCATTCCGGAGCGCGTTGTTCACGCTAAGGGCGCAGGTGCTTTCGGTGAGCTGACCGTCACCGAGGATATCTCCAAGTACACCAAGGCTGCGGTCTTCCAGCCGAACACTGTCACGCCGATGCTGGCACGATTCTCCACTGTCGCTGGTGAGCAGGGCTCCCCGGATGGTTGGCGTGACGTGCGCGGCTTTGCACTGAAGTTCTACACCGAAGAGGGCAACCTCGACATCGTGGGTAATAACACGCCAGTGTTCTTCATCCGCGATGGCATTAAGTTCCCGGACTTCATCCACTCTCAGAAGCGCCTGCCGGACACAGGTTTGCGCGATGCCAATATGCAGTGGGATTTCTGGACTGCCTCTCCGGAGTCTGCGCACCAGGTCACCTACTTGATGGGTGACCGTGGTATTCCGAAGGACTTCCGTCATATGGACGGCTTCGGTTCCCACACCTATCAGTGGATTAACGCTGAAGGGGAGCGTTTCTGGGTTAAGTACCACTTTAAGACTCGCCAGGGCTGGGAGTTCCTGACGGATGATGAGGCCGCCGAGCTGGTTGGCGAAAACGCCGACCACGCTCGCCAGGATCTCTTCGAGGCGATTGAGCGCGGCGACTACCCAACCTGGGACGTCAAGGTGCAGATCATGCCTTACGCCGAGGCCGCCAGCTACAAGGTGAACCCGTTCGACCTGACCAAGACCTGGTCGCAGAAGGACTACCCGCTGATTCCGGTCGGTCACTTCACCCTGAACCGCAATCCGAACAACTTCTTTGCCGAGATTGAGCAGGCCGCATTCGCGCCGTCGAATACCGTGCCGGGTGTTGGCTTCTCCCCGGATAAGATGCTGCTGGCTCGTGTGTTCTCCTACGCTGATGCGCACCGCTACCGTCTTGGTGTCAACCATGACCAGCTGCCGGTGAACCAGCCGCGTTGCCCAGTGAATTCCTTCTCGCAGGATGGCTACGGCACCTACCACTACGCGAACCCGAACCTGCCGGTTCATGGCTCCAACGCCGCCGGACGCGGCCCGGAGGCCGATACTGCGGCTGCGGCCAAGGCCGCTGGCTGCCCAGTGCGCTCCGGTCATGCCGGGCAGGTCGATGCCGGTGCCTTTGGTCAGTGGGAGAGCGTGGGCGAAGAGTTCTACGCCGGCGCGTATGTACAGCACCCCGAGGATGATGATTTCTCGCAGGCAGGCGACCTTGTCCGTAATGTGATGGACGATGCTGAGCGCGATCGCTTGGCAGACAACATCGTCGGTGCCATGCAAGGTGTTTCCCCAGAGGTGGGGCAGCGTGTCTACCAGTACTGGACCAACGTTGATTCCTGGCTCGGTGCCGAGGTGGAAAAGCGCTTCAAGGCAACGAAGTAAGTACAAAAAGCGTTAGCCCTGCAGGCGGTTTGACCATCTGCAGGGCTAACGCTTTATTTAAAAATTCTGTCTGTGCATGACAGCCACGGCTTTGTGGTTGCCTGCACGCCGACCCGGTTTGGGCGGCTAAGGAACAACCCTAAGTGTGAGCTGTTTTAGGCTCCGATGCCCGGCAGGCTCGGGGAGTCGTTGAAGAACGACTTCGGAGCAGCTGCAGCCTCGTCAGCCTCTTCGGCGGACTCGGACACCTCCTGCCCCTGTTCGGCAGCGTCGGAGACACTATCAGCCTCGACACCGCTGACGTGAGTGGAGTTGTCATTCGTGGTGGACTGATCGTTCGTGAGCTCGATGTCCATGAAGTCGCGGCCGAACGGAGCGTTCCAGTCACCGGTTTCCAGGAGGGTCAGATCACCATCGATGGTCGGATTAATCTCGACGGTGACGTTGACGGTCGGGCCGGAAGGCATTGCTTCCAGAACCTCAACGATAGGAGTGACGTCCATGTTTGGTGTTCCTTTAGACAGTAACGAAATGAAGAATATCGGTTTTAACTGAACAATAAACCGCAGTCTTTATTAGAGACTGGCGGTTTATTGTGTCAAGGATTGGCGGAGCTATTGTCCTGCCATGAAGCCTAGAGAGCAGACAGGCCGATGTCCCCGATCTCCGGGTTCAGGAAGTCGAACTGACGCTGGTCAGACTTGTCGACGGTGGTCTCCGGGTTCAGGAAGTCGGAAACCTCGGTGTCGTGGGAGTCGGTGGTGGAGATGTCCAGGAAGTCGTTACCGAACGGCAGGTTCAGGTCGCCACCAACGTTGGCGAAGTTGACGTCGTTGCCAGCCAGCTGCTCGAAAGCCGGCAGCGGGCTCTCGACGGTGACGTCCGGGAGTGCCTCGATGAGGGTTGCAACGCATTCAGTGGAGCAGGACATGAGAAGATCCTTAAGTTCTCGGGGGTAGAAACTTTGAGTCGCTCTTGGCGAACTCACAGAAATTAAGTTAACCGATGGGGCAAAGGGCTGCAATGAAAAAATAAATGACTCGGTCCGTTGTTGGTCGGTTGTGCCCCCCTGAAGCTCGCTCAAATTCGTCTAAAAATTTTGGAAAGTGGGCGGTTTTGTGACGTTCGAGGCGACACCGGCCTCTGCCTGAATATCGGATGACAAAAGTGTTGTTTTCTTAAAATTTACCGGGATTGCATTGATTGTTTTGTTCTTGGTGTCACAAAGGTGCAGGCAAACGGCAAATTCATCAAAAATGATAACCAAGGGTTCCCTAACTAAGGGAAACCAAAGTTTAGTTAACGGCAAAAACTGCCACTCAATTTAGGGGCATAAAATGAGTTAGCAAGCTCCCCATAACCCATGAGAGGTGCATCACATTGTGGGTGCTCGAAAGTGTGGGGAGATATACCCCCTTTTGGGTAGGCTGGGTGGCCTAAAGGGGGTGCCGGAGCGCGCTGAGGAGCCGCTGTGAAACTGGCCGCTAACGGCGTAATCAGGACGTTTCCCGCGCCGCTAGCTACCGCTCCGGCACGTAGTCCTCAGCGGAGCCGTCACGGGCACCCAGCACCGCGCGTCCAAGTACCTCGGAGGCGACAGTAGCGACGACCAGGACAGCAACAATCGCCAGAATGGCGGTGAGGGTTTTGCCCCAAGTCAGATCGCCCTGGTCGGCCTCTAGGACCAAGTTGGCAATCACCAGTGCGGGGATACCCACCATGATTCCGGCTGAAAGCTGGTTCAACCGGCTCAGGGCATCTTTAGAGCGCCACATGGCCACGCCCGCCAGGAGCAGGTACAAAGATCCGCCAATGACCAGCACGGCAAACAATATAGTTACAAGAATTGAAGCGATACTCATATTGCGATTCGTCCTTAATCGGTCTTAGCGGCGGCCACGGGAAATAACTCGGGCCAGGCCCACGGTCGACAAAATGCCAAGCAGACCCGCCAGCATTGCAATATCGAAAGTGATGGCCGTAGTCCGCAGCATGGCAGTTGTGAGAAACACTCCCACCATGGGGTAGAAGGCAGCGTCGGAAAGTACTGCGCGTGAGACATTGCCCTTGACCCGGAAGATCAGCACCACGCCCACAAGTAGCGCCACTGAACATAGAGCAATGCCAATGCCGCTGATTACCTGTACTGCGGTGGGATCGATCAATGTGTCATTCATGAGCGTGCTCCTTTGTCTTCGCCTTTGGAGGCAATGCCATCCGGCAGCGGCAGACCATGGTCGACCTCAGCGGCAACGCCGACGACGGCATCCGGGTCAATGAACTTGTCCGCGTTGTACTCCTCGAAGACGAACGCCTTCGGGCGGGGGGCATCGCGGAGGCTGGGAACGAGGTGCTCCTCCATGTCATAGAGGGAGTCGTACAGCGCATCCAAATCGGCACCGAAAATCGCGTGGATGATAAACAACCGTCCCACATCGGTCTCACGGACACCGCAGACTAGCGTGCCAGGAGTCATGGTGATGGACTCGGCAAAGAGAGTGACCTCGAGGTCAGACTTCACACGCAGCGGCAGCCCAATGAGCACTGGCTGCTGCTTCTGACTCGGGCGCAGCGTATCGCGCACCACGTCCGTCGCAGCCACAACAACCTGCCAGACCAGCCAGAGGGAATAGCGGATAACATGCAGGAACTTCATCAGTAAATACCTCCGATGGCGTTTTCAACCCCGCCGAGAGTCGCCTCGCGGTAGCCATCAATATTCAGCAGCGCATCAGCCGCACCGGTGGTCGCCCAAGTGACGGCGCCGACCGCGACAAACATTGCCACAGAAACAATTGCCAGCATGGCGGACGGCGCAACCAGCGCGCCCGGAACGCGAACGGAATCGTCCACGCCCTGCATGGGGCGGCCCCAGAAGACCGCACGCCACAGCCGAATCATGGCCAGCAGCGAGCCCAACGAGGCAACAATAATCGCCGTAATCGCGACAATCGAGCGGGCATCGCCAGTAGCGGCAGAGGCAAAGACAATGCCCACCTTGCCCCATACACCGGAAAATGGCGGGAAACCAACAATGGAGAAACTCATTGCCGCCATCACCCAAGCGACCGCCTGGTCGCGGCGGGCAAGCCCAGAAAGCCTGGAGAGCGTACCCGTACCGTAGGTCTCTTCCACCGCACCGGAGCCCAGAATGAGGGCACCGACAGTCACCATGTGGTGGATTGCGTAGAAAATACCCGCAGCCAGTGCCGCCTTGGCGCCCTGGCCGTCGTTAGCATCCGTGAACGCCAGCACAATCAGAATGAACGGCATACCCGTGACCATCTGGTAGGCCAGCACTTCACGCATAGTGTTCTCGGCGAGACCAGCAAACGCGCCGACCAGCATCGAGATCGCCATGATGATAATGATCGGCCAGTGCCAAGAGGGGTTCATGCCCACAATCACGACGTAGATGCGGAAGAGCATGTACACCGCAACCTTCGTATGCACCGCAGAAAACAGCCCCATTACCGCAGGGCTTGTCGACGGATACGTCCTCGGCAGCCACGTGTGCGCCGGAACCAAACCGGCCTTCACACACAGCGCAATGATGACAATGCCGAGTGCGACAACACCCGTGCCGCCGGGGCCACCCTCGCTGGCCATGTCGGCCAGCATTGCGATGTTCACATTGCCCGCCGAGCCGTAGATCAGCGCGACGCCAATCAGCAGCACCGTGGAGGTCAAAAGGTTGACCAGCACGAAGTTACGACCAGCAGCCAGGCGGTGCCAGGTACCGGTTACTGCAATCAGGCCGTAGGAAGGCAGCAGCATGACCTCCATGAACACGAAGAAGTTGAACAGATCGGCAGTCAGGAAAGCGCCCGACATACCCGCGAGCATCATCAGTGTCAGGGAGGGGAAGAACCGCGAGGTATTTTCACCCGCGACGTGGGCGAACCAGTTACCGATGGCGACCACCGCTGCGGCCACGCCCAGCATCAGCATGGAGAACGTGTCCGCCAAGAAAGGAATCGAGATACCACCGGGGAACGCACCCACACCATGGCCGACCGGGCCGTTTTCAGCGACGTAGAACATCACCCAAAACGCAGCCAGCGACGATAGTGCCGGAACGGCGATGCCCATCGTCGCTCGCATCCACAGCTTCGGCAGGATGGCTGTGACTGCCGACAAAATCAGCGGCAGTGCCGCAAACAGTGGCAGTAGCGAAGACAGAGTTGAAGGAGACATTGCAGAGGTCATTGCAGAGGCTTCTACCATTTCTCGTCACCGCCGAAAGGAGTCTCGCGCGGGAACTTGTTCGGAGCCGGAGTGACTCCCGGGGTGCCGGTGACCGTGGAATCGGAGTCCGCTGGAATGTGCTTACCTGCACGACGACCAGCCGTCGACAGCTTTTGCATAGCTTCGCGGTCTTCGTGGATACGAGTGTCGTCATCGCGGCCCAAACCAGCCAGAGCCAGCATGAACGCGGTCACGGCCATGGTAATCACGATGGCTGTCAGCACGAATGCCTGCGGCAGCGGGTCCGCCATCTGCTCGGCAGCGCCAGCGCCGGCAGTAGCTTCGTTGCCCAGCAGCGGCTCACCGCGCCAGGCACCGACACCCGTCGACAAAATAATCAGGTTGGCGGCATGCGAAATCAGAGTCATGCCGATAATGGTGCGCAGCATGCCGCGCTGTAGCACCAGATACGTGCCACCGCCTGCGAGGACGGCAGCCATGATGGCGATAATCACTTCTTGGCCTCCTCAACGGTGGCATGAGCTGGGGCAGGGGTGTTCTCCGTTTCTGAGGCGAACACGCCCATCTCCGGCGGCACCCGCAAGCTCGAGCGGTCTGGATAGAGATCCTGCATCACATCGTCCGACCCGGTCACACCAGGACGGTTCGGGCCGCCCAGGAGATTCAGCGCGGTTGCCACAATGCCGATGACGGCCAGGTACACGCCGACGTCGAAAAGCAATGCCGTGGTGAGGTGCTGACCCAGGAACTCGCCGTACAGCGGTGCCAAGAACGACCCCTTGGCGAATCCGATGAAGCCCGTGACGATTGCCGTGATGACACCCGCGGCGCTGAGGACCACCGGGGTCTTCTTGCCGAAGACCAGCTCGTCGCGATCCTTGGACAGGTAAATCAGCATGACGGCAGCGGCGCCGATCAGCGCCGCGTTGAAGCCGCCGCCCGGAGCGGTACCGCCGCGGTAGAGAATCACAGCAGACAGCGCGAACAGAACCGGCGACAGCCAGCGGACCAACCAGCGCATCATGATGGAGTTCAGAGCGGGCTCCGCAAGCGGCGAAGGCTGATCGAGCAGGTGCGGGAAGCGAGGAATCGACGTGACAACCGCCGCCATCGCGACACCCGCCATACCGAGAACCGCCAGCTCACCCATGGTATCGAAAGCACGGAACTCAACCAGGATCACGTTGACAATATTGGTTTCGCCCGTGACCTTCTCCGTGTTGTCGATGTACCACTGCGCAACCTCAGGCAACTGACGACGGCCAGTGAGGAACCACACCGCGCCGAACGTAGCCAAGCCCACGGCAACTGCCACGACCGCGGCGGAAGCCTGGCGGTTCTTTGAGGTCTCAGAGAACGCGCGCGGCTGGAAGCGCAGCACCAGCATCATCAGCACGACAGTCAGGATTTCCACCATGAACTGCGTCAATGCCACATCTGGTGCGCCCAGCAGGAGAATCTGCAACGTGACACCAACACCGGTGACGCTGAGCAGCACAGCAGCCTGCAGACGGTTCTTCGCCCGAAGTGTAGCCCACACGCCAATAACAACAACGATCAGCGGAATCAGATCGGTCAGGTGGTCGATGCCGTCGATCTTCGGCAGCACCGGAGCGCCACCGACACCCGGAGCGATTGCAATGACCAGGGCGTATACCGCGAGCAAACCAAGCAGCGGCAACAGGTGCCGTGACGGCTGATGCGAATGCGCCATCTTGGCCATCACGCGACCCACACGCTGCGAGACGCTCAACGACGTATTGATTGCCTCCACACCGGTGAACGGGAAGAGCTTGCGGTCGGCCATGACGGCGCCTACGCGGGCGCGAGTGAAGATGAAGCCAACGCCGACAACCAGCACAATCACAGAGATAATCAGCGGTACGTTTACGCCGTGCCACAGGCTCAAGTGCGATTCCTGAGTCGTGCCAGCCGGAAGCTGACCGACCGTATCCGCCACGCGGTCCAGCGGACGGTTCAAAATAGCACCGGCAGCGAAGGCTACAGGCAGGCTCAGCACGCCAGGAATGGCGGCCGGAAGCCACAGCGAAATCGGAGCCTCAGTGATGTGGTCAACATCGCGCGGACCATCCACGAACGCACCGAACACCAAGCGTGCCGAGTACGCGAAAGTACCAATCGCACCAATCGCCGCCACTGTCAGCAGGATGACGACACCGGTGTTGGACAAAGGTGCGCCCTCGAATGCGGTCAGCATGCCCTCCTTCGACATAAAGCCGAAGAACGGCGGAATTGCCGCCATCGATGCCGCACCGAAAATCATGGAGCCAAAGCTCCACGGCATCTGCTTCCACAGCGGACCCAAGCGACGAATGTCGCGCGTGCCCGCCTGGTGATCAACCACACCGGCCATCATGAACAGCGAAGACTTAAACATCGCGTGCGCAATGGTGTGCACAACCGCAGCCATAATGGCGAACTTCGTGCCCACACCAATCGTGGCGACAATCCAACCCAACTGCGAGACCGTCGAGTACGCAATCAGCTTCTTCAAGTCAGTCTGCTGCAGCGCAAAGTAGGCCGTGGCAACAGCCGTCCACATACCCATGACAATCAGCAGCAACTGCCACACACGCACGTCTGCGAAGACCGTGGAAAAACGCATCAGCAGGTAAACGCCCGCCTTGACGACGGCCGCAGCGTGCAAGAAAGCCGAGACGGGAGTTGCGGCCGCCATGGCCTCTGGAAGCCAGGCGTGGAAAGGGAACTGAGCTGCCTTCGTGAAAGCACCCAGGGCCACCAACGCGGCAATGAGGCTACGCGCTGTCGGGTTGGCCTCCCACTCAGGCGAAGCCAAAACCTCGGTGAGGTTCGTGGAACCGGTTAGCCACACAGCACCGCCGAGGGCGGCCAGAAGCAGCAGGCCGCCGGTGAAGGTCAGCAGGAGTGTGCGCAACGAGCCCAGCTCGCCCGACGAACCCGACCTTGCGATGAGCAGGAACGACGCCATCGAGACCAGCTCCCACCCGATGAAGAGGAGCATGATGTCGTCGGCAAGCACGAGGAGCAAAACCGCCAGCATGAACGCCGTCATCAGGACGTAGAAGCTCATCGCGGATTTCTTAGGCGGCAAATACGCGGTGGAGTAGATGAAGACTATCGAGCCCACCAACAGCGCCAAGAAACTGAACACCATGGAGAGCGGATCGAGCTTCAGCGCAAACGCCGCGTTCAGCTCCGGGGACCAGACACGGGACCAGGTGAAGGTGGTGCCGTCAAGGATATCGCCCGTTACACGCGAAAGCTGGACCACCGACGCGAGAAAAAACGCGACGATGGGCCAGCCTGCGTGACGACCAAGGAGCTTCACAAACAGCGGGGTCAGCGCCAGGGCAACCGCGACCAACAGCGGGACCGAAAGGAGGGTCAGGCTGTCGGCGGAGACTTGGGCGGCTTGAGCTGCTTGGGTGGCTTGAGCTGCTTGAGCTGCTTGGGCTGCGAGCGTTGTCGCGTGCTCTGCGGAGCTGCTTGCCGGGGCGGTAATAGTTGCCGGGGCGGTAATAGTTGCCGGGGCAGAAAGAACGGAATCTAAAGAATTCAATGTTGCCGATACGCCGCCGGACGCAAACTCAGAAGCCAATGTCTGGTCTGGTGGTGCGGTCGCCGACGGAGGACTGGCTGTAAAGGAGCTGGCTGATGCCAGAGCTGCTGCCAGGTGCGTCACTTGGGGGCTACTTTCACATTGCTGTTAAAAAAGTTCGTACTTCTACAGACTAACAGCCACGAAATTGCTCTACGCGGGGTGAAAGGGGCATTTGGGGGAGTGGGGTAAGGCTCTGTGGACCCGGTAGCGAAAAAATAGTGGATCGAGTGATGCACGTTGCGTCGGCGGGTGGGCACCTTCGCTACTTACCCCCAACTCGAGTTACTGACTGCGTTTATGTCAGGTGGCGTTGAGTCAATCCGAGTTACTGACTGCGTTTATGTCAGGTGGCGTTGAGTCGATCCGAGTTACTGACTGCGTTTATGTCAAAAATGGCCTGAAAAATGGCCTGAAAGTGTCATAAACTCACACAGTTTCACATTTGCAGCCTCGGAGTTTTCGGGCTGTCAGTTTTGCCACGTTATCCCCGGCTGTGGTGCTGCCGAAGTTGGGGCCTGACCAGTCACTACCTTGAGAACCAGGCACACCTTTTGTCTAGCGTCCCTGAACGGCGGCGGAAAGTAGCCAATGACAAAACCCTCCCTCACTTGGATAACTCCAGGTGAGAGAGGGTTTTTACTTGGTCGGGGTAGCGGGATTTGAACCCACGGCCTCTTCGTCCCGAACGAAGCGCGCTACCAAGCTGCGCCATACCCCGAGGCCACAGACACGAACTGGGAACATACGTCTCAGTGCTGTGCTTGCGAGGACTTACTTTAGCCCGACGCTGAGCCAGAATGCAAATCGCCTGCTTAACGGGCTGTGGGGCCAAGCGGCGGTCTCTGTCGCACCCGACGAACTACGGACTGCGGACAACGAACCGCACCCGACGAACTACGCACCACGAACTGGAAACTACGAATCCCGCTCCACAACCTCAATCAAGGTCGCGGATGGGCGACAGAACAAACGCACCGGGGCGTAAGGGGAAGTGCCAAGGCCATTGGAGACATGCAGCCACGTCTTTTCGGTCCAGCGCGACAACCCCGAGGCCCGCGAGCGGTCGATACCGCAGTTGGTCACAATGGCCTTCCCTCTGGGCAGGCACACCTGGCCACCGTGGGTATGACCAGAAAGCACCAGGTCGTAGCCATCTTCTGCAAAAGCATCCAACACGTGGGGCTCCGGCGAGTGCGACAGGCCGATAGCGATGTCGGCATCCGCATTCGGGGCACCGGCGATCTGCGAATAATCCTCCAACTCGTGATGAGGGTCATCCACACCGGACAGTGCCACCTTCACTCCGCCCGCGACAAACTCCAGCCGGGCATGGGTGGCATCCTGCCAGCCGTGCTCGATAAACGCAGCGCGCATACCGCGCCACGGTAGTTCGACGCGCGAAGGCTTGCGCTTCTTTCCCGTCAGGTACTTCAGCGGATTGACAGGCCGCGGCGCGAAGTAGTCATTGGTGCCAAACACGAAGGCACCCGGACGGTTCAGTAGGGGGCCGAGCGCTGCGAGGACACTGGGAACGGCCTTGTCGCTGCCCAGGTTGTCGCCGGTATTAATCACCAGGTCAGGGTTCAGAGCATCGAGGCTGGCAACCCACTTCTGCTTCAACTTCTGGTCGGGGAGCATGTGGAAGTCGGAGACATGCAGAATCCGGAAAGGCTCACCCTCGCGCTTTCCCGCCCGGGCGAGCGTGCCGGGTGCCAGCACGGGAACTTGCACACGGTGGAGTTTAAATGCGCGCAATTCGATTTGGTTCGCGTAGATGAACGTCGTCAAGCCAAGCGTGGCGATAGCTGCGGCAGACCGCAAAATTCGGTTGGAAAAAGCGCGCGATGTCATGACAGAGACACTATCAACTACAGCGGTAATCTAGGGCGTATGAGTGAACTGAAGAACACAATTGTCTCCGATATGACCGCCGCAATGAAGGCCCGCGACAAGGAAACCGTTGCGGCGCTGCGCATGCTGAAGGCCGCCATCCAGACCGAGGAGGTCTCCGGCTCCAAGCACGAGCTCACCGATGAAGAGGTGCTGCGCGTGATTGAGCGGGAGGTCAAGAAGCGTCGCGAGTCCGCTGAGATGTACGCCGAGAACGGCCGCCAGGAACTTGCCGACGCCGAGCTCGCCGAAGCAGAGGTTTTCGCCCGCTACCAGCCGGAACAGCTTGACGACGACGCCGTGAAGAACCTCGTCGCAGAATCCGTGGCCGAGGTTGCTGGCGATGACGCGCCGAGCATGAAGATTATGGGTCAGGTTATGAAGGTGGCAAAGGAAAAGGCCGCTGGCCAGGTCGATGGCAAGCGGCTCTCCGAGGCTGTTAAGGCTGCCCTGCAGGGCTAGCGCGACCTTTCGGGGTTCTTTCAGTGCCGCGGTGACTTTTAGCAAGTTGCCGCGGCCATTTTTTTTTAAAACGGCAGCTTCTAGAACGGCAGCAGCGGAATCAGATCCCGCAAGCTCGGCGCCGGCGGAGTGTTTGGCCGAGGGAACTGCGGTAGTGGATCCGGCCGGGGCGTCGTCGACTCCGGTCGCGGCGACGGCGACGGCGCTGGTGGCGGGGTCGGACGACGGGTGCCATCGGCCACGCGAATCGTGACGGTGCCACCCTTGAGAAGTAGTGGCGGCTGGTCCAGCCCGACCACGATTCCGCGCGACTCGCCAGTGAGGGAGACTGTGCGTTCCTCGACCTTGTAGCCAGCCTTCTTAAGGGTCTCCCGAGCCTCGGCCTTCTGCATGCCCACCACATTCGGCATTTGGGTGATAGAGGTGCCCAGACCGTAGTCCGAATCCAATGGGGGGAGGTTCTTTCCGCCATAGTCCTCGATAACCGGGCCGACTGCGCCGAACCATGTCCGCGCGGGCTCGCGACCACCAAAGAGGTTGCCGCTCGGGCACTGGCGCAGCGGTGACGTACACAGCTCCGTGACCGTCGGGGTGTCGTTGTAGGCGTACACCGATCCGGCCAGGCCGCCGGTGAAGCCCAGGAATGCCGCGGACTGGTTCGACTCGGTGGTACCGGTCTTAGCCGCGACTGGGCCTTCCCAATTCAGCTCTTTCGCGGCATCCTTCGCAGTGCCATTGGTTGCGTCATTGCTGAGCGCATTAGCGATTGCGTGCGCGACCCCCGGCTCCACCGCCTGCTCGCACGGTGGCACATTCAGCTTGACCGCATTGCCCTTGGAGTCCGTGATCGACTCAATTGGAGAGGGCTCGCACCAGCGCCCATTACTGGCCAGGGTGGCAGCGACATTGGACAGCTCAAGGTTATTCACCGACGTCGGCCCCAGCACGAACGAGCCGAGCTTATGCTCCGAGACATAGTCCGCCACCGAGGAGTCACCATCAAAACTTCCCGGCTCCGTGTATGAGCGCATGCCCAGGCGTACTGCCATGTCCATCACGCCATCAACACCGACTAGCTCCGAAATCTGAATAAAAGGAGTATTCGGCGATCGCGCGAGCGTCTCGCGCAGTGACATCGACGGCGGGAAACTGCCTACGTTCTCCACGCAGTACAGGCCCGGCGGGCAGCCCTCTGCGCCACCGGTGCCCAGCCCGGAGGCCTCATAACGACGCGGCACCGGGAAGTGGGTATCAATACCCAGCCCCTTTTCCACTGCCGACGTCGCCGCGAAAATCTTAAAAATCGAGCCCGCGCCATTGCCTACCGGCGTAAATGGCTGCGGCTGCACGGTCTGCATTTGCTCCGCATCGAGGCCGTATACGCGTGACGACGCCATCGCGAGCAACTTCCTGGAGTCATCCCCAGGCTCAAGCAAACTCATAACCTCAGCTGCGCCATCCGCAGTCGGTGACGCCTGCTGACGCAGAGACTCCTGCACACTGTCCTGTACACGCGGGTCCAGTGTGGTCTTCACATGGAAGCTACCGCGCTTCAGCTTTTCGGCATCAATACCGTGGTTCTCCAGGTAAGAGACCACATAGTCACAGAAGAAACCGCGATCGCCCGCCGCGATGCAACCCTGCGGCAGGTGCTGAGGCTCCGGAAGAATACCGAGATCAGCTGCCTTGGCGTCCTGAGCCTCCTGCGGGCCAATTGCCCCCGTGGATTCCATAGCCGCAAGCACGTCGTTACGCCGTGCATGCGCACCTTCCGGATTTGTATACGGATTGAGCCCGGAAGACTGCTGAACCATGCCCGCGAGCAGAGCGGCCTGCGGAACATTCAGATCGGACGCGGGAATGCCGAAGTAGGTCTGAGCTGCAGCTTCCACGCCGAAAGCGCCATTGCCGAAGGGGACCAAGTTTAAATACTTGGTCAGAATCTCGTCTTTCGTCAGCTCATCTTCCAAATCCAACGCAATGCGAATCTCGCGGATCTTGCGGCCGTAATCCGTGGCAGTAGCAGCGCGGCGCTCCGACTCCGACTGCGCGTCCACGAGCAGCGTATGGTTCTTAATCAACTGCTGCTCAATCGTAGAGGCGCCTTCCTGCACCGACTGAGACATGAAGTTCTTTACCGCCGCACGGGCAGTACCCTTCCAGTCCACACCAGAGTGCTCATAAAAGCGCCTATCCTCCACGCTGACCAGCGCGTCCTTCATAGCTGGCGAGATGCGTTCCGACGGCACATTAAACCGCCGCTGATCATAGAGCCACGCAATTGGCTGATCATTCCGATCCGTAATAGTGGTGACCCCTGGTGCGTCCTTAGAAATCACCGACCGCGACGCCGACGCGAATTCATCAGCCGTGCGCGCGACGAGGTAGGCCGAGCCGCCCACAAGAGGAAAGAGGGCGCTGGCCATAATCAACGCCGCCAACACAGTGGCAACGGAGAGCTTGAACAGCGTCGAACCTTTATTCACAGCAATCACACTACAAGGTAGGGCGGATTGAGCCGAAGTGAGTTTTCGAAAATCCGCCTAGCGACATGCCGGGCGAGCCCAGAAAAACGCCTGGCGAGCGGGGGAGGAGTGCTACGAGCGCCCTTACAATACCGGGCAACTCATCGTGTAGTGGTTTCCGGAAAAAGATTTTCAAAGTGACGCAAATCACCCCCGTCGTTTTGTTGGAAAAAGTTGCCCCACCTGCATTGTTGTATTTAGAGCTGCGCCACGTCCACCCTCCCAGTGTGACCCAATCGACATTATTTGGGTGGTGTGAATAGACTTACAACAAAATTTCAGCACTATTTAGTTGAAACTATTTCGAAATAACGAAAATCGCAGGCACGAGGAGGCTACAATGACCGCCACGATTCCCGATCGCAACCGCACTGCTACTACGCCAGAATACGAGCTCGGTGTAGAGAGCTTCCGCGATCGCCAGGAGTGGGTCCCGCGCGCTAAGTGTCGCGATATTGACCCGGATAAGTTGTTCGTTCGCGGTGCCGCACAGCGCGAAGCCGCAGTTATCTGCCGCCACTGCCCAGTGGTTCTGCAGTGCCGTGCCGACGCTCTGGATAACCGCGTCGAGTTCGGCGTCTGGGGTGGCCTGACCGAGCGTCAGCGCCGCGCAATGCTGCGCGAGCACCCGGAAATTACTTCGTGGGCCGACTTCTACGCTGAGCAGTACGCAGCTCAGCGCAAGGCAAAGCTGGCTAAGTAAAGCCGCCGGACTGGCGGACAGTTGGCTAAGTACCAAGTAAAACCGAAGTAAAACTGAACCCCCAGCGCGCGAAGCTGGGGGACAGATAAAGTAGCTTCCATGACTACTAAATGGGAATACTTCACCGCACCGTTGCTCATTCACAACACCAAGGCCATCCTGGACAACTTTGGTGAGGACGGCTGGGAACTCGTCACTGTTCTCCCCGGCCCGACCGGCGAAAACCACGTTGGTTACTTCAAGCGCCCGAAGGCTGACTAATTACCTCGGTGTCTAGCACCTAACTAACAACGGCGGTTGTGCTTTCGAGTGGCAGCTGACTCACGGTTGGCTGCCGTCTTGCTTTGTCCGGCTTCATTCGCCCGGCCCTAGCCGCCGTGGAAAGGCGTAACTTAAATGAGCAACTCTGAATCTCGCACTCCTTCCCAAGCCCTCGAGGACCTGGGGCTTACCCTGCCTGCCGTTGCCGCGCCAGTTGCGGCCTACGTACCCGCAACGCGCACGGGCAACCTCGTTTTCACTTCCGGTCAGCTCCCATTCGTTAACGGCGAGCTCACCCACGTCGGCCACGTCGGCGCAGAAGTCACTGCTGAGGAAGCCAAGGAGGCCGCCCGCACCTGCGCTCTCAACGCTTTGGCCGCAGTCGATGCCGAGGTCGGTCTCGACAATGTCACCCGCATCGTGAAGGTCGTCGGCTTCGTCAATTCCGCCGCCGGATTCACTGGTCAGCCGGGCGTTATCAATGGAGCCTCGGAACTCTTCGGCGACGTCTTCGGCGAACGCGGCCAGCACGCTCGCTCGGCAGTGGGTGTGAATCAGCTTCCGCTGGACGCACCCGTGGAAGTCGAGATCATCGTTGAAGTAGCCCAGTAGCTGCTGTCTTTGTTGCCGTGACCAGTGGGGATGTTGCTTTCTCCGGGACGTCGTAAAGCATGCTTACACCCAAATGAGCCGAATTGGAGGACGTGGCGCGCTCCCCGGATTGCGCAACCACGTAGGATAGAGGACATGGAGCATCCTGCGTATAGCCAACTGCGTCAGATTTCTCAGTCTGTGGGCGTCGTTCTGTGCCCGAACCCCAGCTACTCTTCGCTGGAGGGTACGAACTCCTACGTTATTAAGGCTGAGGGGGATAGCCGCAGTATTGTCATCGATCCGGGTCCGGAGGACGAGGGACACCTGAACGTCCTCCAGCGCTATGCCGGCGACGTTGCGTTGATTCTGCTGACGCACCGTCATGGCGACCATGCTGATGGCGCCGCACGTTTCCGTCAGCTCACCGGCGCGCCGATTCGTGAGCTGGAGTCTCAGTACTGCGCGGGAGGCCAGGATCCGCTTGTCGACGGCGAACGTATCGTCCTCGACGGAGTGACTCCGCAGATTGAGGTCGTGGCAACCCCTGGTCACACCGCTGATTCCGTTTGCTTCTTCATCCACACTGGTGATGGCGAGGACGATGTTGAAGGCATCGTTACCGGTGACACAATCGCTGGCCGCCACACCACTATGATTTCGGAGACCGACGGCGACCTGGGTAAGTACATGGAAACCCTGAAAATGCTGGATTCGCGCGGCAAGGGTGTTCGTCTGCTGCCTGGTCATGGTGCTGACCTGCCGGACATCACTGTAATGACACAGAAGTACATTGAGCGTCGTAAGCTGCGCCTGCAGCAGGTGAAGGATGCCGTTGCCAAGCTGGGTGACGAAGCTACGGTCGACCAGATTGTGGATGAGATTTACACCGATGTCGATCCGGTGCTGCGTCATGCTGCTGAGCAGTCGACGCGTGTGACCCTGCGCTACCTGCGCGATCACGGGGAGTAGTTGCTGGGCTTTGGCTTCGGCCGGTTGCTGGGCTGGGCTTAATTGAGACTTGGCTGAAGCTGAGCTTGAGTCACCGCATGAAAAGAGCGTGTGATCTGCAGTTTTGCAGGTTGCGCGCTTTTTGTTTGGGTTAGTGCTGGTTCGGGCGCGGTGGCCTCGTCGGGTCAGCTCAATCACTTATCGATGAGGTATTCACCTGTCGATGAGCTATAGCGCACGCATAAGTGAACAGCGCATCGACAAGTGATTGATGCGGGGAGAAATTGGTGAATGGTGCATCGATAGGTGCCGGGAAAGCGTCGATGAGTGGCAGAAAAAGCGGGGAAGCATCGACGGGACGCAACGATAAGTGCGCCAACCTTGGCCATAATTCGGCCGGTGGGGTGGGGCCAGCATGCCAGGCCAGCATGCCAAACCAGCATGCCAGGCCAGCGGGGAAGACAACAAAAATCCCGCGAGCCTCATGCGTTTCATGTGCTCCTACGGGAACCGAGAAACCAAAAGCAGAGGCTGCGGGATGTGAGTTGTGAGTCGTTTGGGCAGCGCCACAAGCGCCACAAGCGTCACAAGCGCAACAAGCTAGCGTGCGCGTCGGGCCAAACGCTCCGTATCGGAGATGAGCACGGACTTGCCCTCAAGGCGAATCCAGCCGCGGTGGGCGAACTCTGCCAGAGCCTTGTTAACGGTCTCACGAGAGGCGCCGACGAGCTGTGCGATTTCCTCCTGAGTGAGGTCGTGGTTCACGCGGAGAGCAGAACCTTCCTGAACACCGAAGCGATTAGCCAGCTGAAGCAGGGACTTAGCAACGCGACCAGGGACGTCGGTGAAGATGAGATCGGCCAGCGAATTATTGGTGCGGCGTAGACGGCGGGCCAGCATGCGCAGCAGCTGAGCTGGAACATCCGGGTGCGACCCAACCCATTCCTGCAGCTGATCGGCACTCATGGACGCGGCGGAAACCTCAGTGACGCAGACCGCCGAAGAGGTGCGCGGGCCCGGGTCGAAGATGGAGAGCTCGCCGAACATGTCGGACGGGCCCATGATGGTCAACAGGTTTTCACGACCGTCGGCTGAGCGACGAGCCAGCTTCACCTTGCCATCAATAATGATGTAGAGCCGATCGCCCGGCTCGCCCTCATTGAAGATGGTGGTTCCACGCGGGAAGCGAACCGTCTCGAGCTCGCCGAGCAGGGCCTGCACAGCATCCTGGTCAACTCCCTGAAATACACCGGCCCGGGAGAGAATCTCCTTGACGTCATCCACGGTAAAATTCTCCTGTCTTGGGCCACTAACCACCGTAAGTACAGGCCAGCAGCCGCCAAATTAACACTCGACTACAAATTGCAGTGGTCAAACAGGAAGAGAAACTGCCCCGTCCCACTACTTTCGGTCTTTCCCGGTAACGCCGCTGCCAGCTTTCAAAGCAGGTCCATCCCTGGACGAATTTTACGACAAATCGCCTTTATAGATGCATCCCAAAACTGCGCCGTTACGAAACTACGCCGTCACCAAGATGTGATAAACACCACTGTAGCAAAAGAGCCACTGCGTCTGTGGAGAATTCTGGTGAAAAGCCGCTGAACTGTGTATTTCTATTTAACAATTCGCTAACGGTGTTCCAAGGGGTAATTGGGCATGACTTTTTGATTTTTGATCGAATATGCCCGAGCCGCTACCGGTTTCATCCGCATCTCCGACGAACCTAAGAATTCAGCCCGCGAAAGGTGCGCACGCGAATTGCAATCCGGGGTAGCCGATACACTACGACCATGGATACGACCGGCAAGGCATCGTCGTTAAGCACGCACCAGATAAGCAAGCATCAGACGATAAGTAAACCTCAGCCCACGCACCCGCAGGGGTCCCTGACGTCGAAGAAGCGTCGGGCGGTGGGGGCGCATCCGGCGGCGCGGGGGAAGGAGACGCGCCTGGGCATGGTGCGGCGTGCGCGGCGGATTAACCGCACACTGGCGGTGGCGTACCCGAATGCGCACTGTGAACTGGACTTTCGTAATCCGTATGAGCTCGCGGTGGCGACGATTCTGTCGGCGCAGTGTACGGACGCGCGGGTGAATATGACTACGCCGGCGTTGTTCGCTAGGTACCCCAGTCCAGCCGATTTGGCGGTTGCGAACCAGGAGGAGGTTGAAGAGCTCGTTCGGCCGACGGGTTTTTATAGGAATAAGGCCGCGAACATCATCGGCTTTGCGCAGGGGGTGATGGAGCAGCACGGCGGCGAGGTCCCGGGCACGTTGGAGGAGCTGGTGAAGCTTCCGGGTGTTGGCCGCAAGACCGCGAATGTGGTGCTGGGGAATGCTTTTGGGGTGCCGGGGTTGACGGTCGATACGCATTTTGGACGTCTGGTGCGGCGCATGGGCCTCACAGAGCAGGAAGATCCGGTGCGCGTGGAGCACGAGATGATGGAGGTGCTGCCGCGCGCGGAGTGGACGTGGTTTTCGCACCGGCTGATTTTCCACGGTCGCCGGGTGTGCCATTCGCGCCGGGCGGCGTGCGGGGCGTGTTTCTTGGCGGCGGATTGCCCGTCGTATGGCGTCGCGGGTCCGGCGGAGCCGGAGACTGCGGAGAAGTTGATTAAGTCAGACGACAGAGAATGGCTTCTCTACCTGGCCGGTCTTAATGACGGCTACAGTGGGGAGGAACTTTCCGCGCTTGACGACGGGGATAGCGCGCGCAACACCACAGCGACACAGGACTAGTCGAGGAGCACTTTTCGTGAATGAGCAGGGCGGTCGTAGTCACAATGGTGGCCACATTGGGGATCGGCAGGCGGACGTTAACCGTTCGGCATCGCTGATTACGCTGCTCATCGCGGGGATTAGCATTGTGGGGCTGGTGGTTTTCGCGATTGTGAATACCACTGGTGGCAATGACGAGGCCGACGGTGGTGGGACTGGAGCTGGTGTGAGTGCCGGTGTGGATGGCGCTGGCAGTGCTGGCACCGGCAGTGATGATGAGGTGGATGGTGCATCGGCGGCGCCAGCGATGTCGAAGGACGAGATCGCGGCGGTAGCGGGTAGTGGCTCGCTGGCCGGTGTGCGCTTGCCGCTGTTGGCGGAGTCGGGAGGCTCAGCGGATCAGAGCAACGAGGCTGGCCGAACGGAACTGGTAGACATGGGCCAGGTCGTCGAGGCTAAGCCAACCGTGCTTAATGTCTGGGCATGGAACTGTGCGCCGTGTCGCCAAGAGCTGCCGCTTATTGAGCAATGGGGCAAGGACAACCCAGATGTGCAGGTGGTGACGGTGCATGCGGCTCGCGAGGCGGGGCGTGGCCAGGCCTTCCTGCAGGAAATCGGAGTGAATCTACCGACCTACTCGGACACGGTCGATGTGGTCGGACCAGCGTTGAATCTACCGCGAGTTGTGCCCATTACCGTGGTGTTTAAGGCAGATGGCACAGTGGCGACCATTCATCCCGGTGAATTCACCGATGCGCAGCAGATTACTGATCTCGTGCGAGGCGCGTTGAAGTGACTAAGGGACAGTCGTGGAATCGCGACGCAAGCTCGGGGCTGTATCTGCCGAAGTGGTTGACCAATAGTTTGCCGCCGCACCTGGTCAGCGCTGATCATGGCGCGGCAGGGCTCGACGCAACAGGCCACGCCAGCAGCGCTAGCCACGACGCAACAGATCACTCGGAGCAGAAGGTGGCCGGTCGCTCCGATTCGTCATCAAGCGTGAAGCGCGCGTTTGCGAAGTTGCGGCGAGACTCCTCGACGCAGGAGAAACCGTTGCGGAATCCTGCGCGGTCGGCGGTGTTGGTGCTGCTCAGCGGTGATGCGGAGGCGCATCAGCGGCCGGAGGATGCCAGTGTGGTGCTTATTCACAGGGCGACAACGCTGCGTAAGCATGCAGGTCAGATGGCGTTTCCGGGCGGTCACATCGACCCCGGGGACGTGGACGAGGTCGATACCGCGCTGCGTGAAGCAGAGGAAGAAACCGGGCTGGACCGAAAGACGGTGACGCCGATGCGGGTGCTGGACTCGATTGATATTTCGCGGACTGGGTTCGCGGTCAATCCGGTGCTGGCGTACTGGCATGCACCGCATCCGCTGCGCGCGGTCGACTCTGCGGAGACGGAATCGGTATTCAACGTGCCAATCAGCCACCTGACGAATCCGGACAACCGCATGATGCTGGGGTATCACGGCTGGACAGGGCCGGCATTTAAGGTTGGTGACTTCGTCGTTTGGGGCTTTACCGGCGGCGTGCTGTCCTACTTGCTGGATGTGGCCGGCTGGTCGGAACCGTGGGACGGCACCAACGTGCAGAAACTTTTGCCGGTGCTCGCGCGTTCCGCTAATGGTGAAAATCTGTCCGTACTGAAGGGAGGCCGACGATGATGCCTGCAATCGCTGTGTTTGACGTTGCGCTGCTGGCGGTTTTCATTTTCGCGCTCGTCGTTGGCTGGCAGCAGGGCGCCGTCTCGTCGATTATGGCCATTTTGGGCGTTGTTCTGGGCTTGGTTATTGGTGTGCCCTTGGCGCCGCTAGCTATGGCGCAAGTCGAGAACCAGTCGGGGAAGGTTCTTCTGGGCCTCGGCACAGTGATTCTGTTCGCCCTGATCGGTCATGCGGTGGGAACAGTGGCAGGGCAGTCGCTGCGGAATACCATTCGCTCGCCGTTGGCAGTCGGCCTGGATTCGAGCCTTGGTGCCATCGTGCAGTCCGTGACTGCGCTGGTAGTGACATGGATGATCGCCGTGCCGCTGGCCACGGCCGTGCCCGGGCAGTTCGCCGACTGGGTGCGTGAGTCCAAGGGCATGAACCTCATTGATCAGATCGCTCCCGACGAATGGAGCGACGGCTTCAGTGGCATCCTCCGTCAGCTCCGCGATGATGGAATGCCCGCCATCGCTCCGCCATTCGGCTACAAGCAGAACGTCCCCGATGAACCCGCCGATCCCAATGTGATTTCGCAAGGTGTCGTCGACAGTATTCGACCGTCCATCGTCCGCGTCTTGGGCGAGGCCCCGCAGTGTGAGCGCTTGCTGCAGGGCACGGGCTTTGTCATCGCGCCGGATCTGATTCTGACCAATGCGCACGTGGTCGCCGGCGCCACCACTGTTCGGCTGGAAACCGTGGTCGGCATGGCTGACGCGAATGTCGTGCACTACGATCCGCTTGACGACGTCGCCCTGCTCCGAACCACCGACCTGCCCCTGGAGCCCATGCAGTGGTCGGATCAGGAAGCTCGTCCGGGCGATGACGCGGTAGTGCTGGGCTTTCCCGAGTCCGGTCCCTTTAAGGCCACACCTGCTCGCGTGACGGAGAACATCATTATTCGAGGCCCGGATATTTATTCGTCGACCAGGCACGAGCGCCAGTCCTATGTTCTGAAGGCAGATGTGCGCCACGGTAACTCGGGCGGCCCACTGATTACGCCGCAGGGCCAGATCCTGGGCTTGGTCTTCGGTGCCGGTGTGAACAATGACCAGACTGGTTACGCGCTGACGCACGCCGAGGTCCAGCCACACATTGATGAGGCGATGAATAACTACGGGGCCATCAGCACGCAGCAGTGCGTGGCGGGGTAAGCGGCAAGTTGTGTGGGGCACGCCCGACTGTAGCAACCCGGCTTTATGCAATAGCAGTTCGGAGCTAATGGGCGTTGGCCGCGCGCATGTTGAGGTCACCAATGTGGGTTCGGTTGTTCGGTGTCCGCTGTGTTGCAACCGGCTGTTCGACAGTAGTGTTGGCGATGGACCGGTAACGGTTTGGTTGGCCTCTTGGCAACTTAGGACCTGCGGGGCCCTCGGACTGCGCAACGAGATGATGTCGGCCTGGTATCGCGACAGCGTTGTATCTCGTGGGCAGGGCTCCAGATGGATCGCTCGAAGCAAGAGTTGACGCAGACACAGACAGCATCAGACGACGGTACTTCCAGCATCAACTATGAGAGAAAAACGTTTGCAGTACCGGCTACACGGAAAAACAGGTACCAACTATCCCGAATCGACATCCTAGGTTTAGTTCCGCTTCTTTTACGACCCTGTGTTGATGGGCTGGGTGCGGCAGTACTCGGTTTTTATTTCCTGTGGGGGCGTAGTCCAGTGCTTCGTGAAGCCGATTGGTGCCCCACCCGTACACCCACCGCAAGGTGGCAAGCTCAGCTTTCCCGGCCGTCGCCCACAATGCTAAGCGCGTGACATCGCAAAATCACGGCACCTATAGTGACTTCACAAAAATACAGCAGACTATGCACTTGGCCCCATTTTCAAAGATGACAGCTCAAGACGGTGGAAAAATACGACTCAAAGTGACAGCGCGTGCTTACGAGGGGGCACAATGCATGGAATCACGATATCGTCATGGTTCAATTCAAAGAGGCGCTGCCTGAGCACATTTGAGGTATAAATTACTCGCCCGTTTTCGTGTGCCGACTGACTCATTGCAAAATGCTTTTAAAGCTCGATGGTGCGATCCAGCGAAAGGTTCGAACAGAAGTATTCATCGTGGCTGACGACGAGTAACGCTCCGCGGTAGGCAGAGAGGACGTCGACAAGCCAGTCCACGGTGGGGATATCCAAGTTGTTAGTCGGCTCGTCAACTAGCAGGAACTGCGGTGCGGGGGACGCAAGCAGTACGCGCGCGCACTCGACGCGGAACCGCTCGCCTCCGGAAAGTTGCCTCACCGGTGCGTGGACACTGTCATTCTGGAACAATAGTTGCGCCAGCTTGTCGCGGATAAGCTGCAGGTCAGCCTGCGGATTGCTTTCCGCGACCAGCTCCCACACACTCTTTTCCGCCGGCAATGCGATGCGTTGGCGTAGGTAGCCGCAGGGCAGCGCATAGTCGACTTCGCCGCTGGCAATCCGATTGAGAAACGTAGTTTTTCCCGACCCATTGGCACCGGCGAGTCGAACACGTTCGGGGCCGACGATTGTCAACATCTCGCTGTCCAGAACGCGCGTGGCATTGGGAAGGCTGGTATCGGGAAGCTCGATGTGAACGTGAGTGTCCTCCCGCAACCTAAGCTGCGCCAAGTCATAACTTGCCCGAGCTTGTGACACCGAGGCTGCGGCATCACTGGCACGCTTGGCTGACGAGACCTGAGATCGGTTCTTATCGTTTCCCATGGCCATGCCGGGCTTGCGTTTGGAGGTAGCGAACTTTCTCCCACGGCGGGCGTCACGGGCGAGCCGTGTCTGCATCTCGGCACGTTGTCGAACTTCCTTGTGATAGGAGGCTCTGGCCTCACTTACTTCCGCCCGCACGGCTTCCTGTTCGTGGTCGATGGTTTGACGGTAGTGCTCAAAGTTTCCGCTAAACATACGTAATGAGCCGTGATAGAGCTCAGCGATCTCGTCAGCGTGGTTGAGCAGCTCCCGATCGTGCGAGATGACCACCATGGGCACCTGGGAAGAGTCAATCATATGTAGGAGGCGCTCCTTGGCGGCGGCGTCGAGATTGTTCGTGGGCTCATCAAGAACAATCATCTCTGGTTGGGAGAAAAACAACGCCGTCAGCGCCACAGCGACTGCCTCTCCTCCCGACAGGCTGCCGACGCTGCGAGTAAGAGAAAAATTCAATTCCGACGCGCTAAGGGCGGCCTGAATCCGTTCCTTTAGATCCCAGTTGTCAGCAACGATGTCCGCGAGTTCCTCGGAGTAGTTGCCCGCTTCGATCTCCGCTATGGCGTCTAAGATTTCGCGGGCTTTAAATACATCTGCGATGGTGTCGGTCACTTTGAGCCCTAAATCTTGGTCAAGGTAACCGATTTTAGGGGCCTCCACCGTGCCAGAAGTGGGTTGATAGATGCCGGCCAATACCTTAGCGAGGGTCGATTTTCCTGAGCCATTAGCGCCCACAAGACCGGTGAAAGGCGCAGTGAATGTAGCGCTTAAGTCTGAAAAACAAGGAGTGCCGTCTGGCCAGGCAAAAGAGAGATGGGAAAAAGAAATAGGCATGCCAAGTTCCGCCTTCGAGTCAACGATGAATAAGAGCGCGTCGAATTAGGAACGAATCTTCATAGGCCGAAACTGTACTTCAAACCAATCTGAGCGTCAAAGCTCACCAACTGTAAAAGCGCGCATGATGGTCTACTGGGGGTGTCCCTATGTTTTTGTCAAGCCCCAATCGGAGTTCTTAGGTGAAACTCTTGGGGATGGGTTCTAGGCACGGTTTATTGGGCCCATCAATTGGTGTTGGTGGGCCTGATTGCTGATCGGCTTAAACTGCTACTGATTGTTTGGTAGGTGCGTTTCGGTAGAATTCCTTGTTTTGAGCATGGCGTAGATGACGTTACATCTACGTCTGGATAGGCACATGAGTGGGGCGCATTGTGGCGTTTGCCTTTTGCTCTTTTGCGCCCGTAGTAGGTTCGGGACGTTTCGTGGCTTCGCATGGCAGCAAACGCTTCAGTAGAACAGAGCATTTTTCAGTCGCTTGTTTCCTGTATTGGATGGGAACTCACCTCGCATTGATGAGCCTGATCTTCGTGTTCCTGCATAGGCGGTCAGATGACCAGAGAATGCGAAGTGGGATCCATCACCGATGGAAAGCGGCATCTGCGCTGCGGTCTTGATGCCGATTCCCGGCATGCTGGATCCAAGACCTCGGAGGCAGGGAAATCCTCCAGCATGTCCTCGACCTGGCTGGTGATAGTTTCGCGTTGGGCTTTTAGTGCTTTAATGTTGGCTGTCAGCGAAAACACGCTCCAGGCTGGGGTAGATTTGGGTGAGCACGCTGCGTAGCCGGTTGACGGTTCTGGTGCAGTCACGAGGTATGTCATCGTCAAAGCCGGATAGCATCTTGAGGGCTGAGAGTACTTCGCTGTTTCGACCAACCGACCGCAGGGTGTGCGGCATTGTTCGTGCAGTATCGGCGATGATGAAGGCGTCGCGATTGTCGGTTTTCGCCTGTACAGGGTAGGGATCCGTGGCTTTTCGCATGGCCAAGCCTGGTAAGTAGCCGACCTGGCAACCGCGTTGACGGGCAACCGCAATGGGTAGCGCTCCGATGGTGTTGGGATTTGTCTACATCTAGGCCAAGGAAAATGTCGATGGGAGTATCCTGCGACATGGATGGTTCCTAGGGGGAAACGTGGTGGATTTGCCAGTCGCTGGTGTCATGGCATTCGTGGCGCACACCCACGTCTACATTGAGACCTGGAGATTCCGGCTGCGTCCCTATTAGCTGTCATCGAATGTCCTGGTGCCGGGTGGCACCACTCCCGGATTATTGAAACTACAGGGCGATTAAGTCATGCCCAGCCCAGCGACTATCCCCATTATCGGGGATGACTTCAAGGTAACGGGGCAGGTAAAGGGCTAAAAGGCCCGATCCTTAAGACCCTTCCGGCAACCAGTGCAGGTGATCCCTGATCGCCTGCACCACAGCCTGAGGCTTCTCTACCGGCAGGAAGTGCCCACAATCCGGCACAACGCGCACGTGGGTGGAGCTGAGCTCCACCAGCGCAGGTGGGGTACGAGTGTCCTGCTCGCCGACGAGTAGCACCGTGTGCTCATCGCTTTTCGACGACCCCTCCATCGCGCCCAACCACTTGCGGAAAGCGGCCGGAGCCGGTCGCGTCCACCAATTCATATGTGCCAGTGCAGGGCGGAGTGCCCCACTGGCCAGGCTGTCAGACATGAGTTCCGCGGTCTGTTTCCCCTCGGGGGTCTCGGCGAACCCCTCTCCGGCGGTGGACATGGACTCGCTCACGATGCGGTCAATGAGCCGCTGCTGGCGAGCCTCAGCCGCCTGCGTGCTGAACTGATTGCGACGCAACCGCGGCATCCGTGGCCGCGAATCCCACCACGAACGGCGCAGCAGCGGAGCTAGGCTACTGCGGAAGTCCTCCGACCACGGGCTCTTCAACTGGTTGAGCCACACCTTCGGATGCGCAGCACCACAACCAATGATTCCGGAAACAAGATTCGGCTGCCGCGAGGCCAACGTCCACGCCACCCACGTGCCGAACCCCTGGCAGACCAGCAGTGCGGTCGAGTGCCCCAACGAGCGAATCGACGAGGCGATGTCCTGGGCCGCCTCGAACGGATCGTAGCCATGCGGTGTTCGGTCGGACTGACCGTAGCCACGCATAGAAATAGCCACAGCGTGCACGGGGAGGGGGTCTCCCGAGTCGTCGTTAAGCATTGGCAAAACCTCGCGCCATTCAAACCAACCGCCAGTCGAGCCGTGAATAAACAACACGAGCGGATCGGAGGGGCGGCCGCACTCGGCGATGTGTAGGCGCTGGCCGCGGACGTGAATGAGACGATGACGCCAGGGGCCGGTAAGAGAATCGCTGAGGGAGGTCATGAGGGGAAAATACCTTATCCGAAGGGCTTGAACCGGGACTGAATAAAACAAAAGGGCGAGACCAACAAAGTCCCGCCCATTTTCTTTCAAGCCTTTAGGTGTACAGGCCGTTCGACTGCGAAGACTTCTTCGCGGACCCCGACGGCACGACCCCCTTCAGCTCCTGCATCGACTCGATGGTTTTCTCTGGCTTGCGGATCGACTTGACCTTCTTCAGACCCAGCAGTGCCGCCACGCCGGCGATGACCAGCATCAGAACGAAAACGATGAGGAATGCAGCCCAGGTTGGCAGCCAAAGATCCAGCAGCCAGCCGAGGAAGAAGAAAAAGAAGAACGAGGAGTACAGCGCGACGACGCCGGCAACCGCGAAGAAGCCACCGCCAACTGCACCCTTCTTAGCCTCGCCAGCAATTTCAGCCTTGGCCAGCTCAATCTCAGAGCGAACCAGAGCGGAAATCTGCGTAGAAGCATTAGACACGAGCTGGCCGATGCTGGCATCGCCCGAAGCGTTGCTATCCACATCGCTCAGCGGGATAGCGGTAACACGCGGTTCGGTGCCGTCGGTAAAGAGACCCTTCGTATCGTCGTTGCTCACGTGTACTTCCTCCTACGCAGATGGTTGGAAAAGATGGTTTGAAACTTTAAAACTGCAGTTACAAACTGCCATACTACCTCTCATTGTGGGGAGAGCGCGCCACAAGGGCGAAAAAGCCAAGAACTCGTTGAAGTTTTTCTCATCTTTGACCATTTCTATATAAGTTTGTCACTTACTTAGCGGTGAAGAATTAGGGTGTGGGATATGAACAATCAGCCTGAGAACGTGCGTGGAGCCGATGGAATTGGTGCCGGTGCTGGCAATGGTGTGGGCAATGGTGTTGGCGCCGGAAAAGGTGGCCTAGCTGGGATGAGCCTGGGTGTGTCCTCCGTGTCGGCGAAGAAGCGCGCAGAGCGTGAGGCAGCGCAGGCGAAGGCATCTGAATCGGGTGCCGATGGTGCTGACGGTGCTTCCGGCGCTGCTATCCCGCAGCTTGACCCCAAGGACCCCCTCGCGCCCCTGTGGCAGCTCGACGGCGTTGCACATGCCGCTGATGTCGCGGCCAAGGCCATCCAGGCTGTCCACAGGCACAAGGCCAACCTGCGCAAGCACAACGTCACCGGCTCCGAGTCGGTCCTTCGTGGCGCTCGGGCATCGGCGTGGCTAGAAGGCGGCGAGCCATCGCTTCCCGACGACGGCAACATCACCGATCCCGTACTCGCAGCAGCCCTTCGGGTTGCCGACACCATTTCCCCGGAGTCAATTGGTGAGACCACTCGCGTGTGGCAGCGCGCTCCGCAGCAGGTGCTGGCCAAGTTTGCGTTGAACGCATCGCCCGCAGGTGAGACTGAAGACGGTTCCGAGGCGCGGATGAAAGCCGGGCGTCCGGTTGGTGACGACAAGCTCTCGTCTGCGATGAAGGAGCAGCGTCTGCACGTGCTCGGTGACTTCATCACTGGCCGCAGCCAGATCCACGCAGGTGTGCTCTCGGCGATTGTGCACGGTGAACTGCTGACTCTGCGCCCCTTTGAGTACCACAACGGCATCATCGCCCGCGCCGCCTCGCGGCTGACGACTGTCGCAACCGGCCTGGATCCGCGTGGCTTGGCCGTGCCCGAGGTCTACTGGACTCGCCACCGCCAGGAGTATTTCGAGGCCGCAGAGGGGTTCGCGTCGGGAAGCGCCGATGGCCTGCGTGCGTGGATTCTCCTGCATCTGGAGGGGCTGAAGGCCGGTGCCGTGGAAGCGCGCGGTATCGCCGAAGCGGCGTAGACGGGCCGGCTGCTGGATGGTGGGTTAGTCGGCCTTTGGCTCGTCGTCGTTTTTGCGCAGTGCCAACAGCGTCGCACCCGCGCCAAGCGCCAGTGTGACGCCGGCAAGAATTGCAGCATTGCGTTTCGACGGCGCGCGAAACAGCGGGACGGGATTCCGGAATTGGCGCACAGGCCACTCACGCTCTGCCGCAATCTTGCGCAGAGCGCGATCGGGATTGACCACAACGGGATGGCCGACTGCAGCCAGCATGGGCTCATCAGTGATGGAATCCGAGTACGCAAAGCATTCGGCCAGGTTGAACTGGCGCTTTTCCGCTATCCGACGCATCTGCACAGCCTTGTTTTCGCCTCGGCAGAAGAACTCCGTTTCACCCGTGAAGAACCCATCGCGAACCTCCAGCTCGGTGGCCACCACGTTGTAGACACCGAGTGCCTGCGCAATGGGCTCAA
Organism: Corynebacterium sp. HMSC073H12; assembly: GCF_001837775.1. Classification (NCBI taxonomy): domain Bacteria; kingdom Bacillati; phylum Actinomycetota; class Actinomycetes; order Mycobacteriales; family Corynebacteriaceae; genus Corynebacterium; species Corynebacterium sp. HMSC073H12. The sequence goes on along the minus strand of NZ_KV834033.1, from coordinate 660 downwards.
CAATCTGCCGAGCCGACGCCGAGATAATGAACACCTGATGCCCCCGTGCGCGGTGTTCACGAATGAGCTCCAAGGGCTCGGCGTAGATGTACGGCGTGATGTTCTGCTCTAGGGTTTCGATCGCGACCTGGCGCAGCTCCCGGGCGCTGTGACCAGCGATAAGAGCGGAGAACTGCTCGCGCGTGGCCTCCATTTGCGCCTCATCGTGTCCCTGTGACATGTACAGGGCGTGACTGAGTGCCATTTGCAGCATGTCCGTCGGCGAAATGATGCCGCGCTCGAGGAATTGCTTGTTGAACGCATATGCCGAGCTCTTGGCAATAATGGTTTTATCCAGGTCAAAGAACGCAGCGACGCGAGAGTTAGCGGTGGCGGGAGCATCGTCCACGATGCCTGTGTTCGTAGAAGCGTGCGGCTGCGGCGTTGTTGAAGCCCTGTTCTCGCCGGTGTTCATAGACTCTGAGCTTACCCATGGATGTCGGGCTCGGGGAGACGTGACATCGAATATCGTGACATCGAACATATTGGGCATTAAATCCTTTAAAAGGTATTTGCAGATTCCTCGGGATATGTAATACTTGGACGTGGCTGGCCCCTTCTAGTTCTTTTTAGAAACAGACTGCGAGGCCGCCCCGGCTCAATCCCCCCCCCCCCCCCCCC
>NZ_KV834032.1:0-2382 GCF_001837775.1 Corynebacterium sp. HMSC073H12 | reverse complement strand
CTTTTGTTTTACCCACAAGTAAACGACATTTAATACGAATTGCGTCACGTTAGTTTTCGAATGTGCGAAATACGGAAGGTAGGAGTGGATTTAGGAAGGTACGACTGGGCTTACTGGTTTGGGTACGGCAGCCTAGGCGCTTACGGCCTTATGAACCGTGAGTACGCTTCGCTTCTCAATTTCACAAATCGACGGAAATTGACTCTGAATGCTAAACCGGTAGCGCACCGTTCAGTTACGAAAGACCTGGTTGATTTTCAGCGGTCTTTCTGGCCTCAGAACTGTTTGCTACCGGTTTTAATTTTCAATCAATCACTACATCGGTTGCTGTATCCGTACCCGCATGATTTTGACTCGCTCCGTTGCTGACCGGAACTTTTACTTTTCTTCCAGCGTAACCTTGCTGTGGTCGAGGTCAAGGGCATCAGAGATAGTGAAGAAAAGATCCGTCTGGTCGGTCAGGCCAACTACGTTTGCGGCATTGGGGCCGAAGGCCGCGAGACGCAGCTGCGCACCTGTGTGCCCCTGGCTCTCAATGTCGGAGTCTTCACTGGTCGCATATCCGACAGTAAGCATCGAGCCATCTTCGGTAGTCAGATTGCGGGACAGGCCTGGGTAAACAATCTCCCGCGCTTCTTCAACGGAAATATTGTTCTTTTCGGCAATCTTCTCGAGGTCTTCCTGGCTGGCGTTACCGAGAATCTGCGAAGTGTGAGCGTGGTCAGCGGTCACAATCACAAGGGTCTCGCCGTCGTTCTTCGCGAAGTCCAGAGCCTTCTGGACTGCCTCGTCGAGGTCAACGGTCTCGCCAATCTGGCCACACGGATTTGCTTTGTGGTCTTCCTTATCAATTGAAGCGCCCTCTACCTGGAGGAAGAACCCATTTTCGTCGTCCTTCAACAGGTCAATTGCCTTCTCCGTCATGTCTGCAAGCTTGGGGACATCAGCAGTTCGCTCTGGGTTGTCGGTACACTTTGCAGCTTCCTCGAGGTAACCGTTCTTTTCAGCCTTTGGTCCCTCCCAGCGAACAGGCATGTTGCCCTCAGAGAATAGGCCTAGAACAGGCTTGTCCTGATTCGCCTCGGTTACCGCGTCGAGTTCCGTGGCATCTGACGCGACGTTAAAGCCCTTTTCCCGTGCGTAGTCGATAACCTTCTTTCCCTTGCCTTCGCCAGCGCGGATGGTTTGATCGAAGGCTTCGGAGCCACCGCCGAGCGTGACGTCGGCACGCGTATCTACAATCTGCTCTGAAATCGAGCCGCGTCCGCCCTTTTCTTTAAGATCGTCGCCGCACTTTTCGTCGTCCTCTGGTCCGTAGCACTTGCGGTCGGATACGTGGGCTGCCAAGACAGCAGGAGTGGCGTCCTGGATTTCGGCGGTCGAGACGTTACCAGTCTTCTTGCCGTTAGCCTTAGCAATCTCCAGGAGCGTGCTCTGCGGATTGCCGTGGATATCGACGGAGATAGCGCGGTTGTAGGTCTTGGTGCCCGTTGCCCATGCGCTACCGGAAGCTGCAGAGTCCGTTACGTAGTCTGGCTTACCGTCCTTGTCGAGAGCGTAGTGAGTGTACTGTCCGGTGACTGGTAGTGCATCGATGCCTTTAAAGAATCCGCCTGCTCCCAATGCGTAATTACGAGCGACGGTAATCTCGGAGTCACCCATGCCGTCGCCTATCAACAAAATGACATTCTTTGCACCGGTCTGGCTGACAGCATTGCGCACGAATTCAGTCTGATCACCGTCAAGACGTCGAGCGCCGCCATGCTCGGAAAGGTCACCCTTTGCTTCGCGGTTGGCGATGCTTGAGTCCAGGTCTGCAGCCGTGCCCTTCTCGGCTGCGGCATTGCTCGGCGTTGTTTCGTCTGCTGAACTGCAACCAACAGCCATTAGGGCGACAGTACTCAGCGCCAATCCCATCTTGAACATACGGTTCATGAGTTCTCTCCTGACAAGAGCAAACCTGCTCTATTAGAAATAAAAGTTACAAATCTATAGTCGAGGATGAGAATTTCTTAGAGATTGAAATGGGGTTAACTCTATATAAACCTCTGGTGCGCCATTACCGCTTTACGACGGGCATTGCAGCGCATCCCCTTATGTATGTTGTGGTCGCGTCGCATCAAGCCTGTGAATATACTTACGTACATAGTGAAAATAGTTGCATGACCAGCGAATTCGCCTTATTTGGCAATTGTGTGTAATGTATTCCGGGTCAGCGCGACGGGGTGATGAAACCGCTAGTTGCAATGGCAAGGGGAAAGTTTACCTGGTATTCGCAGTCAATTTGACTTATGTTTGTAGCGAGGGTAAAGTCTCCTTCTGCTGCTCACGGGGTGGCTGCTGCTTGGTTGTGGTGGTTGTTTTGTGGGTGTGTGTTGTGTG
>NZ_KV834031.1:0-4191 GCF_001837775.1 Corynebacterium sp. HMSC073H12 | reverse complement strand
AATTTCTGACCGTTTTCGTCATAAACTCAGGCACTAACTCGCATCGCCCCGGCGCCGCCAGCCATAACCGAGGTCACTAACTCGCATTGGCGGCTAAGTAGGGCTAAGTAGCAAAAGGTACCCACCCAGCGTCACGCCGACCGGACACACTTTTTGCTACTTAACTCACTATTTATTTTGCGGCTATGCAGTTCGCGACTTACTCTGCTAGCTGCAACCGAGCCTGCTGAGCTGCGGCCACCAATACCTTCAGTGAAGCCGTAACCTCGTCCCAACCTCGGGTCTTTAGACCACAGTCCGGATTAATCCACAGGAGGTTGGGGTCAACGCTTTCGAGCGCATCTTCCACGAGCTGGTAGACTTCTCCGTCCGTCGGCACGCGAGGCGAGTGGATGTCCCAGACGCCTGGACCAATCCCGCGAACGTATCCCTCATTTTTCAGCGCTGCGAGCACCTGCATACCGTTGCGAGCTGCTTCGATGGACGTGACATCGGCGTTGAGATCATCGACGGTGTCGATAAGCTCATTGAAGTCCGAGTAGCACATATGCGTGTGAATCTGGATGTCGTCAGCCACACCAGAGGTAGCCAGGCGGAAGGACCCCACAGCCCACTTCAGGTAGGCGGGCTGGTCGGCTTCATTCAGTGGTAGCAACTCGCGGATGGCGGGCTCGTCGACCTGTACGATCTGCGCTCCAGCGGCCACGAGATCTGCAATCTCATCGCGCAGAACCAGCGCAACGTTATCCGCAGTGTCACCAATGGGCTGGTCATCACGGACAAACGACCATGCCAACATGGTCACCGGCCCGGTGAGCATTCCCTTGACGGGAAGGTCAGTCATGTTTGCTGCAGCCTTGTACCACTGCACCGTCATCGGCTCTGGCCTGGTGATATCACCGTAGAGAATCGGCGGCCGCACGCAGCGGGAACCGTAGCTTTGGACCCAGCCATTGGTGGTGGCAAGGTAGCCGTCCAGCTGCTCCGAGAAGTACTGGACCATGTCGTTGCGCTCAGGTTCACCGTGAACCAGCACATCGAGCCCCAGTTCTTCCTGCTGTTCAATGGCAGATCGAATTTCAGCGAGCATTGACGACTCGTAGTCAGCTGGGGTGAGCTCTCCCGAGCGCAGCTGTGCACGTGCACGTCGAATGCTATTGGTCTGCGGGAAGGAACCGATTGTGGTGGTCGGCAGCGGAGGCAGGTTAAGGGTCTCAGCCTGAGCCGCCTGGCGAGCTGCAAACGGGGAACGGTTACGGTCGCTATCCTCGATTGCCGCCAAAGCTTCACGAACTTCAGGCTTAACAATCCGCTTCGATTCTGCCCTCGATGCCAGTGCTGCCCGGGACTCCCTCAACACCTTCAAATCCGCGGCATCGAGTTGACGGTCATTCAACTTGGCATCAAGCGCCCTCGCCAAGAGGGTCACCTCGGCGATTTTCTCATCGCCGAAGGCCAGCCACTGCAGCACCTCGGCTTCTTCTTCGCTCGGGTTTTCCGAGGCCAGGGAGTACGGGACATGTAGCAGCGAACAGCTAGTCGACACCGCGATGGGGCCTCGAGCTGCCAGCTTCTCCAGCGTCGCCAGGGCTGCATCCAAGTCGGTGCGCCACACATTACGACCATCGACGATTCCCGCGACCAGCAGTTCCTTGCCAGTCCAATGCGGCAGCTCGGCGCTACCAGCTACCAGGTCGCAACCAATGGCCTGCACGCCTGTGCCAGAAAGGGTTTTCAGTGCCTGACCACCATCACCAAAGTAGGTCTGCACCCACAATTTGGTATTTGCAGACTCCGACACGCCAGCCAATTTCTCGTAGACCTGGCGAGTCCTAGCAAGTGTCACTTCGTCGAGGTCAGTGACCAATACCGGCTCATCGAGCTGAATCCACTCAAAGCCTTTCTCTCCCAGTTGAGCAATGACGTCAGCGTACGCATCGGTCAACTTTTCCAAAAGGCCAAGTGGGTTAGAACCATCGTCGGTACGCGACAGGCTCAAGTAGGTCACTGGACCAATCAAATGTGGACGCAACATGGTTGTGGCGCCATTGTTCAAGCTGCAGGAATCGTCCAACCAGTCAGTGAGGTCGATGGTGAATTCCGTATTGGCCGACAGTTCCGGAACGATGTAGTGGTAATTAGTGTCGAACCACTTGGTCATTGCGGATGCCGGCTGCGTCTTTGTACCGCGAGCGGTGGCGAAGTAGTGGTTAATCCATCCTGGCAGATTGGAACCGTCCGTTTTCGGGGCATCCTGGAAGCGGGCTGGAAGCACTCCAAGCAGCGCCGATGTATCCAGCATGGAGTCGTAGAACGAGCGCCCAATTGTCGGAACCGAGTCGATTCCCGCCTTCAGCGCCGCGCCGATGTAGCTATTGACAGTATTGCGCGCCGTCGCGGCCAGCAAGCCGCCGGTCGCCGGGTCGCGCCAGTAGTTTTCCAGAGCTCTTTTGAGCTCACGATTACGCCCTATCCGCGGAATGCCCGCGAGGGTTGCGTGAATTGCCATGATCTCGTGATTTCCTCGTCAGTCGTGATCAGCATCGGATATGAAATTGCACAACCGGCAGGCATTCGGACTTGTCATCACTGCAAGATTGGTTATCAACGCGTCGGATAAACCAAAGCTCTGGCAGTGATGCTTACCGTTGCGGGACAGTTCCGGACTTGCACCGGGATTCCCCTGCATAACTCGAGGGTCTCATGCACGCTAGGTTCCAAAACACACCTTGCGCGGAAAACGTGCGATATGCAGCACTTTCCTTTATGAACACCTTCGAGGCGGCTGTGGATGTGAAGTATATCGCAATATACAAATATCTCATTCACTTAGCCCCCCTCCCCGAGCCTTTGCTTTGATGCTCTCCTGCTGGGGCCAATGTGATTATGCTCGTAGTCATAAAGACTATTCATCCCACCTCTTTCAAGGAGTGACCTCGAGTGACCCAGGCTTCCGACACTTCCCTGAGGGGTGCCAAGATTCCGTTCGATGGCCCGGTCCAGTCAGGCATTGAACAGCCCGGCCAGGCACACCTGCGCCTCGTCGCATTAGACCTGAAGGATGGCATCGACGCAGCGGGTCTGAAGGACTTATTCTCCTCGCTTACCGACGTTGCCCGCCGCCTCACCCAAGGCCAGGACATCGAGGGGTATCTGGAACCGGAAATGGTCGCAGCCACCGCAAATCTGACCATTACCGCCGGTTTCGGTGAGCCCATCTTCGACATCCTGGGCAAACCAGAGCGCAAGCCCGCTGGCCTGCACGATATCCCCGCTTTCCAACACGACAGGCTTCGCCCGGAATGGGGCCAGTCGGACTTTGTGTTGCAACTGTGCGGTGACGACCTAGTCACCGTTACTGCCGCGGCCCGCCTGCTGGAAAAGAAAGCAGCTCCGTGGGCTCGCGTGAAGTGGTTCCAGAAGGGCTTCTCCTACGCCTGGGGCTCGCAGCCACACGGCGCTACCCCACGCAACCCGCTGGGTCAGCTCGACGGCACCGTCAACCCGTCCACTCCGGATGAATGGTCCGAACAGGTGTGGATCGACTCCAAGGACAAGGCGATTAACAACTCCTGCGTGATGGTCGTTCGCCGTATCGCACTCGACCTGAACAATTGGGATGAGCTCAGCACCGACGAACGCTCCATCGTTATCGGCCGTGACTTCCACACCGGCGCTCCTCTTTCCGGCGGCAACGACGAGTTCGACGAAGAGGACATGGACGCCATCGATGACAAGGGAGAGTACCTCATCCACCGCCAGTCTCACTTGGCACTGTCCCGTGAGCAAGATGGCCAACCTGACGACGCCCTGCGCCGCCGCGCCTATGCATACGAAGACCAGCCCGGTGAGCCGGCCTTCCCGTTCCAAGGACCGAACGTTGGCCTGGTCTGGGTTGCATTCCAGAAGAACCCGGACAACCAGTTCAGCGCAATCCAGGCCCGTTTGGATCGCGGTGACCTGCTCAATGAGTGGAACCGCCACATCGGCTCCGCTGTGTATTGGATCGCCCCTGGCACCACCCCAGATTCCTACTGGGGCCAGGAGCTGATTGAAGGGTAGAGGCTGCAAGCTGGCGTGCTACGGGCTAAAGCCTGACGGACTAAAAAGCTGGCGGGCTGCAAATGTGAAACTGACCGAGTTTATGACACTTTCGGGCAAAATTTCTGACCGTTTTCGTCATAAACTCAG
>NZ_KV834030.1:0-2176 GCF_001837775.1 Corynebacterium sp. HMSC073H12 | reverse complement strand
ACACTTCACACATAAAGCGAACCCGCAGGTCACAACACCTTTCTAGGGTATTTCCGAGCTAATAGAAGACCATAACCCTAGAGTTTCACTTAAAGCTGTTCCGCAATGCATTCGTTCAGCGGCTTCCCACGCACACTCACGAGTTATCTCAGCAAAGTCACGTGACCCGATGGCCTCGTCGTAAAGCGAGATGGAGCGAAACCACCCCAATATAAAGCTCCAGTGAGGAAAACCTGGACTAGGGAACTAAAGTCGAACTGTGACTACATCAACGAAGCCCGATGCTCAGACGGTTCATCCGGTCGATGAGTATCCGGGCCATGTGAAACTGCTTGTACTCGGCTTTCAACATGTGCTCGCCGCGTATGCAGGCGCGGTGGCAGTCCCGCTTTTCGTGGGCTGGGCACTTGTGGATGCCGGGCGTATGTCCCCATCCGATATTCCGCACCTAATTGCTGCGGACCTGTTTGTTGCAGGCATCGCCACCATCGTACAGTCGGTGGGTATTTGGCGATTTGGTGTACGACTACCACTGATTCAGGGCTGTACCTTCTCTGCCGCGATTCCGATGGTTACTATCGGATCGCAATACGGCGTGCCCGCAATCTACGGTTCGGTGATTGCATCGGGCATTTTCATGATGCTCTTTGCACCGCTTTTTGCGTCGCTTCTACGCCTATTTCCGCCGTTGGTCACTGGCACGGTGCTATTGATTATCGGCACGACGCTTATGCCAGTCGCAGCCGACTGGGTTGGTGGCGGTGCTGAAGTCAAGGACACTCCAGATTTCGGCGCACCTCAAAACTTGGCAGTAGCTGCGTTTGTGTTGGTTTTAATTCTCAGTATTGAGCGATGGGCACCAGAATGGCTCGCCCGCATTGCCGTTCTAGTGGGCATGATCTCCGGATTGCTGCTATGCATTCCGTTGGGAATGGTGGATTGGTCTGGAACTAAGGACTCACCAGTCTTCGGTTTGACGCATCCATTTTACTTTGGCATGCCTGAATTCGTACTCTCGGCTGTATTTGCCATGTGCATTGTTTCGCTTGTGACTATGGTCGAAGCGACTGGCGACGTACTTGCAATCGGCGAGATTACTGAATCCGATATTGATAATCACCGTATTGCCGACACACTGCGTGCCGACGGTGCTGCGACCGTAATTGGAGGTATTTTCAATACCTTCCAATACACGGCGTTTGCCCAGAACATTGGCGTTCTATCCATCACGGGCGTACGTTCCCGATGGGTTACCGCAGCTGCAGGTGGAATGCTGCTGATTTTGGGTCTGATTCCAAAGACGGCCGCTCTCGTTGCCGCTATCCCAGCTCCAGTTTTGGGAGGTGCCGGTATCGCCTTGTTCGGTATGGTCGCAGCATCCGGCGTCCGCACTCTCTCCAAAGTTAAGTTCACTGAATCCAACGTGATTGTGGTGGGTATTCCGTTGGCATTGGCATTACTTCCTGCTGTATCGCCCGAACTATTCTCCGGACTACCGGCGTGGGCGCAAACGTTTATGGCTTCGGGTATCTGCGTAGGTTCCGTCGCTGCTATCATCTTGAATCTTTTGTTCAACACCGCCGACCGTGCACCGCACGCCGTTACTCCGAGTGCTCACGACACTTTCCGCGGAGGTATTAACTCTGAAGATAAGGATCACGACGGCTACGGAGACGTCCCGTCGGCTAAGCCGAGCAGTAATAACTAACTTCGGTACTCTGATTAGCCCGGCTGCATAACTTAATCCCAGACAGAGCTAGCCTAACTAAATACGACACATTCCCGTATGGGCGCAGGCAATACCTCACCCAGACGGGATTTTCTTTTGGCGCGATCGAGGAGGCCGCCACAGCATCTCGTAGGTACGACTCGAAAATCAGAGCTGACTACTAAGTAAGCGTATGTCTCCCTATTTGGACAGCTTGGTGTTAAGCCTCAATTGATCCGGGGTATCAGTATGTTGGGATGAGTGGCGGCGATAGGCACAGAAGTGCAATAGATGAATCGCACATGCCAACAAGCTAAGTGCCAGAATTCGAGGAGCCTCCGCTACCGGTCTACTGCGCATCGGCCCCCTTCCAAGTACCAACAACCAAGCAAAATTAGTGGCTATCGCCGAGACATAAGCTTCGACATTTATCTATTGAATGTCGTTTACTTGTGGGTAAAACAAAAG
>NZ_KV834029.1:0-6882 GCF_001837775.1 Corynebacterium sp. HMSC073H12 | reverse complement strand
GGCTTGAAAGTGTCATAAACTCACACAGTTTCATATTTGAAGCCCGCAGCCACGACTGAACTAGCAGTCACGGCTGCGGGCTTCCAGCAGATCTAGCTCTGCTAAAAATCTAAAAGATTACTTGTTAATCACCGTGGTCGGGTGCACGTAACCCAGAGTCTCCGGATCAACCGGGAACTCAATGTCGCCGAAAGGCGAATCTGCACCAGCGTGGTGAGCAATCAGTTCAGTAACAGCGTGCTGACCAGGCTCGAGGTCCTTCGGCCAGCCGGGATCGACATAGGATTTCTTTGCAACGTTAGCCATGCTGAGATTATCCCAAAAATTTTCTCCCCAGTCACCTTCTCCCCTCCTTAAATCTCACTAAAGTGGGGATTGTCATGACTAGCACCACCCCCTTTGCACTCTTTTCCGACTGGCTGGCAGGTCAACCAGACCAATTTGTGGGCACTATCCTCAGCAATCGCCCCGATGCGCTGTCGCCACCGCCGAAGTCGTCCCAGGTGCTAGCGGCAAGGCTCCAGCTCCGCGCTTCTGTCTCCCGCGCGCTGACCAAACTGCCCGCACTGGAGCTCGCCTGCATTGAGGCTGCCGCTGACCTCGGTGCCGACGCCGAACCCGTCACTGCGGACGCCCTCATCGACTACATTCTCGATTTACTCTCTCGAGCAGAGGTCCCCGCCAATCAACGGCCCACGGCCACACATATTCGGACAAGCCTCGATACCCTGCGCGAATACGGACTCATCTGGGGAAACGGCCCCGGCCCCCGCGGCACCTTCACCGGCAAGTCCACCCGCAAGAGGCCTCTGCCCTGGCAGGACTACTTCTGTCTCAGCGATGAGGTCGCCACCTCGTTGCCACCCGGCTGGTATCTTCTGCCCAATCCCGATGGCCCCAGCCGCAGCCAGCTACGCACGGCACTCACCAAGGTCACAGACAGGCAGCAGCGTCTCCTGGATACGCTCGCCAACTCCGGAGGTCTCGGCGTCACAAAGGACGCTCATCCGGATGCCGACCCCTCGCTGCCGGTCCCAGCGCTCATCAACGCCGGCCTGCTCGAACGCATCGACGAGGGCACCGTCCGCCTACCCGCCACCGTTCGCGCGCTTATGCGTGGAGTCGGGCTTGCCGACGACGACGTCCCCCTGCGCCCCGAAACCCCCGCTACTCATGTGATTGCCAGCGGTAACGACCGTGCTGCCGCCACTGCCTGGGAAACTTTGCGACAGGCGACTGACCTCCTGGACCTACTGGGAACCAACCCCGCACCGACCTTGAAAAACGGTGTCATCGGAGTGCGGGAAACCCGCAATCTCATCGAGGAACTCGGCGTCGACATCTCGGAGCTGGCTCGCGGCGTGGCTAACCTCGGTGCAGCGGGCCTGGTTCATGTCGGCACTCCGCATCCGCTGCCATTGCACGACACCGGTGGTGACTATTTCGCCCCCACGCTGGCAGCCGACGGTTTCCTCGACGCCGATCTGGTTGACCGGTGGGTGAGCTTGACAGTCGGCACTCGCACTAGCGACGCAGCTCCCTGGCGGGTCGACCAGCTCAATGAGGAAGGCAAGCGCATTGCTCTGCTCTCCCCACAAACTCGGCTCTCCGGGGTGCCAGCGATCCGGGAAATGGTGCTGGCCTGCTGTGCGCAGGTGGCGTCGTCGGCAAGCGACAACAACGTCGTTGCTCTGACCGACCTGCGTGAATGCGCCGCCTACTACTACCCGATCACCAACGCGAGGTGCACGGACGAGATTCTCAGTGGCGTGGTCGACGAGCTGGTCGCTCTCGGCATCGTCGTGCGGGACCCTGGTGTGGAAACGATTTCCGTCGGCCTTAGCGAGGTTGGCAAAGCCATGGTCGCGCTCATCGAATCCGGCACTGCCGAGGCCTTCGACAATCTGCGTGCTGCCTGTAACAACCTCTTGCCGCCGAACGCCTCGTACCTGATGGTCCAGGCGGACAACACCATCGTCGTGCCGGGCCCCGCATCCCCGGAGATGGAACGCATGCTCAGTTCGATTGCGCAACTGGAATCTCCCGGCCTCGCCAGCGTCTACCGCGTGACCGAAGACAGCCTTCGCGATGCCCTCGACGCCGGCATCAACGCCGCCGATATCTCCGAATTTCTCTCGCGCTACGCCGTCGGCGAGGTGCCGCAGTCCATTACCTATCTGCTTGACGACGTCGCCCGCCGCCACGGTCGTCTCCGCGGTGGCCCCGCAGCTTCGTTTATCCGCTGTGACGATCCGGCCCTGCTGGCCTCTTTCCAAAGTCACCAGGCTGGACAAAGCCTGGCGTTGCGGAAGATTGCCGAAACGGTGCTGATTAGCCAGGCCCCGCTTGCCCAAGTGATTGAGACCGCTAGAAATGGGGGCTTTTCCATCATCGCCGAAGATGCAGAGGGTTTGGTGCTGGATCTCGGTCGCGCTCCCTGTCGCATTGAGGCGCCAGCTCCGGTGCCCACCGCGCGTACAACGATGCCCGAACCGGAACGCATCAGCCAGGCGTTGACGGTTATTGCCGATGGCAACCGTGCTGCCGAGCACGCCGGTAGTTCCAGTGGCGCTACAGCCAGTGGCAGCACTGCTGGGGTCTCTGGCTCGGCTGCGGATTCGGGGACAGGTACGGGAACGGTTGCCGGTGCCAGCGCTAGCACCGGTGACACGAGCGACTACGCCTCCGGCACCGAGGCATTCAAGCTTCTGCAGCGCGCGGCTCGCCACGGTGACGACCTGTATCTAAGCTACGTTGACCGCAACGGCAAACCCGGCCGCAAGCGCGTGCGCCCAGTCACCGTCTCCGGTGGGCAGGTCGATGCTATCGATCCGGCCACCAGCCAAGTGCTGCGCTTCCTGCTGCATCGCATTACCGAAGTACATCCTGTCGACTAGGCGGCGGGCGCGGGGACCGTCGTAAAGCGATGCAAAAGCGAATGTGGCGGTTCGGGATGATTCGAGCCCGTGCCGCATCTTCTGCGTAATCGTGGCAGAATTGACCTTTAGCTTATTTTTGCTCGAATGTCTGCGAGGCGAGGAGATAATGGGTTTCGGTACGGGTCCTCTGATCGTCCAATCGGATAAGACGGTGCTGCTGGAGGTCGATAATCCGGAGGCGGATGCGGCACGCGCGGCGCTGGCACCGTTCGCGGAGCTCGAACGTGCTCCTGAACATGTGCACACCTACCGCATCACCCCGCTGGCGCTGTGGAATGCCCGCGCCGCCGGTCACGACGCGGAGCAGGTGGTCGACGTCCTCGAACGCTTTTCCAAGTTCCCCGTCCCACAGCCCCTGCTTATCGACGTCGCGGAGACCATGGACCGCTACGGTCGCTTGAGCCTGACCAAGCATCCAGCTCACGGCCTTATTCTGGTCTCACACGACCCTGCGGTACTGGCCGAGGTGACCAAGCACAAAAAGATTCGTCCGATGCTCGGTGAGCAAATCGATGCCGACACCTGGACCGTGCACCCCTCCGAGCGAGGCCGAATCAAACAGGAGCTGCTGAAGGTCGGCTGGCCTGCCAATGACACCGCCGGCTACATCGACGGTGAGGCACACGCCATCGCTTGGCAGGATCAGGGCACCGGAGGTGACGACACCTGGGAACTGCGCGACTACCAACGCATGGCGGCTGATTCCTTCCGTGAAGGCGGCTCCGGCGTTGTGGTGCTGCCCTGTGGCGCAGGCAAAACAATCGTCGGCGCGGCGGCCATGGTAGACGCGCAGCGCACCACTTTGATCCTGGTCACCAACACGGTTGCCGGTAGGCAGTGGCGCGACGAACTGCTGCGACGCACCTCGCTGACCGAGGACGAAATCGGCGAGTACTCCGGCGAAAAGAAGGAAATTCGCCCCGTCACCATTGCGACCTACCAAGTGGTCACGCGCAAGACCAAGGGGGAATACCGCGCACTCGAGCTATTCGATTCCCGCGACTGGGGCCTCATCATCTACGACGAGGTCCACCTCCTGCCCGCTCCTGTGTTCCGAATGAGCGCTGATCTGCAGTCGCGCCGTCGACTGGGGCTCACCGCCACCCTGGTGCGCGAAGATGGGCGCGAGGGCGACGTCTTCAGCCTGATCGGCCCGAAGCGCTACGACGCCCCATGGAAGGACATCGAAGCCCAGGGCTGGATCGCACCGGCTGACTGCGTTGAGGTCCGCGTGACCCCGACCGAGTCCGAGCGCATGCTCTACGCCACGGCTGAAGCCTCCGACAGGTATCGCCTGGCCGCAACGACGCCGACGAAGATTCCCGTCGTCAAGCAAATCCTTGCCCGACACGAGGGCGAACCCGCTCTGGTGATTGGTGCCTACCTGGATCAGCTCGAAGAGATTGGCGAGGAACTGGGCGTCGATGTCATCGAAGGAAAGACGTCCAACGCCAAACGCGAGGAGCTCTTTGGGAAGTTCCGGCGCGGCGAGATCAACACGCTGGTGGTCTCCAAGGTTGCGAACTTCTCCATCGACCTTCCCGAAGCCTCTGTCGCCGTGCAAATTTCCGGCACCTTCGGTTCCCGACAGGAGGAGGCACAGCGTCTGGGGCGTCTCCTGCGCCCGAAGTCCGATGGTGGTGGCGCCGTCTTTTACTCGGTGGTGACTCGCGATACGCTCGATACTGAATATGCAGCTCATCGCCAGCGTTTCCTGGCGGAACAGGGCTACGCCTACCGAATCGTCGACGCAGATGAGTACCTCGGCCCAACCCTGCCCGGCGATTCCACCGCTTGCTCGGAATCCTAGAAAAATGGATAACTAAAGGACTGCCATGAACTTTCACTTCCCCGTCAACCGCGAGCACACCAACGCCAACAACGAGTACTACCGCGATGCCCGCCGACTGCTCATCTCCTCCGGCATTTTCTCTGCTCTGCTGCTCGTCGGCGCTGTGCTGGTTCTAGTAGTTTTCGACCGCACGCCGTTTGTTATCGGCAGCGCGGTTGTGCTTTTCGCCCTCGCGGCTCTCTACGTCGGCGTTACCTTCCAGGTGCGACGCGCAATCAAGGATCCGCAAGAGCTTTACGACGAATCCCCGCTGGTTCCGGCCATGATTGCGCGTGTGGATGAGCGAACCATGGTGCTGATGACCTTGGTGGACATGCGTAAAAACCCCTCCGATGGAGAGCCCGTCCCGGCCCTGGCTACACGTACTGTCACCACGATTTCCGGGGTTCCCCGCCGCGTGGGCGCGAAGGTGCCAGCTGTTGCTGTGGCCGGTACGCATAAGAGCCGCACCGAGTTCTACGATGAAATCACCCCAGTGCCCCTCGCGTGGTCCACTCCGGATAAGGCAGTCATCGCTCAAGCCCAGCGCAATATTCCGGTCAACGATTGGAATGTCCTCGAACGCAACATCGACCGGGTGGAAGAGGTCCACGCAACGAAGCGCAACCTCCTGCCGCTGGACTAGTCGGGGCCTGTTCGCCCCGACCTTTTTACACAGAGGTGTTGCCGCCCCGCCCCCCGGATTTCCCTTACCAGCGCTCTCAACCGCGGCGCTCACATGCACAGCGAGAGCGCCATTGGGAACTGAAACGGGTTGACTAGCTCTTGCCCCAGGACTCTTCGTTCTGCCGGTCAATCGCTTCCTTATCGTATTCACCTGCCGGGTCCTCTGGCAGCTCACGTTCCGTGTGAGTGACCTCTAGAATGAACCTCGCTGCGTCCGTAATCTGCTCTCGCTGAACCTTTGGAACCGCAATCTGGTGAGTTGCCAAGAATTCTGCCTGAGAGACCTCTCCACCCGCCTCCTCGACCTTCTTCAGGTACTCGGTAGCTGGACGAACGACAGTATCGCGGGAGGCCGCCTGAACGTGGACACGCATGCTTCGCGACGGCTCATGCAAACCCGGTGACACTTCCTTTGCCGAATCGTCAGAGGTGCCGAAGAATGCCTGCAACCACACCGCAGGCGCACCACGCAAATCTAGGGCCGGAGCAACGAGCAACAGAGCAACCGGCGTTTCCTGACTAATCTGGTCTACCGCGCAAACAACGTTGTGCCCGCCTGAAGAGACGCCATAGAGAACTATCGGGTTCTGATCGCTGATGGGCATTGCACCCAATTTCTGAAGCTGCAACGAATCATCTGCGACAGATGCGACTACCCGGGCAATGTCATTGACGGCCTCAGACACCTTGTGCTCTGGTGCGAGCCGGTAGTCCACATCCACAACAATTGCGCCCGATCGGGCTGCCAGGGCAGCCATATTTGGGCCGAAGGAATTCTCACGCAGACTGCCGTCACCCATCCAAAAAGCGCCGCCGTGTGCGGCAACTACCACAGATCCGGTTGGATCCTGCGGAACAAAAACTCGAACCGGAACGCTAGGACTCTCCCCCACTGTCGTATCCGTTACTTCAACCTTGCCATCGGCATACGCAAGGTATGGCGAAGAATGGTTGACGGCCGCCCCCAAGACCATCATCGAACCGTGAATAATAGCGTCGGGCATACGAGCACCGCGGTCATTGACTGACGCACGAGCCTTCTTGATGTCTTCTTCAGAGGCACCCAACGGGACAACCTCGCTCAAGTAGGAATAGGCCGAGACGTGTTCTTCGAGCCATTCAATAAGCTGCTGCAGCTTACCCTCTTCGGTCGTTACAGGAGTGAAGTTGTCTTGAGACTCGGCCTCAGAAGAAGCGAGGTTAACCACGTCGGAGTTAGGTGTTTGATTAGTCATAGAAACAGTCTGCCATAGAGAACCCATGAGGATTCACCAAGCTAGAAAACCGGGAATTTAATCAATCGGTTTTGCTAACTGAAAATCAACAGAATATTGAATCTATAAAATATTGGATGGGAAAAAGAATAGTATTTTACGCTGTTTATTATTCTGGTTTATGTCGTTTACTTGTGGGTAAAACAAAAGC
>NZ_KV834028.1:0-200 GCF_001837775.1 Corynebacterium sp. HMSC073H12 | reverse complement strand
TGGCCTATGGTGTAATTGGCAACACAACGGTTTCTGGTACCGTCATTCTAGGTTCGAGTCCTGGTAGGCCAGCAGTGAAGATGTTCACTGTTGAATGTATTCACTAACTGCAAAGTTCTAAGCCCCGTTCGTCTAGCGGCCTAGGACGCCGCCCTCTCACGGCGGTAACACGGGTTCAAATCCCGTACGGGGTACAAAGA
>NZ_KV834027.1:72731-353847 GCF_001837775.1 Corynebacterium sp. HMSC073H12 | reverse complement strand
CGCCAAGCCGGCTGCACCAGCGGCGGCAAAACCGGGTGCCAAGCCAGCTGCACCGTCCCGTTCGCCGAAGCCGGGACAGGAAATGCCACGCTCGCCGAAGCCTGCTGGCCCGAAGCCGGGGCCGAAGCCAGGCGCACGCGCACCGCGTGTGGCGAATAACCCATTCTCGACCGGCGGATCCTCCCGTCCGGCACCGCGGCCGTCCAATATGCCGCGTCCGCAGGGCGGAAACGGCCGTCCTGGCCCGAAGCCGGGTGGACGCCAGGGTGGCCCTCGCCCGCAGGGTGGAAACGGCCGTCCGGGCCCAAAGCCAGGAGCACGTCAGGGTGGCCCGCGTTCACAAGGTGGACAGGGCCGCGGTAATAAGCCGGGCGGAAATCGTCCGACTCCGGCGATGATGCCTTCGCACCCGAACCCGGGACAGATGCCTGCAAAGGCAAGCCGCGGTGGCGGTGGCGGTGGCTTCGGCGGCCGTGGTCGCGGCCCAGGTGGTCCGGGTGGTGGACCGCGCGGTGGTCGCGGCGGACGTCGCGGTGGAACTGCAGGTGCATTCGGGCGGCCAGGAGGCGCCCCGCGTCGCGGACGCAAGTCGAAGCGTCAGAAGCGCAACGAGTACGAGGCAATGCAGGCACCATCCGTGGTGGGTGGCGTCAAGCTGCCTAACGGTAAGGGCAAGACCATTCGCCTCGCACGCGGCGCATCGTTGTCCGACTTCGCTGAGAAGATCAATGCCGATGCCGCAGCACTGGTTCAGGCATTGTTCAACCTCGGTGAAATGGTTACGGCAACTGCATCGGTGTCCGACGAGACCCTGCAGCTGCTCGGCGACGAGATGGACTACAAGGTCCAGGTTGTTTCGCCTGAGGATGAGGATCGCGAACTGCTTGAATCCTTCGACCTCCAATTCGGTGAGGATGAGGGCGACGATGAGGACCTCGAGCAGCGCCCACCAGTGGTAACTGTGATGGGTCACGTCGACCACGGTAAGACGCGCCTGTTGGACACGATTCGTAAGGCCAACGTTGGTGGCCATGAGTCCGGTGGTATTACCCAGCACATCGGTGCCTACCAGGTGCCGGTGGAGCTCGACGGCGAGAAGCGTAAGGTTACCTTCTTGGATACCCCTGGTCACGAGGCGTTTACCGCTATGCGTGCTCGTGGTGCCAAGTCGACCGATATCGCGATTCTGGTTGTTGCAGCTGATGACGGCGTCATGCCGCAGACGGTTGAGGCTATTAACCACGCTAAGGCCGCTGATGTGCCGATTGTCGTTGCAGTCAACAAGATTGATAAGGAAACTGCAGATCCGCAGAAGATTCGTGGTCAGCTGACTGAATACGGTCTCACTGACGAAGAGTGGGGCGGCGACACTATGTTCGTCGATATTTCCGCTAAGCAGGGCCTCAACATCGATCAGCTTCTCGAAGCAGTGCTGTTGACTGCCGACGCTTCGTTGGATCTGCGCGCCAACCCGGATATGGATGCTCAGGGTGTCGCCATCGAGGCTCACCTTGACCGCGGCCGTGGTCCGGTGGCAACCGTTATCGTTCAGCGCGGTACGTTGCGCGTCGGTGACTCCATCGTTGTCGGTGACGCATATGGTCGTGTTCGCCGCATGGTCGATGAGTACGGCAACGACGTCGATGAGGCCGGCCCTTCCCGTCCGGTTCAGGTGCTCGGCCTGACGTCCGTACCGGGTGCTGGTGACAACCTCCTGGTTGTTGACGAGGATCGTACGGCCCGCCAGATTGCAGACCGCCGCGACGCACGTCGTCGTAATGCACTGCAGGCACGTCGTCGCAAGCGCGTCTCCCTGGAGAACCTGGACGAGATCCTGAAGGAGACCAACACCCTCAACCTGATCCTGAAGGGCGACAACGCCGGTACCGTCGAGGCACTGGAAGAAGCCCTGCTCAAGATCGAGGTCGACGACGAAGTCGCACTGAACATCATCGACCGTGGTGTCGGTGCTGTTACTCAGACCAACGTCACGCTGGCTGCTGCGTCTGACGCCGTCATCATCGGCTTCAACGTTCGCTCCGAGGGTAAGGCCACCGAGGTTGCCAACGCTGAGGGCGTTGACATCCGCTACTACACGGTGATTTACCGTGCTATCGAGGATGTCGAGGCTGCTCTGAAGGGCATGCTCAAGCCGGTCTACGAGGAGAAGGAGATTGGTCGTGCAGAGATTCGCGCCATCTTCAAGTCCTCCGCAGTTGGCCTCATCGCCGGCTGTATGGTCGAGTCCGGCAAGGTCCGCCGTAACGCGAAGGCTCGCCTGGTTCGTGACGGCAACGTCATTACGGATTCGGCGACTATCGAGTCGCTGAAGCGAGAGAAGGACGATGCTACCGAGGTCGCAGCCGGTTACGAGTGCGGTATGGTGCTGTCTTACCCGGACATCCAGGTGGACGACGTTATCGAGGTCTACGAGATGGTCGAGGTTCCGCGCACGTAGCAACGTAAGCTAAACACTGCGTGAACTTTGATAAGGCGCTCCCTTCGGGGAGCGCCTTTTTGCGTAGCGTTTGGGCCAACGCTGCTCTTCGGGACTGACGACGTATACGACCTTATTGAGGACGCAGCGTTGGCGAATGATCCTCGTGCAAGTTGGTCACTGTGCATCAATAGTGTTGTCGATTTGTGCCACTATAAGACTCCCACCAGAGAATTAGGGGCAAGCTGCGAAGACTATGATTTTGACATGCAGCGGTTCTTCAGCTCGGGAAGGCTGTTGGATTTCGAGGTACCGTTCGCTAATGGTGAACACGTCGAGGTACTACATCCGACGGATGTGGCTGAATTGGAACAAACCCATGGCAGCGTGGCGCCCAATGATAAAAACGGTGAGGTAAGTATCTTTTTCATCCGCTGGAGCTAGGTAATGCTGCGGTTAAATGGATTTTCGGTATCGAGGGAGAAACACCATTGCAGGACAGCGTGATGGATTCACTGCCTGACTGTTCTCATGTTAATGGGTTACCGATGTACAACTTCGTGGAGCGCCGTTAAGAGCGTACGGGTAGGCCGTTAGCTGTAGACAAAGATTCTGAGCTGCTCCCTGGCGTGAATTTTCCGACCGTTGAATTGGTGTGGGGCAGCGGGCTTTGTTTTTGCGGAGACCGCGTTTCAGCTGCGCAATTCCGTGGTAGTGCCCCCAAGCCGTCGATGACATCGATGATGGCGGCAGTGTTGTCGTGATGATTAATAGGCTATTAACAAAGGGCGAGCGTGCGGCGAAGCAAGTGACTGCACCCGGTAGACGGGCTTAGGCGAAGTCGCGAAAAATGTGGTTCGAAGTTGAGTAGTGCTTTGCGTGTTAGTATTAGCAGTCCTTTGTATTGAACCGTTTTTGCCGGATCCCAAATGGGGCTTTGTCAGCGAAGGGGCACTTCAGGCCTCACGCTATATGGGGTCTAGCTACGAATGGTTGCGCACAGATATAGATAGATAGGGAGTAGCCGAAAATGGCAGATCCAGCACGCGCGCGCAGGCTGTCCAAGCGTATTCAGGAGATTGTCGCCAGCGCAATTGAGCGTGAGATTAAGGACCGGCGGCTGGAGTTTGTGACCATCACCGACTGCCGCGTCACCGGCGATTTGCACGACGCCACAGTTTTCTACACTGTGCGCGGACGTACGCTCGACGAGGAACCGGACTACGAGTCGGCAGCAGCAGCGTTGGAAAAGGCGAAGGGGCAGCTGCGTTCCCTAGTCGGTCGTGGCACCGGTGTGCGCTACACACCGACGCTGGCTTTTGAGGTTGACACGGTGCCGGAGATCTCCGCGCACCTTGAGGAGCTGCTCGATAAGACTCGCGCGCGCGACGCGGAATTGGCTGAGCAGGCCAGAAACGCTAAGCCCGCAGGCGATGCCAACCCATACCGCGACGAGGAGTAAAACTCTCCACCGGCCACATCTATCGATGAAAGGGGCATCTACGTGACCACTTCTCCGCAGGCTCAGGAGCAGGCAGCTCACCAGCTTTCCCAGGCGATTAATCGCCGCATGTCCAAGCCGATTCAGCAGATGCAGGATATGCTTGCCGACGCTAAGAAAGTCGGCGTCATTGCCCATGTTCACCCCGATGCGGATGCGATTGGTGCCGCATCTGCGATGGTCATGGCACTTGTACAGCGTGGCATTTCGGCTGTCGCCAGCTACGGTGAGAGCGATTTGCCTGCCAAGTCGCTGCTGACCATCCCCGGATGGGAACGCTTCGTCGAGTACACGGACCTGGATGAAGACATTGACACATGGGTGACTGTCGATTGCGCAAGCCCGGGGCGTCTTGGTGCGCTCGAAGATCGCGTGACGGCCTCCGATCGCGTTATCAATGTTGACCATCACGCGACCAACACTCGCTTTGGCTCCGTCAACATGGTTGATGAACTCGCAGAGTCCTCGACCATGGTGCTCCTGGACTTCTTTGGTGTCTGGGGTATCAAGCTGACCACGCCGATGGCTCATGCTCTCTACGCCGGGCTGTTGACGGATACCGCGTCGTTCCAGTTCGGCCGTTCTCGCATGCACACTGCAGCGGCGCGTCTGCTGGATAAGGGGCTCGATCCGCGCACGATTGGTGCACAGCTGCTGGAAGAGCATCCGTTTGCCTACCTGCCGTTCCTGGGCAAGGTGCTTTCCACCGCGACATTGGTGCCCGAGTGGGGCGACGGCGCAGGCCTAATCCACGTTGTCATTGAGCACGACCAGACCGTCGAAGTTGGTCACGATGAGATTGAATCGGTCGTGGACATTGTGCGTACGACTAATGCGGCCGATGTCTGTGCGGTACTTAAGGAGTATGAGCCAGGGCAGTGGGCGGTCTCGCTGCGTTCTCGCGAGCTTGTCGATGTCTCCCAGGTCGCCCTGGAAATCGGCGGCGGTGGCCACGAGCGTGCCGCCGGTCTGACTCGCGAGTGCAGCAAGGATGAGCTGCTGCAGGCCATCCTGGACACCAGCGATGTCGCAGCCCAGGCACGCCGAGACACAAGCGAGGCCTAGGGAATGTCGGACTCGCGAGAAACTCAGGAGCGCACTGAGATTGAGAAAACTGCCATAGAGCGAACCGGGCACAGTGCGAAGTCAGATGTCAGCCTTCGCGCAATCGTCTCGCTGGCGCTGCCAGCGTTGGGCGTTCTTGCCGCGCCCGCACTCTATGTGCTGCTGGATACGGCTGTCATCGGTCGGCTCGGAGCCGTCCAGCTTGCGGCGCTTGCTGCTGGTTCGACGGTATTTTCCGTGGTAACTACGCAGCTTACTTTCTTGGCTTACGGCACGACCGCCCGATCAGCGCGAGCCTTTGGCAGGGGCAACGTGGACGAGGCGGTCGAAGAGGGACTGCAAGCGACGTGGGTCGCCATCTTTGTGGGCCTTAGTCTCTTTGCCATCATCGTGGGGTTGGCACCGGTATTTACCGGTTGGTTAGCTCCTCATCCGGAGGTCGCTCATGGTGCAGGGCAATGGTTGCGAGTTGCTGCTTTCGCCATTCCGCTGACGTTGATTGCGCAGGCTGGAAATGGTTGGTTGCGCGGTATCCAAAACACCCGCTCGCCGCTGCTATTTGTGCTCTCAGGCCTTGTTCCGGCCGCCATTGTGATTGTGCCGCTGGTCCGCGCCTTCGGTCTCGAGGGCTCTGCGATGGCCGTTCTTTTCGGCGAATTGATTACCGGCGGGCTGTTCCTCCGCAGTCTTTTCAAAGAGTGCTCTAACCGCAAGCTCTCCATGCGCCCGAATGGCGCCATTATCAAAAGCCAGCTGGTCCTCGGCCGCGATCTCATCGTTCGCTCCTTGTCCTTTCAGGTAGCGTTCCTCTCTGCCGCAGCGGTTGCTGGCCGCGTTGGGCCGACCACGCTAGGTGGGCACCAGGTCATGCTGCAACTGTGGAATCTGATCTCATTGGTGCTCGACTCGCTAGCGATTGCTGCACAGACGCTCGTCGGTGCAGCGTTGGGCGGTAGCTCCACGGCCGTTGCCCGCTGGACTGGCAAGCGAGTTACTGTCTGGTCAAGCGTCATTGCTCTCGGCCTAGCGGCTGTCTTCGCAGTGGGTAATGCCAGTATCGTCCGCATTTTTACCGACTCCACAGGCGTGATTGACGCAGTCACCGCCGGACCATGGTGGATTCTTGTCGCGATGATTCCTATCGGAGGTGTCGTCTTCGCGCTCGATGGCGTGTTGCTCGGCGCCGGCGACGCAGCCTTCCTCCGTAACGCCACCGTTAGCGCGGTCCTGTGCGGATTCCTCCCACCGGTCTGGCTGGCTCAGGCATTTGGCTGGGGGCTGATTGGCGTATGGTGCGGTCTCTTGGCATTCATGATTCTGCGACTCATCTTTGTCGCTACCCGTTTCCGTGGAGAGAAATGGTACGGCATCAGCGCATGAGTGTGCTTGCCGATGTCCAGGAGTACCTGGCCAGGCATTTACCCGCCGGTAGCCGGCTGGTTATTGACTCCAATGCCGAGCGTCCTTTTAGCGATGCGGAATTGCAGCAGCTCCGTAGCGCTGAATTGAGGCTGTCTGATAGTGCAGCACCTGCTCGAATCCGTGATTTCACCCGAGGGCGCCTCGCTGCGCATGAGACGTTGCAACGGCTAGGAGAGTCTGCCCCAGGTGGGATTGGCATGTCGACCACCGGAGCGCCGCTGTGGCCGCGAGGAGTCGTGGGGTCAATTAGCCACTGCGACGGGGCCGTGGCAGCTGTGTCTGCGAGCGCTGAACGGCTGCAGGGGATTGGCATCGATGTCGAGGTCGAGCAGACTCTAGAGTTAGGAATCATCAATGCAGTCTTGCGCACTGACGAAGCACGCCTGGACCCGCTGGTGCAATTTAGCGCCAAGGAATCAATGTACAAACTCTGGGAGCCGATAGTCGGGCAGTGGCTAGACTTCGACGAAGTTTCCGTGCAAACGAGGAAGAGACGGATAGCAGCGCGAGGTTTTTCCCGAGGACTCGCAGGCGGACCTCTACAGCTAACATTTCACCGTGAGATTCCCGACGCCTTCCGCGGAGTAAAGGGTTTCTGGGCCCGCGGCGCAGGCGTCGTTGCCACTGCTGTGTGGCTCGAGCAGTGTTAAAAAGCCTTGAGAAATAGTTACAGCGTGGCCGGGCGTACCACGAAGACCGTCTTGGCCCGTTTGCCGGATTCTGTGAGCAGCGCCGGGACCTTTCCCGTTGGAGACACCGCCGCATAGACTCCAGGTTTTCCGATTGGCTCCAGCCACTTGCCCTGAGCCAAATCAGCCGCCTGCTGTTCAGTAATTTCGCGGGTATCAAAGCAACGCAGGCAGGCCGCGTCCAGACTCATCGGTAGCAAGGAAGCGGCGCGCTCCGGAAGAGGGCGTCGCATCTCCGCAATTTCTGGATTGGCGGTGTCGAATTGCTCGGCTTTCGCTGTGAGCTCGTCGATAGTCAATGCTTCTTCAATAGTGAAAACGCCGGCGGCAGTACGTCGCAGAGCGGTGAGATGACCACCGACTCCCAGTGCATCCCCCAAGTCACGAGCTAAGGCGCGGATGAAAGTGCCGGCAGAGCAGTCGACCTCCACGTCGATATCGATGCACTCCCCGGGACGGGAAGGATCGGAGTCGTGGCGGATGTCCAGAACCTCATAGCGGGTGATTGTCACCGGGCGCGCTGGGATATCGACCTTCTCGCCACGGCGGATGCGCTCGTAGGCGCGGACACCGTCAATCTTCACAGCGGATACCGCCGCCGGTTTCTGCATAATCGTGCCGGTGAACTTCGCAATTTCCTCTCGAACCATTTCATCGGTCACCGCTGCCGCCGAGGATTCGGAGAGCAACTCGCCTTCGGCGTCGTCGGTAAGCGTGGCAGCGCCGAGCCGAATGGTGGCTTGATAGGACTTCGTGTCCGCGTGGACATGCGGTAGAAAACGCGTGCCGCGGCCGATGCCGAGGACGAGCACACCGGTGGCCATTGGGTCGAGGGTGCCGGAGTGGCCGACCTTCTTGGTGCGGAAGATTCGACGGAGTTTGCCCACTACATCGTGGCTTGTCCAGCCTTGGGGCTTGTCGACGATGACAATGCCGGAGTCTGCAATCGGATCGAAGTCGGTCATAGACGCAATCCTATGTTGCGCTATATGCGGTGTGTTAAACGGTGACCAGTTACACTGGCTCTTTGTGGAGATTTGGTATGGCTTGGACAATGCACCCGAAGACCTGGGGGACACGGTCGTAACCATCGGAGTGTTCGATGGTATTCATCTAGGACATAAGCGCCTGATAGCTGCTGCAGTCAGTGACGCTCGCGCTCGTGGCGTGAAGTCGCTGTTGATGACTTTCGACCCCAACCCCGTAGCGCTGTTTGCCCCGGATAAGGTGCCGCCGGCACTGTCCACCGTGTCCCGTCGTGCCGAGCTGGCAGAGGCGGAGGGAATTGATGCCATGCTCGTCGTGTCCTTCGACAAGAACTTCTCCAGCATCCCCCCAGAAGACTTTGTACGTACCGTTATCCGCGACAAGCTGAATGCACAGGCCGTCTTCGTTGGCCAGAACTTCACCTATGGGCAGAAGGCCGCAGGTACCGCCGAGACTATGCCGGAGCACGGCCGGAAGTGTGGGGTCGACGTCACCATCGTCGACCTCCTCGACGTCACTGCCGCGAACTCGACCGAACGCGTTTCGTCGACACGTATTCGCGGTTTGCTTGCCGACGGCGCGGTGTCCGCAGCCGCCTCGTGTCTCGGGTACTTCTACCGTGTCGATGGTGACGTTATTCCCGGTCAGGGGCGTGGGGGAGCACAACTGGGCTTTCCGACCGCCAATATTGACTTCGCTGAGGGGCTGGCAGTCCCGGCTGATGGTGTCTACGCGGCATGGTTTACGGCTCAGCCGACGGCAGCGCGCCCGGAGCCGGACCCGAAGGGCGATATCGAGTTTGGGGTGCGCTACCCAGCAGCCGTGTCGGTGGGCACCAATGTGACCTTTGGAGACACTGATCGAACGGTCGAGGCCTACGTGATTGACCGTCACGCGGACCTCTACGGCACCGCCGGGCAGGTTGAATTTGTCGACCGGATTCGCGGAATGGAGAAGTTCGACTCGGTCGAGGAGCTCATTGACCGGATGAACCAGGACGTAGCAGACACCGAGGCCATTTTGGCAAAGACCGATTAGCTGTTAAAGTAAAACGCTGGCTGTGACTGCGGTCCACAAGCAGTCGCGAGGAATCAGCTGCCAAATGCTGTTTGGTTCCGGTAAAGCCGAGAGTGTGGACTGAAAAAACGACCATAATTTGATTTAAGGAGTTAGATTTACATGGCTTTGAACACTGCAGAGAAGGCTGAGATCCTTAAGGAGTTCGGCCTGCACGAGACCGACACCGGTTCCCCGGAGGCTCAGGTTGCACTGCTGACCGCTCGTATTCGTCAGCTGACCGAGCACCTGAAGTTCCACAAGCACGATCACCACTCTCGTCGTGGTCTGCTGCTGCTGGTCGGTCGCCGCAAGGGCCTGCTGCAGTACCTGCAGGACAACGACGTTGAGCGCTACCGTAAGCTGATCGAGCGCCTGGGTCTGCGTCGCTAAGGTTTCCCTTAAGGCCCTGTTTGCCAGAGCACCATTGGTGTAAGTTGCTCTGTTAATTCAAGGCTTTTAAGCTTTTTGGACCCGCCGTTTGGGTTTCCACTGGATGGAAGCTCACGGCGGGTCTTTTTGCTCACTTGTCGTTGTGGTATTCACTCATCGATGCGCTGCAGCGTGGCCACAAGTGAATACCTCATCGACATGTGGAGGGGCTGATCGACAGCGTGCGCATAAGTGCCGGGGCACCATCGATAAGACACGGTAATTCGTCGACAAGACACGGTAATCCATCGATGAGTGAAGAGAATTCATCGATAAGTTCCCCCGCTCCGCAAACTCCTAGAACTCCGCGTAGGTGCAAAACCCAGATGACAGTGAGAGATCTCCGACTCGCCCAATACGAGAACTTCCCGGGTTACCTGGTAGAATGCTGGGCGCAAACAAAGTCCACTCGATTTGATGAAGGCGACATCGATGATCGCCGCTATTTCTAGGAGTAAGAAACCTATGGCCAACAGCAAGGCTGTTGAATTTTTCTTTGATGAGGATTTCGGTATTACCGAGGCCGTTGCCACCATCGACAATGGTGATTTCGGCACCCGCACCATTCGCTTTGAAACGGGTCAGCTGGCTCGTCAGGCCGATGGTTCGGTGACCACCTACTTGGACGAGGAGACCATGCTCCTGTCCACCGTCACCGCTTCCAACCAGCCCCGCGAGGGCTTTGACTTCTTCCCGCTGACCGTTGACGTAGAAGAGCGTATGTACGCTGCGGGCAAGATTCCGGGCTCGTTCTTCCGCCGTGAAGGCCGCCCGTCCACCGACGCCATCCTGGCATGTCGTCTGATTGACCGTCCGCTGCGCCCGACCTTCGTCAAGGGCCTGCGCAACGAGGTACAGGTTGTCGTCACCGTCATGTCCTGGGACCCGAAGGACCGTTACGACGTCGTCGCAATCAATGGCGCATCAGCTGCAACTCAGCTTTCCGGGCTGCCGGTTTCCGGCGCTGTCGGTGGCGTCCGCATCGCGCTTGTCGCCGATGACAAGCACCCGGAGGGCGCATGGGTCGCTTTCCCGACCGAGGAGCAGCACGAGCAGGCTCTGTTCGAGATGGTTGTCGCTGGCCGTATCGTTACCCGCAAGCGCCGCGGCAAGAACGTCGAAGATGTCGCCATCATGATGGTGGAGGCCGGAGCAGGAGAGACCGTCGTCAAGCGAATTGCTGACGGTGCACCGGCCCCGACCGAGGACATCGTCGCCGCTGGCCTCGAGGCCGCAAAGCCGCACATCAAGGTTCTGTGTGAGGCACAGAAGGGTCTGGCTGAGCGCGCAGCGAAGGACACACAGGAGTTCCCGCTGTTCCCGGCATACAGCGATGAGATTTTTGACGCAGTCGAGAAGAAGTCCGCTAAGAAGCTGGCCAAGCTGCTCACAATCCCGGGTAAGCAGGATCGAGATGACGCCACCAACGAGTACATGGAGGACGTCGAGGGGCAACTGCTGGAGCGCTTCGTCTCCGATAATGTCGACGAGCAGGCTGTATCTAAGCAGATTCGCGCTGCATACAACGCAGTGATGAAGCAGATTGTCCGTGAGAAGATTCTGGCTGAGGGCTTCCGCATCGATGGTCGCGGTGTTACCGACATTCGTGACCTGGGCGTTGAGGTCGGCTTGGTTCCGCGTGCCCACGGCTCTTCGCTGTTTGAGCGCGGCGAGACCCAGATTCTGGGTGTCACCACTTTGGACATGCTGAAGATGGAACAGCAGATTGACTCGCTGACCCCGGTTACTTCCAAGCGCTACATCCACCACTACAATTTCCCGCCGTACTCCACCGGCGAGACCGGTCGTGTTGGCTCTCCGAAGCGCCGCGAGATTGGTCACGGGGCACTGGCTGAGCGCGCTCTGCTGCCGGTCGTGCCGTCCCGTGAGGAGTTCCCGTACACCATTCGCCAGGTCTCCGAGGCGCTTGGATCCAATGGTTCGACCTCCATGGGTTCGGTCTGTGCTTCGACTCTGTCGCTGTACAACGCCGGTGTGCCGCTGAAGGCTCCGGTTGCCGGTATCGCCATGGGCCTGGTTTCCGGCGAGGTTGACGGTGAGAACCGCTTCGTCGCGCTGACCGATATCCTCGGTGCCGAAGACGCATTCGGTGACATGGACTTCAAGGTCGCTGGTACTGCGGACTTCATTACCGCACTGCAGCTGGACACCAAGCTCGACGGTATTCCGTCGAAGGTTCTGGCCGATGCCCTGTCCCAGGCTCGTGATGCACGTCTGGCCATCCTCTCCACCATGGCTGAGGTCATCGAGTCTCCGGACGAGATGAGCGGTCTTGCTCCGAAGATCACCACCGTTAAGGTTCCGGCGTCCAAGATCGGTGAGCTCATCGGCCCGAAGGGCAAGACCATCAACGGCATCACCGAGGAAACCGGTGCTGATATCTCCATCGAGGACGACGGCACCGTATTTGTCTCGGCAACTTCCGGTAAGGCCGCGGATGCTGCAATTGAGCAGATTAATGCAATCGCTAACCCGCAGCTGCCGAAGGTCGGCGAGCGCTACCTGGGCACTGTCGTGAAGACTGTCGCTTTCGGTGCTTTCGTCTCCCTGACTCCGGGCCGTGACGGTCTGATTCACATTTCGAAGCTCGGTGGCGACAAGCGCATCGAGAAGGTCGAGGATGTCATCAATGTCGGCGACAAGATTCAGGTCGAAATCGCTGATATCGACAACCGCGGCAAGATCTCGCTGGTTCCGGTCGAGGACGACTAACCGCCTGTCGTAGACAGTAAGTAGACAAAAGCGGCTAGGCACTGCGCCTAGCCGCTTTTTGTTTCGCTCAAAGCGAGAACTACTGCAATGCGATCTTCTTCCGCTGCGGCTTGAGCAGCGTGGTCAAGAAGATCAGCACCACGCCAAGACCCGCGGCGGTAAACATCGCAATGCTATAGCCACGAATCAGGTCGTCGGTTGCAGGAGCTGCTGCACCAGCGCCGGAAAGACCCGCGGCAATGACAGCCGACAGCGCGACAAACAGTGCAGTACCAACCGCGCCT
This sequence comes from Corynebacterium sp. HMSC073H12, assembly GCF_001837775.1. Taxonomy (NCBI): domain Bacteria; kingdom Bacillati; phylum Actinomycetota; class Actinomycetes; order Mycobacteriales; family Corynebacteriaceae; genus Corynebacterium; species Corynebacterium sp. HMSC073H12. The sequence goes on along the minus strand of NZ_KV834027.1, from coordinate 341,241 downwards.
GCAACCTGCTGCAGCGTGTTCAGGATCGCAGAGCCATCCGGGTAGAGGTTCTTGGGAAGATCGCCAAGGCCGAATGTGAACAGTGGAGTAAACAGCAGCCCCAAGCCAATCTCAAAGACGATGTGGCAGGCGACAATCCACCACAGCGGAGTGGACGCCGAGATAAAGCCGAGCCCGAAGAGACCGAGGGCGAGAATAATAGAACCAGGGATTGCCAGCGGACGCGGACCGTAGGTGTCGAAAAGGCGACCAACAGTCGGGCCCATAAGCCCCATAATCAGCGGGCCGGGCATCACAATTAGTCCAATGGTCTTGACATCAACACCGCGCAGGTTGAGGTAGAGCGGCAGAATGATGATCACACCGAACATCAGCATAAAGCCGAAAGTCAGGATGGTTGTGGACAGTGTGAAGCTCTTGGTGCGGAAGGTCCGAAGGTCCAGCAGAGCTCGGTTTCGCGGTGCCAAGCGGCGCTGACGCATGATGAAGAGCACCAGTAGCACGATTCCGGCTGCGCAGAGGATTCCGTCGATAAGCGAAAATTCGGCACCCACACGGCTGAGCGCATACACGAGCGGACCGAATGCGCCAGCGCTGAGAAACACCGAGAGAATATCGATGGGCTTGGCGGAGTTTTCCTCGATGTTGGGCACGAGGATGACGCCGACCACTAGCACAATCAGACCGAGCGGCAGCATCGTGTCGAAAAGCGCATGCCAATTGTTGTTTGCAATCTCCAGAATTAGACCGGAGACGGTCGGACCGATAGCAGGTGCGACAGCGATGACTACGCTCATTCGTCCCATCATGCGGCCGCGCTCATGCTCCGGTACTACGTTGAGCACCGTGGTCATCAGCAGCGGCAGCAGTACTGCGGTGCCGGAGGCTTGAACAACGCGTGCGAGCAGCACGATTGCAAAACCTGGCGCGAAGGCACCGATGAGAGTGCCTACGACAAATAGCCCCTGGCTGATCGCGAAAAGAGTGCGGAAGCGCACTGAGGCAATGAGAAATCCAGTGATTGGAATGACAACAGCCATGGTCAGCAGGAATGACGTTGTCAGCCATCCGGCAGTCGTTGCGCTGATGTTAAGGTCCGCCTTGACGACGGGAATTGCGACACTCATGACCGTCTCGTTCAAGATAGCCATAAATGCCGCAGCTAGTAGCACGTAAATGGCCATGTAAGCGTTTTTCGGCGCTTTGGCCTGTGCTGCTTCCGAACTTGGGCTCAATTCGGAATCTTCAGATTCAGAAACCAAGAGAAGTCTCTTTCTAGATATAGGTATTGGAATAAGTGGTTTTCGAAGATATTGCATCTTAACGCAAGAAAAACCCCATCGTAAGCCGACAAGACGGCAAAGCCGACGGGGGCATTGGCACACAAGTTGCCCAACACATTCTAAGGTAAGGGATAGAGATAAACCCGTTGGGAAAGGACAAGAGAGCTGTGAGCAATATCAAGGTCGGCGTACTTGGCGCCAAGGGCAAGGTAGGGTCCACCATCTGCGAGGCAGTTGAAGCCGCCGACGATTTGGAGCTGGCAGCAGGTCTTGACTCTGGCGATGACCTGAATGAACTTGTCACCGCTGGTGTGCAGACCATTGTTGACTTTACTCAGCCCGACGCTGTGATGGGCAATCTTGAGTTCTGCATTAAAAATGGCATCAACGCCGTCGTGGGTACCACGGGCTTTACCAAGGAGCGCCTCGATCAGGTGCAGCGCTGGCTTGACGACGCCGACGGTGCCGCCAATGTCCTTATTGCACCGAACTTCGCAATCTCCGCAGTATTGACCATGAAGATGGCAGAGCTAGCCGCTCCGTACTTCGAGTCCGCTGAAGTTATCGAAATGCACCATCCTTTTAAAAAGGATGCCCCCTCGGGCACCGCTATCCACACTGCTGAGGCTATTGCCCGTGCTCGCAAGGAAGCAGGCATGGGGGAGCAGCCCGACGCCACTGAGCAGACTCTGGATGGTGCTCGCGGCGCCGATGTCGAGGGCATTCCGGTGCACGCAGTCCGTATGACCGGTTCGGTGGCTCACGAGACCGTTATCTTCGGTGCTGAAGGACAGTCGCTAACCATTAAGCAGGACTCCTACTCGCGTACCAGCTTCGTACCGGGCGTACTGCTGGGAGTGCGCAAGATTGAGGATTTTCCGGGTCTGACTGTGGGACTGGAGCCATTCCTGGGACTTTAATAGCCGGGAGTTAACTAAAAATGTCTGAAAATGTCACTCTCAAGGCGCAGCTAATCGCCGCGACCAGCTTCTTCCCGCCAGAGGACATCGACTTTGATACCGATGCCGACGGTGGGGAAGCATTAATTGAGTTCTCTGGCCGGGCTTGTTATGAAACGTGGGACAAGCCCAACCCGCGAACTGCGACGAATAGGGGATATCTGCGGCATGTGCTCGAGGTAGGCCACACCTCACTTTTTGAACACGCAAGTGCAAGCATCTATGTCCGTGGGCTGTCGCGCTCGTGTGCACATGAACTCACACGACACCGTCACTTTTCCTTTTCGCAGTTGTCGCAGCGGTTTGTGCCGGCCAGTTCCAACAATGTTGTGGTTCCTCCCGCAATTGCGGAGGACCCGGATTTGTTGCGAGTTTTCGAAAGCGCGGTTGATCAATCCCGTTTCGCCTATGGTGAGTTACTAGACGCACTGGAAGAGAAGTGGGCCGACGAACCCAACGCTATCTTGCGGCGGAAGCAGGCACGCCAGGCAGCCCGGGCGGTTTTGCCCAATGCCACCGAAACTCGAATCGTGGTTACTGGTAATTTCCGGTCTTGGCGCCACTTCATTTCGATGCGTGCGACCGAGCATGCCGATGCTGAAATTCGGGAGTTGGCAGTGGCTTGTCTGCGGGAGCTGCAGCGCTGCGCTCCTGTTGCTTTTGGGGATTTTGAGATCAACACTCTGAAGGATGGGTCGGTTGTCGCGTCGAGTCCTTACGCCTTCGAGGGGTAATCGCACGTACAGTGTGAAGATATAGTCGATTGAGATTTTTAAGAAAAGGTAGTCAACAATGAGCACAGGAATTGCGTCAACTCGCGGTGCTGACATTTTCGGCACTGTCGCCGTAGCTATGGTGACCCCTTTTGATAAGGACGGAAGCCTCGATGTCAAGGCAGGTGTGCAGCTCGCTGGGCACCTTGTAGACGGCGGCTGCGATGCACTCATTCTGGCCGGTACTACTGGCGAGTCGCCTACTACGACCGTTGAGGAAAAGCTTGAGCTTCTCCGAGCTGTCCGCGCAGAGCTGGGCAATAAGGTCAAGCTTGTGGCCGGTGCCGGCACCAATGACACGGCCGAGTCCATTGAGCTGGCAAAGGCTTCTGTGGAGGCGGGCGCGGATGCACTGCTCGTCGTCACGCCGTATTACTCCAAGCCGTCCCAGGAGGGCCTGTACCGCCACTTTACGGCGGTGGCCGACGCAACCGAGGCTCCGGTGTGCCTGTATGACATTCCGCCGCGTTCGGTTATTCCGATTGAAGTTGATACCATTTACCGGTTGGCGGAGCACCCGAGAATCCAGGCTGTTAAGGACGCCAAGGGGGACTTGGGAACTGCCGCCGGCATTATCGCTAATACTGATTTGGCGTGGTACTCCGGTGACGATGTGCTGAACCTTCCGTGGCTGTCGATTGGCGCCACCGGGTTCATTTCCGTTATTGGACATGCAGCCCCGCAGCTGCTGGCCGAGGTGCGCTCTTGCTTTGACAAGGGTGACCTTGCTGGTGCGCAGGCAGCCCACGCGAAGATGACTCCGCTGTTTGCCGCTCAGGCTGCACTTGGCGGTGTAAGTTTTGCTAAGTCCGCTCTGCGTCTGCAGGGCATTGAGATAGGAGATCCACGCTTGCCGCAAATTGCAGCAAATGACCAGCAGCTTGAGGTGCTTGAAGAAGCTATGCGGAAGGCAGGTGTTCTGTAGTGGCTGAAGGACGCAATCGCGCCCGCAAGGTAACTCGTAAGGCCGGTCCGCCTTCCGAGTCTGACGTGGCTGCAGCAGAGCAGTCCAAGAACTCTGCATCCAAGGGCTCCGACAAAGGTGGAGCTAACTCCAATGGCTCGAAGTCCTCGCAGCGTTCCGAGCGCTCTGAGCGTTCCGGTGATCGTAAGAAATCCGGCAACGCTAAGAAGTCCCAAGGTTCGTCGAATTCTTCCAACCGCGGTTCTCGTGGTGGTCGCGGTGGCCGTGGCGGTAATCGCGGAAATAATTCGCGGGGTGGCCGTGGCGGGCGTGGCGGCAACCGACGTAACGTAGTGCAGTCGATGCAGGGTGCAGACTTGACGCAACGTCTGCCCGCGCCGCCGAAGGCCCCCAAGGACGGTCTGCGCGTGGTGGCGCTGGGTGGTATTTCCGAAATCGGTCGCAATATGACCGTGTTGGAGTACAAAAACCGTCTGATTATCGTCGACTGTGGCGTGCTGTTCCCGAGCTCGGATGAGCCGGGTGTTGACCTGATTCTGCCTGACTTCTCCTACATGGAAGACAAGTGGGATCGCGTGGAAGCTCTCGTGGTCACCCACGGTCACGAGGATCACATCGGTGCTATCCCTTGGTTGCTCAAGCAGCGTGCGGACATCCCGATTATTGCTTCTCGCTTTACCTTGGCACTGATTCAGGCCAAGACACAGGAGCACCGTCAGCGCCCGAAGGTCATCGAGGTCAACGACACCAGCCACATTCAGCGTGGTCCGTTCGATCTGCGTTTCTTCAATGTGAACCACTCGATTCCGGAGTGTCTTGGCATCGTCATTAAGACCGGAGCTGGCATGGTCGTCCACACCGGTGACGTGAAGATGGACCAGACCCCGCCGGACGGAAAGCCGACTGACCTGCCGGCGCTGAGTCGCTACGGTGATGAGGGAATCGACCTCTTCTTGTGTGAGTCCACCAACGCTACGATTCCAGGCTTTTCGGGATCCGAGGCGGACTTGGCTCCGACTCTGCGCCGCCTGATTATGGATGCCAAGCAGCGCGTTATCGTCGCGGCCTTCGCTTCGAATGTTTACCGAGTGCAGGCAGTCATCGACGCAGCTGTTAAGGCTGGTCGCAAGGTTGCCTTCAATGGTCGCTCTATGATTCGCAACATGCGCATCGCGCAGGAATTGGGGTTGCTGACCGCACCGGAAAATACCATTGTGGAGATGAACGAGGCCGCTCGCATGGCGCCCCACAAGGTCGTGCTGGTGACTACCGGTACGCAGGGTGAGCCAATGGCTGCGCTGTCTCGCATGGCCCGTCGTGAGCACCGTCAGATTACCGTCCGTGATGGCGACCTGATTATCCTCAGCTCCTCGCTGGTGCCGGGTAATGAAGAAGCTGTCTTTGGTGTTATCAACATGCTCGCGCAGATCGGTGCGACGGTTGTCACCAGCAAGGATGCCAAGGTCCACACCTCTGGCCACGGCTTTGCCGGCGAGCTGCTGTTCCTCTACAACGCAGCACGCCCATCGAATGTCATGCCAATTCACGGCGAGTGGCGACACATCCGCGCCAACAAGGAATTGGCAGTTTCCACCGGTGTTAAGCCAGAAAACGTTGTCCTCGCTCAGAACGGTGTGGTTGTCGACCTCGTTGACGGCCGTGCTCGTGTAGTTGGCCAGGTTCCGGTCGGTAACCTCTACGTCGATGGCGTCACCATGGGTGACGTCGACGCGGACGTGCTGGCAGACCGTGCTGAAATGCGTGAAGGTGGTCTTATCACCGTCACAGCCGTCATCGATAACCGCACTGGTCGCCCGTTGGAGAAGCCACGGGCTCAGGCTCGCGGTTACTCGGACGACGCCAAGGAAGTGCTCGCAACCGTCGAGCAGGTCGTTGACGATACTCTCTTTGACCTGGCTGGCAGTGGTGAGAACAACCCGTACCGTATGGCTCAGGAAGTTCGTCGTCGCACCGAGCGCGTCATTAATCAGAAGTGGCGTCGCAGCCCGATGGTTGTTCCGACCATCGTGCCGATGTCCTCAGAGGCAGCCGAAGAGGTTAGCGACGAGGAAATCAAGGAGTCGCGCGAAAGCATCTAAGTTTCTAGAGCGTCTTTTAGCGTAAGAGCCCGCATCCACCTAAAACCGTGTGGATGCGGGCTTATCCGTGCCTGGTCTAGTCTGGAGCTATGACTTTTGCTGAACGGGAACGTGAAGACCTAGCTAATCTACTGCTCAGCGTCGGCCCCGACGCACCGACCTTGTGCGAGGGGTGGACAACCCGGGATCTGGCCAACCACCTTTACATTCGCGAAAACCGTCTGGATGCCGCTGGCGGGATGTTCGTCAAGGCGCTTTCGGATCGCCTCGATGCTGTTACCGCTGAGGTCAATCGAATGCCCTACGTCGAAGTGGTGGGGAAGTGGGGCAGTGGTGCTCCGCGATGGAATCCAATGAACTGGGCAGACCGCTACGTCAACACTGCGGAGAACTTCGTCCACCACGAGGATGTCCGTCGTGCCCAGGAAGGTTGGACCGTTCGTCAGCTACCACCCTCCGGAGTTTCAGACCTGTGGCGCCTGGTCACTACTGCCGGCCGTATGATGTTGCGCGGTTCGACCTCGACCGTGGTGCTAATGCGCGACGACGGAGTTGCGGTGACCCTAATCGACAACAGTGCTAAAGGTGCTCCGGTTGTGACTGTCCGCGGAAGCGTCGGGGAACTGGTGTTGTGGCTCTATGGCCGTGACGAGGTACGCGTCACCATCGACGGCGACGAATCGGGCATCAAGCGCAACAGTCTTTAAGATCACGTTCTCAGCTCTGGACGGTCGTGGCAGCCCGCCTGTTAAACAATGACACGCGTGTGACTAATGTGAAAACGATCCGGTGTTAGCTGTAAGGTTATGGGCATGTCTGCGACCAGCCGAACCAGAACTGACAATCGTCGTGGATCTTCCCGCTCTGCGGAGACAGATGCCACGCGGCGATACCCCGTGCACAGCGCCACGGAGGAATTCGAGCGCACTCCTAGCGCCATGTCGTTCGTGGGCAATAGCTTGGCCAGCGCCTGGACTGAAACTGCCCGCGGCGTGGCCGGTCTTGCCCGTCGGGTAGGCGGTCGCAAAAATAAGCGAGATGAAGAGGAGAATATGTCGCGGCGCGAAAGTGACGCCGATTTTTCGACGAAGCCCCGTAGGAAGCGTCGTAAAGCAGCTAGCGGTTATGACGATGTAATTGAACCGCCGGCACCGGCCTCCGTGCCAGCTGACGAGTTCGGCGCAGACTTCGATGAGGGTGGCGAACCGGGATCGAAGGATGGCTTCGCACTACTCGTGCTGGCGTTGGCGATTGTGCTCGCTGGCTCGACATGGTTCCACCTGGCAGGACCCGTGGGGGAGTTCATTGAAACGGCAGTGCGCACGCTCATTGGTATCGGCGCTTTTGTACTTCCGGTGCTGCTCGGTGTTGTTTCCGTATTAATGATGCTGGATGCTATGCCGCGCCGTGAACGTCTGACACCTACCATCACTGGAGCTTCGCTGATTGTGGTGGGGCTGCTCGCAATTGTGCATATTGGCTCGGGTCGTCCTGCGGACTGGCAGGGGCGACGTGCAGCCGGTGGCGCAATTGGTGGTTATATTGGTTCGCCGCTAGCAGCCGGGTTTACCTCGTGGGTCGCCGTGGTTTTGTTGCTGGGTATCGTTTTTTACGGCGCTCTGGTGCTCTCTGGCGCGACGGTGCGCCAGCTTATCGATGCCACTAAGGAATACTTCAACTTTTCCGAATGGTCTTCGCGTCGTGCCGGCGACGAGCCGGAATCGGACGATCCCTACGGCAATGTCGATGACATGCTGGAACGTCGTGCGAGCTGGGATTCCGATACCGCATATGCCGATGAGGACTTTGACCAGCCGACGCAGCTAATCGAGCGTCGCCCAAGCCGCAGCAGCCGCACGCAACATTCCTCGTCTCGTTCGACCGATCGCTCTGCTTACCGAGCGCCTCGTCGTGGCGCGGATAGCCGTATGTCCGCACCCGAACCCGCGCCTTACGACGAACCGGATACTGACGGTAACCTCTACGATCTTTTGGACGAAGAGCCGCAGAGGAACCGACAGGCTCCACGACCTGCCCGTCAGGTTGAGGATGTCGACTACGATTCGGCAAAGACCACAGTGTTCGATGTCCGGAATGGGGCACCGCACTCTATTCGAGTTTCCCCGGTGGAGCCGGCGTTTCCGGCAGCTGAGTACGTGGAGGAAGCTCAGTCGGATGCAGTACATCGCGACACCGCTGAGACAGAATCGACTATTCCAGCTGTCGGGGGCACGAACTACCACGCTGCCGACGAGGATTATGACGAGTACTCCGAGTACCCGACGCAGGAGGCTGCTGCAGCTAGTAACAGCGAACGGAATCGTGTTTCCGATTCCCGAGCTCCGAAACAGCCCGCTGTTCAACCTGAGGTCGTAGAGCCGGCGAGCGCGCCGCAGGGCGAGTCGTCTGTCGATGATTCGCGGGATGCAGTGTCTGAGGCTACCCGCCGCACAATGGATGCCATTGCCGCTCGTTCTGGTATCGATGCCTCTAAGATTCCGGCCACAACTCCGAAGTCTGAATTGGAAAAGGATGCCGAGGGTACTTCCGGTTCGTCGGCACGCACGCCGGAATCTGACTACCACCTGCCATCGACTAACCTGTTGATTCCAGGTGAGCGCCCCAAGACGCGTACGGCGACGAACGACCGCATGATTGAGGCGATTACTGAAGTATTCGCAGAATTCAAGGTCGATGCTGCGGTGACTGGTTTCTCTCGCGGTCCGACGGTGACTCGCTACGAGGTCGAGCTTGGCCCGGGCGTGAAGGTCTCGAAGATTACGAACCTGCAGTCCAACATTGCCTACGCGGTAGCGACCGACAATGTCCGCTTACTGACTCCGATTCCGGGGAAGTCGGCCGTTGGTATCGAGGTGCCGAACAACGACCGTGAGATGGTTCGGCTTGCCGACGTACTCAACGCGCCCAAGACCGTTGCGAACGATGACCCAATGCTGATTGGCCTCGGTAAGGATATTGAGGGCGAGTTTATCTCGCACTCCATCCAGAAAATGCCGCACCTTCTCGTTGCCGGTTCGACCGGTTCGGGTAAGTCCGCGTTCGTAAACTCGATGTTGGTGTCGCTGCTGACTCGTGCGACCCCGGAGGATGTCCGCCTGATTCTGGTGGACCCGAAGATGGTCGAGCTGACTCCATATGAGGGGATTCCTCACTTAATTACGCCAATCATCACTCAGCCGAAGAAGGCCGCGGCGGCTCTGCAGTGGCTGGTTGAAGAGATGGAACAGCGCTACATGGACATGAAGGCCGCCCGCGTCCGTCACATCAAGGACTTCAACCGTAAGGTCAAGTCCGGTGAGATTACGACCCCACTTGGCTCGGAGCGCGAGTACCGTCCGTACCCGTACATTGTCTGTGTCGTTGACGAGTTGGCAGACCTGATGATGACCGCACCCCGCGATATCGAAGATGCGATTGTGCGCATCACGCAAAAGGCACGTGCCGCCGGTATCCACTTGGTGCTGGCTACGCAGCGTCCGTCTGTGGATGTGGTCACCGGCTTGATTAAGACGAACGTGCCATCGAGGCTGGCATTCGCTACCTCGTCGCTCACGGACTCCCGCGTCATTCTTGACCAGGGCGGTGCTGAAAAGCTCATTGGTATGGGCGATGGCCTGTTCATCCCACAGGGTGCAGGCAAGCCGCGACGTCTTCAGGGGGCCTTCGTCACAGACGAAGAGATTCAGGCAGTAGTCGATGCAGCTAAGGCGCAGGCCGAGCCGGATTACACCGAGGGCGTCACGGAGGATAAGAGCGCTGAGGCTGAGCGCAACATTGACCCCGATATCGGAGATGACCTGGAAGATTTGCTTCAGGCAGTCGAGCTGGTGGTCACCGCACAGCACGGGTCGACCTCGATGTTGCAGCGCAAGATGCGAGTCGGTTTCGCCAAGGCCGGTCGACTGATGGATCTGATGGAAACTCGCGGAGTGGTTGGACCGTCAGAGGGATCTAAGGCACGTGAGGTGCTGGTCAAACCAGAGGAGCTCGAAACCATTAAGTGGATGATCAAGGGCGCAAACCCGGAGGATGCTCCTAAGGAAGAAGTAAACGTAGTCGACGCTGATCCGAATCAGTCTATGGCGTAGGACGACCCAGCCTTACCGCCGTTTCTGATTGCGTGTATAGTCGGCACACGTGGAGGGGAGTATCCCCGGTAAAAGCGGATGTTTTCCGCTAGCCCGTGACGGTTATCGTCAGCACGGATTGGACGCACAGACTCGCTTTGTGCACATCCAATCCCGGTGCCGTCACTTTTGCCACTATGGCAGAAGCAGGAGAGACCTCCGGTTCATGTTCGCACGACCGGAGGTCTTTTTTTAATATGCATGTCCCCGCATTGGTATGGATTATCACCATTGTGGTCGTCATAGGTTTTATCGCCTTTGACTTCTATGCACACGTTCGCACGCCGCATAACCCAACTATTAGGGAAGCCGGCATTTGGACCGCTTTCTACGTAGTCTTAGCATTAATTTTCGGCGGAATGGTGTGGCTGTTATGGGATCACCACCGAGGCATTGAGTTTCTATCGGGCTATATCACAGAAAAGGCGCTCAGCGTAGACAACCTATTTGTCTTTGCGCTCATCATCGGCGCGTTTAAGATTCCACGCCAGTACCAGCAAAAGGTTTTGCTTTTCGGTATTGCGATGGCGCTAGTATTCCGAGGCCTGTTCATTTGGGCTGGTGCTGCCGTTATTGCCAAGTGGTCTGACGTTTTCTACCTGTTTGCAATCTTCCTGATTTACACGGCTATCAAGACGGTGTACGACGAAGCCGTCGATAAGCCGGAACCCGATCCGTCGGATATGAAGCTGATTCAATGGCTGCGTCGAATCGTCCCAATTTCGGACCATTACAACAAGGACAAGCTGACCGTTAAGGAAAGCGGCAAGCGTTACTTGACTCCACTTGCCATCGCGCTGGTATCCATCGGTTTTATCGATGTGATGTTTGCGTTTGACTCTATCCCGGCTATCTACGGCCTGACGGATGAGGCATATATCGTCTTTACTGCAAATGCCCTGGCTCTCATGGGTTTGCGTCAGATGTACTTCCTGCTCGACGGTCTGCTGGATCGCTTGGTGTACCTGGCTTATGGCCTAGGTGTCATCCTGGCCTTCATTGGTGTGAAGTTGATGTTGCACGCACTGCACGAAAACAACCTGCCGTTTATCAACGGCGGTGAGAACGTGTCGGTGCCTGAAGTATCGACCTGGGCGTCGCTGGCGGTCATCGTCATCGTTCTGGTGGTGACTGTCCTGGCATCGTGGCTCAAGATTAAGCGTGATGAAAACATGGGTGCGATTGCTCTTCCGCGTGTTCACCACGATGATGGAAGCCGCGATGGCCTCGGCTCTCACGCTTCCTCTACGTCTGTCGGTGAGGGGTCAGCGCCGGCCGGAAGCGAAACTAACGGTTCACACACCGGTAAGAACGAGCCTGGGCGTTAATCGAACACGATTGTGAGATAAGGTAACAACTGTGACTGCTCCAAGTGCTGATACAAGCCGTGTTTCCAACTGGAACTTGCCCAATTTCCTGACCGTGCTTCGCATCCTCGGAGTACCGGTGTTCCTGTGGGTACTTCTTCAGGAGGGCGGCGAAGCCACCAATTGGCGCTGGTGGTCGTTTGTCGTATTCGCGCTTCTGATGGCGACTGACAAGTTGGACGGGCACCTCGCACGTAGCCGTAATCTCATTACCGACTTTGGCAAGATTGCCGATCCGATTGCCGATAAGGCGCTGATGCTGGCTGCGCTGATTGGTATGAACATCATCGGCATTCTGCCGTGGTGGGTGACTGTCATCATCGTGATTCGCGAAGGTGGCATCACCATCTGGCGTATGTTCGCACTGCGTCAGGGGCGTGTTGTTCCGGCTTCTCGGGGCGGCAAGATAAAGACGGTCCTGCAGTCTGTAGCAGTGGGGCTCTTCCTGATGCCAGTGGACTGGTTGTTCTGGCCGTCCTGGATTGTGATGATTGCGGCGATTGTCGTCACCGTCGGTACTGGTATCCAGTACATTGTGGATGCGCGAAAGGCCTCGTAGAGAAATTAAGTGGAGGGTAAAGCTGTGAACACAGTCGAACACCTCGCCCAGAGCGACGAAAACGCTGACGGTGTCGATGGCGTTTCGCTTCAACTCGTCCAAACGCTTACGGCTCGTGGCGAGACTTTCGCAGCTGCCGAATCGCTCACCGCAGGTCTTCTCTGCGCCACCGTCGCCTCCGTACCGGGAGCTTCCGCCGTTCTGCGCGGTGGCGTGGTCACCTACGCCACTGACACAAAGGCGTTGCTTGCCGACGTGCCGAAGGATGTTTTGGCCACTTATGGCCCGGTGTCCGAATTGACGGCCAGGTATATGGCGCTTGGAGTGGCGAATAAAGCAGTGGCGGACTGGGGGATTTCGCTAACTGGCGTTGCTGGTCCAGCGATGCAGGATGGGCACCCAGTAGGCGAAGTCTGGTGTGGCCTGAAGTCACCAGGAGCTTTGTATCTCGACGGGGTAACCGCTGTTAGATTACCGGTGAATGGAGAAGGCTCGCGCGCGGAGATTCGTCGTCAAGCAGTGGTATTGGCGTTAGAACTGTTGATGCAGAAACTCGACAGTGAGTAGAATTTTTGAAAATTGGGAACAGGTCGGCCCTCTAAGACGTTAGAGAAAGTGATGACCAACAATACTGCACTTATGACCATTCACTACCCAGAGGTAGATAGCGCTGCTGCTTTGGCGGCTTCGATGGATGCCACAGCGCAGTCTGCGAAGGTGGCCGTAGCGGGGCAGCCAGGATCAGTTGCAAAGTTAACTGCACAGGATTTGGCGGAACGGGAGGATTCCCGGGAACCTCTGCTGCGAGAGGCGCTGGGAGAGACCCTGCGTGATATCCGTTCGCGTAGTGGACAGACGCTGCGTGAGCTTTCTGAAAATGCGGCTATTAGCCCTGGATATCTGTCTGAGCTGGAGCGCGGCCGGAAAGAAGTTTCATCTGAGCTGCTGGCGTCGGTATGCGCGGCGCTCGGAGTGACCGTGTCGGATTTGATGATGGAAGCGGCTACAGCGATGGCTCTGCACTCGGCGAGCCCTGAATTGGCAGCGATGTAAAAATAGTTGCGCCGGTGGAATTTCATTCCATTGCTCCGGCACTTAGCACCCGAAAAAGCTCGGCATTAGTTAAGATTGGGTGCGCGATAAGCACAGACCTGTGTTGCGGTAGTTGCATTTAGAAAGGTGTATGGAACGCTATGGCTAATCCATTTGTAAAGCTATGGAATTACTTGATGGCCGCTTTTGATTCCAAGATTGAGGAAAACGCTGATCCGAAGGTTCAGATTCAACAGGCTATCGAGGATGCCCAGCGGCAGCACCAGGAACTATCGCAGCAGGCAGCGGCGGTGATTGGTAATCAGCGCCAGCTGGAAATGCGTCTTAACCGCCAGCTCGCTGAGATTGAGAAACTGCAGGGTAACACTCGCCAGGCATTGCAGCTCGCTGACAAGGCTCGTGCTGAAGGGGATACTGCCAAGGCTACTGAGTACGAGAACGCAGCTGAGGCTTTTGCAGCTCAGTTGGTTACTGCTGAGCAGTCGGTAGAAGATTTGAAGGCTCTGCACGACCAGTCGCTGCAGCAGGCAGCTCAGGCTAAGAAGGCCGTCGAGCGTAACTCCATGCAGCTGCAGCAGAAGGTCGCGGAGCGCGCAAAGCTCCTCAGCCAGCTGGAACAAGCAAAGATGCAGGAAAAGGTCTCCGAGTCCCTGCAGTCGATGAATCAGATTTCTTCGGGTTCTACCCCTAACCTGGATCAGGTTCGTGACAAGATCGAGCGTCGTTACGCTAACGCTCTTGGTCAGGCTGAGCTGGCTCAGAACTCCGTTCAGGGGCGTATGGCGGAGGTAGAGGCCGCAGGTGTTCAGCTTGCTGGGCACTCTCGCCTGGAGCAGATTCGCGCAGAAATGAACGGCGGCAACGAGCTCTCTGGTGGTGAGGCTCAGAAGTCCATTGAGGGTAACGCTGCCTCCAACGTTGATCCTGCAGTCGCTGAGCGCATGCGGCAGCTGCGTGAGGGAAACTAATTCCGCTACTCACCCTCGCCGCGGGCGATTAGTGAATCGCCCATTGCCTTCGAGCGGTTGATGGTCCGAATGACTACGGGTACGCCGAAGGCGAGGATGGAACCGGTGGTGCCTCGGGCTTTTCGGGCTTCCAGCACCTCGGTGGCGGCCATGACCTGAAGTGGAATCATACGCAGCGTCAGCGATAGTGCGAGTGCGATGGTTTCGACTGGTAGGCCGAAACGGGCGAACGGCTGCATCGCAGTGGTCAAAGTATCCATGATGTCGCTGACGCGGGTCGTCAGTGTTAGCAATATGGCCACTGCGATTGCAGCGAGAAGCGCGAGGAAGGTCGTCAGCGCTTGCTCGCCTCCGGCGCGCCACCACAGGAGAAGCGAAAGCAGCGCCAGAATGATGACGGCCCCACGGAGCTGTCGGAAAGCAACCATGGGTGGTACCTTGGCCACCGCATAAGCGAGGGTGACAATTGTCAGGGCAATCGCCCCGCCTAGCCACGTATCCACGAGAATCCCGGTCAGCAACAGAAATGCGATGACAATTATCAGTTTGGGGGCCGTCGGGAGCCTGTGCACAGGCGACTTATGGTTGAGGTAAAGCCCCAACGGGACATCGGCTGGATGAATCATGAGCGGCCTTCTTCCGCACGAGTCATATCGCTGACGTATTGGTCAATAACTTCCTTCGGCGCACCGTCGTCGACGATTTCACCTGCGCTTACACGGATAACTCGGTCGAAGTCCATAAGAAAATCCAGATCATGAGTGACCACGATAAGTTGCTGCTCAAGCTGGGCGAAAATATTCCGAATGTGGAGGCGATTGCGCAAGTCGAGGAGCGTAGTGGGCTCATCGGCAATGATCGTCGTGGGATTGAGAATCAACACTGCGGCCAGCGCCAGTAGCTGTTTTTGCCCACCCGAGAGCAAGTGTGGCGAGGCGTCAGCATGATCGGCAAGCCCAAACCGCTCGAGGGCTTCCTGCACCAGTCGGTTACGCTCATCCTTTGACAGTTTTCGCTTGCGAAGTGAAAAGGCAATGTCCTCTGCGACTGTCGGCATCACAATTTGGTTATCCGCATCAGAAAAGATGAAGCCGACCTTCTTGCGAATTGCCTTTGCCTGCTTTGCGATATTCATGCCCTCATATGTGACCGTGCCTCCAGTGACCGGACCCAGGCCGTTAATAAGTCGCACCAGCGTGGACTTACCGCCACCGTTTTCGCCGATAATGCCGATGCGGTTCTCTGTGAGAGTTAGCGTGGTCGGCTTCAGTATCTGGCGTCCCGAATAGGTTGCGGAAGCGCGGTCAAAAGCGATGGTGGGCATAGTGCGACTCGAGGACCTTTCTAAGTCTGTGGGTTAATTGCCCGAGGTGGCTGCTTCCTTAACCAAACGACTTTGCTTACGGTTGGCAGCGTCGGGAAGCAAATCAGGGAAAGCCTGCAGTACGGCAGTAGCAATAAGCGCGGCTACGACAACCTTTGCAACGTCGCCTGGAATAAACGGGACATTCGTAATCAGCGCGTCGGTGAAGCTAAGTCCCATACGCCATGCCAATCCGACAGATCCGAAGAAGTACTGCAGTAGAACTCCGACGAGGCCCGCGCCGATGAAGACCCCGATACGTGGTGCCTTCGCCCGGGGTGCTTGCTGGGCAATCGCGCCGATTGCGAAACCGGCAACCAAGTAGCCGACAATGTAGCCCACGGTAGGGCCGGGGAGTGCGGCGAGAAGCGGCTTCCAGCCAGCCATGTTTGGGACACCCACGAGACCAACAGCCAGGAACAGGGTAGTGGCGAGGCCGCCGCGTTTGAATCCGAGAATCATCCCGGCCAGTGCGATGCCCATGTTCTGTAGCACGACCGGCACGCCCAGCCCGCCAACGGGAATGGCGATACCGCCGAGTACGATGATCAGTGCTGCGAAAGCAGCGATAATAGTGAGGTCATACACCTTGGAGTTATTCACAGCTATTATCTTAAACCCCTGGGTTGAGCACTGTTCAGGCAGGGGAGCGGGGATGCGATTATGCAAGAAAAGCGGCCAGGTAGGTATCAGTGACAGGTATCTTGTAGGTTGGTCTCATGCGATTGGCCGATTTTCACAACTTCGTCAACCACGAATTTGGACCCCAGCACGGCCCATGGCTGTTGCACTCTCACGTGCTGATGGAATATGGCAAAACTCCCGCGGAACTGCTCGAAGACGGGGTCGAACCTCGAGATATCTGGTGGGCGCTGTGTAGGGAACACGATATTCCTGAAGACCGCTGGTACGGTCCTGATGAATAGGTTGTGGCGTAGACGACGGGGAATGCTTGCCCACGGCGCTTGCGTGTCGTTGCCATTCGAACAGGGTTTCGCATATTATCGAAAGCGCTGATGAAGTCAATCCGTCTGATTCGGTATAACTTCCGGGTGTAACCGGCAGTAGAGGTGTCGCGGACCAATTTGGAACCGGAACGGCTAGTTTCGCGCCTAACTAAGTGTGAGCGAAGTTTCTGTTTTGGATGAAAATCGGAACACACATTCTCTGGGTACGGCTCCAGAACCCGATACCGTACGCGACAATGACAATGAGGAAGAACAACGAACTATGGCTCGTAAGAAGGCTACGGCTTCGAACCAAGGTAATGATCGCCTGAAGGCGCTCGATGTAGCTCTGGCGAATATTGAGAAGGACTTTGGTAAGGGTGCAGTTATGCGCCTGGGAGATGACAATCGTCCTCCAATCCAGGTTATTCCCTCTGGCAATATCGCCATCGACGTGGCCTTGGGCCTGGGTGGGTTCCCACGTGGTCGTATCATAGAAATCTATGGTCCAGAATCCTCAGGTAAAACCACAGTCGCACTGCATGCTATTGCAGAGGCGCAGCGGCAGGGCGGTATAGCCGCTTTTATTGATGCGGAGCATGCGCTGGATCCGGTTTATGCGCGCAAGCTTGGAGTAGATACGGACAACCTTCTGGTGTCCCAACCAGATACCGGTGAGCAGGCACTTGAGATTACAGATATGTTGGTGCGTTCCGGCGCTATTGACATCATTGTGGTTGACTCAGTGGCCGCGTTGACTCCGAAGGCTGAAATCGACGGTGAAATGGGCGATTCCCACGTTGGCCTGCAGGCGCGGTTGATGAGTCAGGCGCTGCGAAAGATGACGGGCGCGCTGTCGAATACCGGCACCACTGCCATCTTCATTAACCAGCTGCGTGAAAAGATTGGTGTCATGTTCGGCTCTCCTGAGACCACCACGGGTGGTAAAGCACTGAAGTTCTACGCTTCCGTTCGCTGTGACGTACGCCGAATTCAGACGTTGAAGGACGGCCAGGATGCGGTGGGTAACCGCACGCGCTTGAAGGTGGTCAAGAACAAGGTATCGCCGCCGTTCAAGCAGGCAGAGTTTGACATCATTTACGGCGAGGGCATTTCGCGTGAGGGCTCGTTGATTGACATGGGCGTTGATAACGGCATCGTCAAGAAGTCCGGTTCGTGGTTTACCTACGAGGGCGATCAGTTGGGCCAGGGCAAGGAAAAGGCTCGTATGCACCTGCGCGAGAATCCAGAAATTGCTCAGGAAATCGAAGTCAAGATTAAGAAGAAGCTCGGGGTTGGGGAATTCGCTGAGGTCGAGGACGAGACCGATATCGATGCTCCGGTTGATGTCGTGCCGGACATCGACTTCGATGATTTGGAAGACTAGCTAGCTCGTGGCGTAGTGCCGCGACACATGAAAAGTGAGGACCGTGGAGGATTGCAACGGCCGCGATGTGCGGGAGACTATCGAAAAGCTTGCTCAGCAGATTGCGGAAGCTGACGGTAGTTCGCTCTACGATGCGGGTCGTGAGGAATCCAAGGCTCCGATTCGTGCTAAGGCGCTGCGCTTGCTCGATCAGCGAATGCGTTCCCGCAAGGAACTCGTAGAAAGGCTCGAAGCAGTCGAGGAGTTTTCAACCTCGATGATTGAAGAAGTCGTTGATGACCTGACCCGAAGCGGATTGGTTAATGACGAGCTTTTCGCGTCCGAATGGGTGCGGCAGCGCTTTGCCAGTCGCGGTAAGTCGAAGATGGTTTTGAACCGGGAACTGCAGGAAAAGGGTATTGATGCTTCGCTTCGTGCTGATGCGTTGGCGCAGATTACGCACAACGCGGAAGAAGAAGTCGCCCGGAAGCTAGCGGCGAAGAAAGCGGCCACTATTAAAGCAGTGGCACCTGACTTCAACTCCAAGCAAAAGGATTTACGCAAGGTTGTCGGTGTGCTGGCGCGGCGCGGTTTCCCCTCCGAATTGTCCATGAGCATTGCTCGGGATCAGCTAGAAGATCGCTACCGAGAACTCGAAGAGGACACAGATTAGCGCCAGTGTTGTGGAAAGATAAACGCCGTCGCTCACAGCACCGGTGCTAACGCAAGCCGGTTCGATGTGCCCGCTGCGGACTGGTTACGTTTAAAAGGATTGCTGATTGGGGAAATGGGCCATAAACAGCTAACCTAAACTGCCGTGACTACCCCTTCTTTGAACTCTCAGCAGCAGTCTTCGCCTCGCACATATGAGGTACGTACTTTCGGTTGTCAGATGAACGTCCATGACTCGGAACGACTGTCTGGCTTGCTGGAAGAAAACGGTTATGTAGCGGCTGCAGAAGGCGAGAATCCCGATCTGGTCGTTTTCAACACCTGTGCCGTTCGAGAGAACGCGGACAACCGCCTTTATGGCACGTTGGGACAGCTCAAACCAGTCAAGGATGCTCATCCAGGCATGCAGATTGCCGTCGGTGGTTGCTTGGCCCAGAAGGATAAGGACGTCGTCGTAAAGAAGGCCCCATGGGTGGACGTAGTCTTCGGTACACATAACTTGGGTTCGTTGCCAGCACTGTTGGAACGCGCCGCTCATAATGACCGGGCTGAAGTCGAGATTAAGGATGCTCTGGAAGAGTTTCCCTCGGTGCTGCCGGCCAAGCGTGAATCCACTTACGCAGGTTGGGTGAGTATCTCCGTAGGCTGCAATAACACGTGCACCTTCTGTATCGTCCCCAGTTTGCGTGGTAAGGAACGCGATCGTCGTCCGGGCGAGATTCTCGCTGAGGTGCAGGCACTTGTGGAGCAGGGTGTTACTGACGTCACCCTTCTCGGCCAGAATGTCAACGCCTATGGTGTTAACTTCGCAGACCCTGACATGGAACGCGACCGCTCGGCTTTTTCCAAGTTGCTGCGCGCCTGCGGCCAGATTCAGGGGTTGGAGCGTGTGCGCTTTACATCTCCACACCCAGCTGAGTTCACCGATGATGTCATCGACGCCATGGCGGACACACCGAACGTGGTTCATCAGTTGCACATGCCACTACAGTCCGGTTCCGACCGAGTGCTGAAAGACATGCGCCGTTCCTACCGCACCAAGAAGTTTCTGGGAATTCTGGAGAAGGTTAGGGAAAGAATGCCGGATGCGGCCATTACCACTGACATCATTGTCGGTTTCCCAGGCGAGACTGAAGAGGACTTCCAGCAAACTCTCGACGTGGTGGAAAAGGCTCGCTTTAGCTCGGCGTTCACCTTCCAATACTCGCCTCGCCCAGGAACTCCGGCGGCAACGATGGCGGATCAGGTTCCACCAGAGGTCGTGAAGGAACGCTATGGTCGTTTGCTAGCGCTCCAAGAGCGTATTTCCGAGGAAGAAAACGCCAAGCTAGTCGGCAGCGAAGTCGAGCTGTTGGTAAGCCAGTCCGATGGCCGTAAAAATGCGGAAACTCATCGCATGTCAGGTCGGAGTCGGGATGGTCGCCTGGTGCACTTCAGCCCGTCGGAAAGCGAACCTGGTGTCGTTGACCGAAAGATTCGCCCAGGTGATTACGTGACAGTGCGCGTGACCGACTCTGCACCCCACTTCCTGATTGCCGACTCCGGCGTGCTGACACACCGCCGCACTAAAGCGGGGGATAATGTGGAGGTCGGTCAGATTCCAACGACCGCTCCGATTGGAGTTGGTCTGGGCTTGCCAAAGATTGGGCGCCCGGAGGAAACGAAGGTAAGTGAGGGATGCGGCTGTGAGTAGCGACAAGGCTTCGCCGGAAAGTGATATGGAATCCACCAGTGAGCAGTCGGTGGAATCTGCGCAGGCACTGCGGGTTCAGGAGCGTAAGGCCGCTGGCGAGCTGGATCTCGGCCGTGCGGTGATTCCGATGATGGTTGCCGTCATCGGCCTTATTACGAGCTTCTTCCTTCCACATTCGGGCGTCGTTTTGGGCTTTGATGTGCTGCTGGATACGGATGTTGCACATCAGTACTTCACGACGCGCCCGGAACGAATTTACTCCATTCTTGTGGTGGTAGGCGTACTGCTGGCTATTGCCACGCTGATTACGCGGACGACGATTCTCGCGTTTGTCACCTGGTTTTTTGCCTGCATTCAGATGGTCTACTCAGTCTTCGCTGGCTGGATGCGTCAGTCTCGTCCACAGGAACTTGCTGGCGAGGGTATTTCCTTCGGCCTGATGCTCGGCATTTTCTGTAGTTTTCTACTGGCCATTTCCGTGACTTTCATCGCTTTCAGACGCAGTAAGGAGCAGCTCGCAATCGCGACGAAACGTCGCAAGCACGCTGACACCGATCCGGTACTGCGAGCGCAGCAGGTTTACCTGCGTGCGGGCCTGACACCGAATACAACTACTGATGTGGAGGTCGTCGACGACCGCCGTGAACGCGCACGCCGACGCAATCGTGGCCAGCAGGGCAGTAGCGCGGACAATGTCTCTCAGCGGGCTGGCGAACAGGACGAGCAGATTAGCGACGAGTAGTGAGATTCTTTAACTAGCGCAGTAAGAAAGGGGCTCTCTTCCACTGCACTGCTCTCCACTAGTCGGTAACTGATTTCTCAGTCCAACTTTCGGGGGCTAGTTCACGGAAGAGAGCCCCTTTCTTTTAATCATCCACGCGTTGCCAGAGCATAGCTGAGCCAAGCTTCTGTTAGAGCTCCTTGAGAGTCGCCGCGGCCTGCTCTGCCCACTGTCGCCACTGTTCGGCCTGCTCCCGAGCCTTGGCGGCCTGAGAAGCCCTGCCCTTCGCCTCGAGCTCGGCGGCCTTCTGCTCAAACTCCGCTGCGCGGTCGGCGAACTGCTGGACGCGAGCCTGTGCTTCGGGGTCGGTGCGGCGCCACTGCGAATCGGCAGCATCGGAGACGCGCTTTTCCAGTGCGCCAATGCGGTTTTCATACTCACGCACACGACCACGCGGCACGAAGCCGATGGCCTCCCATTTCTCTTGCAACTGACGCAGTTCGTTGCGAGCGTGCTCGAGGCCCTTGGAGGGATCAATGCGGTCTTCGTATTCAGCCAGTAGTGCGTCCTTGGCCGCGGCGTTTTCCTCGAACTCCTTGTCTCGAGCTTCGTTGACCGCGTTGCGAGCACCAAAGAACTCATCCTGGGCGGCCTTGAACTGCGCCCACAGCTTGTCATCGACCTCGCGTGGGGCTCTACCAGCGGCCTTCCACTCAGCCATCAAGTCACGGAAGGCAGCAGCGGTGCCACCCCAATCAGTGGAGGTTTTCAGGGCCTCAGCCCGTTCAATGATGTCCTCCTTGACGCGGCGAGCTGCCGCACGGTTGCGGTCCAGTTCCGCAAAATGGGCACCGCGGCGGCGGTTGAAAGAATCACGCGCGCGAGAGTAACGGCGCCAGAGCTGATCATCAGTTTTGCGGTCGATGCCGCGAATCTGCTTCCACTCCGTGAGAATCTCGCGGATACGATCGCCGGCGACCTTCCACTCGGTGGAGTTCTCTGCGAGCTCCTCAGCTTCTGCGGCGAGCTCTTCCTTACGTGCGATGGCGTTCTTACGGCGCTCTGCCTTGTCGTGAGCGACTTTTTCCTCTGCGACGTGGGAGGTGGCAATGACCTCTGCAAGGCGCTTATCCAGCGCATCGATATCGCCGAGGACTGCGGCGGTGGAAAGGCTCTCACGCAGTTCAACTGCGTTGTGGGAAATGGTCTTTGCCTCCTGCGGGTGGGAGACTACACGAGATTCCAGTAGCTCGACCTCGGTGGCCAGATCATCGTAGCGCTTGCCGTAGTGGGCGTAACCCTCTTCTATGGTGCCAGCCTGCCAGGAACCAATATTGCGCTCGCCGGCGCTGGTGGTCAGCCAAACAGTGCCGTCTTTATCAATGCGGCCAAACTTCTTTGGATCATTGTGGACGGCATGTGCCACAGCGGCCGACCCCGCAGGCGCTGGAGTGGCTCCAGGGGCCTTACGATGAGCCGGCATTGCACCTGGTCGAGGTCCGGGACGTGGACCCGGGCGTGGACCTGGCTTAGGGGAATTGCTGGTACCGGTCATAGTGGGTAAACCTCTTCCAATCTTCATGCAGAACTGCCGCGCGACACGGCTGCCATCAAACACTTACGGTATGTGCTCGAGTATCCCAAAAATTTTGGCACAGTGCGCGTAACACCGCCGGAATAAGGCATCGACTAGCCCCTCACGGTAGCGTTGAGGACGTGAATCCGCGTTTGCCTCGGCTTGTTATTGTTCCGCGTGCGCTCCTCATCGTCGAGGAGCTGGGTGGTTTTGCACCCACTGCCTCGGAATTGCGCCGTCATGCCCGTGAAACTGTCGCGACGCTGTGGAGAGATGACGAACCCGGGGAGCCCGGCGCGGTCGCTATTATCACTGGCGGGATGCAGGTGAAGTCCCCGCACCAGACCAGCGCACCCGGCAGTTTCTCCCCGTATGGGGTTGATGTCACGGTGTCCGGCGGAACCGAATTACCTGAGCTGCTGGGGCGCTGGCTTATCGAAGACTACGCGCGACGGAATTCTGAAGGACACACTGGCCGCGTCATTCAGGCAACGTGCTTCGACTCTATCGCTGAGGCACTCGCTGCCGGCCACACGCGTCTGCTTGTGCTTGTCGACGGCGCATTCGGCCTTGCGGACGATTCCCCGGTCGGCGTAATTGAGGGTGCAGCGGAGGCTGATGCGCTGTGCAGTCTGATTGCTGGGCAGGACTGCTCCACCGTTAACGTGGAAAATGTTGTGTTTCCAGCTCCCGGCGCGTACGCAGCCGAGTTATGGCAGCAGCTGAGTAAAGCTGCTGAAAGCTGGATGGGGTCTGGAATGACCGTCGTGAAGCGTTCTTACTATGACGGGGCACCTTATGGCATCGGTTACCACGTGGCCAGCTGGCAGTGTGTTGCGGAGTAAGAGCTCGCGTTTTTAGTTTTTGTGCAGGAGTGTGAACTGGGTCGTGACGGCTTTCGAGAGTGAGAGTTTGCCGGTGCCGATTGCTGTGGTGGGGCCGACGGCGTCAGGAAAGTCGGATTTGGGGCTGGTACTTGCGGAGCAGCTTGGCGGTGAGGTCGTCAATGTTGATTCGATGCAGCTGTATCGAGGAATGGATATCGGAACAGCGAAGCTGTCGGTGGACGAGCGGCGGGGGATTCCGCACCACCAACTGGATGTGCTGAACGTGACGCAGCCGGCGAGTGTGGCGACGTATCAGCGTGAGGCGGTCGCGGATGTTGAGGCCATTCGCGCGCGGGGGAAAGTCCCGATCCTTGTCGGCGGGTCGATGATGTATGTGCAGGCGTTGGTGGACGACTGGCAGTTTCCACCTACGGACCCTGAGGTACGTGCGAAATGGGAGGCCGTACAGGACGAGATCGGTCCGGCGGCGTTGCATGATCGGCTGGCAGAGATTGATCCGGATGCGGCGGCGATTATTGAGACCAACGACCCGCGACGCACCGTCCGAGCCTTGGAGGTCATAGAGCTAACAGGCAAACCTTTTGCGGCGTCGAAACCGTCAATTGATAAGCCGCCAAGGTGGAACACCCGCATATTGGGATTGCGCACGCAGGCGGAATGGCTAAATCCGCGGATTGAACAGCGCACGCGGGGCATGTTTGCCGCTGGTCTGGTGGAGGAAACTGAGAGTTTGATTGCGCAAGGGTTGCGCGAAGGTGTGACCGCTAGTCGCGCGATCGGCTATGCACAGGTGCTGGACTACTTCGATGGGGTTTACGACTTGGATACGGCTTGTGAACGCACGATTACTGGTACGCGCAGGTATGTGCGACGTCAGCGCTCCTGGTTCAACCGTGATCATCGAATCACGTGGCTAGACGCTGCCGGTGACGTGCCGGGACAGGCATTTTCCGCACTTGGTCTGTAAGAGATTCGGACCTCCCGCTAGCATCAAGGGCATGGTTTCATTTGCCAAAGGCCACGGTACGCAAAACGATTTTTTGATTTTTCCAGATGATTTGGTGTCAATCGAATTGACCGAATCACTGGTCGCAGCAGTGTGCGATCGACAACGCGGTCTTGGCGCTGACGGCGTCCTGCGGGTTGCCCGTGCGGGGAAACTCGTGGAGGCCGGTGTTTTGACGGCATTGCCGGAGGGGGTTGAAGCCGACGATTGGTTTATGGACTACCGCAATAGTGACGGTTCTATTGCTGAGATGTGCGGGAATGGTGTGCGCGTCTTTGCACACTATATTGCCGCGATTCACAGCCCGGACAGTGTCGTCGATGGAACATTGCGGGTGGGCACTCGAGCAGGGCTGCGCGCTGTCTCGATTGATGAGCTCAGCCGCCGGCATGCGGTCGTCGGGGTGGATATGGGACAGCCGGAGGTCCTCGGCCTCGCTACTGCGTTCGTCGGTTCGGGCAACAACGCGCAGAAATTCGCCGGGATTGGTGTCGACGTGGGAAATCCGCATTTGGCCTGCGTCATGCCTGGTCTGAATGCCGCCGCTCTGGCGGAGCTGGAATTGGAAGCGGCGGGTAGTGCTGCGAAGCCAGTGCGTGCCGACGAAGCCATGTTCCCGAACGGCCTCAACATGGAAATTGTCACCCCGCTGGATGCCTCTGATTCGGTGTCCATGCGGGTAATTGAACGCGGAGTTGGTGAAACCCGCTCGTGTGGCACCGGCACGGTTGCGGCAGCTATTGCCGCGCTGGCCGATGCCGGCCGGACCGAGGGAGCTGTGACAGTCAAGGTGCCCGGTGGAGTGGTGACTGTGGATGTACGCAAGGCCAGCAATACTGATGGGGCCTTCTCGGCAACGTTAACTGGACCGAGCGTGATTCACACGCTCGGCGATATTGAACTGGAAGCCCTGTGACTGGTAGCTAGTGCGGCAGGAGAACAAGCTGGGTAGCGGAAGCGGTGGGGCGTTAGTGGACTAGTGTCCGCCGCAGCCACCATCGCCACAACCGCAGCCACCATCGCCACAACCGTCACCACAGCCCTGCGGCGGGATAATTTCACCCGTCAGCAAGAAGGTGCCGGAGACAACCATGCCCGGCTGGGGAGCTTCGTCGCCGCCGGGGACAAGTACGTCCATGGGAGTCGGCAGAGCAAGGTTGAGCACCCAGAACTTCTTTCCGGTTAGCTCATTGACATGCTTGCGGGAGTTATTGATAACACCAGCCAGTTTCACGGTTGCGCTAGGCGATGCCTTGCCGACCTGATCTCCGACAATCGCCTTAGCACCTTCGAAGTCCAATGTTGTCGGGGTTGCCCCAGTGCGCTTTTCGTACTCCTCAGCGGATGCGTCGAGGGCGAAATCGGTTGCCAGAGCTGACAGCGCGACATGCTCAAAAGTCTGAGTTCCGGCATCAACAATCATTGGCCCCTGTGACAGCAGGCAGCTGGCTACCTCGATGACCTTGTCAAAGTCATCAGAGGAGGGATCATCCTCGACGATTTCTACGAGTGCCAAGACATCGTCCACGCTGGATACATGGGCGGTGACGGTCGGGCTGCCCGCGAAGCCGGCGTAGGTAGAAAATGGTTCAACACCAAGGATGTGCAGACGCGCACCAGAGGAATCTTCGAAACGGACCAGCTGGCCACCGCGGACCTCGCCGATGACCGACAGATTGTCACTGGCAATCGCGGCTTCCATCGCGTCTCGCCAGCTGGGGTAGTCCATGCCAATGCTTCGCAAGTCAGTAGTCATACTTTTCGATGATACTTCCCATATCTTCATCTGCGAACTAACGAATCGCACGTGAGCACATTGTGCTCTGGGGTACCTAAAACCATTCCTTCACACCGCGGCAACTATTCGGATGGGACTAACAATTCTGCCACGCTAAATAAGCAAATGTTAAGTGTGGCATAAATAACTTTCCTTAGGTGCGCCCGGTTTATTCCATTTAGGCATACCTAAGAGTAAGCTCATCTCCGTAAACAACATTTGCTTAGCTTAATTCTTATCTTTATAAGCGAGGTTTCTCATGCTCGGATTGTGGTCGCGAAAACAGTCGGATGACATTCAGTCGCTTGCCGACGTCCCGGTGGGGGGAACCGTCACTCTGGGAGCGTCGCATGTGGATGAGCGCCTGTGTCGCAGGCTTTCGCAATTGGGGCTTCGTCCTGGAATGAGTGTCACGGTGGGACGGAGCACCAGCGGCGGTGGGCGAATCGTCCATGCAGGCGCAGCGCGCTACGCCATCGACGCCAGTACGCTGCACAAGATGTCCGTCGTGGGGTAGGTCCCCTACAACTCTTTTTCTCACCTCCCTCCTGAAAGTTAACAATGACAACACCTACGGATTCCTCAACGCGAAAATTCGCATCCACGCCCAGCTGCCATGCATGCAGCGGCGGAGCACCAGCAAAGGATGGTGCACCTGTTGTCGCAGTCGTAGGCGCACCGAACTCCGGTAAGTCAACACTGTTCAATAGTTTGACTGGCGCGAAAGCGCAGATGGGCAATTGGCCTGGTACGACCGTGGAGGTCAGCCGTGGCGCGTGGAAGACCGATTCTGCTGAGTACGATGTCATCGACTTCCCGGGCGCCTACTCGCTGGATGCCATGAGCCCGGACGAAGAGCTCACTCGCGAGATGCTCATCGAGAAACCGGAAGAAGAACGTCCGGATCTCGTCGTCGTTGTTGTCGATGCCACGGCACTGGGGCGTGGCCTCTACATGGCCGCGGAATTGGCGGAGCAGCCTCAGCGCATCGTTCTGGCGCTGACCAAACTCGATGTGGCCAAGGCCAAGGGCATCGATGTGAATCCGAACGCATTGCAGTCAGCTATGGGGATGCCAGTGGTGGCGCTGGATCCCCGTCGTAAAGCGGGAATGGCACGATTGGCCGACGCGGTAGCAGCGGCTCTGGACGGATGCAGTTCGGTGTCGTCACCGATTCGCCAGGCCGATGGTGAATCGATTGAACGCCTGGACGACGCACGCTTTGCCGCGATCGATGCGGCGGTTGCGGCATCTACGGGCGGGGTAGAAGATCGCCAGACTTTCTCCGACCGCATTGATAACGTGGTTCTCCATCCGGTGCTCGGACCGATTGTGTTCCTGGCAGTTATGTGGGCAGTCTTCCAGATCACGACGACGGTTGCAGCACCGTTGCAGGACGGTTTGGAAACCCTTATTACCGGTAATTTCGCAGATTTGGTTACCCGTGGATTAGAAGCAATGGGATGGGACCATCCGATTGTCACGGGGCTGCTTGTGAACGGCATCATCGGCGGTGTCGGCATGGTGTTGACCTTCGTTCCTCTGATGGCACTCATGTTCCTGTGCCTCGCGGTGCTCGAGGATTCAGGATATATGGCGCGTGCAGCCGTGGTGGCCGACCGTGTCATGCGTGCAATTGGTCTTCCGGGGAAGGCATTTATTCCGCTCATCGTCGGCTTTGGTTGTAACGTGCCAGCGATTTCGGCGACACGTGTGCTGAGTAATCCGCGCCACCGCATATTGACGGCACTACTGGTTCCGTTTACCGCCTGCTCGGCGCGCCTAACCGTTTATGTCATGTTGGGTGCGGTGTTCTTCCCGGAACACGCGGGCACAGTCGTCTTCGCTATGTACGTGATCTCGATTCTGTTGATCGTTCTAACCGGCCTTGCACTGCGTAAGACCTTGTGGCGCACCATGCCGTCGGAACCGCTGGTCATTGACCTGCCAACCTATCAGTTACCGACCGCACGACTGGCACTATCTGTGATGTGGATGCGACTGAAGGGCTTCCTGCAGACCGCTAGTGGAATCATCGTCAGCACTGTCATCGTCGTTTGGCTACTGATGTCTATCCCGGTTGTCTCCGGGCACTCCTTTGCCGATGAAGACCTGGCACCGCAGGACTCCGCATACGGTGCAGTCAGCGCAACTATTGCTCCTGTGTTTAACCCGGCAGGTTTCGGCACATGGTCTCTAGCAGGTCCGTTGGTGACGGGCTTTGTGGCCAAGGAAGCCGTCATTTCTACCTGGGCACAGACCTATGCAGTAGAGGACGTCACCGACTCGGATTCGACCGAACAGGCGTCCAGTCCACTCGCGGACAATATTCGACGTGACTTTGACAATGCATCCGATGGACACGGATTGGCAGCAGTCTGGGCATACATGATCTTCTTGCTGGCTTACACACCGTGCGTGGCTACGCTCGCGGCACAACGTCGCGAGATCGGCTTGAAGTGGACGGGCTTCGGTTTGCTAACGCAGCTGGTCGTTGCATGGGCACTGGCCGTGATTGTTTTCCAAGGGGTGAAACTGTTCTTGTAAAGCCTCGTAGATTCCTAGTAGCTTCGGCCAAGCTACTAAGTCACACTTGCGAACTAGAAATCAGGTCGAACAAAGAATCCCGATACGGAAAGGAGCTATCGCCGTGGGACTCTTTAGAGCCAGGAAGAATGCGACGGTTACTCGTCGGCCTTCAGAAGCTGTCCAAGATGCAATTGCGCAGGGTATTAGCTCCCGACGCAAAATCTGTGAAATCACCGGCCTGCAGCGAACAACGGTAGACCTCATCCTTGACCGAATGGAACACACCGGCCAACTGCGAAGGGAATCCCTCGGCGGCATGTGCCCAGGCGGAGGCTGCTCCAACTGCGGAATGTCCGACAGCGGTACGTGTGCTGGCGGTAGTTCTAATAGTGGCCCGGTCGCACTGGTTCTGACTCGCAGGCCACCTTCTGCAGCCTAAGTCTTGAGCTTCGGCTCGGTATTCTCCGCACACAATGCGGAGAATTTGGCTTGTCATGCGACAATAGCAGCTAGTATGACGAATTTTTCCAACAACTTTGATGAGGTCAGCGACGAAATGTCGCAGCAAGCCAGCACCTCGCACGAGATGGACGATTTTTTCATCGACGCTAATGATGCTGACAAAAACGCCGATAGTGCCTCCGGGGATGCGTTCGCGACGAACGTCGGCACGCAAAGGGAACCTACCGTCGGTGACTTGGATCTGGAGGCGCGATCCTCTCTGCGCCGGCTGACCAGGTCAGTAGCGCATACTGAGTCTGAAGAGGTGATGGTCGAGTACCGTCAGCTCCGACTGGAACGCGTTGTGCTGCTCGGTGTCTGGACATCCGGGACCCTGCAGGAGGCCGAAGTGGCGATGGATGAGCTCGCTGCGCTGGCGGAGACTGCAGGTTCGGAAGTTTTAGAGATGGTGCTGCAGCGCCGCGATAAGCCAGACCCTGGTACTTACGTGGGATCTGGCAAGCTTAACGAGCTTCGCGATATTGTCGCCTCTACCGGCGCAGATACAGTTATTTGCGACGGTGAGCTGTCTCCTGGCCAATTGGTGGCGCTGGAGGACCGGCTTGACGCCAAGGTTATTGACCGCACCATGCTGATTCTGGATATCTTCGCTCAGCACGCGAAGTCCAAGGAGGGCAAGGCGCAGGTCTCGCTGGCACAGATGCAGTACCTGTACACGCGTCTGCGCGGTTGGGGTGGCAACCTGTCGCGTCAGGCTGGTGGTCGCGCGGGCTCCAACGGCGGCGTGGGTCTGCGTGGTCCAGGTGAAACTAAGATCGAAACCGATCGTCAGCGACTACGCCAAGATATGTCGCGGATTCGCAAGGAATTGGCTGGCATGAAAACTGCGCGTGAGATTAAGCGCGCACGTCGTAAGGCTGGTCACCTGCCGCGCGTGGCAATTGTCGGCTACACCAACGCGGGGAAGTCTTCGTTGCTCAACGCACTGACAGGCGCTGGTGTGCTGGTGGAGGACGCGCTGTTTGCAACGCTAGATCCGACGACTCGTCGCACCAAGCTTCGCGACGGTCGCACGGTGATTATGACCGATACGGTCGGATTTGTGCGTCACTTGCCGACGCAGCTCATTGAAGCTTTTCGCTCGACCTTGGAAGAGGTACTCGAAGCCGACGTCATCATGCACGTCGTAGACTCCTCTGACCCATTCCCGCTGGAGCAGATTAAGGCTGTCAACAAAGTCATCAACGAAATCGCGGAGGAAGAAAAGGCCGAGATTCCGCCCGAACTGTTGGTAGTCAACAAGGTTGACAAGGCCGATGGCATCACTCTGGCCCAGCTACGCCACCAGCTCGATGATGCGGTCTTTGTCTCTGCGCGAACGGGTGAGGGGATTGGTGAACTGGAGACCCGACTCGAGCTTGCTCTCAATGAGCTGGAGTCTCACGTTCACATGTTGATCCCCTATGACAAGGGCAATATTGTCTCCATGCTCCACGAAGATGCGACCGTGCTGTCGGAAACATGGACGGAGCAAGGCACCCAGATGGATGTGCGTTTGCCCACTAGCCTCGCGGATGAACTGTCGGCATACCACATCGAACCTGCAGCAGATACTGACTTCACGGCGGATGCCTATGAGAATAGTAGCAACGACGCCTAGTCGGAATAGGGCGAGCGGCAAAGAGCTCCGGCAGTCCTTGGTTTAAGGCTGTATCCGTGGCGTGATCTGCGGTGGGCATCCACTAGCATTACAACCATGAATTCTACTTCTGACGCGGAGCCCCAGCAGGGAACCTCCGCAAATCCGCCTGCTGAAAACGCCGAACGTGGCCGTCTTTTCGGTTGGGATATTCACGGTGACGGTCGAAAGATTGCACCGGGAGCCGTGGTGGCTCCCAACGAACGCCTCGATTGGCCTCGCACGATTGGCATTGGCGCACAGCACGTCATTGCCATGTTCGGTGCAACTCTTCTGGTGCCGCTGTTGACCGGCTTTCCAGTCAACACCACACTGTTGTTCTCGGGTATCGGCACGATTGTCTTCCTCCTGATTACCCGAAATCGCTTGCCCTCTTACTTGGGCTCGTCGTTTGCCTTCATCGCGCCACTGACCGCGACACAGGCGCAGGGTATTGGTGTTCAGCTCGGTGTGGTGCTCTGCGCCGGCATCGCGCTCATGCTCGTTGGCTGCGTTGTAAAGTTCGCCGGCAAGCGTGTCCTCGATGCAGTGATGCCACCTGCAGTAACAGGAAGCATCGTCGCTCTCATCGGACTTAACCTGGCGCCTGCTGCCACGGAGAACTTCGCCACTCAGCCGTTGGTCGCATTTGTCACGATGGCATCCATTGTCTTCGCAACCGTCGCTGGCCGCGGTATGGTCAGCCGTCTGGGTGTTCTTATCGGCGTACTAATCGGCTGGGTCTTCGCCGCTGCCACCGGAAATCTCTCGCCCGAGGCTACAGAAACCGTCGGCAATGCCGCCTGGATCGGTCTGCCCGCATTCCACGCGCCGGAGTTCCACTTCAATGCGATGCTGATTGGTCTGCCCGTCATCGTAGTGCTCATCGCCGAGAATGTCGGTCACGTCAAGGCTGTTGCTGCCATGACCGGCCGAAACCTCGATGACATCGCTGGCGATGCTCTTATTGCAGACGGCCTAGCCACCACCATCGCCGGTTCAGCTGGTGGTTCTGGCACCACTACCTACGCTGAGAATATCGGGGTTATGGCCGCTACCCGTGTCTATTCGACTGCCGCTTACTGGGTGGCAGCTTTCACGGCCATTGCACTGGCTTTCATTCCAAAGTTTGGCGCACTCATCTTGACCATTCCTACCGGCGTGCTCGGTGGGGCAACGATGGTGCTCTACGGCCTGATCGGTCTGCTCGGTGTGCGCATCTGGATGGACGAAAAGGTCGACTTCAACAACCCGGTCAATCTCACCGCTGCCGCCACCGCGCTGATTGCGGGTATCGGCAACCTCACCCTCGACATCGGTTCGCTGACGCTGGAAGGCATTGCTTGGGGTTCGGTCGGCATTATTATCGGCTATCCAATTTTGAACTGGCTCTATAACCGCATCGGCGAGAACCGCTCGTAGGCCACCCGCCCAGGGCAGGATCTTGTACGAATGCTTAACGACGGAACCCCGTGACCGTTGCCACGATGTTTCGTCGTTAAGCATATTGCTTTAATCGCTCAAATCTTGGGCGATCAGCTGTGCAATCTGCTCCACCGCAACTGCGTTTGTACTGGTGACTGTGACTTCATCGCCATATCCTGCGCCGAGTGCCATCAGCATCAACGTTGAGGAGGCATCAGCCGGTTCGTTGTCGGGTTCGGGTGAATCAATGAGTTCGATCAGTATTTCTTCCTGAAATCGGGAGGCACGCTCAGCGATAACCGACGCGGGGCGGGCGTGAATACCCACCTTGGAGCCGACGTGGACGTGTTGCGTAGCCATGGGGCGGCACCTTGCCTTTCTGCTTATCGATTTCCTCGACACCAGTTCAGAGCTTAATCGCTTGGCAGGTTGGGATGGGGCATGTTTGGTGAAGTTTGCAGGAATGCTTCTGCGTACGCAGCTGGGTTTAGCGAAAGAATTTAGGCGCCCGCTGAAATGTCTGCTTCTAGGTTTTGATTATCGGTACTGACTTGCCGCGGCCACAGGCTTTTAGCTGCCACAACGAGAATTGCTGCCACTATGCTGCCCAAGACGATTGCAGCAAGCCATGCGACAGGATTGTCGATTGCAAACAGCACGAAAATACCTCCGTGCGGAACACG
The DNA here is from genome assembly GCF_001837775.1 of Corynebacterium sp. HMSC073H12. Lineage (NCBI taxonomy): Bacteria > Bacillati > Actinomycetota > Actinomycetes > Mycobacteriales > Corynebacteriaceae > Corynebacterium > Corynebacterium sp. HMSC073H12. Next base: position 308,361 of record NZ_KV834027.1, on the reverse strand, counting down.
TGTGGCCGCACCCAAAGCCATTGAAGTGCCACCGGTGACGGCACCGCCAATCACAATCGACGGAATCACTCGCAGTGGATCTGCGGCGGCGAAGGGAATCACTCCCTCTGAAATGAAGGCCGCACCGAGCACCCAGCCCGCTTTGCCGTTTTGACGCTCCGCCGAACTGAACAGCTTTGGTCGGAGCACAACTGCCAGCGATGTCGCCAACGGAGGTACCATGCCCGCGGCCATCACAGCGGCCATAATCTTCCATGATGCTGGATCTGCCGAGGCAATGTTTGCGACGGCAAAAAGATAAGCAGCCTTGTTAATCATTCCGCCCATATCCACGCACATCATTGCGCCGAGAAGACCACCGAACAGGAACGCCGCTGCCGTATCCAGTGATTGCAGCCACTGCTGCAGGGCCATCATCAGCCATGCCAGCGGCATCCCGAGCAGCAGGTACATGGTGAGCCCAACGGCCATAGCCCCGAGCATAGGAATCACGACAACCGGCATCAGCGGTCGCAGCCAGTCCGGGACTTTCATCCTCAACAGTAGGGCTACAACTAGTCCCGCCAGAATGCCTGTCACCAGGCCCCCAAGGAAGCCGGCGCCAACCGTGACCGCGATGGCACCGCCAATAAAACCCGGTGCAATACCGGCTCTGCCAGCCATACCAAAGGCGATATAAGCACTCATTACAGCCACAATGACCTGCATGCCGTGGTTGCCAGTTGCAAAAAGCGCCGAGCCGAGATACAGCCACAGCCCACTACGATCAACTAGCACGGTGCCGAGTTCTTTTGTCGGCACAGCAATCGGGGCATCGAGTCCGATAACCTCCGGCAGCCGCAAATCCCTAGTCACGGCGTCAGCTACTAGACCCACCTGATGACCGCCGACGAGGAATCCCAGCGCAATCAACAACCCCGAAGCGGCCACGAACGGCACCATATAGCTGACACCGGTCATAATGGCGTCACGAACCCAGTGTCCGAAGGCTTTATCGCCGCTTAACGACGATTTATGCGCCCCCACCTTCGTAGTTGCTCGTACCCTCTCAGATGTAGGGCCTGCACCTGCATTACCGGTTTGCGAAGAGGCCTCTTTGTCGTGGTCATCCTTAGGTTGCGGTGCCTTTCGGTCGTAGGCGCGAACGCGTGATTGTTTTGCTACCGCCTTCGCTTGTTCAATAACCGCAGTGGGTTCATTGACTGCCTTACGAATTGGCACTTTGACCTGTGGTTTATCGCTGAAGCGCGTAAGCCCCGTAACTCCAATATCGGCCGCGATTACTAGCACGTCGGCCCGGTCAATTGCTTCTGCGGGGGCTTCCTGGGTTCCTGCCGAGCCCTGAGTCTCTACGGTTAGCGTGACATCAGCCATGCTTTCTGCCGCGCCAGTAAGCGCTTCGGCTGCCAAATAAGTGTGAGCGATGCCCGTGGGGCAGGCCGTAATGGCGACGATATTGGTCTTCGCCGGAGGTTTTTTCGCTTTCCGACGAGGCGCCTTGGTGATGTGCTCGCTAATAATCCGGGCGGCCTCTTCATCGCTTTCAGCACCGCGAAGAGCTGCTCGAAACCCCTTATCGCGAAGTGCTTTTGCGAGCGCAGCCAGAATATCGACGTGGACATCGCTGTTACTGGCTGGGACACCAATGAAAAAAAGCAGGTCCGCCGGCCCATCTGGTGTGGTGAATTCGGTAGCGCTGGTTAAGCGGGCAAACATCAGGGTCGGCGTCGACCAGTCCTCGTGGCGGCAGTGGGGGATGGCTATTCCGCCCGGCAGACCTGTCGGGGCCTTCTCTTCGCGTTCGAGGGCTGCTGCGACGATGCCGTTGCTGTCGGTGGCGCGGCCGGTATCTACAGCTTTAGCGATGAGGTAGTTAAGGATTTTCTCCTTTTGTGGACCGACATCTAGGTCAAGGAACACTGTCGACTCATCGGCCAGGTCTGATGCAATAGCGGGAAAATCTGCCGAAGAAGACATGGTTTTCTAATGTTCCTTATCTAGACATCGAAAAGCTAAGCGTCGAGCTGCCATAACCGGCCAGCCTCGGGGTGAACCTGTTCTGGATAGGGGATGGTCGTACCGGGGAGACTGGTTGCCGCCGCCCCATAAGCCACGGCGGTGGTTAGTGCATCTTGGTAGCTATCACCGCGTTCGCGGGACATAACGTAGCCGGCCAAAGCACAGTCTCCAGCACCGACCGTGGACTGAGCGACTATCGAGGGTGAGGTAGCAGCGAAACAACCGCCTGACTTCACTGAAAGTACCGCCCCAGCCTCGCCGAGAGTGGCAAGGACTTCGGAAACACCAAGTTCGTTCAGTGCACGAGCAGCCTGCGCTACGGGAAGATAGTTCCCTTCGGCTGCAGCGGCCTCAAGTTCTTCGCCGTCCTGATCAATGATTTGGCCAAGTTCGTAGGCGTTTGGCTTCATCAAAAAAGGCCGCACCTTCGGAAACGCGCGAACGACCTCAGTCAGTGGGCCGTCGCTAGTGTCCATAGCAACACGAATATTCGGGTTGACCGAATACACCGCTTCGGTGCATTGAACGTAAAAATCCCGGGGGACACCAGGGGGCAGTGAACCTGCGAAAACTACCCACGTGGCGCGTTTAGCATGGTGGATAAGCTTCTCCAGGACACGCCTACGGTGCGCTTTCGTCAATGTCATGCCAGGGGAATTGAGCTTGGTGGTCGTCCCATCTGGCTCTGCGAGTGTGAGATTAACGCGGGCTTCGTTAGTCGTGTTGATGGCTTCATGGGGTATGCCAGAGACTTCCAACAGACGTGTGAATTTTCCGGAGTCTGATGCCGGGTAGAGCGCGAGCGTCTTTTCTCCAGCGTAGTGCAACGCCTTGGACACATTAATTCCCTTGCCGCCAGCCATGTCCTCAGCCATTGGTAGGCGGAACACTCCACCTCGCTTGAGCTCCGTATCGAGGCGAGCAAGTCGATCGATCGACGGATTTACAGTCAAGGTCAGAATCATGAAGCAACCACGACCTCGACACCTTGCTCCCTGAGATCGTTCACGAACTGCTCCGGGGCAGAGGAATCTGTAATCACGACGTCGATATCTTCCAATGCCGCAAAGCTGACAAGGAAGTCACGGCCGAGTTTCGTCGAGTCCGCCATAACGATGACCTTGCGCGCATTCGTAATCATCGCGCGCTTTACCGCTGCTTCCTGCGGATCAGCAGTAGAAAGACCGTGGTCAATTGTCAAGGCATTAGAACCAATGAAAGCGACATCGGCACGCATAACCGCGAGAGTACGGAGTGCTGTATCGCCAGCAACCGCCTGAGTAATGACGCGAACTTGGCCGCCAAGGAGTTGAAGCTCAATGCGGTTCGATCCTGCGAGTGTGATGGCGTTGGGAAGAGAGTTTGTGACAACCGACCAACGGCGGTTATCAGGGGAGTGGACCATCAGCTCTGCAAGAGCCTCGGTGGTAGTTCCGGCATCGAGAAAAATTCCACCACCAGAGTCAGGAAGAAAATCGGCAGCACAGCGGGCAATAGAGAGCTTCGCGTCTTTCTGCGCGTTCTTTCGAGCGGCAACTGAAAACTCAACAGTCTGAAAAGAACGTGTAGCTACAGCGCCACCGTGTACACGGTGAACTGCGCCCTCTGCATCCAACTGAGCTAGGTCACGGCGAATCGTCTCTGCTGTGACATCGAAAGCTTCCGCAAGATCAGCGACCGTCACGCGCCCTTCGACTGCTGTCAAAGACGCAATCTTCCGGCGGCGTTCCTCTGCGTACATTCCCCGCTCCTTAGCTGTTAAGAATTCTCAGCTTTACTACCTGTTTCCAGTATGCCCGTTTATGTCTGTTTCGGGCAACGAAAATGTGGGAAATTAGAGACTGCGTAGGACGCTGACAATCTTGCCGAGGATCTTGGCGTGCTCCGCGGGGAGCGGGTCAAATGCGCGATTATGGGGCATTAGCCACTTGCCAGCAGCGTCTTCGTGCCATTCCTTGACTGTTGCTTCATCTTCAAACAGGGCTGCAACAAAGTCGCCCTGTTCGACCACGTCTTGGGAACGGACTACCACCCAGTCTCCGTCGAGAATGCCCGCGTCAACCATGGAATCACCCACGACCTTGAGTAGGTACAGCTGACCGGAGCCCGTAATCTCCATCGGAAGTGCCATATGACTTTCCACATGCTGTTCCGCCAAAATGGGGTTGCCAGCCGCAATCTGTCCAACGATAGGAACGAAGATTGGCTCTGGCATGTCCTCTGGCATCTCGGGAGTTTGGGTGCTGCCAGTGGCCTTTGGCCCAGGCTTTACCGGAGTGAAAGTGCCGGCTGAGGACTTCGAATCCCTTACGTTTACCGCACGGGGTTTGTGTGGGTCGCGGCGGAGAAAGCCCTTCTTTTCCAACTCCTTGAGTTGGTATGCCACCGACGAGGTGGAATTCAAGCCCACGGCATCTCCAATTTCTCGAATGCTCGGTGGGTATCCGCGAAGTACGACGGCATCCGAAATGACGTCAAGAATGCGACGCTGCCGATCGGTGAGTGTTTTAGGGTTTGCTTTCTTCTTTTGAGCCATGGAACATCCCTTCTCAAACTCTTTCGAATGAATCATAGCTCAAAACTGTTCGAATCGTCGAGCATCGAACACCGTGCGTCCTTGAATTCTTTGGAAAAGATCTGCATTATCCGTGTTCGGAGGCGGTGTCGGTCTCGAAAATCGAAAATAAATCCGGATAGCAGTAGACAACGTTCGAACATGGTGTTATAAATCGAACATGACAAGTTACTCGAACAGTCGTTTGATGAAAAGGTCTAGACGGGTTCACCGCATCCGCCCTTGGACATAGTCTCCACAGCGTCGGGAAACGGTCGTACAACTCTTATTCTCTCCAGGCCGGCAACGGTGGGAGAGTCAACGTTGGAAAGGGAGAAAACATGATGTCTACGGTTTCAACCGCGCTAGGTGTTAGTAGCGCATCTGATATTGATTTTTCTCAAGTTTCCGAGCTCTCTGCTCGGACGACACGGAAAGCCCCGTTGGTGTGGGGTGAACGTAGTGCGTCTTGCACACAGCACATCGTTCGGCCCGGTCAGCGTGCACGTATTGCACAGCGCAATCGCAATGGGGCTTTATCGGCGCGAATACGGAGGGACAGGTCGCGGCCCAGTCATGTCTCGGTCAACTACGGGCGTCCGTCTCTATCCGTTAGCAGGGCGCAGCAGTCCAATCGTAGTGATGTATCCGCAGGCACTAACCTGACTCGCTTGATGGCGGTATGGGCTCTAGGGCTTGGTGCTTTCTTCGGAGTTTTCGGCAGCATGGTCTTTGAACAAGGGGAAAGTGAGGCAGTCGAAAGCACCTTTACGTCTACGTACGCTTCCTACTCCGCGCAATAATCATTCCGGTTTCCGGCGTTGGGGTTGGACGTAGACTGGAGACCGTGTATTGCCAGTTTTGTCATCATGATCAGACACGAGTCTTGGACTCACGGTTGATAGATAACGGTATGGGGATTCGTCGCCGGAGGGAATGCCTGAATTGCGGTAAGCGTTTTTCTACGATTGAACGCTCGCAGCTGATGGTCGTTAAACGGGATGGAATCCCTGAGGAGTTCAACCGAGAAAAGGTTATCCAGGGTGTTCGACGTGCGTGCCAGGGGCGTGAAGTATCAGAGTCTCAGCTGAAGAAGCTTGCACAAAAAGTGGAGGAGAGCCTCCGCGAGAAAGGTACGCCTCGGGTGGACTCAAACGATATCGGCCTTGCCATCCTTGAGCCGCTCAAAGAACTGGACGAAGTTGGCTATCTCCGCTTCGCTTCAGTGTACAAGTCCTTTTCCTCCGCGGACGATTTCGCGCAGGAAATTTCCAGCATGCGTAAGGGGAAAGGACCGCAGGCAAATGGCAACGAGGTTAGAAAGAACTAACGCAGTTTATCCACACGTTTCTTTACTCGGGTCAGGGATACGCTCTGGGCGGTACCCAAGCGTTGTGCGAAAAGGCTGACGCGCAGCTCTTGGATGAGCCACTGAATATCCCGTACCTCCGCGGAATTCGAACGTGCCTTAGGTAGCTGCTTAAGCTTTGCCGCCAGGTATTCGCGGGCCTCAGTCACCTCATCCTCACGTTCAGCATCACGATCCGGGTCACGGTTCATTTCCTCAAGTCGAATCTCCATCGCTTGAAGATAACGTGGCAAATGACGTAGGTGCTGCCAACCGTGCCTTGCCACAGCGCCCTTAGGGAACATGAACTCCAGCTGGCGACGCATATCGTCAATGGCATCGCCTTCCCACTTGTTTAGCTGATTCACCACCGAGACATAACGAGGCATAGCCTGGGCAACGCCGACGACCAATTGGCGCACCTCTGAGGCAACACCAGAACGAACGTGTTCGAGTAGTTTATCGAATTCCTTCGGATCGCGGACCGGGCCACCGGCAGCCATCATACGGTCGCGAATCACGGCGACACGGCAGTCCTCGACAAGCCCATCGGCGCCCCCATGTGGCCATGCGTCCACGCCAACACGTTGCTGGAGTGGAAGCCCCTTAGTCATTTGTGCACCATTTACTGGGCAATCCCGCAATAACATGGTCAAATTTGTGGTCGCCAACGTCGCTTCTGCCTGCGCCTTAGTTGGTTTGACCTCGATGGCCACGCCATCCTTAGTGGTCACCAGCGTCGGATACATCGTGACGGACTGACCGTCGACGGTACTTTTGACCGTTTCTGAGACGGCGCCCAAGTTGTCTGAAGTCCACTTTTTCACAGCTTCGCGAGCTGCAGACTTCGAACGTTTCGACACAGCCGTTGAGACCGTCGAGGCATGCTTGTCTCGAAGCGCAGCAAGATCCCGGCTCTGATCGACGATCTTTCCATGGCGGTCTACCACTGCGTAGTTAAAGCGCAAGTGTGGTGGCAGCTTCGAAGGGGTAAAGTCTGCACCATTGATGCCCGAGCCTCCGAGCCGTCGTAAAGCATCGGCAAAAACATCGACGAAGCGGCCTGAGTACGGAGTCATCGTCTCCAGTGCCCGGCGTGCGAAATCCGGTGCGGGGACAACGGACTTGCGCATTGCCTTCGGCAGAGTGCGAATGTAGGCTTCTGCGAGCTCAGCGCGAAGACCTGGCACCTGCCAGTCGAAGCCATCTTCACGCAGACCTGCAAGAAGAGGCACGGGGACACGGAGAGTCACACCGTCATCAGGAGCGCCCGGTTCGAATTTATAGGACAGTGAGAAATCGACCGAGCCCTGCTGCCACATTTCGGGGAAGGCATTGTCATCGATGTCGCCGGCTTCGGGGTTGAGAAGCTTATTGGGATCAAAGTCCAGTAGATTCGGCTGTTTGGGCTTAGTTTTCTTCCACCAGCGGTCAAAATTGGCGGCCGTGGTGATAGAGGCGGGCAGCTTGGAGTCGTAGAACGCGTAGAGCACGTCGTCATCGACGACAATGCCGCGTGCACGCTGCTTTTCCTCGATCTTCTCGGCTTCGGCAAGTTTGTCTTGGTTGTTCTTGAAGAACTCGTGATGTGTGTTCCACTCGCCGTCGACAAGCGCAGAGCGAATGAAGATTGAGCGGGCGGCATCGGCATCGACTCGGTGATAAGGCACCAGGCGGTCAACCACCACAGGCACGCCGTAGAGCGTCGACTTCTGGTAAGCCATCGCTGCACCGCGCTTAGTCGACCAGTGAGGCTCTGAGTACTGGTGCTTGAGCAGATGAGGGGCTACCTTCTCTACCCACTGCGGCTGAATCGTGCCTACGTTGCGCGCAAAAGTGCGCGAGGTCTCGACGATTTCCGCTGCCATCACCCAGCGAGGCGGCTTCTTTGCCAACGCGGACGAGGGGTGGATGAGGAACTTCGTGTTGCGGGTGCCAGTAAATTCCTTGCCCTCGCCCTCGCGCGTACCAATCATCGACAACAGACCCGGTAACAGCGACTTTGCCACCTCGTCGGGATCGTCGACACCGCTGGTTGAGCTGCGGGCCGAGAGATGCCAGCCCAGCTCAGCCGTTGCCTGGTGGAGCTGACGCACCAAGTCCTGCCACTCGCGAACGCGTAGATAGTGGAGGTACTCGCGCTTGCACATTTTGCGGAACTGGTTACCGCTAAGCTCGCGGCGCTTTTCCTCCAAGTATTCCCAGAGCTTCAGCAGGGAGTTGAAGTCGCTGGTGGTGTCCTTAAAACGGGCATGTAGCTGATCTGCCTGAGCTTGGAACTCCAGCGGACGTTCGCGGACATCCTGCAAAGACAACGCGGCGACAATGACGGTCACAGCCCGAAGAGTGGTGTTTTCGTACCCTTCGACCAGCATGCGGGCAAGGCGCGGGTCGACAGGTATACGGGCAATCTGTCGGCCGATGTCCGTCAGCTCGGGGGCGTCGGCACTGGAGCCGGAGCCAGATTCACGGCCGCTCCCAGACCCCGACGTGGTGGTAATAGCCTGAAGTTCTGTGAGCAGGTTAATGCCATCGCGGATTGCCTTGTGCTCTGGTGGCTGGACAAAGGGGAAGGCCTCAATAGCGCCAAGCCGCAGCGAAATCATTTGCAGTACAACCGAAGCGAGATTGGTGCGCAGAATCTCCGGATCCGTAAACTCGGGGCGCGAGAGAAAATCCTCCTCGCTGTAGAGACGAATCGCCACGCCATCAGCTACACGACCACAGCGTCCAGAGCGCTGATTCGCGGATGCCTGGCTGATGTCCTCGACTGGTAGACGTTGGACCTTCGTGCGGGTGGAGTAGCGGGAAATGCGTGCGGCACCAGTATCGACGACGTACTCGATACCCGGTACTGTCAGCGACGTTTCCGCAATGTTGGTCGCCAGCACAATGCGACGCCCGGAATGCGGAGTGAAGATCCGATGCTGCTCTGCATTAGATAGCCGTCCGAATAGTGGAACGGCTTCTACACCTTTCCAGTGCTTGCCCTCGATGGCTTCGGCTGCTTCTCGGATCTCTCGCTCACCCGAAAAGAACACCAGGATATCGCCGTCGCCAAGCCGCATGAGCTCCTCGCACGCAGCGATAACACCATCGATCTGCTCAATGGCGACTTCCTTTTCTTGCCCATTTTTCGCAACAACAGTCCGTACCAGAGGGCGATAGCGGATTTCCACCGGGTAGGTGCGCCCTGACACCTCGATGATGGGCGCAGGGTGCTCGTCGTCAGGCGCGAAATGACGAGCGAACCGTTCCGGATCAATCGTCGCCGAAGTGATAATGATCTTCAGATCTGGGCGCTGCGGCAGAATATGCTTTAAATATCCCAGCAGGAAGTCGATGTTGAGGCTGCGTTCGTGCGCCTCATCGATGATGATGGTGTCGTACTCACGCAACAGTCGGTCGCGGCCAATTTCGGCCAGCAGGATACCGTCGGTCATCAGTTTAATGCAGGTATCCTTGCCCACGCGGTCATCAAAACGCACCGCATAACCGACGTGCTGTCCGATCTTCTCGCCCAGCTCATGGGCGATGCGCTCCGCTACCGAACGCGCCGCAATACGACGTGGCTGAGTGTGACCAATCTTGCCCCGCACCCCGCGTCCCAGTTCGAGGCATATCTTCGGGATCTGCGTAGTCTTACCAGAGCCAGTCTCACCAGCAATGATGACGACCTGATTGTTTTCAATTGCCTCTGCTATGTCGTCGTGGCGCGCGGACACCGGCAACTGGGCAGGGTAGGTGATGCGAGGAATCGCTTTACGACGATCTTCTAACCGCTCCAGCGCAAAGTCGAGGTCTGCGGAGATTGCAGACAGCGCCTTCGGCGCGGATGCTCGCTTTAGCCGACGTCGGAAGGACTGGGCCTCCCGAATAGGTAGTTGATCAGCGAGCTGGTAAAGCTCCTTTTTACGCGTGTCCTTAGCAGGCTTGCCAGAGCGCTGTGGCCTGGCGGAATTGCGATGGCGGGAGTGGTGGTTTCCCGACTGGACACGTGGAGCTGGTTTATCAGAACGGCTAGGAGTAGTCATGGTTGCCTACTAGATTAGCTGTGTCTTGGTAGACAACCCACATCTGTGCTGATTGGAGACGCTCAAGATGGTCCGATGGCAGCAGGAAGCGTCCTACTTTGCGGCTGCTAGCTCTTCGGCAACTTCCTTGCAGTCCTCGCGCCCACAGTGCTGTGTCTCGGTGTCCTTCCAGCAGTCATCGCAGATAAGCACCTGTCGACGGCAGGTGTCTTCGTTGATGCAGTTCTGGAAGGTGTTTGTGGGCTTGCCGCAGTGGACGCAGTGTCCGAGCTGTACGTAGTCCTCGTCTTCGATGCCATCGCCAAACTCCATATGCATGCGCTTGTCGAAGACATAGAGAGAGCCTTCCCACAGCCCCTTATTGCCAAACTTTTCGCCGTAGCGGACAATACCGCCGTCGATTTGGTAGACCTCTTCGAACCCGCGGTTCTTCATAAGCGCGGAGAGGATCTCGCAGCGGATGCCGCCGGTGCAGTAGGAGATAACTGGCTTGTCCTTCATCCAGTCGTACTTGCCAGATTCCAGTTCGTCGATGAAGTCGTGCGTGGTCTTTACGTCGGGGACGACGGCGTTTTTAAACTTGCCAATTTCGGCTTCCATCGCGTTGCGACCGTCGAAGAAGATGACATCGTCGCCGCGCTCCTCGACCAGTTTATTGACCTCTTCAGGCTTCAAATGTGTGCCGCCGCCAATGACACCTTCGGCATCGACTTTAAGCTCGCCCGGAGCACCGAAAGCGACGATTTCGTCGCGAACCTTGACGGAGAGTTTCGGAAAGTCATCAGCGCCGCCTTCGCTCCACTTGAACTGCATGGAGTGAAAAGCGGGGTACTGCTTGGTTTTCTTGATGTACTTCTTACAGGCATCGAGATCACCGCCGACGGTGCCGTTGATGCCGTGCTCGGACACCAGAATGCGACCTTTAAGCCCTAACGATTCGCAAAGATCGCGCTGCCACAGCATGATGGCTCGCGGATCGGACAGCGGGGCGAACTGGTAGTACAGAAGAATCTTGCTGATGCTCACGGGGACTATTCTAGTCTGCTCTCCCAGTTATCCTATTTTCGGCGTGAGCTGCTGGTCTGGTTTAGTGCTTCTGATAGAGAGCCTTCTTCTGGTACTTGGGCTCGGAAGTAACTAGGACACCGAGGTTGCGGAAAATTGTTTCGTCCACGCTGCCCAGAATGGTGGTGGTGTGGACATCGCAGTTTCGAAGGTTCTTCAGCTCGGCGAGGGCTGCGCGGGCGTCGTCGCTGGTGGCCGCCGACACGGAAAGGGCGATAAGGACCTCGTCGGTATGCAAGCGGGGGTTGCGGCTGCCCAAGTGATGCGTCTTAAGCGTTTGAATTGGCTCGATGGCAGCAGGGGAGAGCAAGTGTAAGTCCGGGTCGATATTGGCGAGCTTCTTGAGAGCGTTGAGCAGCATTGCTGCTGAGCATCCGAGCAGCTCAGAGGTCTTGCCTGTGATGATTGTGCCATCGTGCAATTCGATTGCACTACCCGGCGCCCCCGTAGATTTCTCAACTTCAAGCGCTGGTGCGACGACTCGGCGGGCAGCTGTCGACACGTTGGCCTTGCTCATAATCATGGCAATGCGCTGCGAAACTTCGTCGTCTGCGCTGTTCTTGTGTTCGTCGACAAGAGCCTTGTAGTAACGGCGAACGATTTCTTGGTTGGATGCCTCTCGGCACACTTCGTCATCGTCGATACAGTAACCGGCCATATTGACGCCCATGTCGGTCGGTGACTTGTACGGCGACTCGCCCGCGAGCTTCTCCAACAGGGTGCGCAGCAGTGGGAAGACCTCGACATCGCGGTTATAGCTGGTGACCTTGGTGTCATAGGCGGCCAAATGAAAAGGGTCGATGAGATTGATGTCATCGAGATCAGCCGTTGCCGCCTCGTAGGCCAGATTTACCGGGTGTTCGAGCGCCAGGTTCCAGATAGGGAAGGTCTCAAACTTTGCGTAACCGGAACGAATCCCGTGTTTGTGGTCGTGGTAAATCTGCGATAGACAGGTCGCCAGCTTTCCGGAGCCCGGGCCCGGCGCTGTGACAACGACCAAGTCCCGCGTCGTTTGCGCCCATTCATTCAGTCCGAAGCCGGCTTCACTGACAATTTTCTCGGTGTTTGTTGGGTAGCCCTCAATATTGCGATGGCGGATTACGCTTAATCCGAGTCGCTGCAGGCGCTCAATGAAGTTCTTTGCCAGGGTGTTGTCGTCGGAAAGCTGCGTGACGACGACGCTGCCGACAACAAAGCCGCGTTCACGAAAGACATCGACGAGGCGCAGCACGTCGTCTTCGTAAGTGATGTCGAGGTCAGCGCGGACCTTGTGGCGCTCCAAATCCTTGGCATTGATGCACACCATGATTTCCAGATCGTCCTTGAGACGATCGAGCATAGCGATTTTGTTGTCAGGTGTGAAGCCGGGGAGAACACGCGAGGCATGCATGTCATCAAATAGCTTGCCGCCCATTTCGAGGTAGAGCTTGCCGCCTTCACCTGCGATGTCTGCGCGCCGCTTCTTAATATGAGCGGATTGCATTTCGATGTACTTCTCGCGGTTAAAACCGACAACCTGAGCCATGGTGCCCTTTCTGAAGTTGTGTCTGCGGGGAGCGCGCTAAATATTGCGAAATTCTACTGTGTCCATGGTAGTGATACCGCCTTGCGAATGTCGTATCGGTTACTGCTGTCGCGGAGGATTTTGGAAACTTTGGCTTATTAGGCCACGCGTAGGGGATTGTCAGATTAAAGTCCAACGTATTGATATTCAAAAAGAAATATGAAGAGGATGTGACATGCTCGATCCCCAAATGGCATCATCGTCGAATTCGGCAGAACCAACCGCACGCGCCCCGTACCAAGTGGGCAGGCGAGGCTTCCTCGTCGGAGCAACTGCCGTGTCAGCTGCGAGTATGATGCCTGCCGTAAGTGGTGCACCAAAGGCAAACGCCGCTCCTGCAAACGGGGCTTCTGCCACTGCGGGGAATTCGACCACCAATTTGAATGTCGGTCGAGGAATGGCCGATATGACAGGCGAGCCACTCGGCGCTGGCATGAACGGGTATGCGGTCATGGATCAGACCACCTCGGGTCTGCGTCTTCGCCAGATGGCGCGTGCATTCATCTTCGGCGATGACAACGACAACCGTGTCGTCCACGTCACCGCAGATATGGGGCTCATGTTCCAGTCCATCCAGATGGAAGTTCTGCGGCGTCTCCGAGCTCTCTTCGGAGACCTCTACCATGAGGGCAACGTGCTTATCTGCGCATCTCACACGCATGTTGCGCCGGGTGGTACGTCGGGCCATCTCATGGTTGACCTGACTACCCTTGGATTCCGTCCCGTCACTTTCGAAGCTGTAGTCGTCGGTGTGGTCAAGGCTATTGAACGTGCACACGCTGATTATCAGCCGTCGACTATCCACTTGACCAAGGGGATTGCTAAGGATGCGGGTGTCAACCGCTCCCTGCAGGCATTTAAGCGTAACCCTGAAGAAGAGCTGCGTCGCTTCCCCGACGGAGTCAACCCGGAAAGCCATACACTGCACGTGAGTCGCGGTGGCCGCGAAGTCGGATTCATTAACTGGTACGGAATTCATCCGACCACCTTCGGCCCCGAGCACACCATCATCGACGGCGACAACAAGGGCTACGCAGCATGGAAGGTTGAGGTCGACCGCGGGGTTACCCACCGTGAGCCGGCAGATGCCCCCTTTGTCGCCGCATTTACCATGTCGTGCCCGGGTGACATCAGCCCGAACATGGGGCTCGTGCCAAATTCGGGCCCAGGCAACGGAGACGAAGCAGAGTCCGCCCGCATTCTCGGTCAGCGTCAGATTGACGCTACCCAAGGCCAGGCCATTGCACTGCCAGGAGGCGGTATCTCCACTGTCCACAAGTGGGTCAACCTTGGCGATGTCGACATCGACGGCCAATTCACGCCCGACGGCCAGCCGCACCGCACTGGACCTGCAATCCTCGGTGCGGCCTTCGCAGCCAGTAGCCAGGAGGACGGCGGCGGCGAACCAGCCCTAGGTTTCAACGAGGGCGAGCGTGGAGGCACACCGTGGGTACGTCAGCTCAATAACGTCGTACTCCCGAAAAACATCCGGGAGATTCAGGGTGACAAAGAGTGCCTGCTGCCAGTTGGCTACATCGATGGTCTTCTCCAGCAGACCCACATGTTCTCCATCACCCGCATCGGTGGCTTCACCTTGATCACCAATGGCCTTGAACCCACCACAATGTCGGGCTACCGCATGCGTCAGCACGTCGCTGAAGTCCTCGGCGTTCCAATCGATACTGTCATTTGCCAGGGCTACACCAACAGCTATGGACACTACGTCGCTACCCCAGAGGAATACGATCAGCAGGACTACGAGGGCGGCGCAACGGCTTTCGGCAAGTACACGCTCAGTGCGATGATTTCCATTTATCACGATCTCGCTCACGCGCTTGCCGACGGCATGGCTGTCGACCCGGGCAGTGCTGCAGGTGATCTCACTGGCATCATCCCGCCGTCGCCAGCAGGAGGAAAGATTATCGATTCCGCTCCAATGGGCAGGAATTTTGGTGACGTGCTTGAATCCACGGCAAGCGTCACGGTAGGGCAGAAAGCCGTTGCCCAATTCGTCGCGGCAAATCCGAATAACGAGTTGCGACTGGAAGACGGCTACCTACTTATCAAGAATGACCGCGGTGAGATTGTTTCCGATGACTGGGACCAGGCAACTGTCATTGAATTTGCCAAGGACGGTATTTATACCACCGCCAAAGTCACTTGGGAGACCGGAGGAGTCGCACCGGGCAAGTATGACATCATCGTGCGTGGTAGCGCGTTGGGTGTCGGTGATTCATTGAACGAATTCGAGGGAGTCGCTTCGGTGGAGCTCGTGTAAGAACGTCCAATTAAATACATTCATGCGCACAATGTGACTTATACTTTGGCCCTTTAAAATCTCATCAAGGGCTTGTCTCACGTATAGTCCGTTGTGCGCATTATTTGTATGTATCCGTCAATTTGGCAGGAGCAGTTTGCTTCATGAATACCCCAAACGATCCATATAGCAACAACAATCCTTACGGTGACGGCACCCGGGACAATGAGTCCAGTAACTATGACTCCCAGAGCCACGGTTTTCCCAACAATGGTTCGCAGGACTACAACCCTTACGGGTTCGATTCGGACGCACAACATGGCCCGCGTGGGCCAGAGGATTCGCCACAGTGGAATCAGGCTTACGGTAGGGAACAGGCCTATGGCGATATTCCGTCCTACGGAACTGGTGAGCCGAGCGAGAACTATGGTGGCCAGCCCTATGGTGCGGGATCAAGCTACTGGCAGCAACCGGCAGGGGGGGAATCCTGCAGCCGGTGCACTTGCTCCCGGAGTCAACATGCCAGGTGGCAATGAGCCACCGGTGAAGCCTGTGGCACAAGGGCCGACGAAGGTCGACATTGGAAGTGCCTTTTCCGCGGCGTTTCGTAGTTTAAACAGCAATTTTGCTTCTTGGCTTGGCGTCATGCTGACGTTCTTCGCCGTACTAGTCGCCCTGATTGTTGGCGCAGCGGCAATTCTCTTTGCCTCTGGTGACGTCGATCCGGAATTTGAGCCGAACTATCCAGGCGATGTTCCGTTTGAGGATCTAGGGTCAATGTTCGCGACTGTCGGCGCGATGGCACTCCTATTTGCCGTGGGCATGTTCGCGATGCAGGTATTTATGCTGCGCGGTGCATTCGAAGCTGTCGATGGGCGAGTGCCGAACTACGGTACTTTCTTCCGTGTAAATAGGTGGGGCGCTCTGATCGGTGCCTACATTGTCACGTTCCTGGTGGGACTGCTCGCCATGCTGCCGGGGATGGTGCTCTTCATCGCTGGAGTATCCTTGTCCGCCAATGGCAGTGAAGCTGCCGCGGCGATGATTCCACTGGGCTACTTGGTTTTGTTGTTGACGTCGATTTTCATCATGCCAATTACAGCGACTATGCCACTACTTGTTTTCGATGGTCGAGCAACTGCGCTTGAGGCGCCGGTTGTCGCTTGGCGCCTGGTAAAGCCCCAATATTGGACGATGCTTGTCGCATTCATTCTGACGTCGATTGTTTCTTCCGCAGGTGCGATGCTCTTCTATATCGGCATGCTGTACACAATGCCGCTGGCCATGCTGGTTCAGGTGCACATCTACCGCCAGCTCATCGGTGGTCGGCGAGTTATTAATGAAGCGCAGGAAAATCCGGGCTATTACCCTCCGCAGCAGTAGCCGAAACGAACAAGAAAAAGCGCCCAAGGAACCGGTACAAATTGGTTCCTTGGGCGCTATTTGATTAGCAGGAAATCCTGCGTGGGAGCGTTCGACTATCAAAGCCGAAGGTATCCTCCGAATAATTAGCGGCTAGCCTCAGCGAAGACAGCCTGTGCAACACCAGAGACGGTGCCTGCAATCTTCACAGCTTCCCAGACCTGCTCCTTGGTCAGACCAGCATCGCGGACGACCTTTGCGTGGGAGGTCACGCATGCTTCACAGCCGTTGATGGCAGAAACTGCGAGAGACCACAGCTCGAAGTCTTCCTTCTCGACACCGGGCTTAGAGATGATGTTCATGCGCAGACCAAACTTGACCTGTGCGTAGTCATCACCGAGCATGTGGCGGGTGCGGTAGGCAACGTTGTTCATGCCCATGACGGTTGCAGCGCCAAGAGCCGCCTCAAATGCCTCAGCCGATAGGTGTTCCTTGGCTTCCTCGGCAATCTCCGAGAAAACCGTTTCATTGCGTGTTGCCGCAGCGGATGCAAGCAAAGTTCCCCACAGCTGCTGCTCGGACAACTCCGTCGAACGGGTAAGAGTGCCAAGGTTAAGCTTCATGTCCTTGGCGTACTCCGGCAGGCCGGAACGAAGGTTATCGATACTCATATGAGTTACTTCAGCTCCTGCTTCAGAACATCCATCTTGTCAATGTTCTTAGTCGGGTCATTCTTCTGCCAGTTACATGCGCAGACCTCTTCAGACTGAAGAGCGTCGAGAACACGCAGAACCTCGTCAACGTTACGACCGACAGCGTCCGGGGTAACGGAGACGAACTGAATGATGCCGTCCGGGTCAATGATGAAGGTTGCGCGGTCAGCGACACCGTCAGCATTTTCGACACCGAGTGCACGCATCAGGTCGTGGCGGATGTCGGAGAACATCGGGAACGGAATTTCCAGCAGGTCCTCGTGGGTTGCACGCCAGTTGAAGTGGGAGAACTCGTTGTCGCCAGAGCCGCCCAGGATAACGGTGTCGCGATCTTCGAACTCTTCGTTCAGCTTGCCGAAAGCGGCAATCTCAGTCGGGCAGACAAAGGTGAAGTCCTTCGGGTAGAAGAAGACGACCTTCCACTTGCCCTCGTAGGACTCGTTGGTCACCTGCTCGAAGTAGTCATCCGGAGAAGAAGCGTTTGCATCACGCAGGTTGCCGCCCTTGAGAGCGGTCAGAGAAAACTCGGGGAACTTGTCGCCAACAGTCAAAATTGCCATGGAATCCTCCTGAATGTATTCCTTCTGGGGTCACACACCATTATGCCTATGGATTCCCAAACCGTCAAGAGGAAAAAGTTAATAAGCTCGTGTAGGCTTATAGGTATGCGTAATAGAGATTATCGGCCCACTTTGCCTCAGTTACGTGCCTTTGTCGCGATTGCCGATACCGGTCACTTCGGTCAAGCCGCTGCCCGCCTCGGCATTTCACAGCCCAGCCTGTCACAAGCGCTTTCCACCCTTGAGCAGGGACTGGGGGTGCAGCTTGTAGAACGTTCGACTCGCCGAGTGCTGGTGACGCCACTCGGTCGCGGTCTGATTCCTTATGCACGTCAAGCATCTGAAATTGTTGACGAGATCGTCGCTCGCGCCTCTGGCCGTACAGATGATTTGTCCGGACCACTATCCATTGGTGTTATCCCTACGGTTGCTCCATACGTGCTGCCCAACTTCCTCCAGTTGGTTCGTGACGAGCTGCCAGATCTAAAGCCTAGAATCGTCGAGGAGCCGACCGAGCGCCTCATCGAATCACTTCGTTCCGGCACCATTGATGCAGCCATCATGGCACTGCCGTCGGATGTGCCTTCCTTTGACGAGATTTACCTCTACGACGAAGAGTTCTACATCGTCGTGCCAGAGGATCATCCGCTGGCAGGAAAGGAAGACGTAAAGCTTGAGGCAATCAGGGACTTGGACTTGCTCCTGCTTGACGACGGTCATTGCCTGCGTGACCAGGTGTTGGATATTTGTCGCAAGGTCGATGCTGTTCACGGCGAGTCATCCAGCTTGGAAACACGGGCGGCTTCTCTATCGACCGTCGTGCAGTGTGTTGCCGGTGGGTTGGGGCAGTCGCTTGTGCCGGAATCGGCTGTCAAGATTGAGGCCGACCGTTCCGGCCTGGCTGTTGCGCGATTCGAAGGTCCGGCACGGCCGGGACGCACCATTGGGCTGGTTCACCGCGCATCATCGGTACGCGGCGGCGAGTTCAACCGAATTGCCGAACTGGTACGGCAGGCATACATAGACGCTGTTGCCTAAAGCTCTCTTGGCGCATGCTGCAGTAGCGTACGAAATAAGCAAAACCGGGCTGGCAGTTCCAGCCCGGTTTTGGCGTTTATCCCTGAATAATTCGCAGCGATGCCAACCTGACTTCGCCGTGTTCATCAGATGCAGCCAAATCAACGTTCGCTTCAAAACGCCAACCGTGGTCACCCTCAGGATCATCGAGTATCTGGATCACATGCCATAGGCCCTCACCAGCCTTGCGGTCAATCGAAATCATATCGCCGCCGCGTGCCTTTGCATCGATGCCTAGGTCATCGTATTCATCGAAGTAGTCATCCATCGCGGCAGGCCAATCTGGTGCGTCGTCGAGGTAGTTGTCCAGGTCGGCCAGCTCCTCCTCCTTTTCAAAGGCAAAGAGCTGCACGTGGCGGAACATGAGATTGCGCACCATACGGGTAAATGCACGCTCATTGCCGGTAAGGGGCCGCGACTCGTCGGTGCCAAAAGCCGCTTCCTGGAGAGTTTCTTCGTCCAATGGCTTGTCCGGATCGGCCATCTGCGCCCATTCATCTACCAGGGAGTTATCCACCTGCACAACGAGCTCGCCGAGCCATTCCACAATGTCCCGGAGCTCCTCGTTAGCAGCTTCCGGTGGGAGAGTGTGTCGCAAAGTGCGCCAGGCATCGGTGAGGTAGCGCAAGAAAATACCTTCGGAGCGGGCGATTCCGTACTCAGATACCACGTCCGAGAAAGTCATGGCCTTTTCCACCATCTCGCGCACCACAGACTTGGGCGACAGCGAAAACTCACGCACCCACGGGTGACCTTGGGCATAGGTGTCGAATGCGCCCTCCAGCTCGTCGGCAAGCGGCATCGGCCATGTGATGTCTTCGACGATGTTCATACGTTCGGTGTAATCGACGCCTTCGGCCTTGAGCGCGGCGATTTCCTCACCGCGAGCCTTTTTCTGCTGCGCGATGAGCAGTGGGCGAGGGTCTTCCAGAATTGACTCAAACACACTGATGACATCGAGTGCGTAGTTCGGGCTGTCCTTATCCAGCAGTTCGAGCGCGGCGATGGCGAAAGGTGACAGTGGTTGGTTGAGCGCGAAGTCACGCTGCAGCTCCATTGTCAGCTCGGGGCGGCAGTCATCGCCCTCGCCATGCGTGACGACGATTCCCGCGTTGACCAAACCGCGGTAGAGCTCAATTGCGGTCAGAATAGCCTCATTTTGCTGGTGGCGGGTGTCGTGATTGGTGCGCAGCAGATGACGCATGTTTTCGTAGGTATCGCCACCACGTGCAATGACGTTGAGCAACATACCGTTGGTAACTGCAAAGCGACTGGTCAGCGGCTCTGGTGGCTGAGAAACGATTTTGTCGAAAGTCTTCTCCGACCATGTCACTTCGCCCTTGGGAACGGACTTCAGCCGCAACTTCTTCAGTTTGGCCTCATCCTGGCCGGCACGGCGACGCAGCTTGGCGTTTTCGATTTCGTGTTCAGGTGCTTCGACTACTACGGTGCCCTCGGTATCGTAGCCAGCACGGCCGGCGCGTCCAGCAATCTGGTGGAACTCGCGTGACTTGAGAATTCGGCTACGACGGCCATCGAACTTTGCCAAGCCGGTAATCAATACCGTACGAATAGGCACGTTGATGCCCACGCCGAGGGTATCCGTGCCACAGATGACTTTCAGCAGGCCGGTCTGCGAGAGGCGCTCAACTAGACGACGGTACTTCGGTAGCATTCCCGCGTGGTGCACGCCGATGCCCTGGCGCACCAATTTTGACAGAACTCGACCAAACGCTGTCGTAAACCGGAAATCGCCAATCTCCTCGCGAATCCGCTCCTTTTCCTCCTTCGTCAGCAGCTTCAGACCGGTCAGTGCTTGGGCCTGTTCAGCTGCTTGGCGCTGGGAGAAAAAGACGATGTAGATTGGGGCTTTTCCGGATTCCAGCAACTCCGCCAGCGTGTCATGAACTGGCGTGTAGACATAGTGGAAATCCAACGGCACCGGGCGCGTCGTACCCGTGACGAGGTTTACGTCGAGCCCTGTGCGTTCCTTCAGATCCTTCTCAAACTTTTGAGTATCGCCGAGAGTGGCGGACATCAACAGGAATTGGCAACGGGAAAGCTCGAGCAGTGGCACCTGCCATGCCCAGCCTCGGTCAGGGTCAGCATAGAAGTGGAATTCATCCATGACCACTTGGTCAATATCGGCATCGGCGCCGTCGCGCAGAGCGATATTGGCAACAATTTCCGCAGTTGCGCAGATGATGGGGGCGCCGCCATTGACGGTGGCGTCGCCGGTCATCATACCGACGTTCTCAGCGCCAAAAACTTCGCAGAGGGCGAAAAACTTCTCGCTGACCAAGGCCTTAATAGGCGCTGTGTAAAAGCTGCGCTGACCACGGGCGAGCGCGCAGAAATGGGCGGCGATAGCCACCATCGACTTGCCCGACCCCGTCGGGGTGGCAAGGATGACATGGTCGCCACCGGCCAGGCCGATAGCGGCCTCTTCCTGCGCCGGGTAGAGCGTGATGCCCTGATTCCTGGTCCAGGCAATGAACGAGTCCATAATCGCATCGTCGAAAAGGGACTCAGGAACCTCAGCTAGGTCGGGAAGCATTTCAGATAGTGACACGCTTCCCACCCTAGCGGTAACCCCGGATTAGAAGCGGAACCAGGGCTTCCAGCCACGCCGACGACGAGGCTTTTCCGGTTCACCGGATTCATCGCTTTCCGCCTGATCTGCCCGAGGCTGCTCTTCCCGAGGCTGTTCAGACTCAGGCTGTTCGGCAGTTTCGTCTGCAGAAAACTCCGCAGACCTATCATCCGCCGAGGTCGACTCGGGTTCTTCCGAGTGTGCGTCAGCGTCCTCTGATGTAGGTGCCGAGGAATCCGCGTTGGCCGGGGTTTCCGTCTCGGCGTCAAGCGAGGAAGAATCCTCTACTGGACGCAGCGGTTGAGAAGCGAGGAACTTCTCAAACTCAGCGCCAATTTCGTCCGCCGAAGGCATCTCGCCGTTAGGCCCAAGCAGGGGAGACGTCTCCAGCTCTTGACGACGTTGAACTTCCTGGTCGTACTGTTCCTCGAGAAGATTGACCAGCTGAGAGACCTCGCCGGAATCATTCGTCTGCGTATTGAGCAGCTCCGCCACCCGCGCGGATTCCTTCTCCAAGGCGTCGAGCGGGAGCTCGAGCTTGGCTAGCTTTGCTACCTCCTGCAACAGCCGCAGTGATGCCAGCGGATACTCAGAGGCCGCGACATAGTGCGGCACCTGTGCGGTGAAACCAAAGGCATCACAACCGCGGCTTGCGAGCTCGTACTCAATGTTCAGGCTCGCAGCCCCCGGAACCGTGACGCGGTTGCCCCAGGTATGCATATCACTGAGTTTCCGCTTATCTGTGCCATGGGCGATGATGCCCAGCGGTCGGGTGTGCGGAACCGTCATCGGCGCCGAGTACAGTGACACAGTCCGACCGACATCGTAGCGCTCTGCCAAATCTGCAACCGCAGTCGAGAAAGCCTCCCACCGCATGTCTGGCTCAGGGCCAGAAAGCAGTAAGAACGGCTTGCCGACGTTGTCGCGAACCACATTGAGCGACAGGTTCAAATCGGATACATCCACGATCTGGTCGCGGTTCATCGTCACAGCGGGACGGCGGGAACGATAATCAATCAGCTCGTCGATAGAAAAGTTCACCAATGGACGGTGCTCGAGAGCATCCAAGAGGAAACTCGCTGATTCCGAGACTGCATTACCGGCATCCGCGTAACCGCTAAGAGCAATGACCAGGGTCAGATGCCCCTCGCTTCCCGTTACATCAGGAACCGGGAAAACTACCTCGTACATATTGCCCTGAGGCTTGTCGGTCGGATCACTCACGTACGACTACCTCCTGCATCACATTTTTTCGTCATTTGAAGTAAGCAACCAGGATACCGCAGAAAATATTCCAGTTATCCACAAGTTGAAAGTAGTCCACAGATGGGCCGATTCTTCCGGTCGCGCACAAGCAAGGCTGTTGCGGATTCGATAACAATGAGAGCCACCAGGTGGCGAGCGGATTGTCCGCTGTCGAGCTATCCCAATGGGGGAAAAGGGGTAAGGAATCAATGGGAAACAAAAAGAATTTCGGTGCAGGAAAGATGCCTGAAATTGAGCCGAGTGTTTTTCTGACGAACCTGCCAGGAATCGTTGGATTCTATCCGCGGGGGCAGGTAGTGATTGCGGCGTTGTACCGTCAGCAGGTCGAAGATTTCATCGACGGCAAGGTCGAGTTTGACCCGACAGCGCATGCAGGCCCGATGCTGATCAAGGATGTGGCCTCGATGGAGAGCAATCCTGACTTGGTGCGGGCAGCTGCGGACTTCCTGCTCGATGAAGGCTGCACTCACGCAGATGTGTTTATCATCGATGAATCCTGGGGGATTGAAAAGGACTCCACACCGATTACAGGCTGGCTGCGAGAAGGCGGCCTGCATGAGGTGCGTTTGGCGGGCGTTGCCACTATTGCTGCAGGGGAAGTTGTCACGGACGAGCAGGGAGAGATCGTCGGCATTGTCGGTGACAGTCTGATGACCGAGAATGCAAATCTAATCTCTCGGCAGGGAGAACAGATTTTCAAAAACTATGAGGAGTACCGCAGTTATTTTCGAGGTGGTCAATTCCGCGACAGTAAAGACAGGGCTCTGATTGAACGCCTCCGGGAACGAGCGATAGCCGTTGAGCAGCCGAGGAAGCTCAAAATTGGTTCGGACAATCCCGCGCTCATTGAGCACTTCGACATGCTAAAAACCGCCGTGGAAAACGTGGCCGATGGTGTGATGGATGCACATGAGGCGGTGCGCGATGAAAACGCAGGATATGCCATTGCTGCAGCACTGACCAACGTCACGTTGCGAGATATGTCCATGATTTTCATCACTACGCAGTTGGCGCAATCAATGGGAGAAATCTGGCGCGAGGCCGCAATTGTCCACCGCGGCAGCCTGCGTGCAAACGCTTTAGCGTGTTTTGCCATCGCAAAGTTCGCGGCTGGGCTGGAGAACTATGCGCAAACAGCCCTCGATGAGGCAGCGGGGGAGCAACCGAATCATTCACTGACTCAGTTGCTGGAAATTGCGGTGGCCAATCAAATTGTGCCGAGGTGCGTCGGCACAATTCTTGGGGCAGCACAAGAGGTACTGCGCAGGGTATACAAGGTGAAAATGCCGCGAATTGATTAGCGCCCCTGCAAGCTGTGCTGTAGTACCTAGCGGTGCGCCGAGTGGGCTCGGTCGCCGAGGGTCTTGGTGTACTCCCATGCATCGGCGACGATGGTTTCCAGCTCCGTGTGATTGGGCTTCCATCCGAGCTCGTCCATGGCACGCTGGGAAGAGGCAATAAGAGTGGCCGGATCACCGGCTCTGCGCGGTGCATCCTCAGCGGGAATCGGGTGACCGGTGACCTTACGGCAGGTCTCGATGACCTGGCGAACCGAAAAGCCGTCGCCAGAACCGAGGTTAAAGATACGGTGCGTACCCGGCGCGTTGGACTCCAGTGCCAATACGTGCGCATCCGCGAGGTCTTTGATGTGGATGTAGTCACGGACCGCGGTGCCGTCCGGAGTCGGCCAGTCATTGCCAAAGACCATAATCTTGTCGCGATGACCAAGCGCAACCTGGAGTACCAGTGGAATGAGGTGAGTTTCCACCTCACGGTTTTCGCCAAAACCGCCCCAGGCGCCCGCCACATTGAAGTAACGCAAGCTGGTAGCGCCGATGTTGTATGCCTTGGCGTAAGACGCGATGGCGTAGTCCATGGCCAGCTTAGTGGCACCGTAAGGGTTAGTCGGTGCGGTTGGCATGTCTTCGGTAATTGGTGTCTTCTCTGGCTCACCGTAGGTTGCGGCTGTCGAAGAGAACACCAAGCTATTCGTACCGGTATCACGCATCGCGTCGAGTAGCTTCAGGGTTTGGCCCACATTGTTGTGCCAGTAGTCGGAAGGAACTTCGACGGATTCGCCAACAAGTGATTTCGCAGCGAAATGAACGACACCGTCGAAGTTGTCGGAGGACAGAACCTCGTAGGCTTTGTCCGCCACATCACCTTCGACTAGGGTTGCGCCCTCCGGCACCGCATCACGGTTGCCAACAGAGAAGTTGTCCAGAATGGTGACGTCGTGGCCAAGAGAAATCAATACTGCCGAGCAAACGCTACCGACGTAGCCGGCACCACCAGTGACTAGGAGTTTCATTTGGTAATCACCATGATCGCGTGAGACAGAGTATCCGGAATGTCAAGAGAATGATCACCGCGGGCGAGAGTCACGCGGCCAGCGGCAACCTCGGCAAGTGCTTCAGTACCCGGCATAATTCCGGCCTTGTGGAGACGCTTCATGTAGCTCTGCTCGACCTGCAGGATTTCGTTAATCTGGACGATTTCAATCGTGTACTCACCGGGGTTTAGGTCGGAGAGCCGGCGAACGTTCTCTAACGGCTCTGGTGACTGAGTCCCACCGAGGTCTTCCAAACCGGGGATCGGATTGCCGAATGGGGAGCGTGTGTAAGAGTCGAGCACGTCGAGAAGCTTGCGCTCGACCTCGTCACTCATTACGTGCTCCCAGCGGCAGGCTTCATCGTGAACCTTGTCCCATTCGAGGCCAATGACATCCGTAAGTAGGCGCTCAGCTAGGCGGTGCTTACGCATGACAGCCGTGGCCAGCCTGCGGCCCTCGTCGGAAAGCTGCAAGCTGCGATCTGGGGCAACTACAAGAAGGCCATCGCGCTCCATGCGCGCAACGGTTTGGCTAACGGTCGGCCCCGACTGCTCAAGGCGTTCGGCAATGCGAGCACGCAAAGGGATGATGCCCTCTTCTTCGAGTTCGAAAATCGTACGTAAGTACATTTCCGTGGTGTCAACCAAATCCCTCACGGTTTTCCTCCGATAACGCAGTCTTAAAAGTTTTCACTCAAGTATTAGGATAACCACACTTGCGTAAGAAAGATGTTAGGGCTCGCAAATCCAGTGGCTTTGGTGCTGACTAGGCAGCGAAAAGCTTGGTTCGGTGAGCGCTGCTGAGACGGAAGGGAGCGTACGCGATGTCGAAAGTTCGACTTGCAGACGAAAACGCCGACCGCCAGTGTGGATGAAACTCCCGCACGGGGTCGGCATTGCAGTCCAGCTCTATCTCAGGGCTGAAATTGGGAACCCTATCGATGTCACCGCCATGTGGCGTTAGTTTGCGTACTCACGCAGCTTGTCAGCACGGTCTCCCTCGCGCAGCTTGGACATAACTTCCCGCTCGATCTGGCGGACGCGCTCGCGAGACAGGCCGAAGTGGCGGCCAATCTGATCCAGCGTGCGGGGTAGGCCATCGTCGAGACCGTAGCGGAGCTTAATAACTTCCTGCTCTCGAATCTCGAGAGTGGACAGAACCTTGCGGACATCGTGGTGACGCAGGGAAGCGACAACTGCCTCCTCAGCATCAGTTGCCTCTGAGTCCTCGATGAAGTCTCCCAGGGGGGCTTCCTCGTCAGTGCCCACTGGCATGTCCAAGCTCACCGGATCGCGGGACTGGCGCAGCAGCATCTCGATCTTGGCTTCTGGAATGCCGGATTCCTCTGCCAATTCCTCATTCGTAGCCTCACGGCCGAGCTGCTGGTAGAGCTCACGCTTAATACGAGAAATCTTGTTGACCTGCTCAACCAAATGGACAGGGAGGCGAATAGTGCGCGACTGATCAGCCATACCACGGGTAATAGCCTGGCGAATCCACCACGTTGCGTAAGTGGAGAACTTGAAGCCCTTGGTGTAGTCGAACTTTTCCATGGCGCGGATGAGGCCCAAGTTGCCCTCCTGGATTAAATCCAGCAGCGGCATACCGCGGTTGGTGTAGCGCTTCGCCAGCGAGACCACAAGACGGAGATTGGCTTCGAGTAGGTGGGCGCGTGCAGCCTTACCTTCCTTCGCCAAAATCTTGACATCACGCTTCTTTGCACGGGTCATTTTCGCGCCGGTCTGCAGCAAGTGCTCGGCGTATACACCGGCTTCAATGCGCTTAGAAAGTTCCACCTCTTCTTCAGCGCTGAGAAGAGCAGTCTTTCCGATGCCGTTCAAATACACACGAACCAAATCGGCGGACGGGTTGGAGTTATTGCCGGTGCGGCGCCCCTTGTCCCTTGTCTGACCTTCCAGTTCGTCATTTTGAATATCGGCACTCTTCATGAATCTGCCTCCTGGATTCTTAAGTGGACTCAATCGTTACAACGCACGGAGTTACGAAAATGTTCCCGTGAAAGATGATGAATGTCAATAGGGTAATTTTGCCATGCAAATATAATGTTAAGAAAAACTGCCGTCACTAGCATTCCACAAGAACAGTAAAGGGGCCATCATTGACTGATGCGACCTCCATCATTGCCCCAAATTGTCCTGTTTCGACCGTCAAGCCACGATTGCGCAAGTTCTCGACAATTTTTTCAATGACGGGTTCGGCCTCTGGGCCCGGAGCCGCGTCTACCCACGACGGCCGCCGTCCCTTCTTTGTCGCCCCCATCAACGTGAATTGGCTAACGACGAGCACCTGGGCGCCAGCATCGACAGCGCTGAGTTCGCCATCCAGGATGCGCAGCTCCGCGATCTTGCGGGCCATCGTTTCCCAAGCATCAGCAGCGTCCTCGCGGCCAACGCCTACGAGCGCCAAAATGGCGCCAGTATCGCCTCCGTCAACGTGGCCAACAACGGAGCCGTCGACAGTGACTGACGCGGATTTAACTCGGGTGAGAACGGCTTTCATTTACTGTTTATCCTCCAAGAGCTCGGTGGGGAGAATCAGGCCATGGCGAACCAGGTCAACGACGATGGGAACTAGGGCGTCCTTGATGGCAGGTACGTCGGACTCATCGAAGGCTCCAAACATTGCCATGATATCGATGACGGAGCCCAGAGCAGCTTCGGGATGCAGCGCCCCCAGAATGGTTGCCACGGACTCATCGATTGAGTGTGTCCAGGCGGGGCCATCGGTGCGTGAGATGCGCGTATCGAACTCGGTGAAGCCCTGGCCGCTTTCGACGTCGGCAAGCGAAACGCGTTCGATGGCGACACCGGGGCGCACGGTAAAGGAAGCTTCGAGGATGGTGTCGGCAGTTTGCGTACGAAGCCATTCGGCGCGGCCGAGATACTCATCGGCTTCGGCGGCGAAGGGAGCGGCCAAAGGCTGCGGCATTTCCTCGCACACGGCGGAAGTCGGGCCGTTGATGCGTTGGACTGTGATGTAGCCGAACCCGATGCCTGTCACGCCGCTGTTGCGAAAGTGCTCCAGCCAGGCACGAGAGCGCTCGCACCCCTCTGGGCTGCGGGGGTCGATGGACTCGTCTCGAAGCCAGGTGCCAATGTATTCCGTCGGCGTAGCGAGATCCCGTTGCGTTACCCACACCTCGAGGCCCTCAGCAGGGAGCCAAGAAGCGATGCGCTGTTGCCAACTCTCGCCCTCGACATGGGCCCAAGCGCCGAGTAGATGCGCCGTGCCGCCGTCGGTGAGATGGTCGGCCAGACCGCGGAGCATAAGCTCGGTGGCACCGTCCAGATTCAATCCTGAGTCACGGTAAACATGTTCCACACTTGGCAGCCCTACGACGAACGGCGGGTTGGCCACAATGCGGTCAAACTTCTGGCCTGCAACCGGTTCAAACCACGAGCCTTCGAGAGCCTGCGCTTGGTCGAAGCCATTAGCTGCGAAAGTAGCGCGGGCAAAAAACAGCGCCCGGGGGTGAATGTCTGTCGCGACAATCGACTTTGCATCAGGCTGGGCAATGCTCTGGATGCCACAACCGGCACCGAGATCGAGTACGGATTCCACCGCTGAGGTCGACGAAATATCGAGGAGGGAGCGGGAAGCCCGCCCTACGCCAAGGACATGATCGGGTCCAGGAACGTGATCGCTCATAGAGGCGTCGCGGTCGGAAAAGATAATACGGTCGACTCCCGCAATCTCAACCGGGCGCACATCGATACACACCTGTGCGTTGCTGGCGGTGCCGGCAAGTATGCCGCTGTCCAGCAACTTGGCTGTCATCTCAGCTCCAAATAGCTGCTCTGCGTCGGCGAAATCGCCCAGGATGAGAAGACGCAACGCGGTCACAGTATCCGCAGAAACGCCGTCTGTCTCGGTAAGCAGAACATCGACAACGCCGGGCTCACCGCGGTCCAGCGCGGCTAACCCCTCGGCTCCTAGGACTCGACGCAGTGACTCGCTGGAAAACTCAAGGCGCCTAAGTGCGGTGGCGAATTCCTCTGCACAGTCGACAAAAGCACGAAGCTGCTGATCAGTCGGCGGGGTGAAGGTGGAGGGGGAAAAGGTCATCGTAGGCACTACCTTCGTCGTATAGCGGGGCGGAGGGGCTAGTTAAGGGAGCTTGACGACGGATCGTCGTCTTCCGGCATATCGATGACATTTGCGTCATCGAAGGGGGGTGAGATGGTCTCGGCATCGGACCGCGGCGGTGCGTCGGTGTCTTCGGTACTGGCGGCAGAACCGAGCGCGCGCATCTCCGCTTCCTTGAGGGCGCGCTGGCGCTGCTGTTCCTCCCATTTGCGGTTTTGCTCGCGTACAACGCCAGGTTTGTAGACGCGGGGTTTGCGCTTGTCAGCGGGTTCTCCAACGCCATTGGCGATGACAACCGCGATCCACGGCATGGGTACGGAGACGACCATGAGAATCGCCGCGATCCACGGCACATCCCACCACAGGTAAAAAGCGCCGGAAAGAAGTAGTAGTGGAATGCGAGACCATTGCAGGACCGCGTAGACGTGGCGGCGGTGGTCATAGTTGCGAATCCTTGAGCCGCGGGCGTCGGTAATCAACGCCGCGTCTTTCTTGCGTCGCCGGGAACTTCCGCGTTTCGGCAGCGCGGAGTCGCGACGGTCATTGATTCGCGCCATGGCTGTCTAGCATACGCCTGTGGCGTGGGAGTGTCTCAATTAGCTATGCCCGTTGCAGCCGCATGCTCGCGTAGTCGCAGCGGTGTTGTGGATGGCTGTGGAAGGTAGCAGTCAGCAGCGGCCAGCACCTGGGGCGCTAGGCATAATTTGACCAATGGGGCACAATTGGAATCTGTGAGCACTCCATTGAAGACGACAAAGACGATTGAACGCACCGATACCCGCGTCGATGAGTCGACGAGGGACGACACTCCGAAGTTCTTCCATTACGTCAAGAAGGACCAGATCGTGAACTCCGCGGTCAACGGCTCCTACGTCGTTGCTCTGTGCGGTGAAACCTTCCCAGTGAAAAAGTCGGCGAAGCCGGGTTCACCGGTATGCCCTGACTGCGAGCGGATTTACAAGTCCCTGCGTCGCAAGTGAGCGGGCTTCGTAAATGGCAGCAGGAGGCCCTCGACAAATACCTGGCGACTAACCCCAAGGACTTCCTTGCAGTGGCGACACCGGGCGCAGGTAAGACGACCTTCGCTCTGCGTATCGCCAGTGAGTTGCTGTCGCGGCGGATTGTCGAGCGCATTATCGTCGTAGTGCCTACTGAGCACCTGAAGGTACAGTGGGCTGCCTCTGCTGCTCGTTCGGGGATTGCGTTGGATCCCAAGTTCTCCAACGCCAAGGGTGTGGTAAATCCTTCCTACCAGGGAATTGTTGTGACCTACGCCCAAGTCGCAGTGCATCCGTTTAAGCACCATGCCGTAGCCACCGCTCGGCCGACATTGGTGATTCTGGACGAGGTACACCACGGCGGTGATGCCAAGAGTTGGGGCGACGGCATTTCCGAGGCCTACGGCGATGTCGAACGTCGCCTGTGCCTAACTGGTACGCCGTTCCGCTCCGATGACGCGGCAATTCCGTTTGTTCGCTACTCGCCGGATGGCGATGGTTACTCGCGCTCCGTCGCTGATTACACGTACGGCTATTCCAATGCGCTTGCCGACGGCGTCGTGCGCCCAGTGGTCTTTTTGGCTTACTCCGGTGAAGCTCGCTGGCGAGATAGCGCGGGTGATGAGTTCGCTGCGCGTCTGGGTACCGTGATGAGCCCAGAGGAGACCACTCGAGCTTGGCGCACCGCGCTCGACCCAAAGGGCGAGTGGATGCCGTCGGTGCTGCGGGCAGCGCACACCCGGCTCTCGCAGATGAGGCAGCATATTCCCGATGCCGGTGGCCTGGTTATCGCCTCCGATGCGGCAACTGCCCGTGCGTACAAGCGCATTCTCGAGCAAATTGCCTCCACGCCGGTGGCGTTGGTGCTTTCGGATGAGCCTGGCTCGTCGGAACGCATTAAGACCTTCTCTGAGTCCACCGACGAGTGGATGGTCGCTGTGCGAATGGTCTCCGAAGGCGTGGACGTGCCAAGGTTGGCGGTCGGCGTGTACGCGACTAGTTCCTCGACTCCGCTATTCTTCGCGCAGGCTATCGGACGATTCGTGCGAAGCCGCATGCCGGGGGAGACTGCGTCCGTCTTCTTGCCGTCGATTCCGGTGCTGCTCGACTTGGCCTCGCAGATGGAGGTGCAGCGCAACCACGTGCTCGGTAAACCGGATCGGCCTTCGGAGGGCTGGGAAGATGACTTGGTCGCCGAAGCTAACCGGCGTAAGGATGAGCCCGACGAACTGCTGCCGGCCTACGAATCCATTGGCGCGGATGCTGAACTCGACTACCTGATCTACGACGGTTCCTCCTACGGCACCGCAACCGTTGCCGGTTCCGCTGAAGAAGCCGACTACCTTGGCTTGCCCGGGCTTCTCGACGCTGATCAAATGCGATTCTTGCTGCGTCAGCGGCAGGATGAACAGCTTAAAGCCGCCAGTGCCCGAGAGAAGGAAGCCCGCGAGGAGGCGAGGGAATCGTCGTCAAGCGGAGGCGAAGGCGGCGCGATCCACCGCATTGAGGGATCGGCGTACCCGAGGCCGCAGAAGGTGGCCAGTGAGGTGTTGCCGAAGTTGCGGAAGGAACTCAATACGCTGGTGTCGATGACGGCGGCGCGAACCGGTAAGCCACATGGTCAGGTGCATAACGAGGTTCGGCGCGCCTGTGGTGGCCCGCCGACTGCGCTGTGTACGGAGGAGCAGTTGCGCGATCGCATTAGCTACCTGCGCAATTGGTAGGGTTTCAAGCTAACTGAGCAATTTATCGAACAGGTCATGGTGGAGAGAAGAATGTCGGCAAGCAGTGATAAGTCGAGGCCGTCGGAATTGACCGGCGATGGTTTGTCGGCTGTACCAGGCAATGACAGTCGGACTATTGGCGTGCTGGCACTGATCTTTGGTGTCGGCGGACTCTTGATGTCCTGGATGATTGTTGGTGGCATCCTCGGTGTCTTTGGCATTGTTCTGGGCATCATCGCGATGGCGAAGGCGTTGAGCGCGAAGAAGCGCGTGCAAGCTGCTGGGGGAGACGCGGTCATCAGCGGTTCGTTCGGATTGGGCGTTGTCGGCATTGTGACGGGTATTGCAGCTGCCGTGGTGTCGCTGATGCTGTACTGGTCGACATCAGACGCGATGTCGAAGTGCGAGAAATTCGAGCGCACCTCTGGAGAGTATGCCGAGTGCATCTCTAATCAGATGGGGACTGACCAGCCAAAGAAGCAATCGGAGTGAGTGCGGACGCGAAGTCAATGGCGGTCTTACTTTGTGCCCGGAGTTTTCGGTTAATGCCAGATGCGCAATGAGGAAATGAGCTAACCCCGTAATTCACCCCCGAAGTCCAACTGCCTGCAGTTTCGGCCGGGGGTTTCTTAGTGAAATCTCATATTTGGCCGAGTGTTGGTAATGATATTGGTGTCAGAAAGTACCCACATTTGGCATCCCCTACATGCGGTAAACGTTTGAACATGCGTGCAATACAGGATGTCTGCTGATTATTAAAAATAGGAGCGTGAATCGTGGCAGCGACATCTACGCGCGACAACTCCCCGGAATTGTCACCTGGCCAACAAGACCGTGGTTACCTCAGCCGGGAGCTTTTCCGTAAACGCACCGGTCTAGGACTCGGTATCATCCTGTCCTTGCTCGTGTACTTCTTTATGCCGGCTGAGCTCGATCACAACCTGCGTGCAACCGCAGGTGTAGCAGTGCTTATGGCCGTGTGGTGGATGTCCGAGGCTATCCCGATTGCCGTTACGGCTCTGCTGCCGCTGGCGCTATTCCCGATTCTCAACCTCGCGGAGATTAAGGATTTCTCGGGCAAGTACACAGACCCGACCATCTTCCTCTTTATGGGCGGCTTCCTGTTGGCACTGGCGATGCAGCGTTGGAACCTACACAAGCGTGTCGCATTGTGGGTCCTGGTGCTCATGGGGTCGTCACCAAAGATGCTGATTCTAGGCTTCATGGTGGCTACGGGCTTCCTGTCGATGTGGGTATCCAACACGGCCACGGCCGTGATGATGCTGCCAATCGGTGTGTCCGTGCTGAGCCTCATCGTCCGCATGTTGCACGATGAGAAGGTGGCAGCAAAGGCTGCGGGCTCTACGGGGTCGGCAGGAGAATCGGTTGCCGAAACCCCTGGTGGAGAGGCGCTGGAGGAGGCTGAGGAATCGTCGTCAAGCTATGATCCGATGCCTAAGTCGAACTTCGGTATCGCGCTGATGCTGGGCATTGCATACTCTGCATCGATTGGTTCGCTGGGCACGATCATTGGTACTCCACCGAACGCAATGCTGGCGGCCTATATGGCGGAGCAGGGCGTCAATATCGGATTTGGGCAGTGGATGCTGCTGGGTGTCCCGGTGGCAATTGTGCTGATGTTCTGTGCATGGTTCCTGCTGACGAATGTTCTGTTTAAGCCGGAGATTACGCACATTCCGGGTGGCCGTGAGCTCATGCGTGATGAGCTCAAGCGCCTCGGCCGTATGTCGGCTGGTGAACGTCGCGTGCTCATGGTGTTTATCGCCGCGGCGCTTGCATGGGTCTTTGTTCCGGTGCTGCTGCCAGACACCAAGATTGCCGATGCGGTAATCGCGATGACGGTAGGTATTGCACTGTTCCTGATTCCGGGTGGCCCTGATGGCGTGAAGCTCATGCGCTGGGAAAATGCGTTGGAGCTGCCGTGGGGTGTGCTGCTGCTGTTCGGTGGTGGCCTGGCGCTGTCCTCGCAGTTCGGTGCCTCTGGGCTGTCGGACTGGATTGGCGAGCAGCTGTCTACCCTCGGCTGGATGCCAGTGGCTGCACTCGTGGTTGTCGTCGGGGCCGTTGTGCTGTTCCTGACCGAGTTCACTTCTAACACCGCGACGGCCGCGACCTTCCTGCCACTGGTTGGTGCGATGGCAATCGGCTTGGGCCACGACCAGATGATCTTCGCTGTTCCAGTTGCACTGGCGGCTACTTCGGCGTTCATGATGCCGGTTGCAACACCGCCGAACGCCATCGCCTACGGCTCCGGCTACGTCAGTATGAACAACATGGTCAAGGCCGGTGTTTGGCTGAACATCGTTGCGCTGATGGTGATTTCTGTGGCTTCGCTGACGCTGCTGCAGTGGGTATTCGGCGTCGTGTACTAGCTGGGTATGTGGTAGCCGGTATTGGATGGTGGTCCAGTTTGCTGGACCGCCAGCGGACTGCTTCGCCTAGCGTTGCTTAGATGTTCCTTCGCCCCGTTCCACCTAGGTGGTTCGGGGCTTTGGGCTGCAAATGTGAAACTGTGTGAGTTTATAGCACTTTCATGCCATTTTTCCGCCCATTTTTGACATAAGCGCAGTCAGTAACTTCGATTGACCCGTCGTCGCGAACATAAACGCAGTCACTAACCCGCTAGCCCCAAACCACCAAAAGAAAATCGGGCCCGAATAAGGTGTGAAACCTCGTTCAAGCCCGATTCTTTGGGTCTAGCTATTAGCCCCAATAACACGCCAGGTGAAAGCGTTACTCCAAGTAGTCGCGCAGCACCTGCGAACGCGATGGGTGACGCAGCTTGGACATCGTCTTGGACTCAATCTGACGGATACGCTCGCGTGTCACACCGTAGACCTGACCAATCTCGTCCAGAGTACGTGGCATGCCGTCGGTAAGGCCGAAGCGCAGGCGGACGACTCCGGCTTCGCGTTCGGACAGTGTCTCCAGGACGTCGCCAAGCTGATCTTGGAGGAGCGTGAAGCTCACGGCGTCCACGGCGATGACTGCCTCGGAGTCCTCGATGAAGTCACCGAGCTGGGAGTCGCCCTCGTCACCGATGGTCTGGTCTAGCGAAATGGGTTCACGAGCGTACTGCTGAATCTCGAGAACTTTTTCCTCGGTGATATCCATTTCCTTAGCGAGCTCTTCCGGAGTGGGCTCGCGGCCCAGATCCTGGAGCAGCTCACGCTGGATACGGCCGAGCTTATTAATGACCTCGACCATGTGAACCGGAATACGAATGGTTCGAGCCTGGTCGGCCATTGCACGAGTAATGGCCTGGCGAATCCACCACGTTGCGTACGTGGAGAACTTGTAGCCCTTGGTGTAGTCGAACTTCTCGACGGCGCGAATCAGGCCGAGGTTGCCCTCCTGAATCAAGTCGAGGAAAGCCATGCCACGGCCGGTGTAGCGCTTTGCCAAGGACACTACAAGACGGAGGTTGGCCTCGAGTAGGTGATTCTTGGCGCGCTGACCGTCGCGAGAAATCTCGCGCAAATCGCGCTTCTGAGCGTAAGCGATGCGTTCGCCGGCTTCCTTGGCCTCGTCAATCTTGTACTGCGCGTACAGACCGGCCTCGATGCGCTTAGCCAGACTGACCTCTTCCTCGGCAGTCAGCAGCGCGACCTTACCAATCTGCTTGAGGTAGGCGCGGACAGAGTCAGCGGAGGCGGTGAGGGCAGCATCCTTGCGGGCCTGACGCAGGCGAGCAGACTCGTCCTCGTTCCAGACCTCGTCGCCCTCGTCCTCTTCATCCTCGTCTTCGTTTTCGTCCTCGTCGTCCTCTTCTTCATCGTCGTCGAGGTCGTCGTCTTCGAGGTCGTCATCATCCAGATCGCCGTGAAGATCATCGCCTTCGAGATCATCATCCAGATCCGGGTCGTAGTCCCGCTCCTGCTCCAAGTCGTGGTCGAGTTCCTCGTCCTCGAGCTCTTCGTTCTCAGTTGCGTCGAGAGCTTGTGCGTCCTTCGCCTTCGCTGCAGCAGCCTTGGCCGCGGTGGCCTTCGCAGCCGTTGTCCGCTTAGTTGCCTTTTTGGCGGCGGCCTTACGTGTGGTCTTCTTAGCGACCGACTTCTTAGCCGCCTTCTTCACGGTCTTCTTGGCCGCTGCCTTCTTAGCGGTCGCCTTTTTCGCCGCAGTCTTGGTGGCAGCTGTCTTTTTGGCAGCCGTCTTCTTGGCGGCAGTTTTCTTCGCGGCAGTCTTCTTTGCCACGGTCTTCTTCACTGCTTTCTTGATGGCCTTCTTTACAGCCTTCTTTGCAGGAGTAGCTGAACCGGTGCCACTCCCGGTGGATTGGTCCTGAGCTTGCCCCAGTTCGTTGCCTGCCACGAACGCCCTTTCACGATGTACGTTGTGTGCGCCGCCAAAGCCGCCGTCAGCTTCTCTCGGTCAGAGAGAAGCTCGACGCGCCAGTGGTGCGCCTTTACTTCGTCTATAGCCAACTAGCTGAATGGGAAACATTCAGAGCTGACCTTTTCGTGCCACGGTCATCAGTGTTGCTTTTCTGGCTCCTAGCGAAGAAGTAATCGGTGAAAATCCTCATCGAAGCAGTGCGCCGGAATTCGATTTTCCCAATCCTCCTCGAGCCTGTTGATTATTCAACCTTGCCGTGAGTCAACTTCCTATTGTAAACCAATTCTGAAAATCGCCGCCACGGGGCATGGGTTCAACGACGTGTCACGCCCGCCCCGGAGGCACCTATCCCCACCCAAGAAATGAAACTGCTTAAGGGTAAATCCCCTGTTCAGCGGCAAAAGCGGCGCCAGCGATACCCGCATTATTATCCAAACTTGCGGGGACAACTGGAGTCTTACATGTCAACAGCGGAATCCACTTTTCGTGTTCGCGACTGATTCCGCCGCCGACGATAATCCGTGACGGCCAAAACAACGCCTCGTAGGTCTTTAACACCTTGCTCACGCGCTCAGCCCACTCTTCAAAGTCAAGCCCTTCCACATCTTTAACTCTCGCGGACGCAAAGTGTTCGGCCTCCATGCCCTCGATGACGAGGTGGCCTAACTCCGAATTGGGGTAGAGCAGTCCATCATGAATAAGTGCGGAGCCGATGCCGGTACCAAAAGTCAATAACAACACGGCGCCAGTCTTATTGCCCGGATCGCCAAACTGGACTTCAGCAAGGCCGGCAGCGTCAGCGTCGTTAAGCACGTGCGCCTTGTTGTTGGGCAGGTACTTAGCGAAGAGCTCTTGGCAGTTCGTATTAACCCAAGAACCGTCAATATTGGCGGCCAGCAAGGCAATCTGATTCTGTACGACGGACGGAATCGTGATGCCGACATCGGAATCCCACTGAGCAATGTCCACAATTTCTGCAATGGTCTTCGCAACCGCTTCCGGAGTCGCCGGCTGTGGCGTGAAAATTTTAATGCGGTCGCCAATAAGCTGCCCAGTATCAAGGTCCACGCGGCCACCCTTGATTCCAGAGCCTCCGACGTCGATGCCAAATCCAATTCGTTGTCCCATAGCTCAAATTGTACGAAACAGACACAATGGGGGCATGAGCATTAAGTCGCGTGGCACCGAACAACTCGCTAGCAGAGCGGATAATAGGGGGTTTACGGCACCGAATAGCCCCGGGGCCGTGCGGCCCAGCGTCAGGGAATTGCGTGATCGCGCGGTACTTATTGCCCGCGCAGCCGCGGCGCACATCGCCAGTCGTCGGGTCGAACTCGGCTCCGATGGCGTTTTAGCAAGCTCCGAAACGAAGTCCTCAGCTGTAGACCCCGTCACCGTCGTCGACCGTGAATCTGAGGAGCTCATTCGTTCGCTCATCAAGGCGTTTAGCAGCTCCGACCGTATTTTGGGCGAAGAAGGCGGGCTTGACGACGGCGCGGGCTCTCCAGCGCAAACTACTGACGCGTCCGAAACAGTGACCTGGATTGTAGACCCCATCGATGGCACAGTGAATTTCCTCTACGGCCTGCCCAATTTTGCTGTGAGTATCGCCTGCGCCGTAGGCGATGAGGTAGTGGCGGGTGCAGTGGCAAATGTGTCCTCGGGAGAGATTTACTGTGCAGCAAAGGGAGAGGGCGCTCAGGTTTCTCGGCGGGACGGCACTGTGCAGGCGCTCAGTTGTTCCCCAACGGCCGAGCTGGAAAAGGCACTTGTGGCAACGGGATTCAGCTATTCCGCTAGTCTCCGGCAGGTGCAGGGCCGGATAGCGTCGCAGTTGCTAGGGGAGTGTCGAGATATTAGGCGCATGGGATCGGCGGCGCTGGATTTGTGCATGGTGGCGCACGGCCGTGTTGATGCGTACTACGAACACGACATCAAGATTTGGGACTATGCAGCAGGTTCTCTGATTGCGGCTGAAGCAGGCGCAAGAATCAGGATTCCGGAATTCACTCAGTGTGCCAACGCTGCTGGCCGGCCGGAGGGAGACCCCCTCGACTTCGGTGTCGGTGCGGCGAATCCTGAAGTTGCCGATGCGTTCTTCGAGGTATTGGATGGTGCGACCGCGAAGGCTAGAAATTAGTTCGTCGGTCTAGGAGCAGGTGCTCGAGCCTAACGAGCTCAACCCCTCTAAGTCGGCCTGTTCGCCACGGTTCAATGCGGACATCGCTCCCTCAACCTGGCTGGCTACTTCGAGGTCCTTAAACCCCTTACCCAACGACACATCGACAGTTGCATCAGGCCGACCATCGTGGATGAGCTCAAAACAGGGGAAAAGAGCGTGAAGCGCTGCGGCGTGGCCATTGAACTCCTCGCCATAACGCAGCTGGCCAAAGCAGCTGAGATCTTGGTTTTCCACAATAGGGTCGTTACCGTAGGGAACCTGCTCATCGAGAACAAAATCGAG
Organism: Corynebacterium sp. HMSC073H12; assembly: GCF_001837775.1. Taxonomy (NCBI): domain Bacteria; kingdom Bacillati; phylum Actinomycetota; class Actinomycetes; order Mycobacteriales; family Corynebacteriaceae; genus Corynebacterium; species Corynebacterium sp. HMSC073H12. Next base: position 269,968 of record NZ_KV834027.1, on the reverse strand, counting down.
CTGCCGCAATTGTTCGGCGACGGTTGTAGCCTGGCCGACTTTGCCGTTGGCGTTATAAACGCGCACATGAACATCCGACGGTGGAACGACGTGTTCTCCGATTAGCGTGGTGGAGGAAACCGGGGTGCCAGCCGCGGGGAGGGAACAGGACACCGGATAACTTGCCGGTTGGCTGCGGAAAGCCAATACCCATAACGTAGCCGCAATCACTACAGCAACTACGGAAACCACCACGTAGGGAACAATTTTTCGTCGATGTGATGCGCTCGAAGTGCTCGCGGGGCCTGAACTCATAGCCATCATGTTATCGTCTCCTCGGCTAATGGACATAGAAACCTGTTCTGACCTGCAGAGATGACAGATTGCGTGAATTGCCTTAATATCCGCTGAGAAAGGCACTGGAGAGTACAGGGTGTCAATCGTCTCAGCGCGTTGTATTCTCCGAGAAAAAGTCAGTTCACAATGTCTAGCAAAGGTCCGGAAAGAAGGTTTGGGACATGGCTGTAAACTACGATGCCCCGCGTACTCGTGAAACCGAAGAGCTGGAGACCGATTCCCTCGAGGGCCTTCAGGCTGCATCTGCTGAGAAGGAAATCGACGACACTGACGACGGCGAAATTGTCGAGCCGTTCGAGTTGCCGGTCGCCGACATCGCGGGTGAAGAATTCGATATGGATGTTGCCCCGAAGGGGGAGGATGAATTCACCTGTGGCTCCTGCTTCATGGTGATGCACCGCTCGATGATTGCAATCGATAACGGCGATGGTTTCCCCATCTGCCAGGACTGTGCTTAGTCCTCATACAACCGGGATAACTTCCTAGGAAAAGGAAAACCGCCACTGCCACGGCTATGGCGGCGAGGGGCCGTCGGAAAGCGTGTAGCGGCGGTGAGAGATTGTGACCTAGCGGTCGAAGAGACTGTCAAGTAGTGCCTCGGGGTGGCGGGTGGAGACCAGCCAATAGGGGGTGGGGTCGTCCGGATCGTCGAGGACTAGCAGCACCATCGTGGGAATCCACGTGTGCGTAACCAGGAATGCTGCCGGATCGAGCTGACGGCCCAACGCGTTGCGCTGCGCGGACTTCGGGACCACCAGGGATTTTGCAACAACCGATGCTGGCAGAACTGCCGTGCCAGCGTGAAGCCAGCGCTCACCCGTGCTATCCACTTCCACGGACACCGTAGTCTTCGACATAGTCAACAGCACCCACACGCCTACGGCCAGGCAAATAATGCCGCCGACGACAAGCCAAATCGGTGAACGGTTAAAGCCAATCTGGGCCGTACATACAAAAACGGCGACAGCGCCGAGTACCCAGAACCACCAGGGAACCCAGAGCTTTTCGGAATAGACAATCGATGAATCTCCGCTCGAGCTCATTGTTATTGCCGCATCTTCAGAGACGGATGCTGAGCTGTCGTCGCGACGAGGCTGCAGGTTATCTTTTCCACTCACGGTTATCCATTCTAGGACACAGCTATGCTCGGTACTGACAAGGCCGAAGTGCGGTTCTTAAAAGACGCGACAGCGAAGGATATACGAAGAGATGACTTATGCCCCGGTGCAAGTGAAAAAGCTCGCTAAAGACGCAGTGATCCCCCAGCGTGCGCATGCCGATGATGCCGGTGTGGATTTGAGCTCAGCGGAGGATGTCGTCCTAGCACCAGGGCAACGGGCGCTCGTCGGAACCGGAATTGCCATTGCCTTGCCGGCAGGCACAGTGGGATTGGTTCATCCACGCTCCGGATTGGCTTTCAAAAAGGGGCTATCCATCGTCAACGCTCCCGGCACGATCGATGCCGGTTACCGTGGTGAGCTTAAAGTCTGCCTGATTAACTTGGACCCGACCAACGCGGTGGAGATCGCCAAAGGTGATCGAATCGCACAGTTGGTTGTGCAGAAGGTCGAGCTCAGCCCGCTGCTGGAAGTCGATGAACTCGATGAAACTGAACGCGGTGCGGGTGGTCACGGGTCAACCGGAGTGTCCACGACGCTTTAAAACGTCTCTGACAGCGCGCGGACCCCACCAAGTGTGGTTCAATGCGTGAAGAGCTCAATAAAGCGTTTACAAAGGCGTATACAAAGATTTCTTTTTAGCGAGGTGTCAATAAACCACCATGTGGCCATTTGGAAAGAAGAACCAGCCAGAAGAACCAGCTGCCGAGGCAGACGCCGTTACCACCGAGTCTGCGACGCCAGCTTCTGAGGAAGCTGCCGCAACCCTGAATGACGACGCGTCGGAAGTCACCGCGGAGAATGCACCAGCAAACGGCCCCTTCGATATCAACAGCGCTAGCCCGACGCAGTTTGATTTTTCGGACTTCGCGAAGGCCAGTTTGAACCTCGGTTCGATGCTGCTGCCTATTCCTCACGTTGGTGATATTCAGGTGGAGATGGGGCCGACAGGTCCAACTATGCTGCACGTCGCCACTGAGCATGGCCGCGTAACTCCTGTAGCATTCGCTGCTCCGACGTCGGGTGGCCTCTGGGAGGAATCTGCTCAGGAAATCAAGGACGGTCTTGAGTCCGATGGCCTCGATGTCCACGTCGAACAGGGGCCGTGGGGGTCTGAGGTCGTTGGCCGCACCTCCGATATGGAAATGCGAATCATCGGCGCCGACGGCCCGCGTTGGATGCTTCGCATGACGGCCTCCGGACCGGCTGATCGGGCGGAAAAACTTGCGGATCTCGCCCGCGGTCTCCTTGCCCGTAGCTTCGTGTCTCGCGGTGAGAACCCGATGCCGGCAGGTCAGCCGCTTCCGGTTACGCTGCCGTCGCAGATGGCCGAGCAGATTCGTCAGGCATACCAGCAGCAGGCCCAGGCTGCTCAAGCTGAAGGTGAACCTGGGCAGGTGCCGGGCGCTACTGGTATCAACCCGGATGGTTCCACCAATTAGTTTGGTCAACTCGCCAGCAGAGAGAATCTAGCTGCTTGACCAGTTAGAAGAGGATTTGCAGGTGCCACTGTGCACTGCCCGCCGCCGTCACCCGACGGCGGCTTTTCTCTTGTCAGCGGGTAGTATCACACTGCGTGAACATCGAAGTGACTATTGACCGTCCCGCTGCCGGCGGAGAATTCATTGCCAGCTATGACGGACGTATCGGTTTCGTCACCGGCGGCATCCCCGGCGAACGCGTTGTTGTCGAAATTGCCAAACCTGATGCCAAGCTGTGGCGCGGCAATGTCGTTGAGGTTCTGGATGCCTCAGAGCACCGAGTTTCGCAGCGTTGCGAAGCAGCTCGGCAGGGCGCGGGTTGTTGCGACTGGGGTTTTATTGATCCTGAGCACGCGGCGCGTCTCAAGGCTGATGTCTTGACTGATTGCCTGCGCCGTCTGGGACGTTTCACCACCGACGAGCTGCCAGCTATCGATGTCGTTCCACTTGCGCCCACTTCCCGCTGGCGAACGCGCGTGCGGCTAGGTGTGGATTCCCAGGGGCGAGCGGGTCTGCGTCGTTCTCGTTCCCACAATCTCGTCATCGGCTCCGAGTGTGCCCAGACAGTACCCAATCTCATCGCTGGCTTTACGACGGCCGGAACCATCCCCGTCGCTGAGCCCGCTCGCGGTAGAGGGCGCAAAACGCCGAAGCTGGGAGAACTCCATGTGGCAATGGATGCCGAGGGTAACCGAAGCGCTGTGTACGTCTCCGGCAGCGGCCGGAATCGCAAGCAAACAGTGATTGAAGGCGAGCCAACCACACAGCACACTGTTCACGGCATTACTTTCGATGTGCCGACTACCGGTTTTTGGCAAGCTCATCGCCATGCTCCTGAGTTCTATGGCTCGCGCATCATTAACCTGTTGGCCGGTCAGTCCTTCTCCTGTGCTTGGGATCTCTACGGCGGCGCAGGCGTTCTGGCGGCGGCACTGCGCAAGCTAGTAGATGCTGAGGGGTCAATTCTCTCTGTCGAGGGGTTTGCCGCGGCAGCGACGGCGGGGCGCAAGGCCTTCACTGCAGCTGACCACAGTGGGAATGCGACACCTGCGGCACCAGTCCGGTTCGTTACTGGGGATGTCACCAAGGTTGTGCGCCGCGAAGTTGCTAATGAGGAAACACCAAACCCGGATGTCGTCGTTCTCGACCCTCCGCGCTCCGGTGCCGGTAAGGATGCCATTGCCGCTATTGCTGAGGCCAAGCCACGCACGGTTGTACATTTCGGTTGCGATCCGGCGACTTTTGCCCGCGATGCCCGGTACTGGGCTGACCACGGCTACGCGTTCAAACACCTCGAGGTCGTAGACGCATTTGGCCTAACACATCACTTTGAAACCATCGCGGTGCTAGAGCAGCTGTAGCTAGAGTGGGTGCCGCATGGGCGCAAGGACGTTGGCGCCGATTACGTCGGCAAGCAAATGTGCCTGCCATCGGCGGAAACCCTGTTCGCTGAGGTGGGCGGAGATTTCTGTAACGGCTGGCAGGCCGCCAGCGTAGTTGTCGTGGTGGCGGAATACGAATGAGCCGACTGCGCGGCTGTGAATCCACCAAACCAGTTCACGTGTCTGCGCGGAAGTGATGAGTGTGTCTTTGCGCAGGTGTATTTGGGCACAGACGTTGTCGATGCAGTCTCGCGTGGCTTCGAAAATCTCGGCGGCTTGTGGGGCATGTTCAGCCCAACGCCGAAAGTGTGGCATCTCGTTGCGAGGCGGCTTTTGAGGCTTCGGCCATGATGACCTGGGTTCCTGACGGGCTTCATTAACGACCTTCAACCATGCGTCCGCAGCACCGCGACGGCGACGTGGAAATCCACGGATTGCAGTCAGCTCACGCTGCGTACCTGGGAGTTGTTCTGCGATTGTACGTAGAACGCTGTGCCCCATGACGTGTGTTGGGGAGACATCACGTTGCTGCGCGATTTCGTCACGCTCAGTCCACAGTGCACGGGCGACGTGGAGTTGTTCGGGAGTGCGCAGCTTCCCAATGCCTTTGAGTCCTTGCCACGAGTGTCCGACGTGTAGACCATCGAGGTATTTACGGTTGATAGCGAGTTCGCGTGCGCATTCCTGCTCTAGCCATTCCAAACGGTCGAGCTCAGCCAGCGCCTGACAAAGAACTTCGGCGAGTTCGATGAGCAGCTCGACATCCAGGGCTGCGTAGTCCAGCCAATCCGATGGCAGCGGACGAGTAGACCAATCCTCTCGACCGTGCCCCTTAGCAAGTCCAACTCCGAGGAGTCGTTCTGTCAGAGCTGCTAAGTTGACTCGCTCGAGCCCGAGAAGGCGACCGGCCAGCTCAGTGTCAATGACTTTGGTGGGGTAGAGGCCCAGAGCTGCGAGGCAGGGAAGGTCAGAATGAGCTGCGTGAATAATCCAGGTCAGGTCGTTGACTGAGGAACCGAAAACGGCCATCGCCTTGCGTCCGTCTTCGGGATCGATAAGAAAGGTGCCCGCTCCACGGCGGCGAAATTGAAGTAGGAAGGCGCGGTCGTCGTAGCGATATGCCGAAGCTCGTTCAGTATCGACGGCGAGCCAACCGTGTCCTTTGGCCAGCTGCTCACCGGCATCAATAATGTCGGCGATGTCGGAAAGCACGCGTGGAGTTCCTTCGGCCGGGGCAAGTCTTACTTCTACGTTTGGACTAGTTTCCACATCGGAGCTCATCGCACGCCTCTTCGGTCGTCGGTATTAGCAGTTGCCGGTATCAACCCAGCAGGGATACGCCGACGGGTGGCAGGCCAGCGACGTTCGCTAGTACCTGCGCGAAGGATTCAACGTGAGTGCGCAGGTCGGTGCCACGAGCAGTCCACGATGCGCGCATTTCCAATTGAAAGGCCTGTGGCTTGCCGCCAATCTCGCCGTAGCGGACAGAGTTCGTAGTTGTCACCGTGCCACCCAAGTTTGACAGTTTGGCGTTGTTCTCAGCCAGAGCCTCGGTGAGCCATTGCCAGGCAACCTGGGGAAGCAGCGGATCTTCCGCGAGGGAGGCATCCATATCTGCCTGGATGTATGCAACCAAGCGCATATCGCCGTCCCAGGTTTCCTCACTGCGGGGATCGTGCAGCAAAATTAAACGACCAAAGGCATCATCGTCCGAGGACTCGGGGACAATATCAGCTTCGGGCTGCGTGACCTCAAGCGAGACAGCGTGGCTAAACGGTGCCAGCTTCTGCGGTGGCCGAACGGTGCCCAGAGCAATCTCAGGTCGCAGTTCAGCAGAGTGCATTGACTCGACCGCGGCGCGGAAGTTCTGTGGCGTTGAATCGGTTCCATTCACGCGCCTGAACTTAGCCATATGTCGCTTGCGTTAGTGGGAGGCGCGCCGAAAAGAGCGGAAAGCGACCAAGCGGTTTGTCGAAAACGCACAGCAGGGCGAGCGATTTCCCTGTTCTTAGTACCCCACACATTAATTTCTAAGGTAAGTGGGGCATGATTGTCCGTATGAACAATCGTCGCACTTTGACTGATGCCCCGATTCTTGATGCAGCTTACGGTCGAACTCCTTCGCGCCGCCCGGTGTGGTTTATGCGGCAAGCCGGTCGTTCACTGCCTGAATACCGTGAGGTGCGCAAGGACATCGGAATGTTGGACTCCTGCTTCCGTCCGGAATTGCTCGCTGAGATTACTATGCAGCCGGTACGTAGGCACGACGTTGATGCTGCGATTCTTTTTTCCGATATCGTCGTGCCGCTGAAGGCCGCGGGTGTCAACCTGGATATTGTTCCTGGCCGTGGTCCAGTAATGGATACTCCGGTGCGCTCGGAAGCAGACATCAAGGCACTACCGGAAATCACGGAAGAGCAACTCGCTCCGGTGGCCGAGGGCATCGGCCTCATTCTGCAAGAGCTGACTGAGGCTCAGGCGCTCATTGGTTTCGCTGGTGCGCCGTTCACCTTGGCGTCATACCTAATTGAAGGCGGTCCATCCCGCAATCATGAGCGCACTAAGGCGCTCATGCACTCGGATCCTGAATTGTGGGATCACCTGATGCAGAAAGTCACTCCGATGGTGATTGCTTTCCTGCGCGCGCAGATTGGCGCTGGTGTGGACGCTATTCAGCTCTTCGACTCCTGGGCTGGCTATCTCACCGAGCGCGATTACCGCCGCTTTGTGTTGCCGTACTCGAAGGAAATCTTCCAGGCCGTCGCCGACGCCGGCATTCCGCGCATCCACTTCGGTGTGGGCACCGGCGAGCTTCTCGGTGCTATGGCTGAAGCCGGCCCAGAAGTCATGGGCGTCGACTGGCGCGTGCCACTGGACGTTGCTGCCAACCGCATTCGTGCCACGCTTTCCGACGTTCACCGAGGCGCAGACCCGGCGCAAAACAGCCTTGCATTGCAGGGTAACCTTGACCCGGCGATTCTCTTTGCCGGTGAAGCTGCAATGACCCAAGAGATTCAGCGCATCTGTTCTGAAGCGGACCGTGCAATTAAGCGTGGTGATGCCCGTGGACATATCTTCAACTTGGGTCACGGGGTGCTACCGAATACCGATGCCGACGCGATTACGCGCGCCGTTGAAATCATTCACGCAACGTAAAAGCCGACGAAACAGGCGTGTAAAACACGCACTAGCTAATTTCCTACAAGTCTTATCGACCGTGCCTGCTCGAGGGGCGGGCATAGAGAAAGCGTACGAAATACCGTGGTTGCACAACCTTCTACCATTGCCGTCGTAGGTGGCGGTATCTCCGGCCTGACCGCAGCGTATGAGTTGCGTAAAAAGCTCGGACCCGCCGCAAGAATTATTGTCATCGAGTCCAGTGCACAGGTCGGCGGCAAGCTGAAGACTCGACCAGGAGCTAACGGCCCTCTTGAAGCGGGCGCTGAGGCGTATCTGGCATTCCGTCACGATGCGACCGAGTTTTTCAAGGAACTCGGTTTGGCGGATCAGCTAGTCGCCCCTTCGGGGTTGCCTTCCAAGCTCTACATTGGCGGTGAGCTCAAGGACCTTCCGCGCAATACGGTCACCGGTATTCCAGGAAGCTCAGAGGGGTTGGGCTATCTCCTCAGCGAGGCCACCCTTGCCAAGATTGATGCCGAGTCGAACCCCGAGCTCACTCCAGCCTTGCACTGGGTACTGGGCGACGACATGAATGTCGGCCAGCTGGTCGCGGCGCGTCTCGGTGAAGAAGTGGTTGACCGCATCGTCTCCCCGCTGCTCGGGGGCGTGTACTCAACCACCGCATACGACCTGGGGCTGCGTGCGACCATCCCACAGCTGGCGGCAGCGCTTGATGAAATGGCCAGTGTCGGTGATCATGTCAGCCTCACCGGCGCTGTCCAACGCGTTCTGGAAGCACGTAAGCAGGCGCAGCAGGCGCGTCTGAGCAGTGAGGCTGCGACAGACTCTGCGAAGACAAAGCGACCGGTGGTCTTCCAAACGTTCCGAGATGGCTTCGAGGTTCTCTACAACACGCTTGCCGACGAATCGGGAGCCGAACTCCTCTTGTCGACGAAGGCTGCCGGCTTGCGGCAGCATGACAATGGCTTTGAGGTGACAGTGGAAGCGCCGTCGGAAAGCGGCACGAGCGTTAACACTATCGACGTCGACGGTGTTGTCCTGGCGGCACCTTCTGCAACGACATCAGAGCTGTTGAGCAGCCTTGCTCCAGAGGCGGCAGAGCTTATCGGTGGGGTAGACACGTCGAACTCGGCGGTGGTCGGTATGTGTTTCGACACGTCGGACGGACTGCCGGAGATCAACGGCGTGTTGTGTGAGATTGGTGCGGACCTGTCCGCAAAAGCTTTCACAGTGTCGTCCCGAAAGTGGCCACATATTGGTGAGCGCTACGGTGCCGTTGTGAGGGCAAGTTTCGGCCGTTTTGATGATGACTCGCACGTGCATCGCAGCGACGAGGACCTCATCGCCAGGGCAAAGGCGGATTTGGCTAAGGCGACTGGCTTTGATGCTGAACCGACAGCGGTTTTCGTCCAGCGTTGGTGGGCAGGGATTCCACGCTTCGATATGGGGCATGGAGGTTTGATGGATTTTGCTCGCCAGGAGTTGGACGAGGTGCCTAAGCTCGCAGCAACAGGGGCATGGCTCAGTGGACCGGGCATTCCGGAGTGTATTTCCAACGCCAAGGCTGCGGCTAGCAAGATTGCCGCGGAGCTGCGATAAAGCCGCGAGATTGGTGCTGAGTACGAAACTGGCGCTGAACCATCGTTTTTAAACAGACTTTTCAACCGAACTAGGAGACAACTAATGACGAAGCTCGATTTCAAGAAGCTCAACGACACCATCCGCTACACCATGTGGTCTGCCTTCAAGGTGACCCCTGGTGCACTCGGTGATAACCGCGAAGAGGCAGTGGCTAAGACCAAGGAATTCCTGGCTCGTTACGAAGACACTGATCTGATCATCCGTGGTTTCTACGACGTTTCGGCTATGCGTGCTGAAGCTGACTTCATGTTCTGGATTCACGCAGAGAAATTGGAAGATTTGCAGGCGTTCTACAACGCTTTCCTGCGCGAGACTCCGCTGGGCCAGGCATCCATCCCGCACTGGTCGAACGCTGCGCTGCACCGTCCAGCTGAGTTCAACAAGTCGCACCTGCCGTCGTTCATCATGGGTGAAGAGCCAGGACGATGGATTGCGGTTTACCCATTCGTCCGTTCCTACGACTGGTACTTGCTGGAGCCGACCGAGCGTCGTCGCATCCTTGCTGAACACGGTATGGCTGGTCGTGACTACCCGGATGTGCGCGCCAATACTGTCCCGGCGTTCGCACTCGGCGACTACGAGTGGATCCTTGCATTCGAGGGGCCGGAGCTCGACCGCATTGTGGACTTGATGTGGAAGATGCGTTACACCGAGGCTCGTCTGCACGTCCGCGAAGAGATTCCGTTCCACACGGGCCGTCGCGTCGATGACATCGCGGAGATTATCAACGTTCTGCCGTAGCCCGCGCAATCTACGTGAGAATCAGCAGCGCCGCTGGTTAAGCCCCGTTAACTGACGGGATTGTGACCAGCGGCGCTGCTTCTTTATCCAGTTATTCAGCCGTCTTGTCCGGTTCCAGCGTGAGTGAAATTGAATTGATGCAATAACGCAGGTCGGTTGGAGTATTGTATCCCTCTCCCTCAAAGACGTGGCCGAGGTGAGACTTGCAACGACTGCACAGTACTTCGGTGCGGACCATACCGAGGCTCGTATCTCGTCGCTCAATAATGCGGTCTCCTGCTAGTGGAGAGAAGAAAGATGGCCAACCGCAGTGAGAGTCGAACTTCTCGTTCGAGCGAAACAGCTCGTAACCACAAGCCCGGCAGCGGTATACACCTTGAGTTTTAGTATCGGTGTACCCGCCGGTGAAGGCGCGTTCAGTACCTGCCTGACGCAAAACCTGGTACTCCGCGGCACTGAGGCGTTCGCGCCATTCTTCTTCGCTCAGATTCCAGTCTTCGCTATGCGAATCAACCATTCTGAATAGCCTCCTCAGACTTGAGATCAGATTCCTGATTAAACTTCCTGCCTGCGATCTTCCAGTCACCCAGCCAGCTGAAGCCGGATGCAAAGCTACGCCCATTGACGGCATCCACGATCGTCATTCGAATGAGTGCTGCCGTGATGGAGAGGATAAGAACGGCCCAGCCAATACCGCCGATTGCAACCGTGAACCACGGGAAAAAGAGGTCATCCTCATCAATCCACCAATTAGCGTAGAAGAAACAGAGTACGACTCCGAGTCCTGCTCCCCAATTCAACATGACAGTCGAACCAATATTTCCTTCATTGTCGCGATCCAGAACCAATGGGCGAAGCACGGTGAGAACCATTGGCAAGAGCGTCATCGAGTAGTACTGCTGTCCCAGACTGGAAAGGAAGAACGCGCCGGTGAATAGAACTCCGGAAGTCGTTGCAATCCAGAACTTCTCATCCCTTTCGAGCCAGCGAAGAAGGAGCACGACAGATACCAAGACAAAAATGCCGAAAAAGATCCGCCACAGCAAAATCAGTGTCGGATGGGCACCCAGCCAAACAAGCTGCCCAGTCAGTGAAGCATTTGCAAAGTCACGGACAATTCCCAGGTAGGGGATAGTGATATCTAGGTAGTCACGTGGTTGCACCATGAGCGGCCACGCAATGACATTGGCTGCAATTACCACCCCGATACCGATCAGTACCGTAGAGAACTGCCTGCGCATGAACGGTAGGAACAGCATTGGCAAGAATACGGGTTTGATGGTGATTGCGATACCGATAATCAGACCGGCCAAGATATTGCGTCGCTCGGTCAGTGCAATAAAAAACAGCACTAAGGCAAGGAACAGTGAACCGTTGACATTCGTAAAATCAAGGGTGTTGGTAACGGGTTCCGTGAGGTAGAGCAGTGCTATCGACGCTGGAATGATGGGACCGGAGCGCGCAATACCAAGCCACCTGAGTAGCAACACAATTGCCGCAATGATTGCAGCTGACTGAAATACCGCAAACCAGATTCGGCCCGATTCAAGTGAGCCGAACAAATCAATCGGGGCTAAAAGTAGAGTAGCGCCTGGGGAATACAGATAGTGCGGATCGGCTGTTACGTAGTCTTCCGAATAAACGGGTACCTGCGATACGAATCGATTAATTGCCGACCAGACCGTCGTAAAGTCATCTGTGCCAGAAACGTCTTTCGGTAAAACCCAGGTGCGGTGAAAAATCACCACAGCTGCGATAGGCCACAAGAAAGCGCTGAGTCCTCGCGACACGTGCCGAGACAGAGGGTGTGGAGCCACCGAAGGTGTTTCTGGCGTTTCCTTGGACGTTTGCGTTAATGCCGTTGCGCTTGCGCTCACGTCGATTTTTGGTTTACTCACAATACTCCACCCTACTGGGTGAAGCTGCGGGAATAGCGTAGGAAGATGTGTGAGTCGGAACGTAGGATATCTCGCACCTCAAAAGCCTGCGGGTTCGTCGAGTTCCCGTCCTCATCAGGGTCGTTCTCGCCGAAAGTCAGGGGACCGTTACCCACCCACGTCGGCGACAACGTCAGGAACAGTTCGTCGACGCACCCGTTTTTGAATGCTTCTCGGTACATCGTCGGCCCACCCTCTACGACAATGTCCCGATACCCATGTTCAGCCAGCCACGCCAACGCCGCTTCTATCGAGGGGTCAGGGAGCTTAACGACGCGAGCCCCGGCTGACTCAATCTTTTTAACTTTGTTCTCGTGCGCGGCTGTTTCCTCTTCGCTATTAAAAATGTCCTCAGTCGGGGTGAAGATTATCGGAGGATTGACTTCTGCGTTTGTAAAAAAGTCGGACTCTACGTCCAAGTCCAACGAGCGCGAGAGTGTGGACATCGCAACGTGCTCGGAGCGACCTAGCTCCTGTCGAACGGTCTCTAGGTACTTCGGTATCTCAACTGGCCCGTAACCCTCGGCCGCAATGGTGCCTGTACCAACGAAAACGACGTCGGCAAGCGCTCGAAGCGTGTTGAAAATTGTGGCGTCGGTGTCATTGCCAAGCTGTCCTGAGGTGCCTTCGATGGCGCCACGTCCGTCCATACTGGTGACGGCGATGGCGGTAACTGTGGGAGTGGCGGGGAGCTCCGGCGCTGAAGCAGGTGTTGTTTGTGCTGGTCGGGAAAGAAAGTGAAGAATTTCATCGGTAGATGGGTTTGCGGATGTGAGTGTAGCCATACCGCCGAGGTTAAGCTCACGATTGCGAAATAGGCAAGGCCTGGCTTATAAGGGCAGCGCCATAATCGTTGTTGTTTACGAGGGTTTTACCTATAGTGAAGGTATGCGACTCACAGATACCCTTGAAAAGGCATTCAACGACCAGATCACTATGGAGTTCACCGCTTCGCACGTCTACCGTCAGCTCGCTATCGAGCTGGACCTGCTGGATCTCTCCGGCATGGCAGAGTGGATGCGTGCACAGGCGGATGAGGAAGTCGATCACGCCAATCAGTTCATTAACCACCTTGACGCTCGCGACAATCGCCCGCAGATCGGCGCCGTCGAGGCGCCGGAGGTAAAGGTCACATCCGCTATCGATGCATTCCGCATTGCGCTCGAGCACGAGGAGAAGGTTTCGGCATCTATCCGTAACCTCCGCAACCTTGCTGACAGCGAAGGTGACATCGACTCTCGTCCGCTGCTGGATAGCTTCGTAGTTGAGCAGATTGAGGAAGAGGACACCGTCCGCGGCATCATCGGTCGTCTGGAAATTCTGGGTGACGATGGCGCTGGCCTGCTGCGCCTGGACAAGGAGCTCGGCGCTCGCGACGCAGCGTAACCTCGAGTTCAGTTCACAAATTTGATAGAAAAGACCGCTCCAGGGCTAAGTTCCTGGGGCGGTCATTTCTATTCAGCTGGAGTCTCAATCGATGGGCTTGGCGTCTAGTCAAACCTAAATTCGTGGAGCTGCCATGGGCTGATCATTCATAGTCCCAAGCGAGTGAGCTGCTCAGCAAAGCCCGCCGAATTGGAAAACTTGGCAGCCGAGCCGCCCGGTGGAAGACATGTCTTGCTACTTAAACACGGGGGAGCGGTAGGGCTCAATGAAATTGGTTGCTTGACTGAGGTTAAACGAAAACTCCCTCCCGGATGCCCGGGAGGGAGTTAGTCTGAGCGGATGACGGGACTCGAACCCGCGACCCTAACCTTGGCAAGGTTATGCGCTACCAGCTGCGCTACATCCGCAAATACGTTCGCCCATAAGGGCTTACGTGGTGCGCGATACTAGGATTGAACTAGTGACCTCTTCCGTGTCAGGGAAGCGCTCTCCCACTGAGCTAATCGCGCTGGGTTAAAAGCTATATGAAAGCTTTCATGCGCAACCCCCTTCTAAGAGAAGGGGGCTTTGCACTGAGCGGATGACGGGACTCGAACCCGCGACCCTAACCTTGGCAAGGTTATGCGCTACCAGCTGCGCTACATCCGCAAATACGTTCGCCCATAAGGGCTTACGTGGTGCGCGATACTAGGATTGAACTAGTGACCTCTTCCGTGTCAGGGAAGCGCTCTCCCACTGAGCTAATCGCGCAATACATCGAAACCGGTAAGGAATCTCTGCTGAGGTGGAAACGGGAATCGAACCCGTGTACACGGCTTTGCAGGCCGTTGCCTCGCCACTCGGCCATTCCACCGTGAGGCTGCCGCCTCAGTGGTTGCCTCGAAGTTATACCACAGGGCCTAACTTCTTGAGAAACCAGAGCGGATGACGGGACTCGAACCCGCGACCCTAACCTTGGCAAGGTTATGCGCTACCAGCTGCGCTACATCCGCATCGCGTTGCAAGAAGGGCGAAAAGAGAATCTCAATTGCTCCCTTGCGGTGCGAAAGATACTTTAGCGTGATTGTGCGATTGATTACAAATTACCAGGTGAACATCTGTATTGTGCCTGTGGGTGTAGGGCTAAAGACCAATCTTTGATGCCTCTGAATCGCAACAATGTCATTTATTCGCTTTCGCGGGTTTGTTACTGGACGGCTATCGAGTCGCTATCGTCATGGACTTCCATCGGTGGGGTAAAAAATCTTCGAACTGCGTAATCGCAAACGCAATGCAACTCAATTAGGGAAATTTCCAAAACGCGTGCTAACTTATTCCGCAGAGCAGCAAAGGCTTAGTGCTTTTCTGTCCGAGTCCCATAGCTCAGTGGAAGAGCGTTCCGTTCACACCGGAAAGGTCGCTGGTTCGAACCCAGTTGGGACTACCATTTAAAACCCCGGTCGACGCATCGTATAAAAACGGCGCGGCCGGGGTTTTGCTGTGTGACCTGAACTATATTCGTCCCTCTCGGGAACTTTTCTGGGCTACCATCCGACAATAGGTATAAGGGCAGCGGTCAGACTACTGCTGTTCTTCTCGAACTGTCCCGCTTAAAGGAGTTGAACTGTTCTAGTGAGTCCCCGGGTCGCTTCAGGCGAAACGTTTCGGTTCTCAAAGTCGGGTTTCCGACGTGCAGTAGCCGCCGCTGCGGCGCTTGCGGTCTTTGCCGGCGCATCCGTTATCAATGCAGCCCCTGCGAGTGCTCATGATTCCGTCCTGTCATCGAATCCAGGTGACAAGCAGGTTCTCGATGAATTTCCGCACCACGTTTCTCTCAAGTTCTCCGGCAACCCCAAGAACAATTTCAACACCGTTGCAATTAGTGATGCAGATGCCAAGGAAGTCCTGTACTCCCACGAGCCAGAAGTAGTGGGTAATGAGGTCTCTTTGGATATTCCTGAGGAGATTAATCCAGGGCCTGGCAACTACATTATTGGTTTCCAGATTACCTCCTCTGATGGTCACTCCACCCGAGGAAAGACCTCTTTCTCAGTGGCTGATCCGGATGCTGCTGGCGCAGCCGAAGCTGGGGCAGAATCTCGTCAAACCGGTGCGCACGCCGAGGAAACGAAGTCAATACCGCTATGGGCTTATGGCCTCGGTGGTGGACTCATCGTCATCATCGCCGCTGTCGTCACCGTTATTAATCGAAAGGCAAAATAGGCACATGAAGCTCAATCGCACTGCAACTGCACTGATTGCTGGTTCCGCAGCTCTGACCCTTGCTCTGGCAGGTTGCTCATCCGACGATAACACTGCTGCTGAGGTGACTGAGTCCGCAACCTCCACTGCGACCGAGGCTACTTCTGAGATGGACAAGAGCGATGCTGCTGTGCAGCTGGCCGATGCCTACATCAAGGAAAAACCGGCTGACAAGGGCATGACCGCCATCTTCGGTACGCTGACCAACAACACCGATAAGGACATCAAGGTTTCCTCCTTCAAGCTTGAGGGGCTGAAGGAGGGCACGAAGTTCGAGCAGCACGACACCAAGGACGGCAAGATGTTCGAGGTGCCGGAAGGTCTGACGATTCCGGCTAATGGTGAACTCGTTCTCGAACCGGGTAGCACTCACTTCATGATCATGGACAATGATGAAGCTATGGATGTGGGAGCTGAGTACAAGCTCGTCATTGAGCTTTCCGACGGCTCTAGCATCACCCAGGACGTTGAGGTTCGTGTCCAGCCGGCGGGTGAAGAGGACTACGGTAATGACGGTGACCTGAACAACCCAGAGCATATGGGCGGCGGTGAGATGGATCACTCGGGCCACTAATTCTTGTGACAAGTTGGTCAAGCAATGGCTCGTCGTAAAGCGGGCGTGAGCTCAGGTACGTCGAGGAATTGATTAACTGGATCTAATGGTGGCAGAAGCGCTGGAGTTGGCAGGTTATTGCGGCAAATGCATCGAACTCCGGCGCTTTTCTTTTTCCGAAAAAGGTTTTCGATACGGTCGAATTGGATAGGCCAGTGGTTGCGTTGAAGCCATTGAAAAATCGGCGGATTCCCAGCCACCTCATGTGCTCCAGTTCGAAGTAATCAGAAAGGTAAGAGTGCACAACATGTCCAAAGGCTTTTCCAGAAGGCGTTTTCTTGGCGGGCTCGGCACCGCCGCAGGAGCCTCAGCGCTCGCCCTGGGGGCGCCGGAAGCCCAGGCGATTGGGTTGGAACGTCCACAGGAAGAGCCGCCGAAACCGCCTTTGCAGACAGCAACCGTATCTTTTGATGGGGCTCATCAGGCGGGGATTGCGACGCCCGCACAGGCGAATCTATGGCTAATAGCCTTCAACGTAAAGAAGGGGGTCAATCGCAATCGTCTCCAAAATCTCATGCGTGCCTGGACCGATGACGCTCGCCGAATGACAGCCGGCAAGGCTACTCGAACGGACTTGGAGCCTGAGCTCATGGGGAGTCCGGCCAATCTGACTATCACGGTTGGATATGGGGAAAACTTCTTCACAATCATCGATAGGGAAGACCAGAAGCCCGAGTGGCTGGAGGATCTGCCAAAGTACGTTAACGATGAGCTCCGCCCGGAGTGGAACGGTGGAGACCTGTGCCTGCAGATTTGTGCGGATGACCCGGTAATGGTCTCCCATGCGGCCCGAATGATGATCCGAAATGCGGGCTCTTATTTGGACGTCCATTGGGTGCAAGTTGGCTTCCAGCACGCCAATGGTTCTAGGCAGGAAGGCGAGACCCCGCGCAATCTCTTCGGCCAGAAGGACGGTACGGTCAACCCACGCACTCGTGAAGAATTCGACAAGCAGGTCTGGATTGATAGTGGTCCTGACTGGTTGCGGGGCGGTACAGCGATGGTTGTCCGCCGTATCGAAATGGATATTCCAGGCTGGGACGTTTTGGACCGCGAAAGCCGCTCCGTTATTACGGGCAGAGATATCGGTACCGGCGCGCCAATAGGCGGTAAGGACGAATTTGAGACCGTCGACCTGGTGAAGACTGATGAATATGGTCTGCCTCTGACGGATCCGAACAGCCATGTCGCACTGTCAATGCCTCCGAAGGAGAAACCCAATCAGCGGATTCTTCGACGGGTCTACAATTACGACCTGCCGCCGGAACCGAATGGTCGATTCGAGACCAACACCGGCCTGGTATTCATTTGTTTCCAGAAGGACCCGTTGGAGCAATTCGATCCGATTCAGGAGCGGCTGTCAAAGAACGACCGTCTCAATCAGTGGATTTTCCACATTGGATCCGCTGTGTTTGTCATGCCGCGAGGAACTTCTGAGGAGGAGTACTGGGCGCAGGACCTTTTCGAGGCCTGAGTTTTGGCTGTGCGGTAAAGTGTGTGAACGACTGACGAAGGTCACCAGGTATGTGATTTTCGAAGACACTTTGAAAAGGAGTACACGCACGCCGTGTCAGAAGAATTTGCAACCCCAGCACCGTTTTCCGTGCCCGCAGGAGTTTCTGCGGGCGAGGCGATGAGAGACTTGGGTTTCCCGAACAAGGGCGTTGACGCCATCGTTTGTGTCCGCGACCCTGAAGGCAATTTGAAGGATCTGTCCTTTAAGCCAGAAGCGGAAACCGTCTTCGAGCCCGTTCCGGCGAATACTCCGGACGGTCGCGATGTCATTCGCCACTCTGCGACTCACGTGATGGCTCAGGCCGTGCAGTTGGAGTTCCCTGGAACGAAGCTGGGCATTGGCCCTGCCATCGACAATGGTTTCTACTACGACTTCCGTGTCGATGAACCTTTCTCGCCGGAGGATCTCAAGCGCATCGAAAAGCGTATGAAGAAGATCATCAAGTCTGGTCAGCGGTTCGAGCGCTTCGCGTTCGAGTCTGCTGATGAGGCGCAGGAAGCGCTTGCCGACGAGCCGTATAAGCTCGAGCTGATTGTTGAAAAGTCGGCTGGCAAGGTGTCCGAAGATGATGAGGCCAATGTCGATGTCGGTGGTGCAGGCACGACTTTGACCGGCTACCGCAACGTCAATCCGCGTACCGGTGAGACCGAGTGGTTTGATCTTTGCCGCGGCCCGCACGTGCCGACCACCCGCTACATCCCTGCTTTTAAGATCACGCGTTCTTCCGCTGCGTACTGGCGTGGTGACCAGTCTCGCGATAACCTGCAGCGTGTTTACGGCACTGCGTGGGAGTCCAAGGAAGCGCTTGACGAGTACCTTGACCGTATGCTCGAGGCTGAGAAGCGCGATCACCGCCGTTTGGGCTCCGAGCTGGATCTGTTCAGCTTCCCAGATGAGATTGGTTCTGGTTTCCCGGTATTCCATGTCAAGGGCGGCATCATCCGCAACGAGATGGAGCAGCATTCCCGTCGCCGTCATATCGAAGCGGGCTATGACTTTGTGAACACCCCGCACGTAACCAAGGGCGACTTGTTCAAGAAGTCCGGTCACCTGGACTTCTACGCGGATGGCATGTTCCCGCCGATGCAGCTCGACGGCGAATATGACGAACATGGCAACTGCACCAAGGCTCCGCAGGACTACTACGTCAAGCCGATGAACTGCCCGATGCACAATCTCATTTTCGCATCGCGTGGTCGCAGCTACCGTGAACTTCCGATTCGTATGTTCGAGTTCGGCACCGTCTACCGCTACGAGAAATCGGGTGTTATCCACGGTCTCACCCGCGCCCGTGGCTTTACGCAGGACGACGCCCACATCTACTGCACCGAGGATCAGCTGGAAGAAGAGCTCACTAGTGTCCTCGACTTCATCATTTCGCTTCTTCGTGACTACGGCCTGGATGACTTCTACCTGGAACTGTCTACGAAGGACGAAAAGAAGTTCGTCGGCTCGGATGAAATTTGGGAGAAGTCCACTGCAATTCTCCAGCGCGTTGCCGATGCTTCTGGCCTCGAGCTCGTTCCTGATCCGGGCGGAGCCGCTTTCTATGGTCCGAAGATTTCCGTCCAAGCCCGCGATGCTATCGGCCGTACCTGGCAGATGTCGACCGTTCAGCTCGACTTCAACCTGCCGGAGCGTTTCGAGCTCGAGTACACCGCACCTGACGGAACCAAGAAGCGCCCGATTATGATTCACCGTGCGCTGTTCGGCTCCATCGAACGTTTCTTTGGCGTCCTATTGGAGCACTACGCGGGTGCTTTCCCGGCTTGGCTGGCCCCGGAACAGGTTGTTGGTATCCCGGTTGCGGATGACTGTATCCCGCACCTGGAGCACTTTGCTGCACAGCTGAAGTCTCGTGGCATCCGCGTCCACGTAGATACGTCGGATGACCGCATGCAGAAGAAGATTCGCAACCATACCCAGGCCAAGGTTCCGTTCATGATTCTGGCTGGTGCCCGCGACATTGAGGCAGGTGCCGTCAGCTTCCGGTTCCTCGATGGCACCCAGATTAACGGGGTGGAAGTTGAGAAGGCTGTGGACATCATCTGTGATTGGGTTGCTTCGCGGAATAACGAACAGCCGAACAAGGAGAATGTCTCTGCTCTCTAGAGGTCGCTAACGCTCTCTAATTCGACCGCGTTGTTTTAACTGGTGAACCACGCGTGGTAATCCAAAGAAGTTGACCGCGAGGTCGTAAACTACAGCAGAGAAACATATGTGGTCGGGGTTCGAATGGGGCCCGGCCACGCAACGAAGGGGATGGCAGTGAATCAGTCGGGAAGTGAAGAGTTGCCTCCGCAGCAGCAGGGCAATGCCGGCCAGCAGGAATCGTCTGATGGCGTGTACGTCGACAGCGGTTACGGCGAACCGGATCGGCTCACCCGCTTATGGGCACCGTACCGGCTGGACTACATCGTCAAGCGTGGTGTGCATAACTCCAAGCCATCCCGTAACCCCTTCGTTGATTTGCCTCAGCAAAGCGATGAGGAAGCACTCATTATCGCTCGCGGCGAGTGGGTGTACGCCGTTTTGAATCTGTTCCCATACAATCCAGGGCACCTCATGGTGGTTCCATATCGCGAAGTCGCCAACCTTGAGGACTTGACCGACGAAGAAACGGCCGAGATGATGCGATTTGCCAAGCATGCGGTTCGTACTCTCAAATCGGTTTCGCGTCCGCACGCCGTCAACGTAGGTTTCAACTTGGGCAAGGCCTCCGGCGGTTCGGTTGCTGACCACCTGCACATGCACGTTGTGCCGCGCTGGTCCGGCGACAGCAATTTCATGACCGTGATCGACGGCACCAAGGTGCTACCCCAGGCGCTTCGTCAGACACGCGAATTGCTTGCCGACGGCTGGCGTGCCCTCAATCAGGAGGATGGGGCAGCATGCTGAGTGTCCGTGGCAGGGCTCCAATCCGCCCAGTAGTTGAACCGGTAGCCGCTGCACTTTTGCGGGTCGGGATTAGCCCGAACACGGTCACCCTGGTGGGAACTGCAGTTTCCGTTCTGCTTGCGGTAATCCTGATTCCTACCAACCATCTTTTTGCAGCTGCGGTTTCAATCGCTATTTTCACAGCTTTTGACCTTCTCGATGGCACGATGGCCAGACTTCGAGGGCAGGGAACGAAATACGGAGCGACGCTGGATGCTTCCTGTGACCGCATTACTGATGCTGCACTGTTCGGGGCGATAGCGTATTGGGTGGTGTATCACCATGACGCGGATTCAGTGCTGCTTATTCTGACACTGATTACCATGGGCTCTTCCCAGGTCATTTCCTACGTTAAGGCTCGGGCAGAGGCCAGCGCCCTTAAGGTCAACGGTGGTCTCGTCGAACGTGCGGAGCGCCTGATTATCGGTCTAATCGGTATTGGGCTCCAGGGGCTTGGCGTGGACTATGCCCTCTACGTCGCGATGTGGCTCCTGGCGATTGGGTCGGTATTCACCGTCGTCCAGCGCTTGTATATGGTGGCTAAGCAGCCAGGAGCGTTGGATCCCATCGCCCCGCCAGAAGGCACAGCTGATAGTTCATCTATTAACCCTGACTCTGCTCCGAAGTCCACGGGTTCGGCTGATTCCAACAACTAAAGGAGGATACAATGACTAGTTTCTTCCTGCCTCGCTCTAAAGATGATTTCGTTGCGCTCGGCTATATGGCCGGGTGGAAGATTTTTGGTCTGCTGCCGGAACGCGTGGCCTACCGTATCGGCAACATAGCCGCCGATCGTGTAGCAGTAAATCCCGCGACTACCCGCCAGCTTCGCAAGAACCTGGCTCGCGTTATGGGTTGTCCACCTGAGGAAGTGCCGCAAGGTCTTATTCGGGCTTCCATGCGTTCCTATCTACGTTATTGGGTGGAGGCATTCCGGTTGCCCTCCATCGCGTCGCCAGAGTTGGCAGACACGGTCGAATCCACAAGCGATGGGCTCGAACGAGTTGCTGAGGCCCTCGAGGCAGGAGATTCCATCGTCATCCCACTGCCGCATTCTGGTAACTGGGATATGGCAGGTATGTGGCTCGTTTCCCGCCATGGCCGGTTCAGTACCGTGGCGGAACGGCTGAAGCCAGAGGTGCTTTACGACGCTTTCGTGGAATACCGCGAATCCCTCGGATTCCGCATTCTCCCGCTTACCGGTGGCAAACCCGCAATGCCGGAACTGCAGAAGCGATTGGAAGACGGTGGCGTTGTGTGCCTGCTGTCTGATCGTGACTTCGGCGGCCACGGGGTCCCGGTCACTTTTTTCGGCGAGCAGACTACCATGCCGGTCGGTGCAGCAAAGCTGGCATTGGACACTGGCGCTCGGCTTATGCCCGCGGGCCTGTCCTACACGCGCGATGGCTGGCGTTTTGTAGCGCATCCTTTTGTGCCGACTGAGGGGCGCAAGCTAGCTGACATTGTCCAGGACATCGCTACTGTTTTTGAATCTGATATTGCCCAGCATCCAGCGGATTGGCACATGGTGCAGCCACTGTGGCCAGCGGATAAGAAGAGGTCAAAGTAGCCGTGCGAATCGGAATGGTGTGCCCGTACTCGTTCGACGTCCCAGGTGGTGTTCAAGCTCACGCGATTGACTTGTGTGAGGAGTTCATCCGTCGCGGCCACGAGGTCAGTCTTATCGGCCCAGCTAGCGCGCAGGCGGACGTGCCGGATTTCGTTGTTCGAGGTGGTGCCGCCATCCCGATTCCATACAACGGCTCGGTCGCTCGACTGTCTTTTGGTCCCCGCACCAGCCGTCGAGTCCGCACGTGGATTGAGGAGGGTAGCTTTGACATCCTTCATATCCATGAGCCGAATTCGCCCAGTTTTTCAATGCTGTCCTTAGTGAACTCGGTCGGTCCAATTGTCGCGACCTATCACTCTGCGGCGACAGACTCCCTGGCGTTGAAATTGGCCACGCCATTTTTGCGGAAGTACCTTGAACGCATTCGGGGAGGCATCGCTGTCTCGGAAGTGGCTCGTCGCTGGCAGGTTGAGCAACTCGGCGGCGACCCAGTTCTCATTCCCAATGGTGTCCGTGTTGGAGATTTCGAGTCCTGTCCGGCCGCCTCCTCGTTGCCCGAGATCCCGCCACGGCGTGAGGGGTTCTATCGGCTTGTGTTCCTCGGACGCTTCGACGAATCCCGCAAGGGCTTTGACGTTCTGCTCGACGCGTTGCCAGCAATATGTGCGGAGATTCCACAGCTTGAGGTCTGTGTTGTTGGTGATGGTGATGTCGCAGCAGCACGTCGTAAAGCGGGCAGAAATGCAGATGTCCTGCATTTCGTCGGCAGACTGTCGGAGGACGCTAAGGCGGCAATCCTCGCCGATGCGGATGCGTACATTGCCCCGCAGCGTGGTGGGGAGAGTTTCGGCATCGTGCTGGTAGAGGCGATGGCGGCGGGTGCGCCGGTAATCTCCAGCGACATCGATGCGTTCAGACTCGTGCTTGACGACGGCCATTACGGGCTCCACTTTGAAAACGGTAACTGCTCAGACCTTGCGGATGCAGTCGTACGCCTTTTGAGGCAGCCAAAGTTGGGGGAGGAGCTTCGCGCACTCGGGCATAAACGGGCTTGGGAGTATGACTGGTCGCAGGTCGCCGACGGCGTTTTGCGTGTGTACGATACGGTGCGCATGGATGGCGAAAAAGTCGTCATTGCGCCATAGAGATTTCCGTCGTGGCAACTGATTAAACGCAGCGGAGTGAAAGTGGGTTTTTCGGTGGACATAACCGTTCCAATCTGGGTCGTTGTCCTAGTCATTGCGCTGATTGTCGTGCTTGTTAGCGGTTTGGTGGCTTCATCGACAGCGACGCGTTTGAACCGTATGCACATTCGCACGGACTTGGCGCGTTCCTCACTGGAAGCAGCATTGGGTCGAAGGGCCGCAGTTGCTCGTGCCGCCTACCCGGAGCTCGCCGGCGTAGTGACAAAGGTGGAAGCCACACCACTTCGAGCCAACAACACTGGGCAGCGCGCAGACGTGGAAAACGAACTGACTAGGAAAATTGTGGCGCTCTATGAGGAACAACCTGTGGACCGGACGATGGCAATTGAGCTTTCTGACGCCCACACGCGGCTCGAGCTCGCCCGCCGTTTCTACAATGATGCGGTGACGGATACGAAAGCGCTGCGAGCCAGGCCGCTAGTGCGCGCGCTGCGCCTGGCGGGCACTGCACCTGAACCGGAATATTTTGATGTTGCAGACGGACTGACAACGGCTTAATTGTGGGAAAACCCGCCGTTGTGCTGGAAGTTCGTGGTGTTTTCTGACTCAATGAACAGCACTGTCTAGTTCAGGCGTTATAGTGTTAGACGACTACAAACAGTCATATTCACCAGTTTTATTAGGGAAGTAGGGTTCGTTGAGCACGGTTGAGAACAACTCCGGGCAGGGCACCGCACGCGTGAAGCGCGGTTTCGCTGAGATGATGAAGGGCGGCGTCATTATGGACGTCGTTACTCCGGAGCAGGCCAAGATCGCTGAGGATGCCGGCGCAACTGCCGTGATGGCGCTGGAGCGCGTCCCCGCCGATATTCGCGCAGAGGGTGGCGTGTCGCGTATGTCCGACCCGGACATGATTGAGGGCATTATCAATGCCGTCTCCATCCCGGTTATGGCCAAGGCCCGTATCGGCCACTTTGTTGAGGCACAGGTTCTGCAGTCTCTCGGTGTTGACTTCATTGACGAGTCCGAGGTTCTGACCCCGGCCGATTACTCGAACCACATCGACAAGTTCGACTTCACCGTGCCGTTCGTCTGTGGTGCGACCAACCTGGGTGAGGCTCTACGCCGCATCAACGAAGGTGCTGCCATGATTCGCTCGAAGGGCGAGGCCGGTACCGGTGATGTCTCCAACGCTGTGACTCACATGCGCACCATCCGCGCTGAAATTAACCGTCTGCGTTCCATGGCTCCGGACGAGCTCTATGTTGCTGCCAAGGAGCTGCAGGCGCCGTACGAGCTAGTACGCGAGGTCGCTGAGACCGGTAAGCTACCGGTCGTGCTGTTCACCGCAGGTGGCATTGCGACTCCAGCTGACGCTGCAATGATGATGCAGCTCGGTGCCGAGGGCGTCTTTGTTGGTTCCGGTATT
Organism: Corynebacterium sp. HMSC073H12; assembly: GCF_001837775.1. NCBI lineage: Bacteria > Bacillati > Actinomycetota > Actinomycetes > Mycobacteriales > Corynebacteriaceae > Corynebacterium > Corynebacterium sp. HMSC073H12. The sequence continues at coordinate 245,354 of NZ_KV834027.1, read as the reverse complement.
TTCAAATCCGGTGATCCGGAGAAGCGCGCCAAGGCTATCGTGCAGGCAACCCAGCACTACGATGACCCGAAGGTCATTGCAGATGTCTCTCGCGGTCTCGGCGAGGCGATGGTCGGCATCAACGTCGACGAGATTCCGCAGCCGCACCGACTCGCTGAGCGTGGCTGGTAAAAATGGCTAACATCCGCGACGTATTAGATCTGGAGCAGATTGACCGGGACATTTTCCGTGGCCCAGTCATTAAGTCAATTCTGCAGCGCACTTTCGGTGGCCAAGTTGCCGGCCAGTCCCTCGTCGCGGCGACGCGCACGGTGGGTAATACCTTCGCGGTGAACTCCCTCCACGCCTACTTTGTAGGCCCGGGTCGCCCCCATATCCCGACGGTGTACATGGTCAAACGTATTCGCGATGGCCGGTCTTTCTGCCACCGCTCCGTCGAAGCTGTGCAAGATGGCCGTACGATTTTCGTCATGCAGGTCAGCTTCCACCGCAAGGGGGATGAGGGACTCGAGCACTCTGACGTGATGCGCAAGGTGCCAAATCCTGAAGATGTGGTCACCGACACCTCTGAGATGACGAACACCCGCCGCCTGCTTATGCGCGAGTGGGCGGATTGGGATATCCGGGTAGTGCCGGATGATCAGTTCGAACACAACAAGTACACCCCGTCCCAGCAGCTGGTGTGGTTCCGGTGCAAGGATCGCCTGCCGGATAACGAGACCTTCCACGTCTGCACGCTGGCGTACATGTCGGATATGACTTTGCTGTCATCGGCACTCGTTCCGCATCCAGGCGTTGAGGTCCAGGAAGCCAGCCTCGACCACGCGATGTGGTTTATGCGTCCGTTCCGTGCGGATGAATGGCTACTCTACGACCAGATTTCGCCATCGGCGCACGCTGGTCGCGCACTGACTCACGGTCGCATCTTTAACCAAAAGGGCGAGCTCGTGGCCGTCGTCACGCAGGAAGGGCTGACTCGAAGCCTGGCCCCGGGTGTCGAGCCCGTGCCAGTGGCGACGAACTTCGATGCTCGCAGTGAGAACCTAGATTAATGGCACAGGAAACAATCGGTATCCTCGCTCTTCAGGGCAACGTTGCCGAACACGGATATGTTCTCGACCAGCTCGGCGTGCCACACCGCAAGGTGCGCTTGCCTCGCGACCTCGAAGGGCTTAGTGGCCTTATTTTGCCCGGCGGCGAATCAACGACCATGAGCAAGTTGATGGTCTTCAATGAGCTTGAAGATCCGCTGCGGGAAGCCCTCCGCGATGGCCTTCCGGCATACGGCACCTGCGCAGGCATGATTTTGCTTGCCGACGAAGTGCTCGATACCCGTCCGGATGCCGTTAGCCTGGGAGCGATTGACATCACCGTCCGTCGTAACGCATTTGGCCGGCAAGTGGATTCCTTCGAAACTGACTTGGATATTCCGCAGCTGGCGATTAGCGGTGACCAGCCGCCTGTGCACGCCGCCTTTATTCGTGCTCCGTGGGTCGAGCGTGTCGGTGATGATGTTGAGGTGCTAGCGCGGGTGCCAGAATCGGCTGGAGAGACCGCAGGTACAGTGGTCGGAGTACGGCAGGGGGCTGCGATGGCCACCAGCTTTCACCCGGAGTCGACGGGGGAGACGCGGCTCCACGAGTTCTTTTTGCGAGAGCTTGTCGGCATTTAAATCCCCGGTTTGTATAATGAACACCTGACGAATTCCCATCTACATGGGTATTGACGAGAGGATTGGTAGGAACTAGCACATGGCGGGTCATTCAAAATGGGCAACCACAAAGCACAAGAAGGCTGCTAATGACGCCAAGCGCGCCAAAGAGTGGGCAAAGATGATCAAGAACATCGAGGTCGCGGCTCGTACCGGCGGCGGTGATCCGGCTGGTAACCCCACCCTCGATGACATGATTAAGAAGGCCAAGAAGGCCTCGGTTCCCAACGACAACATTGAGCGTGCCCGCAAGCGTGGTTCTGGCGAGGAGTCCGGCGGTGCTGACTGGGAGACCGTTGTCTACGAAGGCTACGCACCTGGCGGTGTCGCTTTGATTGTGGAGTGCCTGACCGATAACCGTAACCGTGCTGCTTCCGATGTGCGCTCGGCGTTCAACAAGAACAACGGCAACATGGCGGACAACGGCGCCGTGGCGTACCTCTTCGAAAAGAAGGGGGTCGTCGAGCTGCCGAAGGGCGAGCTGACCGAGGATGACCTGCTCATGGCGGTTCTCGATGCCGGTGCAGAGGAAGTCAACGACCTGGGTGAAAAGTTCGAGGTTGTCTCCGCCTTTACCGATCTGATGAATGTCCGCACTGCTCTTGTCGATGCCGAAATGGAGTACGACTCCGCAGATCAGGACTACCGCGCTTCTACCACAGTCGCTCTCGATGCCGACGGCGCACGCAAGCTCTTCCGTCTGATTGACGCTCTCGAAGAGTCCGACGACGTTCAGAATGTCTACTCCAACGCCGACATCAGCGACGAGGTCTTGGCAGAGCTCGACGACTAGGCGTTTTCTTGTCGGCGGTTCTGCTGACTGGCTTCTCGGCGTTAAAGGGTGCCCGTGGTAGGGCAGTCCGCAGCGCTGAATTGCTCGGCGAGCTGGTGTCAACAGAAAGTCCCCATCGGAAAGCAGTCCGATGGGGATTGGTTTTTATGGGCGTCCTAGGAGAACCACTGAGTCGGAGGTCCGGCCATGAGCAACAGTGTGAAGACCACCGCGAGAACAATCAAGATGCCGAACGCCGAGATAAAGGGGCGACGAATAATCATGGCGAGTGCCCACTCGAATATGCCCTGTGGCTCCTCGGATTCGTCGGTAAAGCGCCAGGGTCGATCCAGAAGACCTGCCTTCAAGGTGTTTCGTTCAAACGGATAGGTTGCGAATGGAATGATAGAAGAGGCGAGGCCGATGACACCGCGGCCAAAGCTCCACTGCTGGTTGATCCACACCATGATGGTGGTGACTACGTAGCACAGGAACGTAAAGCCGTGGATGCTGCCGAAGATAGTGGTGGCGACGTCAGTGACTTTGAACAGGTACTTCAGCGCCAGGCCTAAAAGCAGCAGAGCCCACGTGACCATTTCAGCTGCAGCGAGGACGCCGTAGAGCTTCTTCGGTGAATTCATGGTGTTAAACCTATCAGAACCAACGGTTGGTACTCCTTCTAGCTACGATACAAACAGCTGTTCGAAATATGGTATTAGTGGAGGAGTGAATTATCGAGCTGGATCTCTGCGGGTGATGGGCATCGACCCTGGCCTCACTCGTTGCGGTCTTTCCATTGCGGAAGGCGCTCAGGGTAGGAAAGTCATTCCCATTGCTGTGGGGGTCGCCCGCACACCAACCACGGCGTCGTTGGAGGATCGTCTTTTACGGCTTTCCAATGCCGTGGAGCAGTGGATGGATGAGTACGAGCCGGACGTGGTTGCGATGGAACGGGTATTCGAGCGCGGCAACGTGTCCACCGTGATGCAGACGGCGCACGCGGTTGGTGTCCTTGTCCTCGCTGCTGCGAGACGCGGTTTGGAAGTGCATATGTACACGCCATCGGAGGTAAAGAAGGCGCTTACCGGCAACGGTCGAGCTGATAAGAAGCAGATGACCATGATGGTGACGAGAATCCTTGGGTTGGAAACTCCGCCAAAACCTGCAGATGCAGCGGATGCTTTGGCCATCGCTATCTGCCACTGTTGGCGTGGTCCGGTTCTGCAACGCCAGCGCGACACCTTGGCTGCGCTTGCGAAGCAGCACGAGGAGCGGGAGTTGGAGCTTTCTCGCCGTGAGAATCCCTCGCGGTAGGGGAGCTTGCTAGATAACACTTGTGAGTTCGGCGTTTATCGCGGTGTCTTTCGGGAAGCCGTAGTGAAAGGAATTGTGAGAAGTGATTGCATCTCTTCGCGGTGAGGTTATCGACCTCGGTGCGGACTATTGCGTTATCGAGTGCGGTGGTGTCGGGCATTTGGTCACCATTACAGGCAGGCTAGCTTCCCAGCTGGTGAGGCATGAGCAGACTTTCATGTTGACCACAATGGCGGTTCGTGAAGACGCGATTACGCTTTTTGGTTTTGCCAATTCACAGGAACGTGAGATGTTTGCGCTCCTGCGCACTGTCTCGACGGTGGGGCCAAAGGTAGCGATGTCTGTTCTTTCGGTACTGTCGCCGGCGGAGATTGCCAATGCGGTCGCCTCAAAGAATGCCAAGGTCCTGCAGGCGGCTAACGGCGTCGGCAAGCGATTGGCGGAGCGCCTGTTGGTTGAGTTGAAGGATAAGGTCGAGGTTTTCGCGGACAGGGCGGTATCCCCGCCGGAGGAAGCTGCAAACGGAGCAGCGCCTGGCATTGTTTTGAAGGCAGATCTGGATCAGGTCGTTGGTGCTTTGGTCGGGCTTGGGTTCCCGGAAGCTGACGCGAATGAGGCAGCGGAGACCGTTGTTCGGATTGATCCGACCTTGGATACTTCAATGGCGCTGAAGGCGGCGCTAAAGACATTGGGCGAGAAGTAAATCCAGGTCGAGGACCTGCAGCTACATTGATGATGAAATTTGGCAGTGCACTAGGATGAGGGGACTATGAGCGATATCGAGCGCACGGAGTTTAACGTGTCGGGCAATCCCTTCAGGGACTCCTCTGGAGGGGCAGCCAACGACCATTTTGGCGGTGGGGGAAGTGGTGCACAACGTGATGTCGATGCCCGTGCTCAGGTCGAGGAAGTCGATGCGGAATCGAACCTACGTCCAAAGTCGTTAGGGGAGTTCATCGGCCAACCCAAGGTTCGCGAACAGTTGGATTTAGTGCTCTCCGGGGCACGGGGGCGAAATGTGACTCCGGACCACATTCTGCTGTCGGGACCTCCCGGGCTGGGTAAGACCACCATGGCCATGATTATTGCGCAGGAGATGGGGGCCTCCCTTCGAATGACCTCCGGTCCGGCGCTTATTCGCGCTGGCGATTTGGCAGCAATGCTGTCGAACCTGCTCGAGGGCGATGTCTTGTTTATCGATGAGATTCACCGTATTGCCAGGCCGGTGGAAGAAATGCTGTACATGGCAATGGAAGATTTCCGTATTGATGTCATCGTAGGCAAAGGTCCTGGAGCTACGTCGATTCCACTCGAGATTCCACCATTCACGTTGGTCGGTGCGACGACGCGTTCGGGTATGCTGACTGGCCCACTGCGTGACCGCTTTGGTTTTACCGCGCAGATGGAGTTCTACGAGGTCGAAGATCTGACAAAGGTGGTTACCCGTGCCGCTGGGATCCTCGGGGTAGACATCACCCCGGAGGCTGCAGTGGAGATTGCGTCGCGTTCGCGCGGTACACCGCGAATTGCCAACCGTCTGCTGCGTCGCGTCCGCGATTTCGCGGATGTTCACTCTGGTGGCGTTATTGATCTTGGTGCGGCCAAGGCGGCATTGATTGTCTTCGATGTCGATGAGCTTGGGCTTGACCGTCTGGACCGCGCAGTGCTGACGGCCCTGGTCAAGGGGCACGGTGGCGGCCCTGTGGGCGTGAATTCCCTGGCGTTGGCAGTGGGTGAGGAACCCTCGACTGTGGAAGAAGTGTGCGAGCCCTACCTGGTCCGTGCCGGGATGATTGCACGTACATCGCGCGGACGCGTGGCAACTGCCCGAGCATGGCGGCACTTGGGGCTGCAGCCCCCGGAGGGAACTATCGGAGAATAGCTTTCTCATCGACCCGCCCGGGTCAGTGTGGAATTGCTAGCTGGCAATTCGTTAAACTCGGCAGACATGAATCAAACTATTCTCCTCCTACTTATTTTCTTGTTCCTGGCGCTGCCAATTTGGCAGATCATCAAGCAGAACAAGCAGGTGCGCACCATCCGGGACATGCAGGATAAGTTGGCCCCGGGCGCGGAGGTCATCACCGGTTCCGGCATGCATGGTGTGGTCGTTGATACGACCGAAACAACCGTCGACCTAGTAATCGCTGACGGCATCGTGACCCGTTGGGAAAAGGGTGCCATTGCCCGCAACCTCACCACCGGTACCGGAGCTAGCTACGCTCACCGTGATCGACGCGGCCGTGTTTCCGATGCGCCAGATGACCACGTCGGCGATGTTCAAGAAATCACCGGTCACGGCCCGGCTGACAATAGAGCTTCGGACATCAATGAGCAGGTCGAGAACCCGAATACCCCGAGTAATCCGGATACCTCGGGTCCAGACGGATCCACTTCCACCGAAAAGCAGTAGCAGTTTTCGTACGCCCACGCCCTGCCGGTTTGCATGCATCCAAGCTGTAGCGTGCGCCGTGGGGCTACGGGCGCGCCCCAGGTTTCGCCGTCGGCAAGCGTGGGCAAGATTTTCACTAAATAGGTACAAGTCAAAACCGGCGCACTGCGTTAAATCGGTTATTCTCGAGCGGTTGGTGTTTATAGCTTTGCTTAACGACGCCCGCAATGCCGCTTCCTGGTATCGCGCGAGTTCGCGGTGTGGTTATAGACATGCGTTTCTTCCCGAAGCGCTTAAGTACCTAAACGTCACGATTCAGGAGACTTTGCTTTGAACAGCAAATCCAGATCCGGTGCGAATACATTCAAGAGGAACTGGCCGCAGTGGCTGTTGGCACTGTTTGTTGGCTTCCTCATTCTTACGTACGCACTCGTCTTTTTCACCGGCGGCGGATCAGCCAAGCCAAAGTTGGGCATCGACTTGCAGGGTGGTACCCGAGTAACCCTGGTGCCGCAGGGCGAAAAGCCGACGCGCGATCAGCTGGACCAGGCTCGCAAGATTCTGGAGAACCGCGTAAACGGCATGGGCGTCAGTGGCGCTCAAGTTGTCACCGACGGTGACACGCTGGTCATTACCGTGCCGGGTGAAGACTCACAGGAGGCGCGTACGCTCGGCCAGACCTCGCAGCTCTTCTTCCGTCCGGTAGAGCAGCCCACGCAGGGCCCTGATGAGGCTGCCTTTGGCGAGGTAGTTAAGAAGACTGCTGAAGATTGGGTGTCAGTCGGTGTCCTGTCGAAGGAGGATGCCACCAAGCGCGTTGATGACCTGTACAAGGACATGAATGAAACGCAGAAGCGTGCAATTGATGCCTTCAAGGAACAGAACCCGGCCCAGCCGGTCCCGGAGGAATTGTCCACGTCGCTGGGCGAGGCCCCGAAGCTGGACGCAACGGCTCCGGCAAAGCCGGCGAACTCGATTGAAGCGGCAGAGCTGCGTACGAAGGTTCGTGACGTGCTGTTGGCGACTCGCCAGTCCGAAGATCCAACGACACAGTTTGCAGCCGCTGCGCTAATGACCTGCGATAACCGCGATGCAGTTGATCCGCTACAGGGTGCCGATGACCCGGCCAAGCCGCTGGTGACCTGTGCGCCAGAAGGCGGTAAGGCAATCTTCCTGGGCAAGGCTCCGCTGCTGATTGGGCAGAACGACGAGGCCAAGGGCCAGCGTCTGTCCGGTGACGCTATTGATACTAATGCGCCGATTAGCGGTGGCTACGATCAGCAGTCTGGTCAGATTCAGGTCTCCTTTAGCTTCAAGTCCGGGAAGAATGACACCGGCGCTCGCACATGGACCAAGTTGACCAATGACTACCTGCAGCGACAGGTCGCTATCGTGTTGGACTCGAAGGTTATTTCCGCCCCGGTGATTCAGGAGGCCACCCCAGTTGGTTCTGCCACCCGCATCACGGGCGACTTCTCAGTCGACGAGGCACAGGGGCTGGCCAATAACCTGCGTTACGGTGCACTGCCGCTGTCGTTTGCAGGTGAGGACGGCGAGCCGGGCGGCACGACCACGACTATCCCGGCCATGCTTGGTTCGGCTTCCTTGGAAGCCGGTCTGCTTGCCGGCATTATCGGTATCGCCCTAATTGTCGTCTACGCAATTGCTCTCTACCGTGGCCTGGGCGTGATTTCGTTGGTTTCGCTGGCAGCAGCTGGCGCGATGGTCTATGGCGTCCTTGTCCTTCTTGGTCGTTGGATAGGCTACTCGCTCGATCTCGCTGGCATCGCCGGCATCATCATTTCTATTGGTGTAACGGCTGACTCCTTCATCGTCTTCTTCGAACGCATCAAGGACGAAATCCGCTCGGGTAGAACATTCCGCTCCGCGGTTCCGCACGCTTGGCGACGAGCACGGCGCACCATCCTATCGGGTAACTTTGTATCCATCATCGCGGCTGTGGTTCTTTATATCCTGGCCGTTGGCGATGTCCGTGGTTTCGCATTCACACTTGGTCTCTCCACCGCATTCGACATTGTGACGGCTTTCCTCGTGACTGCGCCGTTGGTCATCCTGGCTACTCGCAAGTGGCCAGCTTTGTCCAAGCCGTCGATGAACGGTTTCGGCTCGGTCATGGAGATCGCACAGAGGACTAAGGCCGTAACCGCCGGTAAAAAGGTCGGAGCCGCCGATGCCTCCGCCAGTACGGCTGCCGACACCGGTGCAGCTCACTCCAGCGCGAATGAGGGGAAGTAGGAATCCATGAATACTACTCAGACGAATCCGGCGCTAATCACTGAGCCTGAAAGCGTGAACGGCGACTCCTTCTTCCGCCGCCTCTACACCGGCGAGGGAGGAATCAACATCGTCGGCAAGCGGAAGCGCTGGTACCAGATTGCCGCCGTAATCATCGTTGTTGCTTTCGCAGCGATGTTGATTCGCGGCTTCAGCTTCGGTATCGACTTCGAGGGCGGTACCAAGATGACTATGCCGCCGGCCTCAGTGACAACTGAGCAGGCCGAGGAGGTTTTCAGCGAAGCCACCGGTGTGAAGCCGGAGCTGGTGCAAATTATCGGTTCTGGTGAGGGCCGAATCCTGGAGATCACCTCTGAGAAGCTGACTCAGGACGAGATTAATGATGCTCGTGTCGCGTTGAATGACGCGTTCAAACCCGTCGATGTGCAGGGTCATCAGACCCCGGATGCCATTGGTGACTCGACCGTGTCGGAGTCGTGGGGTTCTTCGATTACTAACCGAATGCTGCTGGCTGCAGTGGTGTTCTTGGGCCTGGTGTTCATCTACATCACCATTCACTTCGAGCGCGACATGGCAATTTCTGCCATTCTCGCCCTGGTTGTGGACGCAATCGTGATTATGGGCATCTATGCGCTCATTGGTCTTGATGTCACCCCGGCAACCATTATCGGCTTGCTGACAGTGCTGTCGTTCTCCCTGTACGACACCGTCGTGGTTTTCGACAAGGTCGACGAGAACACGGCAGGCTATCGTTCATCGACACGCAGAAGTTACGCCGAGTTGGTAAACCTGGCGGTCAACCAAACCATCATGCGTTCTATCAACACCACAGTGTCGACGCTCCTGCCAATCCTGTCGCTGATGGTCATCGCCGTGGGCATGCTGGGGGTCGGTACGCTGAAGGACCTTGCGCTCGTTCAGCTCATCGGCATTATTCAGGGCACGTTCTCCTCGATTTTCCTGGCTTCGCCGCTGTTGGTATCGCTCAAGTCGCGTCAGCGTGATTACCGCAAGCATGATGAAGCGGTGCTGGCCGCTCGCGCAAAGGTATCTGCTGGGGAAGGCTCGAACACTGAGTCGGCTGCCACCGATGCCGCGGAGGGCACGGGCGCGGAAGACGCGTCGGCAAGCGACATAGAGCAGTCCAAGCCGAAGCGAACAGTGACTACTCCGAAGCTCCAGGGCGATGATGACAAGCCACTGTCCTGGCGTCCGGGGCAGTAGGAGGTAGCGGACCCCAGCGGTTGGGGTGAAACTACTTTAAAAGGACATAGTGCGGGTATCGTTGACAGGTACCCGCACTTTTTCTTTTTGCTGAAAAGGAGCTTAAACCTGTGTCGTATGCACACGCGCGAGAGGCATTGGCCGACCAGATTCGCTTCGTGCCCGATTTTCCAGTTGAGGGCGTGCTCTTCGAGGATCTAACGCCGGCGCTTGCCGACGCCACGACGTTCAACCTGATTGTGGACGAGATTGCCGCCAAGGTAGAGGAATTCGGGGCTGATGTCATCGGCAGTCTTGATGCGCGTGGATTCCTGTTGGGTTCTGCGGTGGCATACAAGCTCGGACTGGGGGTGCTCGCTATTCGTAAGAAGGGCAAGCTGCCACCGCCTGTGCTGACAGAAACCTATGACCTGGAATACGGTACAGCAGCACTGGAGATTCCGGCGAGTGGGATTGAGCTGAAAGGCAAGAAAGCTGTACTTGTCGACGATGTGTTGGCAACCGGTGGCACCCTTTGTGCAGCCCGCGCTCTGTTGGAGTCAGCTGGTGTAGAAGTAACCGGGCTGTGCACCGTGCTGGAGGTTGAAGGCCTGGGCGCTCGGGAGAAGCTTGCTGATCTGCCTCTGTACGTGGTTAATAAGGGGTGAATGAGCCATGGCTGAAGGGCCCGCACGCCGTTATGGTGCTCGCCTAGCGCGAAGCCTTACCGGTAACAGAACGAAGACCCGCCCGGTGCTAGATCCGCTTGTCGCGGTGCATCGGCAGGTGCATCCGCGCGCGGATTTGGCTGTGCTTCAGCGTGCCTACGATACCGCCGAGCGCCTTCACGACGGCGTGTACCGGAAATCCGGCGAGCCATACATCACTCACCCGCTTGCAGTCGCCACTATTGCCGCCGAGATCGGTATGGATACCACCACGCTGGTGGCGGCGTTGCTGCATGACACGGTCGAGGACACCGATTACACGCTGGAGGACCTGGAGCGGGACTTCGGCCCAGAGGTCGCGCGCCTAGTCGACGGCGTGACTAAATTGGACAAAGTTGCGTTGGGCTCCGCCGCCGAGGCAGAGACCGTGCGAAAGATGATTATCGCCATGAGCCAGGACCCGCGCGTGCTGGTTATCAAGGTGGCTGACCGGCTGCATAACATGCGCACAATGCGTTTCCTGCCGCCGGAAAAGCAGGCTAAGAAGGCCCGCGAGACCCTCGAGGTGATTGCACCCCTGGCGCATCGTTTGGGAATGGCCAGCGTGAAGTGGGAGTTGGAAGATCTCTCCTTCGCCATTTTGTACCCGAAGAAGTACGACGAGATTGTGCGTTTGGTCGCAGACCGAGCGCCGCAGCGGGACCGGTACATCCAGGAAGTCTCCGAGATGATTCAGAAGGATCTGAAGGAGTCTCACATTGCTGCTGAGGTACAGGGCAGGCCGAAGCACTACTGGTCGATTTATCAGAAGATGATTGTCCGAGGTCACGAGTTCGACGAGATTTTTGACCTGGTTGGACTCCGTGTCCTGGTGGACACGACCAAGGACTGCTACGCCGCCATGGGTGCCGTCCACTCGCTGTTCAAACCCATGCCGGGGCGATTCAAGGACTATATTTCCGCGCCGCGCTTCGGGGTTTACCAGTCGTTGCACACAACGGTCATTGGTCCAGGTGGGGCCCCGCTAGAAGTACAGATTCGCACCCATGAGATGCACTACAACGCTGAGTACGGCATTGCCGCACACTGGCGCTACAAGGAAACAAAAGGCTCTCATAAGGGAGATTCCGCCGAAGTCGATCAGATGGCGTGGATGCGTCAGCTGCTGGATTGGCAGCGCGAGGCCGCAGATCCTAACGAGTTCCTGGACTCGCTGCGCTATGACCTCTCAGTCACTGAAATTTTTGCGTTCACGCCTAAGGGTGATGTCATCACATTGCCCGCGGACTCCACGCCGGTCGACTTTGCCTACGCGGTTCACACTGAGGTTGGCCACCGCTGCATTGGTGCCAAAGTCAACGGCAAGTTGGTGGCGTTGGAATCACCGCTAAAAACCGGTGACCGCGTCGAGATTTTCACGTCCAAGGATGCCCATTCCGGTCCGTCCAAGGACTGGGAGAAGTTCGTTAAAACTCCCCGTGCGCGGGCAAAGATTCGCCAGTGGTTTGCCAAGGAGCGACGCGAGGAGGCACTCGATGCCGGACGTGACGCGCTGGCTGCAGAGGTACAGCGCGGCGGTCTGCCGATGCACCGCCTGTTCACTCCGGCGTCCATCAAGCAGATTGCCTCCGAGCTGCACTATGCGGATGTCGATGCGCTCTATACCGCTATCGGTAAGGGACAGGTCTCAGCGCAGCATGTGACTCACCGCCTGATGGCGCAGTTCTCGAGCACAGACGATGCCGAAGAGCAGTTGGTCTCCCGCACGCCAATTTCAAAGATGAACGTGCACAACACTCCGCGCCGCGCTGACAGCACGGGTGTGTTGGTAGAAGGCAGCGCGGATATGGCCGCTAAGCTTGCCAAATGCTGTACGCCTGTGCCAGGCGATGCCATCTTTGGCTTCGTCACCCGCGGCGGTGGGGTCAGTGTGCACCGTACGGACTGCACTAATGCGGAGAAGCTGCACCAGGAGCCCGAGCGCATTATCGAGGTCTCCTGGGCAACAGATTCCTCCGGTGCGGTCTTCATGGTTACGGTGCAAATCGAAGCACTTGACCGTCACGGATTGCTCTCGGAGATTACTCGCGTCTTCTCCGATCAGAAGGTCTCAATCCTGTCGACGTCCTCCCATACCTCCGATGACCGCGTAGCTGTGATGCGCTTCAGCTTCGAAGTCTCAGACACCAAGCAGATGGGCTATATCATCAACATTTTGCGTGGTGTCGAGGGAGTCTTCGATGTTTACCGCATTACTTCTGGTCAGTAGCCTGTTTAGCAGCGCATCCATATGTGAATAAAGATTGAGGCCGCGTCGGTATTAAAACAGGGCCAAGGTGAAACACCTTGGCCCTGTTTTTGATTAATTTCTCAATCAGTTAGTTGAGTCAGCTACTTGACTTCCGCCTTCTCAATACGGACTTCCTTAGCTGGCTTACCGTCAGAGGTACCGCCACCCTCGATACCATTCTTCGCAATGTCCGCAACCGTCTTGGTGCCCTCGTCAGTCATGGAGCCAAGCACGGTGTACTGCGGTGGCAGCTGAGAATCTGCCCAGTTGAGGAAGAACTGGCTGCCGTTGGCATCCGGGTCGCTCGGGTTTGCCATGGCGATAGAACCCTTCGGGTACACCAGCGGGGTGTTCTGATCCAGACCGGAATCCTTGACCGGCCACTCGCCAGCGAACTTGAATCCCGGGCCGCCGCTACCGGTACCAGTCGGGTCACCACACTGCAGAACGTTCAGGCCACCACCGGTAATACGGTGGCACACGGTGTCGTCGAAGTAGTTGGACTTGGCCATGTGCTCAATCGCATTGACACCGCAAGGTGAAATAGCGCGGTCCAGCTCCATCGGAATGTCGCCCTGGTTAGTCTTCAGAGTGATGGTTACAGTGCCAGTGGCGGGAACGTTGTCGGTAGCTGGCTTATCGATGTCCTTCGATGCCTCGCCATCATCCGGGTAGTCACAGGTCACGGTTTCCGGAAGCGGGGAAGAGCGCTTCATCGGAACCTTTTCACCGCTGACGGGAGTAGCCGTGAGAGCTGCCGGCTCGACTGGAGTCGTGGATTCATCAGCGGCCTCATTGTCGTCAGCGCCGCCAGCTGTGGTCAGCAGGTAGATTCCGCCACCGATAAAGAGCAGGATTGCCAAGGTGGTAACGACAACGCCCAGTGGCTTCAGCTTCTCGGCACGGGCACGGCGCTTAAGTTCGCGCTCGAGCGTCCGCATCGCATCTTTGCGCCTTTGCTCATTATTGGCCACTAGTCTCTCTCCGTATCTCTTAGTCATCGATTGCCGGTGACGGAACACCAGCGGACGGTTTTGTCCATAGATAGTGACCGAGTTTGAGGTGAAAGCTCAGTCGGTCACCGTCGCGTACACAATCGACCATTATGCCCGGAGTCGGTTCTCATTTGCGAGATGACAGGCCAAGTCGGCATGGGAAAGGGCGTTCCGCTTTAGCACGTAGAGCTTCGACAGCTTCTTTGATGCCGACACCGGGGTGTTGGCGACGGTATTTCTTCACCTTCTCCGGCGTGATGCAGCTCTTACTTCTGCCTGTGCCTTTGACAACACGACTACGACAACGGCGAGTTAGACTCCTCGCACCCAAGCTTATTGCGGCTGACATGAAAAGGATGAAGGCCAGTCGCGGATAACCTGCTAGAGCCGTTCCCACAGCTGTCACGATGAAAAAGGTGATAGTGGCTGAGTACGTAATCTGCATAAAAGCTTCCAATCGTCAGTTCCAATTGCCAAGAACAGTTCTACGAGTTTCGCCACCTATCAGCCGTCGTTTTAGCGGGAACTTAACAGCGTGATAAATGAACCCAGCTCGAGCCAAGCAGACACTCGATAGAATGTGCGCTATGGAGATATTTGGATTTGCAGCCGGCCCTTTTCAGACCAACTGCTATGTGGCAACAGGCGCTCCGGAGATGGACGATTTGGCTACCCCGTGCGTGATTATTGACCCGGGCATGGGGGCACTTGAGGTTGTGCGCACTGAGGTTGAGAAGCGAAATTGGAAGCCGGAGGCAATTCTGCTGACCCATGGCCATATCGACCACATCCGCGATGTTGCTGAGGCCGCCGACTTCTGGGATATCCCCGTCTTCATTCACGAAAGCGACAATGTGTTGCTGGCCAACCCGAAACTCGGCGGTTCCTCCTTCGGGCACCTATTTAACGTGGACGCTATGGAGGCCTATACAAAGGCCGACTTCTTCGAAGATGGCGACGAAGTAAAGTGGGCAGGGTTGAATTTCGAAGTCATTCACGCACCGGGTCACTCTCCGGGATGCGTGATGCTGCACGCTTCTGACGGGGAAGACGAGATTGTTTTCAGTGGCGACGTCCTCTTTAAGGGGGCTATCGGTCGTGTTGATTTGCCGGGCAGTAGTCCGGAGCAGATGCAGCAGTCACTGAGGGATAAGGTCCTCCCGCTGGCGGATGACCTGATGATTCTTCCGGGACATGGCTCCGCATCGTCGATAGGCGAGGAGCGCGCGACCAACCCGTTCCTGCAAAACCTCACCTAGCCTGGCTGACACGTTGTGAGAGTCGGCAGGTAGAGTTAGCGGAGTGAACTCTAGCCAGAAGCCAAAGAAGTTGAAGCCATTCTCCGCGCCCAAGGGCGTGCCGGATTACGTCCCGCCGGTCTCCCGCGAATTCGAGGCGGTGCGAAACTCATTCCAGCACCGCGCACGACTTGCGGGCTATGAGCACATTGAGCTGCCAATTTTCGAGGAAACCGGGCTTTTTGCACGCGGTGTAGGTGAATCGACCGACGTCGTCACCAAGGAGATGTACACGTTCGCCGACCGCGGCGACCGCTCCGTCACCCTGCGCCCGGAGGGTACCGCGGGCGTGATGCGCGCGGTCATTGAGCACAATCTGGACCGCGGTCAGTTGCCGGTCAAGCTTTCCTACGCGGGGCCGTTCTTCCGCTATGAACGCCCGCAGGCCGGCCGTTACCGTCAGTTGCAGCAGGTGGGCGTAGAGGCAATCGGCGTCGATGATCCCGCGCTGGACGCTGAGGTCATCGCGCTTGCCGACGCATGTTTCCGCGGCATCGGCCTGGAAGGATTCCGGCTTGAGCTGACAAGCCTCGGTGACAACACCTGTCGCCCCGAATACCGCGCTAAGCTGCAGGAATTCTTGTTTGACCTGCCTCTGGATGAGGAAACGCGCCACCGTGCAAACATCAACCCGCTGCGCGTCCTCGACGATAAGCGACCGGAAATGCAGGAAATGCTCGCCGACGCACCACTGATGCTGAACCACCTTTCTGACAGCGCTCGCAGTCACTTTGAAGCTGTGACTGGACTGTTGGATGACATGAAGGTGCCCTATGTCATCAATCCTCGAATGGTGCGGGGACTGGACTACTACACCAAGACGTGCTTCGAGTTTGTTCACGACGGCCTTGGTGCGCAGTCGGGTATCGGTGGCGGTGGTCGCTACGACGGGCTGATGGCGCAGCTCGGCGGCCAAGAGCTGTCTGGAATTGGCTTTGGCTTGGGTGTGGATCGTGCGCTGCTCGCCTTGGAAGCCGAGGGCAAGCAGGCCAGCGATGGTCGACGCGTCGATGTCTATGGTGTTGCGCTCGGTGAAGAAGCCGCTCACGCTATGGCGGTGCAGATCAATAAGCTGCGCCAAGCTGGTATCCGCGCGGATATGTCCTACGGTGGCCGCGGGCTGAAGGGCGCAATGAAGGGCGCCGATCGCGCTGGAGCCCAATTTGCGTTGGTCCTCGGTGAGTCTGAATTGGCCGCGGGCGAGGTTCAGCTGAAGAACCTCGAGTCCCACGAGCAGCACGCGGTGGCCCTAGATGCGCTGGTTCAGGAGTTGCAGTCGCGCATCTAGGAAACACGCATTTGTTGAGTGCGGAGTCTAGCTGTAGACGCCGCGCTCGAGAGTGTCGCACTGAGACATCTTTCCTGACTTGTAGCCGGTGAGGAATGCCTTCGTACGCTGTTCAGCCGAGCCGTGGGTCCAGGAGTCCGGTTGAACACCACCGCCGGAATGCTGCTGGATGGTGTCATCGCCAATAGCCTTCGTAGTTTTGAGGGCATCGGCAACTTGCTCGTCGGAAAGCGGTTCGAGGATTGCGTCCGGCCCCTTGTCCGCGTAATGAGCCCAGATACCCGCATAGCAGTCGGCCTGCAGTTCAATCTTTACAGCGTCGGAATCGGGGCCCGGTTCGTTATAGTTACTGCGGCCGAGCGTACCCTCCAATCTTTGGATATGGTGCCCGAATTCGTGTGCCACGACATATTCCTGTGCGAGCGGTCCGTTGCCTCCGCCCATGCGCTCCAGGGTGCTAAAGAACTCCGTGTCGAAGTAGGCCGTTTGATCGGCGGGGCAGTAGAACGGGCCGGTGGACGAGGACGCTGCGCCGCAGCCCGACTGAGTGGAGCCTTCAAAGAGGACTAGACCTGGGTTCGTGTACTCGATGCCGGCCTGTACGGGGAGTTGCTCCGCCCACACCTGGTCGACGGAAATGCCGGTAAATTCCATTCGGCAATCGATACGGCTGTTGGCATCTTCGCCGGTCTTGCAGGGATCCTCACCAGGGGACTGCTGTGCAGTCTGAGTGGACTGGTTGTTCTGGGCACCTGTCAGCTGTCCCAATTGCCCCGGGTCACCGCCGAGAAGTAAGTACAGGCCAATGAGGACAAGGCCGCCGATGCCGCCACCGCCTACTGCAATAGCGCGGCCACCCCCCGAGCGTCGCTCGGCACGAGCCGAGCTCTTTTGGAAGTCATTCCGGAAGGTCATAGGAGTAAGACTATTGCATAAGGTGCGGAAAACGGGCCATTGAATATCGCTGCGTCAAAGTGTCCGTAGGTAAGTCCACGTCAGGGCCTACGAAGATCTATGTCTAAGTGAGTACATGAAGCCCGAGGTAGACCCAAGGCGATGACCGGTAATAGGCAGAATAGCCGGGGTCTTCTTCTCACCTTGATGGCTTCAAGGTAGACTACACGGACGAAACCGCTATCCACAGCGTTAATCCCTATAGCACCAATTTTGGAAGGACCAATTCGCAGTGCTTCGTACGCATCTTGCCGGAGACCTCCGCGCTGACCTCGCCGGCAGCACAGTAACCCTGACCGGTTGGGTAGGACGCCGCCGTGACCACGGTGGCGTGATCTTCATCGACATGCGTGACCGCTCCGGTTACGCCCAGGTTGTGTTCCGCAACAGCGAAGTTGCTGAGCGTGCACACCACCTGCGCAGCGAGTACTGCATTCAGGTCACCGGTGTCGTTGAGAAGCGCCCGGAGGGCTCCGAAAACCCGAACCTGGCATCGGGAGAAATTGAGGTCAATGTTACGGAGCTGACCATCCTCAACGAGTCGGCGGCATTGCCGTTCCAGCTCGAGGATGTTGGAACTTCTGGCACTGTGGGCGAAGAAGCCCGCCTGAAGTACCGCTACCTAGACCTACGACGTGAAGGCCCGGCCAAGATTATGCGTCTTCGTGCGGCTGTCAACCGCGCAGCACGTAAGGTGCTGGACAGCCACGACTTCACCGAAATCGAGACTCCGACGTTGACTCGCTCTACGCCGGAAGGCGCTCGTGACTTCGTGGTGCCGGCTCGTTTGAAGCCGGGCACTTTCTATGCACTGCCGCAGTCCCCTCAGCTGTTCAAGCAGCTGCTTATGGTCGCTGGCATGGAGCGCTACTACCAGATCGCCCGCTGCTACCGCGATGAGGACTTCCGCGCTGACCGCCAGCCAGAGTTCACTCAGCTCGACGTTGAGATGAGCTTCGCCGAGCAGGACGATGTCATTGCGCTGGCAGAAGAGATTCTGGTTGCTATCTTCGCCGAGGCCGGTGTCACTGTTCAGACTCCGATTCCACGCATGACCTTCAAGGAGGCCATGGAGAAGTACGGTTCTGACAAGCCGGACCTGCGCTTCGACATTCCCCTGGTGGAGTGCACTGAGTTCTTCAAGGACACCACTTTCCGTGTCTTCCAGAACGACTACGTAGGTGCAGTTGTTATGGACGGTGGCGCATCGCAGCCTCGTCGCCAACTCGACGCTTGGCAGGATTGGGCCCGCCAGCGCGGCGCAAAGGGCCTGGCGTACATCCTCGTCGGGGAGGACGGCACTCTTGGCGGCCCGGTTGCCAAGAATATTACTGACGCAGAGCGTGAAGGCATCGCGGCGCACGTCGGCGCGAAGCCGGGGGACTGCATCTTCTTCGCTGCAGGTGATGCTAAGAGCTCCCGTGCACTGCTGGGTGCTGCTCGTGGAGAGATTGCCAAGAAGCTCGGCCTGATCAAGGAAGGTGACTGGGCATTCACCTGGGTCGTCGACGCACCGTTGTTCGAGCCGGCTGCCGACGCTACCGCTTCCGGTGACGTTGCCCTGGGCCACTCCCAGTGGACTGCTGTGCACCACGCCTTCACCTCGCCGAAGCCAGAGCACATGGATACCTTCGACAAGGATCCGGGCAACGCACTGGCTTACGCCTACGACATCGTCTGCAACGGTAACGAAATTGGTGGCGGCTCCATTCGTATTCACCGCCCAGATGTCCAGAAGCGCGTCTTCGATGTTATGGGCATCGGCGAGGAAGAGGCACAGGAGCAGTTCGGCTTCCTGCTGGACGCCTTCCAGTACGGCGCTCCGCCGCACGGTGGTATCGCATTCGGTTGGGACCGTATCGTTTCCCTGCTGGCCGGCGTTGACTCCATTCGCGAAGTTATCGCCTTCCCGAAGTCCGGTGGCGGCGTTGATCCGTTGACTGATGCCCCGACTCCGATTACCGCTCAGCAGCGCAAGGAGACCGGTATCGACTTCAAGCCGAAGCCAAAGCAGAAGGCAGACGGCGCCAAGGCAGCAGCCGACGCAGGCGACAGCAAGTAAACAAAGAAATCACATTGCGAGGAATGTGATCTGCCACTCCAGCGTGTGCAGCGCGAGCGGGGTCAATTCCTCCTCACCAAGGCGGTACGGGCCACAACGCAACATCCGTATCGCCTGACTGAAACTGGCTCATTGAAAGGGCATTCAATGGAGTACTCGGACGACGCTGCAGCAGAAGTCGACAGCGTAGTTAAAGATGCAGAGACACTGCTTTCCGCACGATTCGGCGGCACTCCAGTGTTGTCGGATCCAGAAGTACTTACAGGCCAGTCAAGTGCTCTTGTTGTCCGCGTACGGGTCGCCACAAATCCCTTTATGCAGGAACGCACGGTCGTCGTAAAGCAAATTCCTACGATGACTGAAGGCATCGACCCCGCCGTTTTACGGGAAGTTGTGGCGTACCAGTTCATCAATACGCTGCCTGACGACGTTCGCCCGGGGCCTCAGCTTCTTGCTTACGATGTTTCAAAGCAGCTATTGGTTCTCAGCGACGTCGGGGTCGTGGACACTCTTGCGGACGTACTCTTTCGTGACGATGAAGAGCGACGTTTGCGCGCGTTCCGCAGCCTCGGCGCGTCGCTGGGCCGGATGCATATTCACACGCATACTCGCGAAGAGGGGTTTGAGACCCTGCGTCGTCGTATGTGGGTGAAGAACAAGGTCGATCGTGAGGCTCTCGAGGCGCGTGACCACGGCATTGTGTCGGGAATTCGCTTTGGTATGCGAGCTATTGAAGGCTCCGGCATTCCTGTTCCCGACGCTGTGCGCTCTTTCGGTGAGGATGCTGCACGTCGAATTGAGAAGGGCACGCATAGGGCGTTCACGCCGTTTGACCTCGCCCCGGACAACATTCTGCTGGCGGACAAGGTTCAGTTCCTCGACTATGAGTGGGCTGGTTACCGCGATGTCATCTTCGACGTGGCCAGCGTCGTCGCAGGCTTCCCGCTGCACGTTTTCGTGGAGCGCCCATCGGAGGCAGAGGTCGACGTGTTTGTCCGTGCATGGATGGAAGAGATTCGTGACCATTGGTATCGCGACACGAGCGACCGCCGTATGATGGCGTTCATTGCTGCGGCGTTGCTCGGTTGGTTCTTCATCTCCGCAACGGTTTCCTTCTTCGGTTCTCCGAAGCAAGCGCTGTGGGTGGGGCATGAAGGACGTACGGACCTGAAGCCGGAAGTTGGTGGCTCAGCATTGGAGCGGCGCGACATGGCTAACACGGCTCGCGCCATTGCGCAGTTCGCCCATAGATGTGAGGACGATCGTGCCGACGAGCTGGAAAAGTTCGCGCATGCTGTAATTGATTTCTTAGAGCAAGAGGAAGGCTAGGGCATACGTGGCGGATCCGAATAAGCTGCCGACAGGCGGTGCAAACGGCTCCGCCGATGACGCTCCAGGGCTTTTCGACGAGCCTTCGATCGCCAGCCCTGCGGCGGCCAAGAGCCAAGGTCGGGGTGCGGGGCCAACAAGCACTGGCCTGAACTCCGATGCGAACACCTATTTCCACCCAGGTGCACATGCGCCGTTGGCGGTTCGGATGCGACCGCGAAACCTGGATGAAGTCGTTGGTCAAGACCACCTGCTAGCACCCGGAGCACCGTTGCGCCGTCTGGTCGAGGGTGGCGGCGACACCTCCGTTATTCTGTTTGGCCCTCCTGGAACTGGCAAGACTACTCTTGCCAGTTTGATTTCCGCGGCGACCGGTCGACACTTTGAAGCGCTTTCCGCGCTTAATGCCGGGGTGAAGGAAGTGCGTGCGGTTATCGATACTGCTCGTCGCACGCTCGTTAATCAGGGCATTCAAACGGTGCTCTTCATCGACGAGGTGCACCGCTTCTCTAAGACCCAGCAGGATGCCCTGTTGGGTGCCGTGGAAAATCGGATTGTCCTTCTCGTTGCGGCAACGACGGAAAACCCATCCTTCTCAGTGGTGTCCCCGCTGCTCAGTCGATCACTGTTGTTACAGTTGCAGCCACTGGATGACGAAGCCGTCGGCACGCTCATTGATCGAGCACTTACTGATGAGCGCGGCCTCAATGGTCGCGTCAGTATGACCGACGATGCACGTAAACAACTCATTGCGCTGGCAGCTGGTGATGCCCGTCGTTCCCTCACGTACCTCGAGGCAGCCGCAGAAGCCGTAGCCGATGGTGAACAGATTACCGCTGAGTCGCTTGCCAATTCGATCAACAGGGCCGTGGTTCGCTATGACCGCGATGGCGACCAGCATTACGACGTCACCAGCGCGTTTATTAAGTCCGTTCGAGGGTCTGATGTCGATGCTGCCCTGCACTACTTGGCGCGGATGATTGAGGGTGGGGAAGACCCTCGGTTTATTGCCCGCCGGATCGTAATTCTGGCTAGCGAAGACATCGGCATGGCAGACCCGACAGCACTGCAAACCGCCGTCGCCGCGGCGCAGGCCGTTGCCTTGATAGGCATGCCGGAAGCCCGGCTGACGCTGGCGCAGGCCACGATTCACTTGGCCACGGCACCGAAATCCAATTCGGTCATAAGCGCAATCGACGGGGCGTTGAAGGATGTTCGTTCCGGGAAGACCGGGCCGGTTCCACCGCATTTGCGCGACGGACATTACAGCGGGGCTAAGGACCTTGGTCACGCGGTGGACTATATCTACCCGCACAATGACCCCATGGGTGTCGTTGTCCAACAGTATCCACCAGATCAGTTGGTGGGCACTGATTATTTCGTTCCATCCAATCACGGTCGTGAAAACGGCATGGCTGAGTACCTCGGACGCATTCGCCGAATTATCCGGGGGAGCAGCCGGAAATCGAAGTAGGCGAGATTGGTCGGGATCTACGGGGTGCCGGTGGGGTGGTTTTAAAGTTGCTCGAACCGAGCGGGTAGACTGCTAGTTTTGTATTAAACATCTCGGACGCTCGACGTGAAACGAGGAAGTAGAACACCGTGCAGACTCATGAAATTCGAAATCGCTTCATCCAGCATTTCGTAAAGGCGGGACACACCGAGGTCCCCAGTGCCTCCCTGGTTTTGGATGACCCGAACCTGCTGTTCGTTAATGCCGGCATGGTGCCGTTCAAGCCCTACTTCCTCGGCAATGAGACTCCGGACTTCTCCACCGCGACCTCAATTCAGAAGTGCGTGCGCACACTGGACATTGAAGAGGTGGGTATCACCACCCGCCACAACACCTTCTTCCAGATGGCGGGTAACTTCTCATTCGGAAATTACTTCAAGGAAGGTGCCATCACTCATGCATGGAGCCTTCTGACTGGTGCTGTTGAGGACGGCGGCTTTGGCATCCCGGCTGAGAAGCTGTGGGTAACGGTTTTCCTCGACGACGATGAGGCCCATGACATCTGGCACGAGAAGGTTGGTGTGCCGGAGGAGCGCATTCAGCGCCGAGGTATGGCGGACAACTACTGGTCCATGGGTGTGCCTGGCCCGTGTGGTCCGTGCTCAGAGATTTTCTACGACCGCGGCCCGGAGTACGGTGCTGATGGTGGCCCAGAGGCCGACGAGGATCGCTACATCGAGATTTGGAACCTCGTCTTCATGGAAAACGAGCGTGGCGAAGGAACAGGCAAGGACTCTTTCGAGATTCTTGGCCCGTTGCCGAAGAAGAACATCGATACCGGTATGGGTATCGAGCGTGTTGCTTTCCTGCTGCAGGGTGTCGACAACGTCTACGAAACCGACCTGCTGCGTCCGGTTATCGACGAGGCTGAGCGGCTCACCGGTTCGAAATACAACTCGAACCACCAGGACAACATCCGCTTCCGCGTCATCGCTGACCACAGCCGCACCGGCTTGATGCTGATGCTCGACGGCGTCACTCCCTCGAACTCCGATCGTGGCTATATTCTGCGTCGCCTTCTGCGCCGTATTATCCGCTCTGCGCGCCTGCTCGGAGCTAATGGTCCAGTGCTGGAGAAGCTGATTGGTATCGCGGCCGAGACCATGACCCCGTCGTACCCAGAGATCGCGGAGAACTGGAACCGTATTCGCCGGGTAGCCGTCGCCGAGGAGAAGGCCTTCACCAAGACCCTGTCCGCCGGTGAGGAGCTGTTTGAACGCGCGGCCACCAAGGCCAAGGCAGAGGGTAAAACCGTTCTATCCGGTCACGATGCCTTCACCCTGCATGACACCCACGGCTTCCCAATCGACCTGACCATCGAGATGGCCGAAGAAGCTGGTCTGACCATCGACCGCGAGGAATTCGATCGCGAGATGGCTGAGCAGCGTGCGCGTGCAAAGGCCGACAGCCAGGCAAAGAAGCAGTCGCACACCGACCTGCACGTCTACCGCGAGTTCATCGATGAACACCCGACGTCCTTCACTGGTTACGATCGGCTTGCCGACGAATCCACGATTCTCGGCATCATTGCCGATGGCCAGAAGCAGGCGTTTGCCGCAGAGGGCGATGAGATTGAGGTTATCCTCGACCGCACTCCGCTCTATGCCGAGGCCGGAGGTCAGCTGGCTGACCGTGGTCGTATCGTGACTGATTCCGGCGCTGTGGTCCACATCAACGATGTCCAAAAGGTGGGCAAGAAGCTGTGGCTGCACAAGGGTATCGTCACCGCCGGTGAGTTCACCCCGGGCGTCTCCGCTGAAGCTTTGGTCGACGAGCAGTGGCGTCACGGTGCTCGTCAGGCGCACACTGCAACTCACCTGATTCACGGTGCTCTGCGCCAGGTACTGGGGGATACTGCCACTCAGGCTGGTTCCATGAATAAGCCGGGCTACCTCCGTTTCGACTTTAAGTACGGTGAGCAGCTCACACCGGAACAGCTCCGTGAGATTGAGCAGATTACCAATGAGGCTGTCGACAACGACTGGGCTGTCAATACTGCCGAGATGCCGTTGGAAGAGGCCAAGGCCACTGGTGCCATGGCATTGTTCAACGAGAACTACGGCGACATCGTCCGCGTTGTCGAGGTCGGTGGCCCGTTCTCAATTGAGCTGTGTGGCGGTACCCACGTTTCGCATTCCTCGCAGATTGGCCCGGTAGCTGTGCTGGGCGAGTCCTCTGTCGGGTCGGGCGTGCGCCGTATTGAGGCCTACTCGGGTATGGATTCCTTCCGCTACCTGTCCACCGAGCGTCTCCTGGCTGAACGACTGGCCACTGAATTCAAGGCTCCGTCTGCTGAGCTGCCAGACCGCATCGCAGCACTGGCTGAGAAGCTCAAGGCTGCAGAGAAGCAGCTCGCTGATTTCAAGGCCGGACAGCTGCTGGCCAATGCCACATCTCACCTGGAGTCCGCTCGCACCATCGGCGATGTTACTTACCTCGGCCTTAAACTTCCCGACGGTACGGAGATGAAGGACATCCGTTCGCTGGCTAATGACTTGGCGAAGCGTCTTGCGGATCGCCCAAGCGTTATTGCGTTGATTTCCAACGCTGGCGGCAAGGTTCCATTTGTGGCCTCGGTTTCGGATGAAGCCGTCAATCGCGGTATTAAGGCCGGCGATTTGGTGAAGCTGATGGGCGCCGAGGTCGGCGGCAAGGGCGGCGGTAAACCGGCAATGGCACAGGGCTCCGGCTCTGATGCCTCCGGTATCGACGCAGCATTGGCCGCTGTTGAGGCCGAACTGTCCAAGTAGTCAATTAACGGCTGTGCTATCGGAAGAGCAGTAAACAATGGCTAAGCCCCGCATTGATACCCCCGGTCAGGATGATCCCGGTCGGGGTCGGCGGCTCGGAATCGACGTCGGCGATGTCCGCGTTGGTGTCGCAGTTTCTGACCCCGACTGTATCCTGGCGACCCCGGTTGAAACAGTCACTCGAGCGACGGGGCGAAAAGATCCTGACGGGCCGGATATTGACCGGCTCGTGGAACTCGCCACTGAACTTGAGGTCGTCGAGATTGTTGTCGGCATGCCCCTTATGCTCGACGGCACGTTCGGGACGTCTGCGCGGAAAGCTACTGACGTTGGATTTCGGCTGCAGCGCCGACTCGGTGACCGAGTCGTAGTGCATTACGCCGACGAGCGGATGACGACGGTAATGGCCCAATCACGGCTGCACGCAGCAGGTATTGATGTTAAGTCCGGGCGGAAGATTATTGACCAGGCTGCGGCAGTAGAAATTCTACAATCCTGGTTGGACAGACGGGCAAAATCTTTGGACGAGAATACCGACTAGGGGCACACAAAAGTTACCGAAAGGTGACAATTCACCCGCCTTTGCGCAATTATTAAGTGTGTAATACCTGAGCACGTTTTTGCGTGCATGGGATTTGAAAAGTTGAAGTGGCGATTCACACCTACAATGCAACCTAGTGCTACGACTTCGTCGTAAAGCTATGTCGCACCAGTCGTTATTAGTCGCGTGTCGCACCCAAATGGGAAGACTCCGGGCTGATACCGATGGGAGAGTGAGCTGCGTTCGAGGAGATTATTGATGAGTAAAGACGCGCAAACTGCGCGCCGCACTGGTAGCGGCGGTGACGACCGGGACCGCGCTGGTGCTCGCAGTGGTGGGACAAAGCCTCGGGTTCGTCACCGCCAAACGGCAGTGGCAATCAATGTGACTTCTGTCCTGTTATGCGTGTTAGTCCTCGGAGTGATTGGCCTCGTCTGGAATCGTGGGGGCATTGTGGACGATTACGACGGCAAAGCCGAGGGGCCAATGACGATTGTTGAGGTCAGTGAAGGCACGTCACTTACTGATTTGTCCAACCAATTGGTGGAAAGCGGCGTCGTCAAGTCTTCCCGTGCATTCATCCAGGCCGCGAATGAAAACTCCCATTCAAGTGAATTGCAGCCAGGTTTCTACCGACTCCACCAGCGGATGAAGGCCGACGAGACCGTCGAGGCTCTTCTGGATGTCGAAAATCAGGTCGGTACCGTTGACATTCCGACTGGAGCCCGTTTCGCCGATACCCGCATTGTGTCCTCATCGGATGTGCGTAAGGGAATTTTCTCGCTTATTTCAGAGGCCACTTGTGTTGAGGACAATGACTGTGTGTCCAAGGCCGATCTCGAACGTGCTGCTGGCGAGGCTGATTTGGCCGCGCTCGGTGTTCCAGAATGGGCACGGGACGCGGTAGCTGCGCGTGGCAACGACCCTCGTCGTCTTGAGGGACTCATTACGCCGGGTATTCATCACCTTGACCCGCAGCAGACACCCGAACAGATGCTGGCAAAATTGGTCAAGGAATCGGTGAAGAACTATGAGGACACAGGGCTCACGGTTTCAGCGGACATGGTTGGTCTGTCTCCATACGAGCTGATTACCGCAGCTTCTCTGATCCAGATGGAGTCGCCAGATGGTGACTTCGATAAGGTCGCTCGCGTTATTCTGAACCGTCTGGACGAGCCGATGCAGCTGCAGTTCGACTCGACAGTCAACTACGATCTGCCGGATCAGGAAATCGCAACCACGGATGAGGACCGCGCGCGAAAGACCGCATGGAACACCTACGCCAAGGAGGGGCTGCCGGAAACCCCTATTGCTTCGCCCTCCATCGAGGCGATTCGTGCCATGGAAAATCCGGCTGACGGCACCTGGCTGTACTTTGTCACGGTGGACAAGGAAGGGAATACCGTCTTTAGCACGACCTTCGAAGAGCACGAGGCCGCTATTGACGAGTCACGCAGCAATGGCGTGCTGGATTCGAACCGCTAAGAGGTAGAACTCCTATGCCTATAACTCATCGCGCAGCCGTGCTAGGAGATCCGATTGATCACTCGTACTCGCCGGCTATTCACAACGCCGGTTACCGCGCTGCGGGAATGAATGACTGGCACTATGACCGCATTCGCTGCAACGCCGAAGAGCTTGCCGACGTCGTTGGTGGCGCAGACCCCAGTTTCCAGGGGTTTTCCGTCACCATGCCCGGCAAGTTTGCCGCGCTGGACTTCGCCGATGAAGTCAGTGAGCGCGCACGGCTAATTGGTTCGGCGAACACCCTGGTCCGTCGTGATTCGGGCTGGTTTGCCGACAACACTGATGGTGACGGCGTATTGGGAGCACTGCGCGAGATTGACTGCACGAACGCACCACGTGGTCGCGCCATTGTCGTTGGTGCCGGTGGCACGGCACGACCGGCACTTTGGGCGCTGTCGCAGCTGGGTGTCAATCATGTGACTGTAGTAGCGCGCTCCAAGCGCGCATATGACATTGAACCGCTAGCTGCCGCGCTGGGGATGGAATTTGTTTGGGTGACTTTTGATGTTCCAAACCTGGCAGATATTGCTGGCAATGCCGACGTACTGGTCTCTACGGTGCCGTCAGCCGCAATTGAATCGGTTGCTGGCTACCTCGCTCGAGCACCGAAGATTCTCGATGTCATTTACAATCCCTGGCCAACCCCACTTGTGAAAGCAGCCGAACGCGGAGGGACACAGGCGGTCGGTGGACTGTCCATGTTGCTACATCAAGCGGTGGGACAGTTTGAGCAGTTCACTGGGCGCACTCCCGATGTCGAGGCGATGCGTGCAGCGCTGCCGAACTAACTCACACCCGTTACAATCCCAAAGTTATGGGGTGGGGCGTAACTGAGATAGGGCTGTATCCGATTGGACAGCACAGGATTGACCCGGTCTACCTTGACCGGGTTTTCTATTATCTAGTCGTGTTGCTTGTTCTCGGCTGGGGCGGTACTGGTTGCTGGTTGGATGTGACCCGGCGAAGACTGCCGAACTGGTGGTTGATGCTAGGGGTAGCGGGCCTGATAGCGATCACTGGAATGGTGCTCCAGCAAAAGGGCACCTTGGCTGACGATCTCGCCAGTGCAGTCGCAGCCATAGGAACAGGAATTGGCCTCTGGTTTGGCCTCTATGTAACAGTCTTCATAATCAACCCACGCTCTATGGGGGCTGGAGATGTGAAGCTCGCAGCAATTCTCGGTGGCGGTGTCGGTCTGGTATCGGGCGAGCCGGTGGCGGCAGCAATCTGGATTGCAGTGGCAATTCTGTTGGCTGCGGGACTCACTCTCCTCATCGCAGTAGTCACGGCGGGAAAGCGGGGCTGGGGTGACATTCGTAAAGCAAAAACCGCGCGTGTGCCGGCGAGCGTTCCTCATGGGCCTGCGATGCTTGCAGCAACTGCCATTGTGTGGGGGATAAGCGGAGGCCACCTACAAGTCCCCTGAAGCGGTAGACCAGGGGCGATAAAATGGGGCATATTTGAAACTTGTATGCCCCCAAATGCACAAGAAGTACGGCAAACGTGACATTATGATACCTATGCTTCGTTGGACTACCGCGGGTGAATCTCACGGCAAAGCGCTTATCGCTCTCGTAGAAGGTGCGCCAGCCGGACTTCCCCTGACTACAGATGACGTATCACGCCACCTCGCACGCCGCCGCCTCGGTTATGGTCGCGGGGCGCGAATGAAGTTTGAGGCTGATGAGGTCACGCTGCTGACTGGCATTCGACATGGTGAGACGCTGGGATCGCCGATTGGCATAATGGTCGGCAACTCCGAATGGCCCAAGTGGACTGAGGTCATGAGCCCGGATCCAGTTGACCCAGCTGTTCTGGATACAGCTCGTGGCGCCACCTTAACCCGCCCGCGCCCGGGGCATGCCGATTTCAACGGCATGCTGAAGTACAACCACACCGATGCTCGAAACATCCTGGAGCGTTCATCGGCTCGTGAGACTGCAGCACGTGTGGCGGCATCGGTTGTGGCACGCTCAATTCTGCGTGAGACTCTCGGTGTGGAAGTTGTCAGCCACGTTATTTCCATCGGTCGTTCCGAGCCCTACGAGGGGCCACTGCCGACCTTCGCCGATCAGGACAAGATTGACGAGTCGCCAGTGCGTGCATTCTCCGCAGCTGCGGAGGAGTCGATGATTGACGAAATCAAGGCCGCCAAGAAGCAGGGCGACACTCTCGGCGGCATCGTCGAGGTCGTTGTCCACGGTCTGCCTGTGGGCCTGGGATCGCACATTTCCGGTGATGCCCGTCTGGATTCGCAGCTTGCAGGTGCCTTGATGGGAATTCAGTCCGTCAAGGGCGTGGAGATCGGCGACGGTTTTGAGGAAGCCCGTCGCCGTGGCACCGAGGCCCATGATGAAATGGTGCGTACCGACGACGGCGTGGATCGTGAAACTAACCGCGCCGGTGGCCTGGAGGGTGGCATGACTAATGCTCAACCTCTCGTTGTACGTGCTGCGATGAAGCCAATTTCGACCGTTCCGCGTGCGCTGAAGACCGTTGATATGGCCAGCGGCGATGCAGCTACCGCAATCCACCAGCGCTCTGATGTCTGCGCGGTCCCGGCCGGTGGTGTTGTCGCAGAGGCAATGGTCGCGCTAGTACTGGCGCGTGCAGTAATGGAGAAGTTCGGCGGCGATAGCCTGGAGGAAACCAAGCGTAACGTTGAGGGCTACTTGGAGCAGACTCGACGTCGCCTTAATTGGAAATAGCGCCACTGTCGCGCACACGAAGAAGGGTAAAACGAGGGGAATGTCCGTTCCTACTATTGTCCTTGTCGGACCGCCCGGATCGGGAAAGTCCACCATCGGTCGTCGACTGTCTCGTGCATTGAGCACGAGACTCACCGATACCGATGAGATGATTGAACAGCGCATGGGCAAGACTTGTGGTGAAGTCTTTTCCGAGCTGGGAGAGCCGGAATTCCGCCGCATCGAGGAACAAGTCGTGGCGGAGGCTCTGACCCACGACGGGATCGTCTCACTTGGCGGTGGAGCCGTGATTTCGCAGGCGACCCGTGACCTGCTGGCAGACCATAACGTCGTCTACCTCGAGATCAGCGTTACAGAGGGCGTCCGCCGTACCGCGGGTAACAATTCGCGCCCGGTACTCCAGGCGGCTGACCCAGAGGCTCATTACCGCGCACTCTATGAGGCTCGCCGAGCTTTCTACGAAGATGCAGCCACTTTCAAGGTGCGTTCCGACGAACGTTCCCCGCAGCGCGTTGTAGCCGAGATCCTCAGCTACCTCGATGAAACCTGCGACGAGGCTTAACTGGCGACTATTAAATGGCGGTAGCTAATCACTGCCGCATAACCAGCAACTCCATACATTTCTTACGCTAACGACTAGGGACTGACAATGAACTCAACCCGCACAATCCGTGTTGAAGGCCCATCCCCGTACACGGTGACCATGGGGCATGGACTCACCGAGCAGATTGCGGAGGCCGCTAACTTTGCCTCCCAGGTTGCGGTGATTCACCAGGGGAGCGTTCAAGAGCTGAGCTTCGGTGTCATCAAGGCACTGGCGGACAAGGGCGTCGATGCCTTCAGCATCCAGATTCCAGATGCGGAAGAGGGTAAGACGCTCACAGTTGCTGAAACAGTTTGGGACACTTTTGGTGAACGCGGTCTGGGCCGGCGTGACGCGGTAATCGCGATTGGCGGCGGTGCAGCCACAGATTTCGGTGGATTCGTCGCCGCCGCGTGGATGCGTGGAGTGAAGGTTATCCAGGTCCCGACAACGCTGCTCGGCATGGTCGACGCAGCTGTCGGTGGTAAGACCGGTATCAACACTGCAGCCGGAAAGAACCTGGTCGGCGCCTTCCACGAGCCTGCCGCGGTATTCTGTGACCTGGATGTCCTGCGCACCTTGCCGAAGGCTGAACTGATTGCGGGTTCGGCAGAGATCATCAAGGCTGGATTTATCGCGGACACGAAGATTCTCGATCTTTACGAGACAAACCCGCAGACCTGCCTCAATGTTGACGGTGACTTGCCAGAACTGGTCGAGCGCGCAATTGCTGTCAAGGCACGCGTTGTCGCTGAGGATTTGAAGGAATCTGGCCTCCGCGAGATCCTGAAC
Organism: Corynebacterium sp. HMSC073H12; assembly: GCF_001837775.1. Taxonomy (NCBI): domain Bacteria; kingdom Bacillati; phylum Actinomycetota; class Actinomycetes; order Mycobacteriales; family Corynebacteriaceae; genus Corynebacterium; species Corynebacterium sp. HMSC073H12. Next base: position 214,408 of record NZ_KV834027.1, on the reverse strand, counting down.
TATGGCCACACTTTCGGTCATGCCGTTGAGCACTTTGAAAACTACCGCTGGCGCCATGGCCACGCCGTAGCTGTAGGCATGGTTTATGTCGCCGAGCTGGCCAAGATCACCGGACATATTAATCAGGAACTCGTAGACCGCCACCGTCGCATCCTAGAGTCCATTGGGCTGCCAACGACCTACCAGGCAGGTCGTTTTACCGAGCTCTACGATGCTATGACCAGGGATAAAAAGAACCGCGATGGTGCGATCCGATTCGTTATTCTGGAACGCCCCGGTGAAACAGCCCGTCTTGAAGGTCCGGGCATGGATGACCTCGAGCGTGCATACGAACTGCTCTGCAACAATGGGCAGGCCGCATCTGAGGAGTCAACCCGCTAATGACCTCTCTTCGCGCAGCAACGGATGCCACAACGTCGATTCCGACCGTGCTTGTTTTGAACGGCCCGAACCTCGATCGTCTGGGCAAGCGTCAGCCAGAAATTTACGGTGCCACTACTTTGGCCGATGTCGAATCTGAACTTCGCACCCTAGCCAAGGAGCTTGGCGTCGTAGTGGATTGCCGCCAATCCAACTATGAAGGTCAACTCATCGAGTGGGTTCACGAAGCTGCCGATTACGGTTGGCCAGTAATTATCAATCCAGGAGGGTTGACACACACCTCCGTCGCCCTACGTGACGCGCTTGCCGAGATTGCCGACGGCGCGGGCTTCCACGAGGTTCATATTTCAAACATTCACGCCCGGGAGGAGTTTCGGCACCACTCGTATCTTTCGGCGCTTGCCGCGGGCGTTATCGTCGGATGTGGAACTGATGGCTATTCCATGGCACTGAGAAGGGTGAGTACGACACTATGACAGAAATCTCCACGAACTACGCCGCCCGCCGAGCCGCTCTTATCGACGCATTGTCCGACTACGACTGCGACGGTTTCCTCACAGTCGATCCGACGCATGTTGGTTGGCTTACGGGTTTCCACGGCTCGAATGCTGGTTTGATTGTTGCGGCCAGTGGGGAAGCGCTGCTTTCCACCGACGGCCGCTATACGGTTCAGGCTGGCAAGCAGGCACCGGACGTGGAGTTACTCACCGCCCGCAACACCGGCGTGGCACTCGTCGGTCAATCCCGAAAGTTGGATATCTCGCGTCTTGGTGTTGAATCTGAGTTCCTCACCATGGCCGCTTACCAAGAGCTAGAGGATGCCCGTCCACAGGCACTCGAGCTGGTATCGACTACGGGCGTCGTCTCTAAACTGCGGGAAATCAAGTCCGATACGGAACTCGTCGCTCTGCGCCACGTCGCCGACATCGCGGTCCGCGCATTCGAGGACTTGCTTCACGACGGCATCGTGGTCGCCGGCCGCAAGGAGCGCGAAGTCGCCGCAGAGTTGGAGTACCGGATGCGCATGCATGGTGCCGATCGGCCTAGCTTCGACACGATTGTCGCAAGCGGCCCGAATTCCGCCAAGCCACATCACGGAGCGGAAGATCGCGTAATCGAGGCAGGTGACCTGGTCACTATTGACTTTGGTGCCTTTGCCGGGGGCTACAACTCCGATATGACACGTACCCTGTTTGCCGGTGAGACGGGAACGTCGTCAAGCGAAAACGATCCGAACAGTACGTCGTCGGATCTGGCCGGCGCGATTGTTGCCGGTGTGGAGTTCGCAGACGAGAAAGCCCGAGAGATTTACAATGTCGTGCTGGAAGCACAGCTGGCCGGCGTAAAAGCGGCCGTGCCAGGGGCTGATGTTGTGGCTGTTGACGCAGCATGCCGGGACATTATTGAACAGGCTGGTTATGGGGAGCACTTCGTCCATTCCACAGGCCACGGAATCGGTATTGAGGTGCATGAGGCTCCATTTGCCGCTCGCACCGGCAAGGGGAAGTTGGCAGCTGGCATGACGTTGACCATCGAGCCTGGTATTTATGTTCCGGGGTTCGGCGGTGTGCGCATCGAAGATACGTTGATTATCACTGACACCGAGCCGGAAATTATTACGCAGCTGCCGAAACCGCGAGCCTAACATCACGGCGTTTTATTTTTCTCTCGATGAGATACGGAGTATCGTGGTTTCGTCAGAGAGCTTTTTAACAATTTCAGGAGAGTTTAGTTGGCTACCACCGCAGATTTTAAAAACGGTCTAGTTATCAAGCACGACAACAAGCTTCAGCAGATCGTGGAGTTCCAGCACGTCAAGCCAGGTAAGGGTCCGGCATTCGTCCGCACCAAGCTGAAGGACGTTCTGACCGGCAAGGTTGTTGACAAGACTTTCAACGCTGGCGTCAAGATTGAGACTGCTACCGTCGACCGCCGCGACATGACGTACCTGTACCACGACGGTGAAGGATACGTCTTCATGGACGACAAGACCTACGACCAGATTTCCATCCTGGATGCTCAGATGCCGGAGGGTGCTAAGTTCCTGCTTCCGGAAACCACCTGCCAGGTGTCCTTCTATGAGGGCAACGTTCTTTTCGCTGAAATGCCTGTTTCGGTCGAACTGAAGGTTGAGCAGACCGACCCGGGTCTGCAGGGCGACCGCTCCACCGGTGGCACCAAGCCGGCAACTTTGGAGACTGGCGCTGAGATTCAGGTGCCGCTGTTCATCGAAACCGGCGACGTTCTGAAGGTCGATACCCGTGACGGTTCCTACCTGTCCCGCGTCAACCACTAATTCCCTCATCTAGTTCACCCTTTTGTTGAGAGCGATACATACACATCCATGACTGAAAAGGATCACAAGTCCGTCGACACCTCGGATGCGCAGGAGTCCGCGAAAGTTCGCGAACCTAACTACAAGCGCCACGGCGCGCGCTACCGTGCGCGCCGTCGTGCGGTGGATCTGCTTTTTGAGGCCGAGCAGCGAGGCGTCGACGTCGTCAAGCTTCTTGAAGAGCGGCTGGAAATGGTCCGTAATCCCAATCTGGATGTGAATCCAATTGCGGAGTACACCGAGCAGATTGTGCGCGGTGTAGCTGCGGAGATCATCGGTATCGACTCTACGATTTCTTCGTACCTGACGGAGGAGTGGCCGCTGCGTCGTCTACCGGCAGTCGACCGTGCTATTTTGCGTCTTTCCACCTGGGAGCTGTTCTACAACTCCGACGTGCCGCCGCGTGTGGCCGTGGTGGAAGGCGTTGAGCTAGCATCGGAATACTCCACTGATGTGGCGGCACCGTACATCAACGCAGTACTCGATGCTGAAGCAAAGATTGCCGACCAGGCACGCCTGGCAGCTGCAGCTGTGAGCACTTCGGTGGGCGAGTCCCAGTTCGATGAGGCTATCCAGGCACAGACTGCCGCAAATGAGGAAGCTGACAAGGCGCTGGCCGACTCCGATGAGATGGCTAAGATTACCGGCCTGGACATGAGCGATATTGCCAAGCTGGTGGCTGAAGACGTGGCTAAGAGCGAGAACGGGTCCTAACCGGTCAAAGCGGCCGGGATCACTGCGAGCCGACCGCAGTCGGTTCTCGCGGATTGTCTGGAACTCCAAGTCCCTTTTTGGGGGCTTGGAGTTTTGTTGCATTTAGAGGCAATTTAAGTGTGGGTGCTATTCTGGTCAGCGGAAGTTTGCACCGTGACCGTAGTTGCGGGTCATGCAAACTGATAATCAAATATCCACAATCAAGACATCCTTTAACGGACCGCACTGAGAGGCGGGGAAGGAGGTCACGATGAGCGAAGGAACGCCGCAAACAACCGAGCTGCTCAATGCAGACGAAGTTGCACGTACCATCGCGCGCATCGCGCACCAAATTATTGAAAAAACTGCGCTGGATAGCCCCAATGCTGGGCGCGTAGTTCTCCTCGGCATTCCATCTGGTGGCGTACCGCTGGCGGAAAAGCTAGCCGATTTGATTGAACAGTTCTCCGGCATACGTCCGGAAACTGGATCGCTCGATATCACCCTGTACAGGGATGACTTGCGCAAGGGCCCGCACCGCGCCCTGCAGCCCACGAATATTCCGAACTCCGGAATTGACGGCACCACCGTTGTTCTCGTAGACGATGTCCTTTTCTCAGGTCGCACGATTCGTGCCGCGCTCGACGCTATTGCTGACATCGGTCGCCCGCGAGTAATCCAGCTTGCAGTGCTGGTCGATCGTGGTCATCGTCAACTACCAATTCGCGCCGATTACGTCGGTAAGAATCTGCCAACTTCCCGCGACGAAGACGTCGATGTGCTGGTCGAGGCACTTGATGGCCGCGACGCGGTTATTCTCACCCGGGCGGAGGACCAGTGAAACACCTGATTAGCATTGCGGATTTGACCAAGGATGAAATTGTCGGCCTGATGGATGAGGCCGATCGTTTCAAGGAGGTCATCCGCGGTCGGGAAATCAAGAAGCTGCCGACCCTGCGCGGCCGCACTATTTACAACCTCTTTTACGAGAACTCGACGCGTACCCGCTCATCTTTTGAGACTGCGGGTAAGTGGATGAGCGCCGATGTTATTAATATCTCAGCTTCCTCTTCCTCTGTGAAGAAGGGCGAGAGCCTGAAAGACACCGCGCTGACTTTGGATGCTATCGGCGGCGATGCCATCGTCGTTAGGCACCCATCGTCGGGAGCGGCACAGCTAATCGCCAAGTGGACTGAGGAATTTGGCAACGGCCCATCGATCATCAACGCGGGTGACGGAAAGCACCAGCACCCGACGCAGGCTCTCCTGGACGCGGTGACGTTGCGTCAGCGCCTCGGTGGAATTGAGGGGCGCAAGGTCGTCATCGTTGGCGATATCCTGCATTCTCGCGTTGCCCGCTCTAACGCCGATCTCCTGAGCAAGCTCGGCGCCGAGGTCGTCTTCGTCGCCCCACCGACGTTGCTGCCGTTTGGCATCGAGACCTGGCCGGTGCGTGTTGCCTACCGCATGGAAGACGAGATCCGAGATGCTGATGCCGTGATGATGCTCCGCGTTCAGCAGGAGCGCATGAACGGAGGTTTCTTCCCATCCCATCGCGAATACGCCACTCGCTACGGGCTGTCGAAGGCTCGTGAGAAGATGCTTCGCGACGACTGCATTGTGATGCACCCAGGTCCGATGCTTCGTGGCATGGAAATTAACGATGCCGTCGCTGATCTGCCGCGCACTGCCGTGCTGCAGCAGGTAGCCAACGGTGTCCACGTCCGCATGGCAGTTCTTTTCACACTGCTGACCTCAGGCGTTTCCGCCAACTTGGAAGGGCAGGCATAAATGTCGAATCGCAATGAATATGACGAAGCCTCGTACCCCGAGGTAGGACCATTGGCAGCACCTGCACGGGGACAACTACTGCTGAAGGGTGTGCGTCCCTACGGTGAAGGCGAAGATGTCGACGTCTTGATTGAAGATGGCGTTATCGCTGAGATTGGCGAAAACCTCTCGGCCGAGGACGGGGTAGAGGTCCTGGAGTTCGACTCCCTCGTTCTTCTCCCAGGTCTGGTTGACATCCATGTGCACCTGCGCGAGCCGGGCCGTGAAGATACGGAGACCCTGGCCACTGGTTCCGCTGCCGCAGCACGTGGTGGTTTCACCGCAGTGTTCACTATGGCCAATACCGCGCCGGTAACCGACGACCCCTCGATTGCTGAGTCGGTATGGCTCAAGGGCCAGGCGTTGAACCGCTGCGACGTTCACCCGGTCGGCTCCATTACTAAGGGCCTGAAGGGCGAGACACTGACCGAGTTCGGCATGATGGCAGACTCGCAGGCGAAGGTACGCATGTTCTCCGATGACGGTAAGTGCGTCGACAATCCGCTGATTATGCGCCGCGCGATTGAATACGCCCGCGGCGAAGACGTATTGCTGGCGCAGCACTGTGAAGATTCGCTTCTGACCGCAGATGCATCGGCCCACGAAGGTGCGACCGCCGCACGTCTGGGCCTGACAGGGTGGCCGCGCGTAGCCGAGGAGTCCATCGTGGCCCGAGATGCCATCATGGCTCGCGACTACGGCGGACGCATGCACATCTGCCACGCTTCCACTGAAGGCACTGTTGAGCTGGTCAAGTGGGCAAAGGAGCATGACATTCCGCTGACCGCCGAGGTTACCCCGCATCACCTAATTCTCACCGATGAGAAGCTGGAGACCTACGACGGCGTCTACCGCGTCAACCCGCCTCTGCGTGAGCAGCGCGACACCCTGGCTCTGCGTCAGGCTCTGATTGACGGGATTATTGACTGTGTCGCTACCGACCACGCTCCGCACGGCTCTGAAGAAAAATGCTGCGAGTTCGAGCACGCCAAGCCGGGCATGCTGGGGCTGGAGACCTCGATGCCAATCATCGCCGAAGAGTTCGTTTTGAAGGGCGATTGTGATTGGCGCTGGCTGGCCAAGGTCATGAGTGAGCGTCCTGCTCAAATTGTGAAGCTGCCAGGGCACGGCCGACCAATCGCTGTCGGTGAGCCTGCCAACCTGACCGTTGTTGACCCGGGCAAAAAGTGGACGGTCCGCGGCGAAGACCTGGCGTCGAAGTCCGAGAACACTCCTTATGAGGAAATGGAGATGGCCGTGTCCGTGGCAGCTACCGTGCTGCGCGGTAAGGTCACCGCTCTTAACGGAGAGGTCGCTGGATAATATTCATGTCAACGCATAAAAACTCACATGCGTCCCGTATGATTAATGTAAATTCCCCGCACGCTACCCAACTGAAAGGCAATAACGTGAGCAACGAGTCGCAGGCCGCGGCCGCTACAGCGGCAGTCCTGGTATTGGCAGATGGCCGAGTGTTCCGCGGACGCGGTTTCGGCGCCACCGGTACGACCCTGGGTGAGGCAGTTTTTACCACTGCTATGACGGGCTACCAGGAAACTCTGACGGACCCGTCCTACCACCGCCAGCTGATTGTGGCTACCGCACCACAGATTGGCAACACCGGTTGGAACGATGAGGACTATGAATCCCGCGGAAACAAGATTTGGGCAGCTGGCTTTATTATCCGCGATCTATCGCGTATTCCCTCAAACTGGCGCTCCGAGCGCAGCTTGGAAGATGAGCTGAAGGCACAGGGCATCATCGGTATCCGCCAGATTGATACCCGCGCGCTGGTTCGCCATTTGCGCGACAATGGCTCGATTGCCGCTGGAATTTTCTCTGGTGAGGACGCACAGCAACCCGTCGATAAGCTGGTGGAAATCGTTCGCGCTCAGCCTGCGATGAAGGGCGCGGATCTGGCTCGCGAGGTCAGCACCACTCAGGCCTATGTTGTGGAAGCACAGGGGGAGAAGAAGGCACGTGTTGTGGCCTACGACCTGGGTATCAAGTCCAACACCCCGCGTGAGCTGGCTAAGCGTGGCCTGGAAGTCGTAGTTGTTCCGGCTAACACTCCGTACGAAGATATTAAGAAGGAATACCAGCCGGACGGCGTCTTCTTGTCCAACGGCCCGGGTGACCCGGCAACTGCTGATGAGATGGTTGCGGTCGCCAAGGCTGCACTCGATGACGGCATGCCGCTATTCGGTATCTGCTTCGGTAACCAGATTCTTGGCCGCGCACTCGGCCTGAACACCTACAAGCTGGTCTTCGGCCACCGCGGCGTCAATGTTCCGGTGAAGGACCACCGCACTGGCCGTATCTTTATCACCGCTCAGAACCACGGCTTCGCACTTGAAGGCAAGGCCGGCGAGAGTTTCGAAACTCCGTGGGGCGAGGCAGAGGTTACGCACACATGCCTTAACGACGATGTCGTTGAAGGTGTCGCACTGAACAATGGCATGGCCTTTTCTGTGCAGTACCACCCAGAGTCCGCAGCCGGCCCGCACGATGCGCACTCTCTCTTCGATGACTTCCTGGAGCTGATCCAGAAGGTCGATTTCAACAAGTCCGCAACCGGAAACTCGAACAAGTAGGAAAGGGCTAAGGGACCTAACACCATGCCACGTCGTACAGACATCAACCACGTACTGGTTATCGGCTCCGGCCCGATTGTTATCGGTCAGGCCTGCGAGTTCGATTACTCCGGCACCCAGGCTTGCCGCGTGCTGCGCGAAGAGGGCCTGCGAGTCACGCTGGTTAACTCTAACCCGGCAACGATTATGACTGACCCGGAGTTCGCAGACTCCACCTACATCGAGCCGATTGAAACCAAGTACATCGAAAAGATCCTGGCCAAGGAAGCTGCAGAGGGCAACCCGATTGACGCTGTCCTGGCAACTCTCGGTGGCCAGACTGCACTGAACGCAGCTATTCAGCTGGACCGCGAGGGCATTCTGGAGAAGTACAATGTCGAGCTGATTGGTGCTGATATTCCGGCCATTCAGCGCGGTGAGGATCGCCAGATGTTCAAGGACATCGTCGCCAAAATTGGTGGCGAGTCCGCTCGCTCCCGCGTCTGCCACAACATGGAAGAAGTCCATGAGACTGTCGCAGAGCTCGGTCTTCCGGTCGTTGTTCGCCCCTCGTTCACCATGGGTGGTCTGGGCTCCGGTCTGGCTTTCAACCAGGAAGACCTCGACCGTATTGCAGGTGGCGGCCTAGCCGCATCGCCCGAGGCCAATGTTCTGATTGAGGAGTCCATCCTCGGTTGGAAGGAATTTGAGCTCGAGCTCATGCGCGATGGCGACGACAACGTTGTCGTGGTCTGCTCCATTGAAAACGTTGATGCCCTCGGTGTCCACACTGGTGACTCGGTGACTGTCGCTCCGTCGATGACTCTGACCGACCGCGAGTTCCAGACTATGCGTGACCAGGGCATCGCAATCCTGCGCGAGGTCGGCGTTGACACCGGTGGCTGTAACATCCAGTTCGCCATCAATCCAAATGACGGCCGCATCATCACCATTGAGATGAACCCGCGCGTCTCCCGCTCCTCGGCGCTTGCTTCCAAGGCAACTGGTTTCCCGATTGCAAAGATTGCTGCCAAGCTGGCTATCGGCTACACCCTCGATGAGATCACCAACGACATCACCGGTGAAACCCCGGCTGCGTTTGAGCCGGTGCAGGACTACGTGATTGTCAAGGCTCCACGCTTTGCTTTCGAGAAGTTCCCTGGTGCTGACGACACGCTGACCACCACCATGAAGTCCGTCGGTGAGGCCATGGCTATTGGCCGCAACTACATCGGCGCGCTCGGTAAGGTCATGCGCTCGCTGGAGAACAAGCCAGCTGGTTTCTGGACCGTTGCGGATGAGGACTTCGCAGGTGAACGCGCAAACGATGTCAACGCTGTCCTTGAGGACCTGAAGCGTCCGACTGAAGGCCGCATCTACGACGTTGAGCTGGCTCAGCGTTTGGGTGCTTCCATTGAGCAGATCCACGAAGCTTCTGGTCTAGATCCGTGGTTTATCGCCGAGATGGAAAACCTGCAGGATATCCGCAAGGAGCTTATCGACGCTCCGGTGGTGACCTCCGATCTGCTTCGCGAAGCTAAGTACTGGGGTCTCTCCGACGCCCAGATTGCTGCTCTGCGTCCGGAGTTGGCCGGAGAAGACGGCGTGCGCGAACTGCGCTGGCGTCTGAACATCCACCCGGTATTCAAGACAGTCGATACCTGCTCCGCCGAGTTCGAAGCACAGACTCCGTACCACTACTCGGCATACGAGCTGGACCCGGCTGCTGAGTCCGAGGTCGCTCCGCAGACCGAGAAGGAAAAGGTGATCATCCTCGGTTCCGGTCCGAACCGCATCGGCCAGGGCATTGAGTTCGACTACTCCTGTGTTCACGCGGCCCTCGAGCTCTCCCGCGTTGGCTACGAGACCGTCATGGTCAACTGCAACCCGGAAACCGTCTCCACCGACTATGACACCGCAGACCGTCTCTACTTTGAGCCGTTGACCTTCGAGGATGTCCTTGAGGTCTACCACGCTGAGAGCCAGTCTGGAAAGGTCGCAGGCGTCATTGTTCAGCTCGGTGGCCAGACTCCGCTGGGCCTGGCTGAGCGTCTGCAGGCCGCAGGTGTTCCGATTGTCGGCACCAGCCCGGAGGCAATCGATCTGGCTGAGGACCGTGGTGAGTTCGGCGAGGTCCTGGCTGAGGCCAACCTGCCGGCGCCGGAGTTCGGTACCGCCACCTCCTTCGCAGAAGCTCGCCAGGTTGCCGCTGGCATCGGTTACCCGGTGCTGGTCCGTCCGTCCTACGTCCTCGGTGGCCGTGGCATGGAAATCGTCTACGATGAGGCCACCCTGGAGGACTACATCAACCGCGCTACCGAGCTGTCCAATGAGCACCCGGTACTGGTTGACCGCTTCCTGGACAGCGCCATCGAAATCGATGTTGATGCACTGTGTGATGGAGAAGAGGTCTACCTCGGCGGCGTCATGGAGCACATCGAGGAAGCCGGTATTCACTCCGGTGACTCCGCGTGTGCGCTGCCTCCGATGACTCTGTCCGGAAGCATCATCGACAAGGTGCGTGAATCCACCAAGGCACTGGCACACGGCATCGGTGTGAAAGGCCTGATGAACGTTCAGTACGCACTCAAGGACGAGACCCTCTACGTCATCGAGGCCAACCCGCGTGCATCTCGTACCGTACCGTTTGTCTCCAAGGCAACCTCGGTTCCGCTGGCTAAGGCCGCATCCCGTGTCATGATGGGTGCTACAATCGCGGAACTGCGCGAAGAGGGCATGATTCCGTCCAACTTCGACGGCGGTTCTCTGCCTGCTGACGCTCCGATTGCGGTTAAGGAAGCCGTCCTGCCGTTCAACCGCTTCCGCGACTTTGAGGGCCGCGCTCTCGACAGCCTGCTGAGTCCGGAGATGAAGTCCACCGGTGAAGTCATGGGTCTGGCCGACAACTTTGGTGCCGCTTTCGCCAAGGGAGAGCTGGCCGGTTTCGGTGAGCTGCCGACCGAGGGCACAATCTTCGTCTCGCTGGCCAACCGCGATAAGCGCACTCTGGTATTCCCGATTCTCACGCTGGCGGATATGGGCTTCCGCATCCTGGCAACGGAGGGTACTGCCGGCATGCTGCGCCGCAACGGTGTTGAGTGTGAGGTCGTCGCAAAGCGTACGACTGATTCCGAAGCGCCGTCTGACGAGCGCGACATTGTCGACATGATCCGCGACGGTGAGGTTGACATCATTATCAACACCCCATCCGGTTCCGCTGGCGCACGTTCTGACGGATACGAGATTCGCGCCGCTGCGGTGAGCCAGGGCGTAACTTGTGTGACCACCGCTCAGGGTGCTGTCGCCGCACTGCAGGGCATTCTGGCGCTGCGGGGCGGTGAGATGAGCGTTAAGGCTCTGCAGGAACTCCACCCGGCAGAGTTGGTTGCTCAGGAGCAGGCCTAACATGACCGCGAAGGCTGAAGGATCCGCAGTGCGGACAATTAAGGGGTTCGGCGATCGCCTCAGCGAGGTTGTCGCCGAGCGCGGCCGGCTCTGTGTGGGGATTGACCCGCACCCTAGGTTGCTGGATGCCTGGCAGTTACCGCGATCGGCAGAAGGCCTAGAGCGCTTTGCCACCACATGCGTCGAAGCGTTTGGTGACATCGTTGCCGTCGTCAAGCCCCAGGTGGCGTTCTTCGAAGCCTACGGTTCCAAGGGCTTTGCCGTCTTGGAGCGGACGTTGGCGGACCTGAAGGACGCAGGTGCGCTGTCGATTGCAGATGCCAAGCGTGGCGATATCGGTTCGACTATGGCTGCATACGCCGAAGCCTGGCTGTCGGATAGCTCGCCGCTAGCCGCCGACGCACTGACGGTATCTCCGTACCTTGGGTTCGGTGCTCTTGATCCGGCGGTTTCGTTGGCGTTGGAGAACGGACGGGGCTTGTTTGTGCTTGCCGCGACGTCCAATCCGGAAGGTGCGTCAGTGCAGAAGGCGATGGTTTCGGGTGAGATTCTGGCTCAGACCATGGTCAACCAGGCAGCCGCTATTAATGCTCGCCAAATTGACGCTGGTGCAAAGGCGGGCAGCATCGGCGTTGTTGTTGGCGCAACGCTTGACGACGCCCCGGTGCTCAGTGACCTGCGCGGTCCCATTCTCATGCCCGGTGTGGGAGCTCAGGGTGGAACCCCGGCAGATGTAGATCGTCTGGCAGGGGAATCCAAGGGGCTTGCACTGCCGAATATTTCGCGTGCAATTCTCTCCGCTGGGCCTGATCCTGCTGCGCTGCGGCGCGCAACGATTGAAGCTGCAGCTCCGTTCCTCTCCGAGAGCTAGCAGCAGATCGGCGAATTGTCAGACGCCCGCGGGGACACCTCATAGAACAGGTGCCCCTGCGGGCTCTTCCGTACCTAGCTGCCGGGATTTTCCTAATGAGCCTTGGATGGCGGTGGCGTAGGTATAGGCAAGTTACTCTGACAATTCCTAGGAGATTTCGTACAAAAACCGTGGTCAATTTCCATTCTCCTGGGCAAACGGTGCTACAATCGCCGGAGTTGGTTGACCACGACCGAAAGGTGGGGCGGATAAAGCCCTGGTGTCATTTTTATCGACACCCCGTCAGCATTTGCCTCAACAACCGGTAAGTGCGGTACGGTCTCCAATCGTTAAGCACGGTGTCGTTGCCTGCCTTTGGTGGACGCGAGGCTCGTGCAAGTAAATAAGAAGCTAACCAATCTATTTTTACGGAGGAACACGTGGCCCTTCCGCAGTTGACCCCGGAGCAGCGTGCAGCAGCACTCGAGAAGGCAGCTCAGGCCCGCAAGGTGCGCGCAGAGCTCAAGGACAAGCTGAAGCGTGGCGCTATCGATCTGCCAGAGGTTCTCAAGCAGGCTGACGAGAACGAGATCATCGGCAAGATGAAGGTCTCCGCTCTGCTCGAGGCTCTGCCGAAGGTCGGCAAGGTCAAGGCGCAGGACATCATGAATGACCTGGAGATCGCTCAGACCCGCCGCCTGCGTGGCCTGGGCGACCGTCAGCGTCGCGCTCTGCTGGAGCGCTTCGGCTACGCAGTGGAGGACTAGTCGCAGTGGCCGGGAATGAAAACGGTCAGTTGGTAATCCTCGCCGGCCCTGCCGGTGTAGGAAAATCCACTGTTGTCAGTCGGCTTCGTGCCGAGGTTCCCGGACTGTACTTCAGCGTTTCCATGACCACCCGCGCCGCACGGCCGGGGGAGGTCGATGGCCGCGACTATTTCTTCGTGACCCCGGAGAAGTTCCAACAGCATATTGATGCAGGAGAGATGCTCGAGTGGGCTGAAATCCACGGTGGTCTGCAGCGTTCTGGTACGCCGCGCGGCCCGGTGGATAAAGCTCTCGCCGAGGGGCGTCCAGTACTCGTTGAGGTGGATCTGGCGGGAGCCCGCTCCATCCGTAAGGTAGCGCCCAATGCTCACCTGCTGTTCTTGGCTCCGCCAAGCTGGGAAATTCTCGTCAGCAGGCTCACTGGTCGTGGCACGGAAACCGAGGCGCAAGTCAAGCGTCGCCTGGAAACCGCACGAGTGGAAATGGATGCTCAGCACGAATTCGATGAGGTTGTTGTCAACGACAACGTCGATGATGCTGTGGCGGCCATCGCTCGGGCGCTGACTACTGGCAAGTAACAGGGCGACTCCACATCATAGATAGTAGAAATCGCTTTCGAGCAATGGTGTTTCTATTGCTATGACGATTTTTATTGTCACCCCAGTAACTCACGTTCTATTGAGGAAAGATTTCTCGTGACCCAGGAAAATACCGCCACCGAGGCAGTGTTCGACCCGCCAATTGGTATTACCAACCCGCCGATCGATGAGCTGCTTGGTAAGGCTTCTTCGAAGTACGCTCTGGCTATCTTTGCTGCCAAGCGTGCACGCCAGATTAATGACTACTACCAGCAGATCGACGAAGGCATGCTGGAGTACGTTGGCCCGCTGGTTACTCCGGGGGTCGCTGAGAAGCCTCTGTCCATCGCTCTTCGTGAAATCAACGCTGGTCTGTTGGACCACACTGAGGGCTAGAGCATTTCCTTAAGGGGAGATATCTGTATGCATGCCGCCGGTAATGCTGACGTATCCGAATGTTTAAAGGTTGTCGTCGGGGTTGCCGGCGGCATCGCTGCATATAAGGCCGCACACGTTGTTCGAGGCTTCAGGGAACTTGGTCACGATGTTCGTGTCGTTCCCACTGAGTCCGCATTGAACTTTGTAGGTGCAGCTACTTTCGAGGCGCTGTCGGGGAACCCGGTGTCGACTACAGTTTTTGACGCAGTCGATGAGGTTCAGCATGTCCGCGTGGGGCAGGAGGCCGACCTCGTCGTCGTGGTTCCCGCGACTGCCGACTTTATGGCGCGCGCCGCGCACGGGCGTGCCGACGACCTGCTCACCGCAACCTTGCTTGTGGCGACCTGCCCAGTGGTGTTGGCCCCTGCCATGCACACCGAAATGTGGAACCATCCAGCTACGCGGGATAATGTCGCGACTCTTCGTCGCCATGGCACTATTGTCCTCGATCCGGCCCATGGCCGTTTGACTGGTAAGGACACCGGTCCAGGTCGCCTGCCGGAGCCAGAGCAGATTGTTTCACTGGCATTGGCAGCAGTCGAGAATCCACGCCACTTCCGTCGCGACTTCGAGGGCGTACGCTTCATGATTACTGCCGGTGGCACCCGTGAGGCTATCGACCCGGTACGTTTTATCGGCAACCACTCTTCAGGTCGTCAGGGCTTCGCGCTAGCCGAGATGGCAGCACAGCGTGGCGCTCAGGTCACTGTGGTGGCAGGATATACGGATCAGTTGCCGACACCGCTGGGCGCGAATGTTGTAAAGGTTGATTCCACTTTGGAGATGGCCGAGGCGGCGCACGAACACTCCAAGCTGGCCGATGTCTGCATTTTTGCTGCCGCCGTCGCCGACTTCCGTCCGGCATCGACCGCTGGGGCCAAGATGAAGAAGGGCGTCGCAGACGACGCGTTGAGCAACATTCAGCTCGTAGAAAACCCAGATATTTTGGCTACCACTGTGGAGCGTCGTAAAGCGGGTGAGATTCCGGCGACCACGACGATGGTGGGCTTTGCGGCTGAGACCGGTGACGAGACGACGACGCCGCTCGAGCTTGCGAAGCAGAAGATTGTCCGCAAGGGCTGCGATTTGCTCATGTGTAACGACGTCTCGGGTGGGCAAACTTTCGGTGCGACGGACAATGTCGGATGGTTGCTGTCTCTCGATGGCGAGCAGTGGGACGTGCCGCGGGGCTCAAAATTCTCGGTGGCCGGTTCGATTTTGGATGCAGTTTCCGAGCTGCGGCAGGAACCTCAGCCAGCGGAGTAGCCGGTGCCTACTACGGCGACTGAACCGCTTGGTCTATAATTATCGAATCAAACGAAAACCCACGCCGTAGCGACACCGCAGGGGTGGGGAAATAATCTAGAAGAAAGTTGTACTGCTCGTGGCCTCTAATCTTCGGCTGTTTTCCAGTGAATCTGTTACCGAGGGGCACCCGGATAAGATTTGCGACTCGATTTCGGACTCCATCCTTGACGCTATGCTCGCGCAGGATTCTGCATCGATGGTCGCTGTTGAGACTGTGGTGACTACCGGTTTAGTCCATGTTGTTGGCGAGGTTCGCACGAAGAGCTACGTTGACATCCCCGGTATTGTCCGGAGTCGACTGAAGGAGATCGGTTTCGATTCTTCTGAAAAGGGCTTTGACGGCAAAACCTGTGGCGTCTCCATTTCGATCGGTGAGCAGTCCTCAGACATCCACGACGGTGTGCACACTTCTCTGGAAGCACGCAGCTCTGGTGGAGAAGTCGAAGCAGAAGATCTCAAGGGCGCTGGCGACCAGGGGCTGATGTTCGGCTACGCTACCAACGAAACGCCGGAGTACATGCCGCTACCGATTGCACTGGCGCACCGCCTGGCTCGCCGCTTGACGCAGGTACGCAAGGAACGGATCGTCCCATCGCTTCGACCGGATGGTAAGACTCAGGTCACCTTCGCTTACGACGAAGACAATAACCCGGTGTACTTGGACACCGTTGTGGTGTCCACGCAGCACGACCCGGATGTCACCCAGGAGTGGATCACCGAGCAGATTAAGACTCACGTCGTCGATTGGGTGCTCGACGATGCTAACCTGCGCGAGCGTTTTGTCACCGATGAATTGAAGCTGCTGGTTAACCCTTCTGGCCAGTTTATTATCGGTGGCCCGATGGGCGATGCCGGCCTGACCGGTCGCAAGATTATCGTCGACACTTACGGCGGTATGGCTCGTCACGGGGGCGGCGCGTTCTCGGGCAAGGACCCGTCAAAGGTGGATCGCTCCGGCGCATATGCCACCCGTTGGGTTGCGAAGAATGCCGTGGCCGCGGGACTGGCTGACCGCCTCGAGATTCAGGTCGCCTACGCTATCGGTCGCGCTCGCCCAGTGGGCCTCTACGTCGATTCTTTCGGCACCGGTCACGTTTCGGATGACGCCATCCGCGAGGCTATCAACAAGGTCTTCGACCTTCGTCCGGCCGCTATTATTCGTGACCTGGACCTGCTGCGCCCGATTTATGCGCAGACCTCCACCTACGGTCACTTCGGGCGAACTGACTTGGACCTGCCGTGGGAGCAGCTCAACCGCGTTGAAGAGCTCCGCGCAGCCGCTGGCCTGGGATAAACACCACCCGCCAGCATTACCCTGGGGTGGGGCAGTAGAGTAAGACTCTATGACCGACGCCCCCTTCGCACCCGCCGCCGCAGCTGAGAAGCTACCAGTCGCGCGGGTGCTTCCGCTTTTGGGGCTGCCGCAGTTAGATCGCCCCTTCGACTACCTGGTTCCGCGCGCGCTAGCGGAGGAAGCGGTCGTCGGTTGCCGCGTGCGGATTCGCTTCCACGGCCAGTTGGTCAATGCGCTGGTGCTGGAGCGCTGTGCCACGCCCACTCACGACGGCAAACTGTCCTATCTCAAGGATGTCATCAGCTCTGAGGTTGTCTATCCGCCACAGCTTCGACGGTTGGTGGATTCTCTGGCGGAGTATTACGGCGCAACGCGCTCAAACATCATTCGCTCCGCCATCCCAACCCGTCATGCACGGGCCGAACGTGCTCGCAGGGAGAACATGCCCCCGACGTGGGAGGAGTTGGGAAAGCTTGCCACCGAAGATCCGGACCTTTCCGCTTGGGACAACTATGTCTTCGGAGAATCCTTTGTCAATTCCGTCCGCAAGGGCACCCCGGCACGCGCAGCGTGGCAGCCAGTTCCAGGCGAACAGGTGGCAACTATGCTCGCCGCGCTCAGCGTTTCGGTCGCGCGCGATGGTGGCGGTGTTCTCATCATTGTGCCGGACGCACGCACACAGGCGCGCTTTGAGAGCGCTTTTCGCGAGCTCATTTCTGCCCGTCAGCTCACTCTTCTCGGGGCTGGCCTCGGTCCCGAGTCCCGCTATCGCCGCTACCTGGATATCCTGCACGGCCAGGGGCGCATAGTCGTCGGCACGCGTTCGGCAGCATACGCGCCAGTGAAGAATCTGCGTTTAGCAGTGATTGTCGATGATGGCGATGACAACCTTGTGGATTCCCGCGCACCCTACGTGCACTCTCGCGAGGTGTTGGTGACGCGTAGTGCGCAGGAAGGATGCGCTCTCATCTTTGCGTCGTATAGCCGTACAGCCGAGGTGCAGCTGCTGGTCTCCTCAGGTTGGGCGCACAATCTGGTCGCGGGAACTGACGCCCTGACTGAGTCCATGCCGGAGATGATTGCCTCGACGGACACTTCCGAAGACCCGGATGACGTCAGTAGGGGACGCCTTCCTGCCATCGCTTTTCGACGGGCAAAGGCCGCGCTGCGCGAAGAGCTTCCGATCCTGGTCCAGGTACCTCGCAAGGGATATGTGCCGACACTGTCGTGTCGCTCCTGTGGCGCGCCTGCGCGCTGTCGCTGGTGTAATGGTCCACTGGGAATTCCACCGTCCGATAACCCGGACGACCCGGCACCACCGACCTGTCGGTGGTGTGGTCGTATCGACATCCACCACCGTTGCCATAGCTGCGGGTCCACCAAGATTCGGCCAGTCGTGGTCGGCAGTGAACGTACGGCAGAGGAGTTTGGCCGTATTTTCAGTCCATTCCCAGTCATCGCTTCCTCTGGAGAACGCATTGTTGACGACATTCCCGAAGGCCCGAGGGTCGTGGTGGCCACGCCGGGAGCCGAGCCTTATGCGCCGGAGGGCTACGGTGCAGTGATGCTACTGGACACTTGGGCGATGCTCGGCCGGCAGGACTTGCGCGCTCATGAAGAAGCCTATGCGCATTGGTCTCGGGCCGTCACACTTGCCCGCCCGCGGGAGCAAGGCGGAGCAGTGGTTATCGATGCGGATGCTGCAGTCCCGACTGTGGCCGATCTTCTGGCATGGGACGCGGTAGGCGCTGCGAACAGGGAATTGGCCGACCGCACAGCTGCCGCTCTGCCTCCGGCCTTTCACGTGGCAGCGGTGGATGGGACTGAAGAGGGCCTGCGTAACTTCATGGAGTCCCTGGAAGTTCCATCGGGCGCGGAAATTCTGGGGCCGGTAGACCTTCCCCGCAACGCCAGGCCACCAGCAGGCGTGGAGCCGGGTACACCTATTCAGCGGATGCTGGTTCGCTGTGACCGTCGTCAAGCACGGGCAGTGGGAGCGGCGTTGAAGGCAGCGCAGGTCGTTCGCGCGACTAGGAAGGACCCGACGCCGGTGCGCGTTGTCGTCGATCCGATTAATTTCGGCTAGCTGCTAAAATGAGCGCGTTATTGCTTGATTCACACCAGTTTTCTTGGAGGCTCTAAGTTCATGGCAGTTCGTGAGGTACGTCTTTTCGGCGATCCGGTGTTGCTGTCCAAGGCGGAAACCGTCACTGATTTCGACGCGACGCTGTCGCACCTGATTGATGACATGTTCGACACGATGGATGAGCAACAGGGTGTCGGGCTCGCGGCAAACCAGGTTGGCGTGCTGCAGCGCGTCTTCGTCTACGACTGCAATGGCACCCGCGGGCACATCGTCAATCCGGAATGGGAAGCCATCGGCGATGAAACTGTCCACGAAATCGAAGGATGCCTGTCTATCCCGGGGATTAATGGACCCGTGACTCGGCACGCACGTGTACGCGTTACTGGCCAGGATCGCCACGGCACACCGGTGAGTTTCGAAGCTGATGATCTGCTGGCTCGCTGCGTGCAGCATGAAAGCGACCACCTGGACGGTGTGCTGTTTTTGAAGCGTCTCGAGGGCGACGAGCGCAAGACCGCGATGCGCTCTCTGCGTGAGCAGGACTGGTTCCTCAACCGCGGTTAACTCACCTACGCCTAGCCCCCGGGTGTGGCGCCCCGAGTTTCATCACTAGATTAACTAGAACAACTAGGTCCACCAGGAAGGAATCCACTTACTGTGCGCCTGATTTTTGCCGGAACCCCGGAACCCGCTGTCGTTGCACTGAAAAAGTTGCTCGAAGACTCCCACCATGAGGTCGTTGCTGTTCTCACTCGCCCCGATGCCCGCCGTGGCCGCGGTAAGTCGCTTTCGCCCTCGCCGGTGAAGGCTCTGGCCTTGGAACACGACATTCCCGTTCTCACCCCGACGACCCTGCGCGATGCGGAAATCCAACAGCAGATCCGCGAATTAAACGCCGACTGCATCCCGGTGGTCGCCTACGGCAATCTCGTGCCGGAGGAGTTGCTCGATGTACCGACGCACGGCTGGGTAAATCTGCATTTCTCACTGCTTCCTGCTTGGCGAGGTGCCGCGCCGGTGCAGGCAGCTATCGCCGCTGGCGACGAAGTCACGGGTGCCAGTACCTTCCGGATTGAAAAGGGCCTGGATACCGGACCAGTTTTCGGTACCGTCACCGAAGCGATACGCCCGACCGATAATGCCGACGACCTTTTGACCCGCCTCGCATACTCCGGCGCGGATCTTCTAGCCGCCACCATGGACGGCATCGAAGCCGGTGCGTTGCGTCCGACCGCTCAGCCGGAACAGGACGTCAGCTACGCCGCTAAGTTCGGGCCGGAGGATGCCCGAATCGTTTGGACTCAGCCGCGACATCTTCTCGACCGCCGCGCTCGCGCGTTCACGCCTGCCCCAGGTGCGTGGACGACCCTCGACGGCGCACGTTTGAAGGTCGGAGAGCTCACCCCGCTTTCCGACGAGAACAGCGCCGCGGTCGACGAGGTGCGAAAGGCAGCTGCTCCGGAGGCTACAGCCGCCACACCGGGTGAGTTGGTAGTGGAGAAGCACCGGGTATCCGTGCGTTGTGCCGATGGCTATGTGCAGCTGGTGAAGGTGCAGCCACAGGGTAAGAAGATGATGGATGCGTCCGACTGGGCGCGAGGTAGCCAACCTGGCGGAAAGGTCTGCGAGTAAATGGGCAACGACAAACCCCGCCACACCGGTGGCGGACGGCAGCGCAGCAACCGCGGCGGACAGAACCGCGATGACCGCAACCGTAACCGTGACACCCGAGGTGGGGATAATCGCGGTGGCATTGACCAGCCGCGCAAGGTCGCACTGAAGGTACTAGCCGACGTTCGCGAGAATGATGCTTACGCAAACCTGCTGCTGCCCAAATTGCTGAAGGCGCACAAGCTCAAGGGGCGGGATGCTGCTTTTACAACGGAGCTGACGTACGGCACACTGCGGGCGGAAGGCCTGTTGGATGCCGTGATTGAGGCATCGTCGTCACGCCCGTTAAACGATATTGCTGGACCGGTGATGGACGTGCTACGCCTGGGCACGTACCAGCTGCTGCGTACGCGCGTCGACGCCTACGCGGCGGTCGATACCTCGGTGCGGGCAGTGGCGAAGGTGGCGGGACCTGGTGCGCGCGGCTTTGTCAACGCTATTTTGCGGAAGGTCTCCTCGAAGACCGAAAGCGAATGGGTGGCTGAGATTGCGCCGGATCCCGCGACCGATCCGATTGGCTACGTGGCAATGAAGCATGCCCACCCGCGCTGGATCGCGATGGAGTTTGCCCGCGCACTCGGTGCACAAGCCGGTGAGCTGCAGCAGGCACTCGCTGCCGACGATGCCCGCCCGCTGGTGCACTTGGTCGCTCGTCCGGGCGAGATCACCGCTGAGGAATTGGCACTGATCACCGGCGGTGAAGAGGGACCGTGGTCGCCGTACTGTGTGCGCCTGGACTCCGGTGCCCCAGGAGAGTTGGAGCCGGTCCGACAGGGCTTGGCTGCGGTGCAGGACGAGGGTTCTCAGCTCATTGCGCGTGCCGTCACCATGGCACCCGTTACCCGTGAAGACAGCGGCCGCTGGTTAGATCTATGTTCCGGCCCCGGTGGTAAGTCAGCTTTCATCGGCGGCATCGCAGCTATTGAGGGCGCGAAGCTCGATGCTGTTGAGGTATCGGCGACTCGCGCAGAACTGGTGAAGAAGGCCACGACCGGGCTACCAGTGACTGTAACCGTCGCGGATGGTCGCGATACCGGGCTGGAGGCAGGCTTTGACCGCATCTTGGTAGACGCGCCCTGCTCTGGCTTGGGCTCGCTCCGTCGTCGCCCGGAAGCGCGCTGGCGGAAGTCGCCGTCCGATCTTAACTCCTTGACTACGCTTCAGTTTGAACTGCTCAGTGAGGCTGTGCGTTTGGCACGGCCGGGTGGCATCATCGTCTACTCCACGTGTTCGCCGCATCTGCGGGAAACCAGGGGCATAGTCGATAGAGCAGTGACGGAATTGCCTGTGACTGAGCTGAATGCACACGAGTTGGTAGCGCCGATGACTGATGTCGGACCGTATCCATCTGTGCAGATGTGGCCACACCGCCACGGCACCGATGCGATGTTCTTCTCAGTTTTGCGCAAGAACGACTAGGCTCAGAGGTTATGAGCGCACCAATTATTGCCCCGTCCATTCTCGCTGCTGACTTCGCTCGCCTCGACCGTGAGGTTGAGGCTGTAGGCAATGCAGATTGGCTACATATCGACGTCATGGATGGCCACTTCGTACCCAACCTGTCCTTCGGCGCTCCGGTGCTGGAGGCCGTAGCTGCCGTGACGGACAAGTACTTGGATGTCCATCTCATGATTGAAAACCCGGAGAAGTGGGTCGACACCTACATTAAGGCGGGAGCGAGCTCCGTTATTTTCCATGTTGAAGCCGCCGACGATGCCATCGCACTGGCACGCCACATTCGTTCCCAGGGCGTGAAGGCCGGGTTCTCACTGCGCCCGGGTACTCCAATTGAGCCGTGGCTGGATCACCTCGCCGAATTCGACGAGGTGCTGGTCATGAGTGTCGAACCCGGTTTCGGGGGGCAGTCCTTTATGCCGGATCAGCTGGCCAAGGTCGAGAAGCTGCGTGAGCGCATTGATGCCGAAGGTCTGGATACTCTGATCGAGATTGACGGTGGAATCTCCGCCAAAACCATCGAATCCGCTGCCGCCGCTGGTTGCGACGCCTTTGTCGCAGGCTCGGCCGTTTTCGGCGCTGAGAATCGTGCCGCGGCTGTCGATGAGCTGCGCGCATTGGCAACCGCTGCTGCAACTAAGTAGACGGCGGTGAGAAACGGTGGCACAGTTTCCGGATCTCGTCTCCGCACAGCCGCTGACTGACGCGCAAGCTATGGCATTGGCCATAGAAGCCGGCCAGCGAGTTCGAGGCACCACCTATCCCAATCCTCCGATTGGTTGCGTCATTCTCGATACCGCAGGGATCGCGGTCGGTGTGGCCGGAACTGAGCCGGTAGGCGGGCGACACGCAGAGCCGCAGGCATTGGAGATGGCGGGGGCACGAGCTCAGGGCGGTACTGCAGTGGTAACACTCGAGCCGTGCAATCATATCGGCCGTACGCCACCGTGCACCGAGGCACTTGCGGCAGCCGGTGTTTCCCGCGTCATATTTGCGGTCGCTGATCCTAATCCCGTGGCCGCTGGCGGCAGCGAATGGTTGCGCTATAAGGACATCGAAGTCATTGGAGAATTCCAGCGTGACCGAGTAACCGCCGGCTACCTACGTCCATGGTTACACTGGCAGCGCACTCGGCGCCCACACATCACGCTGAAGACGGCGGGCACACTTGATGGTTTCGCTGCCGCTACCGACCGCACCTCGCAGTGGATCACGGGGGAGCAGGCGCGGGCACGGGTACATGTTGATCGTGCACGTCGGCAAGCGATTGTCGTCGGAACGGGAACAGTGCTCGCCGACAATCCGCGATTGACCGCGCGCACACCAGACGGTGAGGAGCTGTCTACGCAACCTCTGCGCATCGCGATTGGCACCTCGGAGGTTGCCGCCGATGCGAATATCCGCGGCGATAACTTCCGCCACATCCGCACTCACGATGTGGAAGTCGCGCTGGAGACAATGGCGGATATGGGGCTTATTGACGTGCTGGTAGAAGGCGGCCCACGGCTCGCCAGCGCTTTCTTAGAAGCCGATGCTGTAGACGCGATTGAGTCCTACATTGCCCCGGCGTTTCTCGGCGCTGGTCTGCCAGTGACATCGGCCAATCACGAGACCACCATCACTGACATCTCCCGCTTTCGTACCGTCGCGGTCGAGACTCTGGGGGATGACATTTTGATCACGGCACTCCGCAGTGGCAAAGATCGCGGGTAGACCGGCTAGAGTTAACTTTGTAAAAATCTTTCAATTTATAACAAACGGTAACGGATTTTCCTGACCACTATGTTTACGGGAATTGTTGAGGAACTCGGCGAAATTCGCGAAATCCACCGCGAAGCCGATTCCATTACTCTGACCATTCGCGCGTCCACCGTGCTTGACGACGTGCACCACGGTGACTCCATTGCTGTCAACGGCGTTTGTTTGACTGTCGTGGAGTTTGGCGATGACTTCTTTACCGCTGATCTCATGCAAGAGACTTTGGATAGGTCGAGTCTCGGCCAGGTTGAGGTCGGTTCCAAGGTCAACCTCGAACGTGCAACCGCAGTAGGGCAACGCCTCGGCGGCCATATCGTGCAGGGACATATCGATGGCACCGGCGAGGTTATTTCGCGCACGCCAGGGGAACGCTGGGAAGTAGTGCGGATTTCGCTGCCGGGGCAGCTCTCCAAGTATGTCGTGGAAAAGGGCTCAATTGCCGTGGATGGCACCTCGTTGACTGTCTCTGCAGTAGGCGAGGGGTTCTTTGAGGTCAGCCTGATACCAACGACGCTGTCAGACTCCGTAATCGGTTCCGCCTCGGTAGGTACCAAGGTCAATTTGGAAGTCGATGTACTAGCCAAGTACGTCGAGAAAATGTTGGAAAGATAAGCTACAAGACTGTGATTAAGTTCGATTCCGTAGAGCAGGCCATTGCGGACATCGCTGCCGGCAAGGCCGTGGTTGTCGTTGATGATGAAGATCGCGAGAACGAAGGCGACATCATCTTCGCAGCAGAAATGGCCACGCCTGAGCTTGTTGCCTTTATGGTTCGCTATTCCTCTGGCTACATTTGCGCACCGCTGACTGCCGAAGACTGCGAACGACTCAACCTACCGCCGATGGTGTCCGATAATGAGGATGCCCGCGGCACCGCATATACCGTCACGGTTGATGCCAATACTGGCACCACGGGCATTTCTGCCAGTGATCGTGCGAACACCATTCGCACACTGGCTGACCCGACGTCGACTCCACATGACTTCACCCGCCCGGGGCACGTGGTTCCCTTGCGCGCACGCAAAGGCGGTGTTCTAGTACGCGCTGGTCACACTGAGGCCTCGGTAGATCTCGCGCGACTTGCAGGGCTTCGTCCCGCAGGCGTGCTGTGTGAGGTTGTCTCCGAAGACGACCCCACCGGCATGGCTCGTGCGGAAGAGCTGCGCCGCTTCTGCGATAAGCACGAGTTGTCGCTAATCTCCATTGAGCAGCTCATCGAGTATCGCCGTCGCCACGAGCAGCTGATCGAACGCGTCGTTGAAACCAAGCTACCCACCGAATACGGCGAGTTCCGGGCCATCGGTTACCGCAGTCTTATCGACGGGGTCGAGCATGTTGCACTTGTTGTCGGTGATGTCTCCTCCAATGATGGCCAGGATGTGCTCGTCCGCGTTCATTCTGAATGTCTGACTGGCGATGCATTGGGCTCGCGCCGCTGTGATTGCGGTCAGCAGCTGCACAACTCCATGCGCATGGTCCACGAGGCAGGACGCGGCGTCGTTCTCTACATGCGCGGTCACGAAGGCCGAGGCATTGGTCTGATGCCGAAGCTGCAGGCCTACCACCTGCAAGATGAAGGCGCTGACACCGTTGATGCCAATCTCGCACTCGGTTTGCCGTCGGACGCACGCGAGTACGGCACTGGTGCACAGATTCTGCAGGACCTTGGGGTCACCTCTATGGCCCTGCTGACGAACAATCCGACCAAGCGTGCCGGCCTAGGTGGTTATGGACTGGAGATGAGCCGCCGGGTACCGGTGCCAGTTGAGGTCAACGAGGATAACTTGAAATACTTGTTGACAAAGCGCGAACGCATGGGTCATGAACTTCCTTGGTTGGATGAGTACATGGAGGCTCACGGCATCTCGACAGAAGGAGCACAGTAGATGAGTGGTGCAGGTCTTCCTGACGTATCCGTCCCAGATTCCACTGGTGTGACCGTCGGTCTGGTCACCTCTCATTGGAATGAGGAGATCACCGGGCAGCTTCGTCGTGAAGCACTGGCACAGGCCGAGGAAGTGGGAGCCGTTGTGACTGACGTAACTGTCGTCGGTGCTCTAGAAATTCCCGTTGTAGCCCAACAGCTCGCGCGAACTCACGACGCCGTGGTGGCGCTGGGATGCGTTATCCGCGGTGGTACGCCGCACTTCGACTATGTCTGCGACTCGGTGACTGAGGGGCTGACGCGGATTGCACTGGACTGTGAGACGCCTGTTGGCAATGGTGTATTGACCTGTAACACTGAACAGCAGGCAATTGATCGTGCCGGCGGTGAGGGAGCTGTGGAGAATAAAGGTCGCGAGGCCATGGCCGCAGCGCTGCATACCGTCGCCGTGTTGAAGTCTCTTCGTGAAGGTGGAGCTGAGTAAGAATGGGTAACTCCGAACGCCACAGCAATTCGACTGCCGTCGACACCGGTAGTGAAGACAAATGGCTGTTGGAAATCACCTCGCAAAAGCTGCGTCTGTGGGCGATTGTCGCTGCAGTTGTAGTCTTCGCTATCCATATCTTCATGGGTATCGTAGTGGACTTTGGTAACACCGGCGCTTCGGTGACCGCTATTGACCAGCTGGCTTTCCCAATGATTGGTTTGATTATCGCCGGGGTAATCCTGCTGCTGACTCGCGCTCGCGTTCGCGTAAATGCCACGGGCGTGGAAGTCCGCAATCTGCTCAATGCAAAGTTCTACCCATGGGTCGATATCTACGGCCTGAGTTTTCCAAAGAAGTCCCGCTGGGCTCGCTTGGAGCTGCCAGACTTTGAGTTTGTGCCGATGCTCGCAATCCAGTCGGCCGACGGCAGCCGCGTCGTGGAAGACATCCGCCGGTTCCGTGAACTTGAAGACAAGTTCATGCCGGAGGACTAACCCAAGGACACGTTTTAAGGACACCGTAAGTGACTGACCCTTCTCAGTACCGTCCCGCCCCCGGCACCATTCCCACGGAGCCGGGGGTGTACCGTTTTCTCGATTCAACCGGGCGCGTTCTCTACGTCGGCAAGGCGAAGAATCTCCGTGCGCGTCTGTCTAACTATTTCCAGGACTTAACTCGGCTGCATCCCCGCACCCGCCAGATGGTGCAGTCCGCTTCGAAGGTGACGTGGACTGTTGTCCACAATGAGGTCGAAGCGCTGCAGTTGGAGTACACCTGGATTAAGCGCTTTAATCCGCGGTTCAACGTGATGTACCGCGACGATAAGTCGTATCCGATGTTGGCCGTCAGCGTCGGCGAGCTGTACCCGCGGCTCTTTCTCTACCGAGGACCGCGCCGGAAGGGCGTGCGTTATTTCGGCCCCTATTCACACGCGTGGGCTATCCGAGAAACGCTCGACTTGCTTACGCGAGTTTTCCCGGCCCGCACTTGTTCCAAGGGAGTCTTCAACCGGCAGCAGGCCCTGGGGCGGCCCTGTTTGCTCGGCTATATCGACAAATGCTCGGCGCCTTGTGTCGGCCGTGTCAGTGCCGAGGAACACCGCGAAATTGTCCGTGGTTTTACCAGCTTCATGTCTGGGAATACGAGCCCGGTCACCAGGCGTTTGAAGAAGGAAATGGAGGAAGCTGCCGGCGAGTTAGACTTCGAGCGCGCCGCGAGCCTGCGCGACAACCTCGCTGCCATCGACAAGGTCATGGAGAGGCAGTCAGTCGTGCTTTCCGACGCCGCCGATGCCGACTTTATTGCGCTAGCAACGGACGAGCTGGAAGCGGCCGTGCAGATTTTCCACGTTCGGGCAGGACGTATTTACGGTCAGCGCGGCTGGGTAGTGGAGAAGTCCGGCGAATACGCGACTACAGAGTTTCGAGAGGGAGAGACTGACCCCAGCTTGGGTGGGCTGCTAACGCAGTTCCTGACACAGTTCTATGGCGATGCCGCCAAGCACGCGGATGTCGACGGCGATGAATCGACCACTGCCGCCCAAGTTGTGCCACGCGAAATTCTCGTCCAGGCCACGCCCGACGATCTTGACGAGGTTGCTGCATTTTTGGCCGATATTCGTGGCACCAATGTGGATATTCGGGTCCCACAGCGCGGTGACAAGCGAACACTCATGGAGACCGTGCAGAAAAATGCAGCTGAAGCGCTACGCCAGCACAAACTAAAGCGAAGTGGAGATCTAACTACTCGATCGCAAGCTCTCTCCGAACTTCAGGACGCGCTGTTTATGGATGAAGCGCCGCTGCGTATCGAATGCACTGACATCTCGCATATTCAGGGCACCGATGTGGTGGCCTCGTTGGTGGTCTTCGAGGACGGATTGCCGAAGAAGTCCGACTATCGCCGCTACCGGATTAAGGATGCAGCGGGTGACGGTCGCTCCGACGACGTCGGCTCCATCGCTGAGGTGGTGCGCCGTCGTTTTCTGCGCCATAACGAGGACAAGCTCGCCATGCCCGATGATGCCAGCGAAATGTTCGTCGAGGAGACGACTGATGCCGTCGATGAGCAGTCGCGGAGTAGTCGCAAGTTTGCCTACCCGCCACAGTTGTTCATTGTCGACGGTGGTGCACCGCAGGTCGCAGCCGCTCAGGCAGTCCTCGATGAACTCGAGGTCACCGATGTGACGCTCGTGGGTATTGCCAAGCGCTTAGAAGAGCTGTGGATTCCCGACGATGATGAGCCACTCATTCTGCCGCGCAATTCGGAAGCGATGTACCTTATCCAGCGAATTCGTGATGAGGCGCACCGCTTTGCCATTACTTATCACCGCCAGCAGCGCTCTAAGCGCATGCGCTCTTCGGTACTCGATGGCATTAAGGGGCTGGGACCAGCA
Organism: Corynebacterium sp. HMSC073H12; assembly: GCF_001837775.1. Lineage (NCBI taxonomy): Bacteria > Bacillati > Actinomycetota > Actinomycetes > Mycobacteriales > Corynebacteriaceae > Corynebacterium > Corynebacterium sp. HMSC073H12. The sequence continues at coordinate 186,219 of NZ_KV834027.1, read as the reverse complement.
CGCCGCAGTGAGTTGGTCAAACACTTTGGCTCCGTTGCGGCGCTGAAAAAGGCCAGCGTCGAGCAGATCGAAGAGGTGGCTGGTTTCGGGCCGATGCTCGCGAAAACTGTCTACGATTACCTCCACCCAGACGAAAAATCCTCAGAACCAAAATCGGATGTCGGTACCGGAGAATAGGCGTAGAAGTAGGTAAACAAGTGGCTATAACCGCACTTGAAACAGTGCTAGAGGGTTTACTTCCGCTAGTAAAACCGAGAGCGGTTGGCCGAAATTGTATTAGAGTATTGGCATGATTACTTCGGGTTATTCCCCTCAGGCTGAAAAGTCACTTGTGCTGATTACCGGCATGTCCGGTTCCGGACGCAATACGGCCGCCAGCGTCTTGGAGGAGATGGGCTGGTATGTCGCAGACAACCTGCCCCCGGAGTTAATTATGCGCATGGTCGAGTTGTCGTTTGAGGCGGACTCTCCAGTAGAGCGCCTCGCTATCGTCACCGACGTTCGCTCGCGCGCATTCGCGGGCAGTTTGGGGGAGGTGCTCGACGGACTCCGCAATGAGGGGCGCCAGCCCTATGTCATCTTCTTTGATGCCAACGACGACACCCTCATCGCCCGCTACGACTCAGTCCGCCGCACCCATCCGCTACAGGAAAACGGCACGCTTTCACAGGGTATTGCAGCTGAACGTCAGATGCTGCTGCCCATAAAGGGCATGTCGGATTTAGTAGTGGATACCTCTGACATGAGCGTGCACGATTTGCGCCGTGAGTTAGAGCATCAGCTGTCGGATACCGCTAGCAAGATTCAACAGATTACCATCGAGTCCTTTGGGTTTAAGCACGGTGCACCGCGCGATGCCGACATGCTTTTCGACGTCCGTTTTCTCCCCAACCCCTATTGGGTACCTGAGCTGCGTGCGGGCCGCGGTACCAACAAAGCAGTGGCCGACTACGTACTGTCCCAACCGGAGTCTCAGGGGTTCTTGGACAACGTCACAAACTTGATTGAATTGGTTTTGCCCGGTTACCGCCGTGAGGGCAAGGGTTTTATGACTATCGCTGTGGGATGCACCGGAGGCCATCACCGAAGTGTGGCCATGTCGGAGGCGCTGGCTAAGAAGCTCGAGGGAGTTTCCGGGATCAACGTCAACGTCGTCCACCGCGATATTGACCGCAATTAGCGGTTTTCGTGGAGGTGTAGAAATTGACATCAATTACCAGTCTGGGTGGCGGTCATGGTCTATTTGCCACGCTGAGAGCTGACCGTCAAGTTGCGAACCATGTCACAGCGGTGGTCACAGTTGCCGACGATGGAGGATCCTCCGGTCGCCTTCGTCGTGAGCTGGGGCAGATTCCCCCTGGAGACCTTCGCATGGCGCTCGCCGCGCTTTCCGCAGATACGGAAAAAGGCGATCTGTGGGAAAAGACACTGCAGCACCGCTTTGGCGGAACTGGCGCACTCGCAGGGCATGCGATTGGGAATCTGATCATCGCTGGCCTCACCAGTGTGATGGGAAATGAAGTCGACGCGCTTGACGAAATTGGCCGGCTGCTGCAAATCCAAGGTCGCGTCGTGCCTATGTCGCCAATCCCGTTAGAGATTGAGGCCGAAGTCGTTGGCCTGGAGCAGGATGCCCGCGTCGTGCGCCAAGTCCGTGGCCAGGTCGCAGTGGCCACCACGCCTGGTCAGGTGCGTCGAATCCGGCTGATTCCTGAGGCGCCGCCGGCATCCGAGGAGGCCATTGAAGCTATCCTCAATGCTGATTTGGTGACGCTGGGTCCGGGTTCGTGGTTCACTTCGGTTCTGCCACATCTTCAGGTGCCCGGGTTGCGGGACGCTCTGCAAGAAACCAATGCCACAACCGTCGTGGTGCTTAATCTGGTCGCCGAGCCGGGGGAGACCGCCGGTTTTTCTTCCGAACGGCACATCCATATGCTCACGCAGCATGCACCTAACTTGAAGCTCAATTACGTGCTTGTCGACGACAACACGCCGCTCGCGGATACCGAACGGGAATACCTGCAGCGAGCGGCGAACAGCCTCGACGCGAAAGTTGTTTTCGCCGATGTGCAAGAAGTGGACGACCACGGAGCTCTGACGGGTCGGCATTCGCCGGAGAAGCTAGCTACTGCACTTCGTCAGTTCCTCTAAAGCGTCCGGCCAATCGAGGGTATTTCTGCATTCTCCTGCGGGGATGCAGCAGGCAATCAGCTAATTGCCACTCGATTGGTTCAGGATACTATCCTTGAGGTTTATTGCTAGAGCTCAAATGGGGTTAATTAAATCTAAATTAGCCAGGCCCAAACCCAGCTCGTACACATGAAATGAGGATGGACAGCATCGTGGCATTGACGGCGAAGGTCAAAGACGAACTAGCCCGCGTGTCAGTTTCGCAGGAAAGCGCTCAGGCAGCGGAGATTGCGACCCTGTTCCGCTTCGCGGGAGGACTCCACCTGGTGGCAGGTTCGATTGTGCTGGAGGCTGAGTTGGATTCCGGCGCTGTCGCACGCCGCCTGCGCTCCATGCTGGCCGAACTCTACGATGTCAAAGCCAGCCTCAATGTCTTGTCTCCCGGTGGGTTGCGAAAGACCTCGAAGTACATCGTACGGGTAACCGATGGCGCGGAACTCGTCGTTAGGCAAACTGGCTTGATTGACTCTGCAGGACGTCCCGTACGTGGGCTACCACGCAAGCTGATCATGGGGCAGAAGATTGATCAGGAAGCTGCATGGCGGGGTGCATTTTTGGCACATGGTTCACTGACCGAGCCGGGGCGTTCCTCAGCTTTGGAAGTCACTGCTCCTTCTGCTGAAGCGGCACTCGCATTAGTGGGATGTGCTCGTAGGCTCGGAATTACGGCTAAGAGTAAGGAAAATAAGTCCCGCAGTGGCGATCGAGTAATCATCCGGGAGGGCGATGCGATTGGTGCGCTCCTCACGCGAATGGGAGCCCAGACTACTCGCCTGCAATGGGAAGAACAGCGAATGCGTCGTGAAGTGCGAGCGACAGCCACCCGCTTGGCAAACTTCGACGATGCCAACCTGCGGCGCTCAGCTCGTGCGGCCGTCATTGCGGCAGCACGAGTAGAACGCGCTCTAGAGATTCTCGGCGACGATGTACCAGACCACTTGGTGTCTGCAGGACAGCTGCGCATCGAGCACAAGCAGGCATCATTGGAAGAACTTGGACAGCTAGCCAATCCGCCAATGACCAAAGACGCAGTCGCAGGACGCATCCGGCGTTTGCTCTCCATGGCGGACAAAAGAGCAAACGAACTCGGAATTCCCCCCACAACTGCAGTCGTTACAGACGAACTTTTTGACAAAGAAGTTGACGAGTAAAGCACCTGTTATGCCTAGTCAGGTGCGGAAATTTGGATAAATCTCCGTTTATTTGGGATTTTCGCGCCAAAGCATCGCTGCGCGAATGAAAAACCCAACGTACACTTCTGTAGTGAACCTGTTGGAGCGCAATCAGCGCCCTGACAAGTGGCATCGATTCGCCAATCCATTAAGGAGATTATTGTGACGGTTCGTGTAGGTATTAACGGTTTTGGTCGCATTGGCCGCAACTTCTTCCGCTCCCTGCTCGCTGCGAGCGCTGACCTAGAAGTCGTTGCTGTAAACGACCTCACTGATAACAAGACCCTGGCTCACCTGCTCAAGTACGACTCCATCATGGGCAAGCTTGACGCAGAGGTCACCTACGACGATGAGTCCCTCACCGTCAACGGCAAGCGCATCGCCGCATACGCTGAGCGCGACCCGAAGAACCTACCGTGGGGCGAGCACAAGGTCGACATCGTCATTGAGTCCACCGGTTTCTTCACCGATGCCAACGCTGCCAAGGCTCACATCGAGGCTGGCGCCAAGAAGGTAATCATCTCCGCTCCGGCTAAGAACGAAGACGCAACCTTCGTTGTCGGCGTCAACCACACTGACTACGACCCGGAGAAGCACAACATCATTTCGAACGCTTCTTGCACCACCAACTGCCTGGCTCCGATGGCTAAGGTCCTGGACGACAAGTTCGGCATCGAACGCGGTCTCATGACCACCATCCACGCCTACACCGGTGACCAGCGCCTGCACGACGCTCCGCACAAGGACCTGCGTCGCGCTCGCGCTGCTGCTCTGAACATTGTTCCGACCTCCACCGGCGCTGCAAAGGCAGTTGCTCTGGTTCTGCCGCAGCTCAAGGGCCTGCTGGACGGCTACGCACTGCGTGTTCCGACCCCGACCGGCTCTGTCACCGACCTGACCTTCACTGCTAAGAACGAGGTCACCGTCGAGTCCGTCAACGCTGCCATCAAGGAAGCTGCTGAGGGCGAGCTCAAGGGTGTTCTGGGCTACAACGAGGACCCAATCGTTTCCAAGGACATCGAGGGCGACCCGCGTTCCTCGATTTTCGACGCACCGCTGACCAAGGTCATCGGCGATCAGGTCAAGGTTGTCTCCTGGTACGACAACGAGTGGGGCTACTCCAACCGCCTCGTCGACCTGGCTGTCTACGTCGGTGAGCGCCTCTAATAACACACCTGGTTAATCCCAGACCCCGAACGGGCCGGGGTGGTTGTGCCTGAGTAGGGCACGCCACCCACGGCCCGTTTTTTACACACTTTCACAAGGATTTCATTGAGATGACTGTTAAGACTGTCAAAGACCTGATCAACGAAGGTATTGAAGGCCGTTACGTCCTCGTCCGCTCCGACTTTAACGTTCCGTTGAAGGACGGCGTAATCACCGATCCGGGCCGAATCGATGCTTCGCTGCCCACTCTGTCCGCTCTTGTCGACGCCGGCGCCAAGGTCGTTGTTATGGCTCACCTGGGTCGCCCGAAGGGAGAGGTTAAGCCTGAGTTCTCCCTGGCCCCGGTCGCTGAAGCTCTCTCTGAGCGCCTGGAGCAGTATGTCGCGCTCGCCGGTGATGTCTCCGGTGAGGACGCGCACGAGCGCGCTAATGGCCTGACCGAGGGCGATGTACTTCTGTTGGAGAACGTCCGCTTCGATTCGCGCGAGACCTCCAAGGACGAGACAGAACGCGCCGAGTTCGCAGCCGAGCTGGCTGCACTTGTTCCGGACGGAGCATTTGTCTCTGACGGTTTCGGTGTTGTTCACCGCGCCCAGGCTTCGGTCTTCGACGTTGCGAAGAAGCTGCCACACTACGCCGGCAACCTGGTTCAGGCTGAGCTTGAGGTTCTGCGCAAGGTTGCAGAGACCCCGGAAAAGCCGTACACCGTCGTGCTCGGCGGTTCCAAGGTTTCCGACAAGCTGGGCGTTATTGAGGCTCTCGCGCCGAAGGTTGACTCCCTGGTCATCGGCGGTGGCATGTGCTTCACCTTCCTGGCTGCCAAGGGCTACGCCGTTGGCGCTTCCCTGCTGCAGGAAGAAATGATTGACACCTGTAAGGATCTGCTGGACCGCTACGGCGACAAGATTGTTCTGCCAACTGACGTAGTCGTGGCCGACAAGTTCGCTGCTGACGCTGAAAACAAGGTTGCAGACGCCACCGAGATTCCGGAAGGCTGGATGGGCCTGGACATCGGACCGGCTTCCGCTGAGGCATTCGGCAAGGTGCTGGCTGAGTCCAAGACTGTGTTCTGGAACGGCCCGATGGGCGTGTTCGAGATGGAGGCTTTCGCAGCTGGCACCCGCCAGGTTGCACAGGCCATCATCGATGCCACCACTAACAACGGTTGCTTCTCCGTCGTCGGTGGCGGCGACTCCGCAGCAGCAGTACGTACCCTGGGATTGAACGAGGACGGTTTCAGCCACATCTCCACCGGTGGTGGCGCTTCGCTCGAGTTCCTCGAGGGCAAGACTCTGCCGGGCGTCTCCGTCCTGGAAGACTAAGATTTTTCCACCACTGGCTTTTCAACGCTTAAAAGTCCACTAATTGATAGGGAAGTGAATTCCACCACTATGGCACGTACACCATTTATTGCTGGTAACTGGAAGATGAACCTGAACCATCTCGAGGCTATCGGTGTGGTGCAGAAACTCGCGTTCGCTCTGCCGAAGGAGTACTACGACAAGGTTGACGTCGCCGTCATCCCACCGTTTACCGACCTGCGTTCGGTCCAGACTCTGGTTGAGGGCGATAAGCTCGGCGTTACCTACGGTGCGCAGGATGTCTCAGTCCACGAGTCCGGCGCTTACACCGGCGAGATTTCCTCCTCGATGCTGGCAAAGCTCGGCTGCACCTGGGTCGTCGTCGGTCACTCCGAGCGTCGCGATATGCACGCAGAAGACGACGAGCTGGTCGCAAAGAAGGCCAAGGCAGCACTGCGCGAGGGCATGAACCCAATCGTCTGTGTCGGCGAGCCGCTGGAGGTTCGAGAGGCCGAAGAGCACGTCGAGTACGTTGTCTCTCAGGTTAAGGGTTCCCTGGCTAACCTGACCAACGCTGAGCTGGCCAAGACCGTCATCGCCTACGAGCCAGTTTGGGCTATCGGCACCGGTAAGGTCGCATCGGCTGCAGACGCTCAGGAGGTCTGTGCAGCTATCCGCGAAACCGTTGCGGAAATTGCAGACGAGAACATCGCTAAGGAAATGCGCATTCTCTACGGTGGCTCCGTCAAGGCCGAAAACGTCGCTGAAATCGTCGGCAAGCCTGACGTCGACGGCGGCCTCGTCGGCGGTGCCTCGCTCGACGGTGAAGCATTCGCGAAGCTCTGCGCACTTGCTGCAGATGCCGCCCAGAACGCCTAACTCTATATAAAATCAGAACAACTGATAAGATAGGCGCCATGCGCGACCCCGGATTGGTTTTATTGATTCTCATAAAACCGATTCGGGGTTATTGTCTTTAGGCGGGCTCAACCCAGGCACACCGGATGGCAATATTTCAGCGCAACACATTTCCCGAGGCTTTCCACAATGAACGCCCGGCAGTTTTAAAAGGACGTGCTCAATGAACGAACAAGTACATCGTGACACCGACCAACGCACTGCAACCAATGAGCAATCCTCATCGACCGCTACCGCGAAGCAGCAGGACTTGCTCTGGGAGGATATTCGCCACCTGGGTCGAATTCTCGGACAGGTAATCCGCGAGCAAGAGGGTGACGAAGTCTTTAACCTGGTCGAAAATGCTCGCCGCGCAGCCTTCGAACTCCATCGTGGCGATGGCGATATCGAGAAACTCGCCGGCCTCTTCCGTGACATAGACCCGGCCGAGGCAAGCCCGGTCATCCGTGCTTTCACGCACTTCGCACTTTTGGCTAACCTCGCTGAGGACCTGCACGAAGAACTAGGCATCGAGGCCTCTCTCGATGCTGGCGATCCGCCGCAGGACTCCACGCTGGAGGCAACATGGCAGAAGCTTCGGGACGCCAAGGTTTCTGGCAGCGCCATTGCAGAAATGATGGACCACATTGAGGTCGTCCCAGTTCTGACCGCACACCCAACGGAAACTCGTCGTCGTACAGTATTCGATGTGCAGAAGCACATCACGGCCGCAATGCGGCGCCGCCACGAGATCCAGGCAGCCCCGCTGAATGCACGCACCGCGGACCGACTCGCTGAGATTGATGCCGATATCCGCCGCCGTATCCTGACGCTGTGGCAGACGGCTCTGATTCGCATGAACCGCCCGGATATTCGCGATGAGGTCGAGGTTGGTCTTCGCTACTACCAGCTTTCTCTGCTGGAAGCTGTGCCACAGATTAACCGGGACGTCGTCAAGCACTTGCGTCAGCTCGGCGGCGACAAGCTGCAGGCTAACCCAACGATTCGTATGGGCTCGTGGATTGGCGGTGACCACGATGGCAACCCATACGTGACAGAGGAGACGCTGCGCTACGCCTCCGATAGAGCAGCGGGCACCATCCTGCGTCACTATTTCTCGCAGCTGCACCTGTTGGAGCGCGAACTCAGTCTCAGCGACCGCCTGACTAAGGTCACCGTCGATCTGGTCGCCTTGGCCAGCCGCGGCCACAATGACGTACCAAACCGTGAAGATGAGCCGTACCGTCGTGCGGTTCACGGTATCCGCGGTCGCGTGGCGGCAACAGCGGTGAACTTCTTCGATGAGTCCATCATCGAGGGCGACTGGTCGGAATTCACTCCGTATGACAGCGCCGAGGAGCTGCTTGAAGAGCTCTCGATTATCGATGACTCACTGCGTTCCAGCCATGATGACCTCATCGCCGATCACCGTCTGCGCGATCTGATGGATGCAGTTGAGGTATTTGGTTTCCACCTGTACTCGATTGATATCCGTCAGAATTCGGACTCTCACGAGGAAATCCTCACCGAGCTATTCTCCGCTGCTGGTGTGGTGGACAACTACGCGGGATTGAAGGAAGCTGACAAGGTCGAGCTGCTGACCAAGGAACTGCAGTCCTCGCGTCCGCTGGTTTCGTCTTCCGCAAATCTTTCCGAAGCTACGGCTCGCGAGCTAGGCATTATGCGTGCGGCATCTCGTGCGGTGCGCAAGTACGGTCGCGACGCGGTTCCGCACTGCATCATTTCGATGTGTACATCGGTTTCCGATTTGCTGGAGCCGATGATTCTGCTCAAAGAGGTCGGACTGATTCGCCCGAATGGCTCCCAGCCGGCCGGTTCTGTTGACGTCATCCCGCTGTTCGAAACCATCGAAGACCTGCAGGCTGGTGCCGACGTGCTGCGTGCTGCGTGGGACATTCCGGTCTACCGCGCATACGTCTCTGCACGCGGAGATCTGCAGGAAGTCATGCTCGGCTACTCCGACTCCAACAAGGACGGCGGGTACTTCGCTGCAAACTGGGCGCTTTACGACGCGGAGGTCGCCATCGTGGCAGCCGCGAAGGACAACGACATTCGCCTGCGTCTCTTCCACGGCCGCGGAGGTACCGTCGGCCGTGGTGGCGGACCGTCCTACGAGGCAATCCTGGCGCAGCCGTCGGGTGCAGTCCAGGGTTCGGTGCGTATCACCGAGCAGGGCGAGATTATCTCTGCTAAGTACGGTCACCCTGCAGCGGCACGCAGGAACCTCGCCGCGCTGGTTTCGGCAACTATCGAGTCGACTCTGCTCGACGTCGATGACCTGAAGAACCCAGCTCGCGCCCATGAGATCATGTCGGAGATTTCCGACCTATCTCGCGAGGCCTATTCGAAGCTCATGCACGAGGACCCGGGCTTTATTGACTTCTTCACTTCGTCGACTCCGGTCGATGAGATCGGCAGCCTGAACATCGGTTCGCGTCCAACCTCACGCAAGCAGACCCAGACCATTTCTGACCTGCGCGCAATTCCGTGGGTACTGTCCTGGTCGCAGCAGCGTTCTATGGTGCCGGGTTGGTTTGGTGTCGGCTCTGCACTGCAGGAGTGGATCGGTGAAGACGAGGACGGTTCCCGCCTGGCCGAGCTCCGGCAGCTCAACGAGGACTGGCCGTTCTTCAATTCGGTGCTGTCGAACATGGCGCAGGTCATGTCCAAGGCTGACCTGAACCTGGCGCGCGCCTACGCTAGCCTGTGCGAAAATAAGGCCGACGGTGAGCGCATCTACGGCATCATCAAGGCTGAGTTCGACCTGACACTGAAGATGTTCCTGAAGGTAACCGGGTACAAGGACCTGCTTGAAGACAATCCGCTGCTCAGGCGCTCGGTGGACATGCGCTTCCCATACCTCATGCCGCTGAACATCATCCAGCTGGAGATGCTGCGTCGCTACCGTGCTGGCGATAACCGCGACAAGGTGCGTCGGGGCATTCAGCTGACCATGAATGGTCTGGCAACTGCACTGCGCAACTCCGGCTAGAAAAGGCGGCTGGGGAATACCTAGCCAGCGGAGTAATTGCGCTAGTATAGTTGGAGTTCTTAAAGAAGCGACGTTTCAAAAGGAAGTGCGCGTGTACCTCGCCATTCAGATTGTCCTGGTCATCACATCCATCCTGATGACGCTGTTCATCCTGCTCCACAAGGGTAAGGGTGGCGGACTGTCCAGCCTCTTTGGTGGCGGTATGCAGTCGAATCTGTCCGGTTCGACTGTGGTGGAGAAGAACCTTGACCGCGTCACTATTGTGACCATGATTATCTGGTTGCTCTGCATTGTCCTGTTGCTGCTGTTCAATACCTTCGGCTGGTAGGTTCCGCACGCAGCACGCCCCACCGAAGGCCTTTAAGTAATAAAAATTCCCGTCGATAGCATTTCGCTTATCGACGGGAATTTGCTGTTTCTGGGCTGTTAGCGGTGAACCGGAAGCCTAAAGCTGTGCAGCCGCAGCATCGTCAACAAAGACAACGGTCTCTTGAGCACCGCGGACCCCGGCCGCCGGCCACTGCGCTGGGTCGTCCTGCTGAGCGATCGCCGCGATTGCCTCGGCCTTTTCACCACCGGCTACCAGTAGCCACACACGCTGAGAGCTGGCGATGGCCGGCATCGTCAATGTGATGCGGGTCGGTGGTGGCTTCGGGCAGTTGTGCACGTCCACGACCAAGCGTTCCTGCTCAGCGAGCGCTGCGGTATGTGGGAAAATCGAGTTGATGTGTCCCTCTCCGCCCATACCAAGAAGGTGCAGGTCAAAGCCGTTTGGAGCCTTCTGGCGAACGATAGCTTCGTAGCTTTCGGCGGCCTCCCTGGTAGTCACGCCGCTGTCGGCAGCGGCGAACTCGAAAATGTTTTCCTCCGGCACGCCGACGGGGGACAAGAGACGCTCACGAGCAGCCAGCGCATTACGGTCTACCGAGTCGGCAGCGACAAAGCGTTCATCTCCGAAAAACACCAGGACTCGGTTCCAGTCGATGTCTCCAGAATCGTCGGCAAGCGCACTGAGCAAGGCGGTACCCGCGCCGCCACCGGTGAGAACGACGCGTACAAAACCGTCATCGGTGACTGGAGAGACGTTGCCATTCTGGACGGCGACAACCGCATCGATGAAGCGTTGACGTGCAGCCTCGACGATGCCGGCCTGGTCGGCGGCGCGGTGGAACTGAGGGGCGGGGACGGTATTCGAGACGTTATCGGTTGTCACTTGTCAGAGACTCCTGGTTCGTTCGCGAAGCTGGTAATCGTGGACGTTGGGGCCTGCATGCCTACGGTGTGAATCTGGCTGAGACCACGCAGGGCACGTCCGTAGGCAGTATCGTGGTCAAGGTGACGCAGCTCCTCTGCCAAGCACTCGGAGCGTGTGGGACGCGACAATGCGACCTTGAACGGGGGCTTTTCTCCGTTCGTGACCGATGCAGTGGTGGCGCTTTCAATATCGATGCGCAGGGTCTGGCCATTTTCACGCTCAAACGCGACCGAGGTCACCGGTGGCTTGGCGCGGCCCTTTTCGTCCACCGGAATCTTCTTCTCCCCGGTGGAGTAACGGTTGACCGGCAGCCCCAGGCGATCTGCCAACCAGCCGGCGGCGACCTCCACCGATGGCGACTCCTGTGGACCGTAGATAGACACGGAGGTCACCGGTGAGTGCGGCGGCAAGTCGAAAGCCGAGGCCAACACACCGCGCCAGTTCGTCAGTCGCGACCAGCTCAGGTCGGAATCGCCAGGCGTGTAGCCCGTACGGCGCGTGTAGATAGCGTTACTACTCGGGTCACACAACGAATCGGTGATACGTCGCTGGGCAATCCTGCCGATTGGTGTCGCCGCTGGGACTTGAGGCGCCTCAGACGGCCACCACGCTACGACCGGTGTATCCGGCAGCAACAGGGGAGTCACCACAGAGCTGTGGTGCTGACCAATCTCACCGGACATGTGCATAACGACGATCTCAGCGGCACCGGCATCTCCACCGACGCGGAGTTCCGCGTCGAGGCGATTGTCCAAACGCGGATCATCGGAGACCAATACCAGCACACGGGATGGGTGCTCGCGGGAAACGGAGTTGACCGTGGAAATAATGTTTTCCAGGTCGTCTTCGCTTTTGGCCAAAACGATCAGGGTAAGGACACGGCCCGTGGTAACGATGCCGCCCTGCTCTCGAAGCTGGACCAACTGACGAGCAATGCTCGCGGTGTCAGTGTCTGGCAAATTGACAATCATGAAAGTGTTCTTTCTGTCAGAAAATTCTTAAGAACTGAGAGGTCGGCAACCTATGGCCGTCGCCAAGCACGACCGTCGCGCTCAAGCATGTGGTCAGCGGAGGACGGCCCCCACGAACCTGCGGGGTAGCCCTCGGGACGACCGCGCTTGGCCCAGTACTCGATGATGGGGTCAAGAATCTTCCAGGACAGCTCGACTTCCTCATTAGTGGGGAAGAGGCTGGCCTCGTCGAGAAGCGCATCCAGAATCAGGCGCTCGTAGGCCTCTGGCGACTGCTCGGTAAACACCTCGGAGTAGGAGAAGTCCATGTTGACATCGCGCACCTCCATGGCCGAGCCCGGAACCTTCGAGCCGAAGCGCATGAGCACACCCTCGTCTGGCTGGACTCGAATCACCATGGCGTTCTGGCCGAGAGCGGCAGTCATCGTCTCCGCAAAAGGCAAGTGCGGTGCGGACTTAAAGACCAGCGCAATTTCAGTGACGCGACGACCGAGACGCTTGCCGGTGCGCAGGTAGAAGGGGACACCGGCCCAACGACGAGAATTGATCTGGAGCGTACAAGCGGCGTAGGTCTCGGTCGTGGACTCGGGGTCGAATCCTTCCTCATCGCGCAGCCCCGGCACAAAGTTGCTGCCCTGCCAATCCGCGGTGTACTGGCCACGTGCGGTGTATTTCGAAAACGGACGCACTGGCTCGACGGCACGCAGAACCTTAATCTTTTCCGCCTGCAGCTCTTCCGGGGTAAAGGCGATGGGCTCTTCCATTGCCACCAGTGCCAGCAGCTGGAGTAGGTGGTTCTGAATCACGTCACGAGCCGCACCGATACCGTCATAGTAACCGGCGCGACCACCCAAACCGATGTCCTCGGCCATGGTGATCTGAACGTGGTCAATGTAGTGAGAATTCCACATCGGATCGAACAACTGATTGGCAAAACGCATGGCCAAAATGTTTTGGACGGTTTCTTTGCCCAGGTAGTGGTCAATGCGGAACACAGCGTCTTCTGGGAACACCGAGTTCACAATCCGGTTGAGTTCCTGAGCGGAGGCCAGATCGTGGCCGAATGGCTTCTCAATAATCACGCGACGCCAATAATCCTCGCCCGACTGCGCCAGCCCCGAACGATCGAGCTGATGACAGACATCGGGGAAGTTAGCTGGCGGAATGGACAGGTAGTAGGCCCAGTTGCCAGCGGTGCCGCGGGAGCGATCGAGCTCCTCAAGTTGCGCGGCCAGGCGATCGAAGGCCTCGTCATCGGTGAAGGTACCGGTAACAAAGTGAATGCCCTCAGCCAGGCGCTGCCAGACACTCTCACGGAAGTCGGTGCGGGCGCCCTGTTCCACTGCGGTGCGCACATAATCCTCAAAGTCCTGCTTCGACCATTCGCGACGACCGTAGCCGACTAGCGCGAAGGAGGCAGGTAGCAGACCGCGGTTGGCCAGGTCATAAATGGCAGGCAGGAGCTTCTTTCGGGCCAGATCGCCCGTCACTCCGAAAATCACCATGCCACCCGGCCCCGCAATACGCGGCAAGCGCTTATCCTGCGGGTCGCGCAGCGGGTTGACGTATCCGTGGTGGTTGGTGCTGCCATCTCCGTTGTGCGGAGAATTGGCAGTAGGGGAGTTCGGATCGTTGCGTTGCAGAGAATCACTCACGGTTTACATAATGTCATATCGAGAAAAGTCCGGTGGAATCGTTTCCGATTCCTCCGATGGGGCCTTGACGGGCCCCTTTCTTTTGCTTTAGGTTTATGGCATAGGTGGTATACCCGTAAACCATGGAGGTGGATATGCAGGCGAAGGAGGCGGACCCTCGGCCCATCTATATCCAGATTGCCGAGGATCTGAAATCACTAATCCTGTCCGGGGAGCTCGCGGCTGAGAATCGCGCCCCCTCAACCAAGGAGCTCTCGGAGTTCTATCAGGTCAATCCCACCACGGCCGCCAAGGCCATGACGGAACTGTCGATGGTGGGGCTTGTGGAGAAGAAAAGAGGTCTCGGCATGTTTGTCACTCCAGGCGCCCGTGAGCGCATTCGAGCTGAGCGTCGTGAAGCGTTTCAACGTACCTACATCGAGCCACTAAAAGCGGAGGCCGGCGTCCTCGGCCTCACCCTTGACGACATCATCGCCATGCTGGAGGAGGAGAAATGAGTATCTACGGCGTGATCGGCCCCAACGGTGCCGGCAAGACCTACTACCTTCACACCCTCGCGCAACTGCCCACGGCTGCCCTGGCGAAGGCAGCACCCGACACCCAAATCTTCGGCGCCACCCCGCGCGAATATTTCCGCATCCTGCGCACCGGCTGGGATCAACTAGATGTGACCCACGCGGAGTCTCTCCTCGATTTCCGCGCCGACACCCCCATCAAGCAACTCAGCCTGGGCCAGCGCCAACTGCTCATCGCCGTAGCAACCCTGGCATCGGGCAAGGAAGCATTGCTTTTCGACGAACCCTTCAACGGCCTCGATGTCGAGCACCGCACCATGTTGCGCGGCATGCTTATCGACGCCGCCGAATCGGCCGACATCGTGGTCACGTCGCAGCACTCCCAGGATCTCGCAGACCTGGTGGACACCTTGATCGTCATCCACAAGCAGGATGCGTACGGACCCTATGACGTCGATAAGCTGCGCGCTGCCCATCCGGTGCTGCGCGGCTCTGCGGACCTCGTGACGCAGGTGACTGGCCCAGTCCTCGCTAAGAAAACCCTCGGCGAGCGCTGCGAGGCGATTCTGGCTGCAGCGCTCAGCCCGTCTAACGCCGCGCATGCCCGCGCCCTCGGCATTGAAGTGAGCTATCTCGACCCTACGGCCCTCATCGACCTCGCCAGCACCTCCTCTTACATCGAAAGGAGCAAGAAATGAGCACCGGGGCTTTCATCGCAACCAACAAGAAAACCTTCCTCGGCGTCGCCGCCGTGGCCATCCTGTACTCGGCCTTCGGGCGCATGCTCATGGGCAGCGGCACCGGCAACACGCTGCTGGGCATCGTCGCGCTGGGCATCCTCTTCCTCATCACCGCCCGACGCTCGGTCACCCTGCGCGACTACGGCGTGCGCACCGCCCGCTGGGTGCGCTCCGCGATTATCGCAATCCTGGGCACATCGCTGGTGGCTACCGCCTTCATCGTCATGGCGATGGTTATCGAACAGAACAAGTCCGGTTTCTACCGCTTATTCGATAGCTTCATTGTCACCTCTGGACCGGCCCTGTTCCCGGACACCAACGGGGAGCTGTACATGATCGAGGATTCTGGGCAGAACTACACCACAATTCTGCTCACGGCCCTGTGCGTCTTCTTGAGCTTCCTCATGGCCACCGTGGCGGGCACCGCGATTGGCGCCGTCACCGGCGCGAAGGGCGTTCGAGCGGGATCGATCACCATCGGCTTGGCCCTGGTCGCGCTCTTCCTGTTCAGTTACCTGCTGGATGTGACCGACTCCGTCCCGGGCGCCCCCTGGCCAGCTGTGCCGATCTTCGCCTCAATCATCACCGTGATCTCCGCGGTCGTGATGGCCTGGGCGCTGAAAGAAGAACAACGCCCATTGCCCGCCGTGCGCCCCGCCTTCGCCGAGGCCTAACAGCCAAGAAAGCTCCCCCGCGGGGGAGCCTTTTTGTGCGCAGCTTACGGGCCGAAAAACACGGGCTGCAAATGTGAAACTGTGCAAGTTTATAGCACTTTCAGCCTATTTTTCGGACCATTTTTGCCATAAGCGCAGTCAGTAACTCGCATCGTTCATCGACCCGCTGGCGCCGCCATAAACGCGGCCGCTACCAACAGGCAGCTAGATAATCAGCAGGCTTACTTCAGCTGCTCCATGCGCTGTGCAATCGACTCGAGCAGGGACTGCCAGGAGTCCACAAACTTCTCCACGCCCTCGCGCTCCAGGACGGCGAAGACATCATCCAGGTCGATGCCAATCTCGCTGAGCTGAGTCATCACAGCATTGGCTGCCTCGCCCTGACCGCTGACGGCGTCGCGAACCTCGCCCTCGAAGCCAGCAGCAGCACGCAGCGTCTTCTCCGGCATGGTGTTCACAGTCTGTGGTGCAGCCAGCTCAGTGACGTAGAGAGTGTCCGGGTAAGCCGGGTTCTTCACACCGGTCGAAGCCCACAGCAGGCGCTGCGGGTTAGCACCGGCGTTTTCCAACTGTGCCCAGCGAATATTCTGCGCAGAGAAAGTCTCCTCGAACTTGGCGTAGGCGGCACGGGCATTGGCCAAACCAGCCTTGCCGCGCAGAGCCAGGGCCTCCTCGGAGCCAATCTTGTCCAGGCGAGCGTCGATTTCGGTGTCAACGCGGGAAACAAACAGCGACGCAACAGAGTGAACCGAAGCCAGGTCCACACCGTTGTCCTTCGCACGCTCGATGCCCTCGATAAACGCATCGATGACCTGCAGGTAACGCTCCACCGAGAAAATCAGGGTGACGTTTACCGAAATACCCTCGGACAGAGCCTGGGTGACAGCCGGCAGGGAAGCATCGGTCGCCGGAATCTTAATCATCGCGTTCTGCTTGCCGACGCGCTCCCAGAGCTTACGGGCTTGCGCAATCGTGGCCTCGTAGTTGTCGGCGTAGCGAGGATCGACCTCGATGGAAACGCGACCATCGACACCGTCGGTATCCTCAGCCACACCGGCGAAGAGGTCGCAGGCGTCGCGGACGTCGTCGATCGCCATGGCGAACACAGCATCTGCCGGGTTCGCCCCCGCCGCAGTGAGCTGTGCCAACTGAGAGTCGTAGTCCTCACCGGCGGTCATCGCCGAAGAAAAGATAGCCGGGTTAGTAGTGACACCAACAACCCGCAGCTCTTCAATAAGATTCTTCAAATCGCCCGAGGTGAGGCGCTGGCGCGAAAGATCGTCGAGCCACGCCGAGGTTCCTACCTTGGCGAGTGCTTCCATCGTGGTGTTTCCCATAGTGTTTAACGCCTTTCTGTCTATACCGCTTCGTTGTCTAAAGACTTCTCTAAATACTGTGTGTCTTTAAACTACTGTGCGCCACAAACAATACTGGCGCCACCGGAGCTCGGTACGGTTTTCACAAATCCCGTACCGACAGCGGCCGATAGCGCCAGGTTTAACAAACTTACTTAGCAGCCTCGATGGACTCCTTGGCTGCATCGACAACAGCCTCTGCGGTGATACCGAACTTCTCGAACAGATCCTTGTACGGAGCCGATGCACCGAAGTGCTCCAGGGAGACAGCACGACCAGCATCGCCCAGGTGGCGGTACCACGGCATTGCAATACCGGCCTCAACCGAGACGCGAGCGCGGACGGCCTTCGGCAGAACCTGCTCGCGGTAGGCCTCGTCCTGCTGCTCGAACCAGTCGAGACATGGAACGGAGACAACGCGGGCGCTGACACCTTCCTCAGACAGCTTGTCAGCAGCTTCGACGGCGAGGTGAACTTCCGAACCAGTACCCATGAGGATGACGTCCGGGGTCTCCTTGGTGCCGTCGACAAGCACGTATGCACCACGCCGGACGCCCTCGGCGGCCTTTTCCTTCGTGCCTTCCAGAACCGGAACGTTCTGGCGGGTCAGAGCCAGAGCCTTCGGGCCTGCCTCGCCTTCGAGAACAGCGGCCCAAGCCTGAGCGGTCTCGTTAGCATCAGCAGGACGGACGGTGGACACACCCGGGATAGCGCGCAGTGAAGCCAGCTGCTCAATAGGCTGGTGCGTCGGGCCGTCTTCGCCCAGACCAATGGAGTCGTGGGTCCAGACATAAATAGGGGAGATGCCCATCAGCGATGCCAGGCGGACAGCCGGACGCATGTAGTCCGAGAAGATAAGGAACGTGCCGCCGTACGGACGCGTACCACCGTGGAGCAGGATGCCGTTGAGGATCGACCCCATGGCGTGCTCACGGATACCGAAGTGCAGGTTACGGCCGTACGGGTCGGTGGTCCAGGTGCCGGTGGTGATGGACTTCGGACCGAAGGACGGCTCGCCCTTCAGGACGGTGTTGTTGGAGCCAGCCAGGTCAGCTGAGCCACCCCACAGCTCCGGCAGAGCCTTACCCAGTGCCTGCAGCGCAGCCTCGGAAGCCTTGCGGGTGGCAACGCCCTTCTCATCCGGCTCCCACGTCGGCAGCTCAGCGTCGAAGTCCTCTGGCAGCTCGCCGGCGGTCAGACGATCCAGCAGAGCCTTGCGCTCCGGGTTGGCCGCAGCCCACTCGTCGAACTTAACCTGCCACTGTGCGTGAGCCTCAGCACCGCGCTCAACCAGCTTGCGGGTGTGCTCAATGACCTCGTCAGCGACGTCAAAGCTCTTATCGGTATCGAAGCCGAGGGCTTCCTTGATGCCAGCAATCTCCTCGCCACCAAGAGCAGCACCGTGCGAAGCGCCGGTGTTCATCTTGGTCGGAGCCGGGTAAGCGATCACGGTGCGAACGCGAATGAAGGTCGGACGCTCCGTATCCTTCTTGGCCTCCTCGACAGCAGCCTCGAGCGCTGCGACGTCCTCGCCGCCGTCGACCTCAATGACCTGCCAGCCGTAAGCACGGTAGCGGTCCGCCACATTCTCGGTGAAAGCAATAGTGGTGTCGTCCTCGATGGAGATGCCGTTGTCATCCCAGAAGACAATCAGGTTGCCCAGCTGCTGAGTGCCGGCCAGCGAGCTGGCCTCGGCAGTGACACCCTCCTGAACGTCACCATCAGAAGCAATGACGTACACGTAGTGATCGAACGGAGACTCACCCGGAGCAGCTTCCGGGTCGAACAGCCCACGTTCCCGTCGCGAAGCCATGGCAAAACCGACAGCCGACGCCAGCCCCTGCCCCAGCGGACCAGTGGTGATTTCCACGCCGTCAGTGTGGCCGTACTCCGGGTGACCCGGGGTGAGCGCGTCCCACGTACGCAGTGCCTTCAGATCATCGAGCTCCAGGCCAAAACCGCCGAGGTAGAGCTGGACGTACTGCGTCAGAGAGGTGTGACCACAGGAGAGGATGAAACGGTCACGGCCGATCCACTTCGTATCCTTCGGGTCATGGCGCATAACGCGCTGGTAGAGAGAGTAAGCCAGCGGTGCGAGGCTCATAGCAGTGCCGGGATGTCCCGAACCTGCCTTTTCCACGGCGTCTGCAGCCAGCACACGAGCCGTATCTACGGCCTTCGTATCCAAGCCAGACCAGTCCGAGGGGTAGTTGCGAACAACCCGTGCTTCATGCTCAGTCGACAGTGTCACGTGAATGACTCCTAGTATCCAAATGGATTAGTAAAGATCTCTTCCATACTAACTAGGAATACGTGCGCTCGGTTTAAACCGGGCCGAATAGCTCAGAGGTAAGTATCAAAGGGCGCGCCGCACATGCTTTACGACGGTCATTATTGGAACCGTTATGATTATCGGTAAACTAATTGCCTGCCCCTCATTTTATCTTGCGGAAAAATTCGTCGGGAACTTTCCGACCGTTGCATCCGACTATCTGTAAACGGGGGCTTTGTTTATGGCGCGTGAAAGGGACATTGCTTTGTTGGAAACAGTCAAGGCGTATATTGCACTGACTAAGCCAAGAATTATCGAGCTCCTGCTCGTCGCGGCCATTCCCGCAATGCTTCAGGCTGATCGCGGTCATGTTCACGTTGGACTGATTCTTCTCACCTTGTTCGGTGGTTGGCTGGGTGCAGCAGCTGCGCACACCTTCAACATGGTCATGGATTACGACATTGACCAGAAGATGCGCCGCACCCGCCGTCGCCCGCTCGCGCGCAACCAGGTTAGCCGTCGCGCGGCAGCGATTTTCGGCACCATCTTGATGATTGCGTCGTTCCTCTGGCTGTGGCTGCTATGTAACTCGCTGCTGGCCGCCGTTTTCGTTCTGATTACGATTGCGTTCTACATCTTCGTCTATACGTTGTGGCTGAAGCGCCGAACTGATCAGAACGTAATCTGGGGTGGCGCTGCGGGTTGTATGCCGGTGATGGTTGGCTGGGCCGTCATCACTGACAACAACCCGGAGATTACGGGGCTCGCTCACTGGTGGCAGGCATTCATCCTGTTCCTGCTCATCTTCTTCTGGACTCCGCCGCACACCTGGGCGCTGGGGCTTCGCTACAAGGAGGATTACAAGGCCGCTGGCGTGCCGATGATGCCAGTGGTCAAGCCGGCAATCGTCGTTTCCAAGCGCATTATTTACTACACCGCTGCAACCGTCATTACCACTCTGCTGTTGGTTCCGTACGCCGGTTGGATTTATCTGATTGGCGCGGTTGGCGCTGGTGCCTGGTTCCTGTGGGGCGCCATTGACCTGCACCGTCACGTTAAGACCGGTGGCAAGATTAAGCCGATGAAGCTGTTCTTCATGTCGAACAACTACTTGTCCATCGTGTGTGTGGCGCTTTCGCTGGATGCTGTACTCGGACTGCAGACAGTTTCGAGCATGTTCTAGGGCAGCTGCTGAGCTCCTTTAATGAGGCTCTTCCCGAAAATTTCGCGGGGAGGGCCTCTTTTGTGTGTGGAGACGGGCTGCAAATGTGAAACTGTGCGAGTTTATGACACTTTCAGGCCATTTTTCGGGACATTTTTGTCATGAACGCAGTCAGTAACTCGGATCGATAGGTGGGCAGCCCGCCCCTCGCACCGCCCCTCACACCGCTCCTAGCACCGCTCGCGCAGCCCGCTAGCCACTGGGAAAACGCACATCCAAGCACACAAAGCCAAGCAGACAGCAAAACCGCCTAAACACGCGGAAATCAAAGTGCGTGTTTAGGCGGTTCAACCAGGAATCAACGGCCGGTAACACAGTCGTTAATACAGCCGCTAACCAGCAAACAGCTACGCGGGAACCTCAACCTGCTTTTCCGACGCAACAGTAGCGGCTGCCGCATCGCCTTCAAGAGAGCCAGTCACTACTGCGCTGCCACCAACAGTGCGGTAACCAAGCTGGAAGAGTACTGCAGTCAAAGCGGTGCAGATGCCAGAACCGGCAACGTGCACCGGAACCAAGGCCTCGGGCACACCGGACCAGTACTGAATCATTCCAACCACGCCTTGGGCCAGAATGAACACAACCAGTGCAATGGCTACCTTGCGTACGGGGGCAAATGCCTCAGAAGCCAGCAAGCCGAAAATCAGGCCGATAACCAAACCCAGGTAGAGGTACATGAAACCAGCGTGGATATGCGCCAGGTCAACAATCGGCAGCTGCAGGCGATCCTCCGGCAGCACCGAAGCATCTCCGGCGTGCGGCCCCGCACCGGTGACCATGGTGCCGGTAATCAACGTCATCGTCAGAGCCAAACCGGAAGCCGCAGCGAGGTGGCGCAAGTAACGCGGGTACATGCGGGTAGCAGTACCGTCGTCAGGCTCAGAGATCTTGACGAAAAGCATGCCCGCGAGCCAGACCAGAATCATCGATGGCAGGAAGTGCAGGGCCACGGCGTACCACTTCAGGTCAACCCACACGGAAATGCCACCGATAACAGCCTGGACGATAACGCCGAGACCGTTGAGGAACGCCAACAGCTTGATTTCCTTACGGCGCCCAACACGTATCACCGAAAGGAAAAGCAGAAGCGTGAGCGCAACCAGTACAAAGGTGAGCAGGCGATTGCCGAACTCAATAATTTGATGGAGCATTTCTGCTTCCCCGGCAACAGGAACGAAACTGCCCGGGTGACATTCTGGCCACGATGCACAACCGAGGCCTGAACCAGTAACACGGACGATAGAACCGGTTACCGCGATCGCCGCCTGTGCAATCAATACGAGAAGCGCATAGAGCTTCTGGCGCCCGATTGGTGTCAGCGGCAAAAACGATAGGGGCAAACTTCGATCTGCAGTATTCACATTAAGAAATTCTACCCATGCTGGCAGAAAATGGTAATAAGCGAAACCCCGGCGTTGGGCTGCGAATTTCTATTCAGATTTCCAGTCAGATTGCTAATCATTCGGCATATCAAAACGGAACCACCGAGTGGCCAGTGCAGCACCGACCACGCCCCAAACAACCAGCACACCAACGGCTGACCAGTGGACAGACATGGCCAATGCCGCGGTGAGCACGTCGGCAAGCGCGACGGACGGCAGGAGGTGTAACAACACGGAACCGATGCCATCGAGCGACGGAGCAACGGCGACGTATGTCGTCGCACCAATGAGGATGAACCAGATTAGGTTGGCGAGACCGAGAATCAGCTCAGCGCCCAGCGTGCCCCCCATAAGCAAGCCCAGCGAAGTGAAGACGAACGTTCCCAGAAGCATCCCCGCATAAGCCAACAGCCAGCCGCCAATCGAGAGCTCTGCGCCAAGAGCGAGCCCCACGAGGCTGAACAGTATGTATTGCAACGTGACGGTAGTGCAGACCGACACAATCTTGCCTGCAATAATGCCCCACGGTGGCACGCCTGAGGCACCGATGCGCTTCAGGGCTCCGTAACGACGGTCAAAGCCCACGGCAATTGCCTGCCCCGTAAAACCTGCAGACATGACGGAAATCGCCAGCACCATGGGGAAGATGCGCTCGAGCGGATCATCCAGTTCCAACACAGGCACCGTCACCAGGCCGATGAGCATCGCCAACGGGATAATGATGGTGAGGAGCATTTGCTCACCGTGCCGCCAGAAGAGCTTCGTCTCCAACCACGCCTGCGACATGACCAACTTCGCCATGTCCGAACGCTGCGGCGCCGGGGCGAAAGTGCCCTTAGCAAAGCGGGAGGCATCAGACCTCGGTGCGGTAGTCATTAGCTCCTCATCTCCGTTCCAGTGATCTGCAAGAAGACATCTTCAAGCGATTGCGTCGCCTTATTCAACGAGGTGATCAACACCTCTTGTCGCTCGCAACTCTGCGCCAATACAGTCAAGGCGCGCGGTGAAGCCTCACCAATCAGGGAGAACTCTCCACCGCCAGAACGCTGCAGACGTTGTGAAAGACCAGACTCACTAAAGCTGCGGTTGACCTCTTCGAGATCAAGGCTGCCTCGAACGCTGACCTTTATAGCAGTGCTTGACGACGTCCCATGGAGTGCCGATGCGCCTGCGCTAGTGATCTCCTCGGTAGTGCCGGCCACAACCAATTGACCTCGGTCGATAATCGCAACGTCGTCGGCAAGCGATTCAGCCTCGTCCATCAGATGCGTTGTCAGGACTACGGTGACCCCATCCCGGCGCAGCGACGAGATGAGATCCCAGACGGCTAGACGGGACTGGGCATCGAGGCCTGCTGTCGGCTCGTCGAGGAATACCAGCTCCGGACGTCCGACCAGGGCGCATGCGAGCGACAGTCGCTGCTGCTGACCGCCCGAGAGCCTGCGGTAGTTCGTCTTACGATGGCGTTCTAGGCCTACGACTTCAAGGAGCCAATCAGTGTCCAGCGGATTTGCGGAGTAACTGGCAACGAGGTCCAGCATTTCGCCAACGCGAACACCGGGGTAGGCACCTCCACCCTGGAGCATGATGCCAATGCGGCTGCGCAGTGCTGTGGTTTGAGTGACCGGGTCGAGATCGAGAATGCGAATTCGCCCTTCATCCGGCTTGATGAAGCCCTCACACATTTCAACGGTTGTGGTCTTACCAGCGCCGTTGGGGCCGAGAAGCGCAAGAACCCTACCTCGATCCAGGGAAAGCGAAAGGTCTGATACAGCCTCAACGTCATCGAATTTCTTCGTTACGTTCTCAAGGCGCAGAGCAGGAGAATTGGCAGCGTTATTCACGGTTAGTCAGTCTAATCTCACAGTTTTAATGAAGGCGAAATACCTTAGATCGCGTCGAGTACGCCAAGATGACGAGCATGACTGCGACGAAGAATACCAACGCCAGTAGGTAAATCTGAGCGACGGTGCCCGGAGGCAACCCCAGGCCGCGTGGTAGTACTACAAAACTGAAAATTGCCGAGTACAGAACCACGGCAATGCGAAATTGTACCCGGTTGGCCCAGGCGGACAGCGGCACGATGGCCCATAGCAGGTACCAGGGGTGCACGACGGGGAAGAGGATTACGAGAGCGAACATCGCCAGGCCGTAGCCGCCGAGCGGGTGAATGCGACCACGGAACGTCGCTAACAGCATGCGTAGGAGCCAGGCAGCCACCAGCGCTACACCAATGCCGCGGGTAAACAGCAAAGCACTGTCGCTGATATCGCCGAGCCCCAGGAGCCGTCCGAAGAAGCCGGCGATGATCCCGAGCAGGGTAGTCAACGACATCCAACTGCGCACCGTTGCGGCGCCACCTTGCGCGGTGATCCAACCAAAGCCCAGACCAGTTCCTAAGGAAACAACGAGCGCCGTGGCGACGGTTATTGCGCCCGTCACTACTGCGGAAAGAGCAACCGCCTTCCAGGTGCTGCCGAACTTTCTGGCCAGCCACATGCCGGCAAAGCCGAGCGCCACGAAACCGGTAACTTTGACCATTCCGGCGAGGCTGATGAGCACAATGCCTCCTGCATACAGCGCCCATGATCTTCCTCGGCTTTGGTTCTCGTTTCCGATTGGTCCGGGTTCTGGCAGCTCATCGGGCTCCATCGATTGTGCAGGACCGTGGATAGCGCGTAGACACAGTTCGAGGCCAACGAGCAGGAGTGCAAGCAGCAGGGCCTCGTTGTGGATACCGCCCACCAGGTGCAGTAATACCAGCGGATTGAGCGTGCCCAGCCATAGGGTGAACTGAGAGCTAACTCCGCAGCGGCGACCAAGCTGCACCAGCGCCCAGGACACCACGAGAAGCGAAACGATGGCGACGAGTCGGTGTAGAAAGACGGAAGCAATCACCCCGTCGCTGGTTATCTTGGCGATACCCCATGCCACTGCGAGGGCTGTGGGGCCGTACGGGCTCGGAGAGTGCGACCAAATCAATGGCACCGATCGGGCCAGTGGATCGTTGGCTCCCAATAGGTCAACAGGTCCTGCGAGATAGGGATCCATACCCCGCTCCACAATTGCAGCCTGCGCCAAATAGGAGTAAATATCCTGCGTAAACAGGGGAGCGGTAAACACCAAGGGCAATACCCATGCCGCGTAGGTGCGTATGAGCATCGGAGTGGTCACCGCGGTGACGCGAGTCCGCGCACCGGCCAGAACGAAAGCTCCGACACCCAACCAGGCTGTGACTAACATGCCAATCCCCACGAAGGTGACGATTGTCGTTGCCACCAACATTCGACCGAGGATTAGCCCGAGTGGTGTACCCCAAAACTCATTTCCGACCACCGGTGTCGCGCCTGCGCCAATCCCGGTGACCATAATAAAGACCGACCCAAGAGTACCCAGCCAACGCAGCCAGGTGAAGCGTCGGAGCTCGCGGTAATTGATGCGGTGTTGGAGCGGCTGTTCTGAGCCTTGGTGGAGGGTTGCCGACCTGGAACCGGCCAGACCAATTTTCGGAATGGCGTCACGCACCCCGAGAGCATCGTCGAAGGTGGACGAGCGGCGCGGGGCGGGTCGGTTAGTTTTCACAAGGTCACATAGTAGACGATTCGACACGCCGAAAGGGCGTTCTAATCAGCGACGTTGCATTGATATTTAAATGCGTTGGACTTTATGCACCAATTACGACACAATTGTGTTGTCTAATACACCAGCGGCGCAAGTGGGATATTTGCCTCGCTGAGCCACCTAGACACCTTTTTATAATCCAGCAGTCCAATCGCAGGAGGTGACTCACCAGTCATGGCTGATCGGAAGCCGACCGTCAATGACGGTGATACGCGCAAGCGCATTCTCCAATTGCTTCTGGAACACAACCCGGCGTCCGCGACTTTTATCGCTGACACCCTGGGACTATCCGCTGCAGGAGTCCGTCGCCACATCGACATTCTGGTGGACGAAGGTCTCGCCGAAACCGCTCCGGCACCCAGTACTGGCCCCCGGGGTCGAGGCAGGCCAGCAAAGTCCTACCGCCTGACAGATCGGGGCCGCGCTAGATTCGGACACGCTTACGACGATCTTGCTAGCGCAGCTCTGACCGCACTGCGCAAGGCCGGCGGTGAGCAGGCAGTTGCCCAGTTTGCCCGTCAGCGCATTGATGACATTCTGCTCGGCGTCACCCCTGTGGGGCAGGACGCAGAGAAGGAAGAGGTCGTAGAGGCCGTTGTCGATGCTTTCCGACGGGCCGGATACGCGGCAACTATCAACCAGAACACTGGCGGCGTGCAGATTTGCCAGCACCATTGCCCAATTAGCCACGTAGCCTCCGAGTTTCCGGAGCTCTGCGCGGCGGAGCATGAAGCCGTTAGTAAATTATTAGGGCAGCACACCCAACCGTTGGCGACTATCGCTGATGGAAACGGTATCTGCACCACAAATATCCCACTCACTCCCGTAACAAAGACACTTACTGAATTGCCACATGAAAGGAGCGGACAATGACCCTCGCCCATGAGAACTCCACCGACGTGGCTGAATCCACGAAGGCTGCCACTCCGCAGACCGACGAAGAGATTATTGAGTCCATTGGTGCCTACCAGTTCGGTTGGCACGACCCGGATACCGCTGGCGCTTCCGCGAAGCGCGGCCTGTCTGAAGCGGTCGTTCGCGATATCTCGGCTAAGAAGAACGAGCCTGAGTGGATGCTTGAGCGTCGCTTGAAGGCTCTGGAAATCTTCGACCGCAAGCCACTGCCCACCTGGGGCGCGGATTTGTCGGGCATCGACTTCGACAACATTAAGTACTTCGTTCGCTCCACCGAGAAGCAGGCCCAGACCTGGGAAGACCTTCCGGAGGATATTAAGAACACCTACGACAAGCTCGGAATTCCGGAAGCGGAGAAGCAGCGCTTGGTCGCCGGTGTCGCCGCTCAGTACGAATCTGAGGTTGTCTACCACCAGATTCGCGAGGATTTGGAGAGCCAGGGCGTTATCTTCCTGGACACTGATACTGCGCTCAAGGAACACCCGGAGCTATTCAAGGAGTACTTCGGCACCGTTATTCCTGCTGGCGACAACAAATTCTCTGCTCTGAACACCGCAGTCTGGTCCGGCGGCTCCTTCATTTACGTCCCAAAGGGCGTCCACGTGGACATCCCGCTGCAGGCATACTTCCGTATCAACACGGAAAACATGGGACAGTTCGAGCGCACGCTCATTATTGTCGACGAGGATGCTTACGTGCACTACGTCGAGGGCTGTACCGCTCCGATTTACAAGTCCGACTCGCTGCACTCGGCTGTTGTGGAAATCATCGTGAAGAAGGGCGGCCGCTGCCGCTACACCACAATTCAGAACTGGTCGAACAACGTCTACAACCTGGTTACCAAGCGCACCAAGTGCGAAGAGGGTGCAACCATGGAGTGGATTGACGGCAACATCGGTTCTAAGGTCACCATGAAGTACCCGGCAGTGTGGATGACTGGTCCGCACGCCAAGGGCGAGGTGCTGTCCGTTGCTATGGCTGGCGAGGACCAGTTCCAGGACACCGGCGCCAAGATGGTGCATATGGCTCCGCACACGAGCTCCAACATCGTGTCCAAGTCCGTGGCCCGCAACGGTGGCCGCGCTGCCTACCGCGGTCTGGTGCAGGTCAACAAGGGCGCCAAGCACTCACACTCCAACGTCGAGTGTGACGCGCTGCTGGTCGACACGATTTCGCGCTCGGACACGTACCCGTACGTGGATGTCCGCGAGGACGACGTCACCCTCGGCCACGAGGCAACGGTTTCCAAGGTCTCTGACGATCAGCTTTTCTACCTGATGAGCCGCGGCATCGAAGAAGAAGATGCAATGGCCATGGTCGTGCGTGGCTTTGTCGAGCCCATTGCCAAGGAGCTCCCGATGGAATACGCCCTCGAGCTCAACCGCCTCATTGAACTGCAGATGGAAGGTTCGGTCGGTTAATACCTATGACTACGACGATTAACAACGAAAACCAGGCTGCTCATAACCGCCGCGTGCTGGCGAACAAGGGCGACGTTTTCTCATCTTTCAACGTGGAGGACTTCTCCGTGCCACATGGCAAGGATGAGGAGTGGAAGTTCACACCGCTGCGCAAGCTTCGCGGTCTCCACAACGGCACCGCCGCCGATCCGGTTGCAGCGTCGATTTCGGTCGAGACTGCCGGTCAGGATGGTGTCGCTGTGGACGTCGTCAAGCGTGACGACGAACGCCTTGGCCGCGCCGGTACCCCGACGGATCGCGTGGCAGCACAGGCGTACTCCAACTTCGACGATGCACACATCGTGACCTTCGCGAAGAATTCGGTTTCCAAGGAACCGGTCGTCATTGACATCGATGGCCCGGGCGAGGACAACGTTTCCTACGGCCATATCGTCATTGATGTGCAGTCCCACGCCGAGGCCGTCTGCGTGATTAACTACCGTGGCAGCGGCACGTTCGCGGACAACATTGAGTTCGTAATCGGCGACGGCGCTAAGCTGAGCGTCGTGACCATGGTGAACTGGAACGAAGATGCAGTTCACGGCTCTGCGCACCATATTCGCGTCGGTCGCGATGCCACGCTGCGCCACACCGTCGCGACCTTCGGTGGCGAGGTTGTCCGTATCGTTCCGCGCGTGGCATTCACCGCTCCGGGTGGCGATGTCGACCTACTGGGCGTGTACTTCGCTGATGGCGGCCAGTACTTCGAAAACCGCATGCTGGTAGACCACGCTGTGCCGAACTGTCGCTCCAACGTCATGTACAAGGGCGCGCTGCAGGGCGAGCCGAATGTCGCTCATCGTGAGGCCCGCACCGCGTGGGTGGGAGACGTGCTCATTCGTGCAGAGGCCACGGGCACCGATACCTATGAACTCAACCGCAACCTGCTGCTCACCGAGGGCGCGCGTGCCGACGCAGTTCCGAACCTGGAAATTGAAACCGGTGAGATTGCCGGTGCTGGTCACGCTGCCACCGTTGGTCGCTTCGACGAGGAACAGCTGTTCTACCTGCTCTCCCGCGGTATCCCCGAAATGGCAGCTCGCCGTCTGGTGGTTCGCGGCTTCTTCAGCGAGGTCATCAACCTGATTCCGGTCGAGTCCGTTCGCGAGAAGCTCGAGCAACTCGTTGACGAAGAGCTCAACACCGCTGGCTTCTAACCGCTTATCTTCTTTCTCACCCTATTTCCGCCCTGTCACCCCGGTAACACCGGGGGAGCAGGCCACTAACACCGATTAAAGGAAAAGATTTCACTATGAGCACTTTGGAAATCCGTAACCTCCACGCGCAGGTGCTGCCTACCGACGAGTCCGCCGAGCCCAAGGAGATTTTGAAGGGCGTCAACCTGACGATTAACTCCGGTGAAACCCACGCCGTGATGGGGCCGAACGGCTCCGGTAAGTCCACCCTGAGCTACACCATCGCAGGTCACCCACGTTACGAAGTCACCGAGGGCGAGATCCTCCTCGATGGCGAAAACGTGCTGGAGATGAGCGTCGACGAGCGCGCTCGCGCTGGCCTCTTCCTGGCTATGCAGTACCCGGTCGAGGTCACCGGCGTGTCCATGTCCAACTTCCTGCGCTCTGCAGCAACCGCTGTTCGTGGCGAAGCTCCGAAGCTGCGCCACTGGGTCAAGGAGGTCCGTGAGGCAATGGCTGACCTGGAGATCGATTCGTCGTTCTCCGAGCGCTCCGTAAACGAGGGTTTCTCCGGTGGTGAGAAGAAGCGTCACGAGATTCTGCAGCTCGACCTGCTGAAGCCGAAGTTCGCCATCCTGGACGAGACCGACTCTGGCCTTGACGTCGACGCTCTGCGCGTCGTCTCTGACGGCATTAACCGCTACCAGGACGAAAACGACGGCGGCATCCTGATCATTACTCACTACCAGCGCATCCTGAACTACGTGAAGCCGGACTACGTTCACGTCTTCCACGATGGTCGCTTCATCACCTCCGGCGGCCCGGAGCTTGCAGACGAACTGGAAGAGCACGGCTACGAGAAGTACATCAATGCCTAATCCCGAACTGCTCAGCCCATCACTCCGCGAGGACTTTCCGATTCTGTCGCGCACTGTCCGTGACGGAAAGCGGCTGGTCTACCTGGACTCCGGAGCGACCTCGCAGCGCCCGAAACAGGTCATCGATGCTGAGGTGGAGTTTCTAACCCACCACAACGCCCCGGTGCACCGCGGTGCCTACGAGATTGCTGAGGAGGCCACGGACGCCTACGAAGATGCCCGCGAAGCCATCGCAGGCTTCATCGGCGCCGACTACGACGAGCTGGTCTTCACCAAGAACGCCACCGAAGCGTTGAACACAGTGGCATTCGTGCTTGGCGACGACCGCGCAGGGCAGTACCAGGTCGGCGAAGGTGACGAGATTGTCGTCACTGAGTTGGAGCATCACGCGAATTTGGTGCCGTGGCAGGAGCTGGCTCGTCGCACTGGCGCGACACTGCGTTGGTATGGCGTGACTGAGGACGGCCGCATTGACATGGACTCGCTGGAGCTCAGCGAAAAAACCAAGGTTGTGGCCTTTACCCATCAGTCAAATGTCACCGGTGCAGTCACCGATGTGAAGGAAATGGTGCGCCGTGCACGCGCAGTCGGCGCGCTGGTTGTTCTCGATGCCTGCCAGTCGGTGCCGCATATGCCTGTCGATGTCAAGGATCTCGATGTGGATTTCCTAGCGTTCTCCGGCCATAAGATGCTCGGCCCCAACGGGGTCGGTGCGCTCTACGCTCGCCGGGAACTGCTGGAGGCACTGCCACCGTTCCTCACTGGTGGCTCGATGATTGAGGTCGTCACCATGGAGAAGACCACCTTCGCAGCGCCTCCGCAGCGCTTTGAGGCGGGAACCATGATGACTTCTCAGGTCGTCGGCCTTGGTGCTGCGGTGAAGTACTTGGATGCCATCGGTATGGATAAGGTGGCGGCTCATGAGCACCGCCTGACCGCGCTCGCGCTGGAAAAGCTGCAGGAAATTGACGGCGTGACCATCATCGGTCCGACTACCCCAGAGCAGCGTGGCTCTGCCGTGTCCTTTAAGGTCGAGGGCATTCACCCGCACGATCTTGGCCAGGTTCTCGACGACCAGGGCGTGTGCATCCGCGTCGGTCACCATTGCGCGTGGCCAATTCACCAAATCCTCAACGCCCAGTCGACCGCCCGGGCATCCTTCTATATCTACAACACGGAAGAGGACGTTCAGGCGCTTGCCGACGCAGTGCGCCACGCCCAGAAGTTCTTCGGTGTCACCCCGTAACTTTAAGAAAGGAGAAGGACATGAAGCTCGAGCAGATGTACCAGGAAGTCATCCTGGATCACTACAAGCATCCGCAGCATGCGGGTTTGCGGGAGCCTTTCAACACGGAAGTGCACCATGTCAACCCGTCGTGTGGCGATGAACTCACGCTTCGCGTCACCCTGAACGACGACCTCACCGTCGTCAATGACGTCTCCTATGACGCCGTGGGCTGTTCTATCTCACAGGCCTCCACCTCGGTTATGGCTGAGGAGATTGTCGGCAAGACTGTCGACGAGGCCATGGCCAAGCTTGCCGAATTCGAGAAGATGGTCACGTCCCGGGGCAAGATTGAGGGCGATGAGGACATTATCGGCGATGGGATTGCCTTCGCTGGTGTTTCTAAATACCCCGCCCGCGTGAAGTGCGCACTTCTCGGATGGAAAGCTTTCCAGGCCGCAACCGCTGAGGCCCTGGCCAACGCCGCTGAAGGCAACGGCGTTGGCACCGCGACTGTAACCGTTACCGATGACGAGGAAGGCCATCTCCATGACTGAACCAATCGCTAATGACGCCACCTCGCCCGCACAGCCTGATGCTGTCGACGAGGACACCATGACCACTGGTGCTCCAGTCGATGAGGGGGACGCGTACGAGTCGATTACCGTCCCGCCAGCACCGGAGCAGACCGAAGCCGATAACAAGCTGGCCATCCAGGTTGAAGAGGCAATGTACGAGGTTGTTGACCCGGAGCTCGGAGTCAACGTCGTGGACCTGGGCCTGGTTTATGACATCTGGATTGAAGAAGGCGACATTGCCGTTATCTTCATGACTCTGACGTCCCCGGCCTGCCCGCTGACCGATATGCTTACCGACCAGACTGCTTCCGAGGTTATGAAGGTCGAAGGTATCCGCGACTTCCGTCTCAATTGGGTCTGGTCCCCGGCATGGGGCCCACACATGATTACCGAGGAAGGGCGCGAGCAGATGCGCGCTCTCGGCTTCTCGGTCTAGACGATCATTGGCAGCGGTGATGAGTGCACCGCTACGTAAAAAGTGCTTGGCGACGAGCTCCTGGCTCGGTCAGCTAGGCACTTTTTCGTTTTTTTGGTTTAGTGACTGCGATTATGACTGGCGGCGGTGCGTCGATGCGAGTTACTGACTGCGTTTATGTCAAAAATGGCCCGAAAAATGGCCTGAAAGTGTCATAAACTCGCACAGTTTCACATGTGCAGCCGCGTATTCACACGTGCAGCCCGTAAATTTTTTGGGATTGTCCGATTTGGAGTTAAAAAGCGACCCCACCTGGCGCTAAAAGAGTGCCAAGTGGGGTCGCTATTGTCTTCGACTACTAATCCGAGTCGTGAGGGTTCGATGCGAGATGCATAACTACTCGCATCTATTCACAGCCATTCGCAGCTATTCGCGACTCATGTCTGCGGTGGCCGGGTCAACGAGCTTGGAGCCCGTGACCTTCTTATGGATGAACCACAGCAGGATGAAGACCGGAATGCCCAGGTACGGAGTGAGGATAGCGAAGATATTCTCGCCAGTGCGAATCGGGTCAAGTGCCTGTCCGGCCACTACAAAGAAACACATTATCAGTGCCAGAACGGCACCGGCAGGGAAAAATTTTGCCTGGTAGGGAAGGGAATCTAACGGGATATTCTGGGCCTTCAGACACTTGCGGAAGCGGTAGTGGCTGAAAGAGATACCAAACCAGGTGATAAAGCCCGCGAGGGCAGAGAGCGTCAGCAAGAAAGTGTACGCCGCACCATCGCCTACCAATGAAGTAATGAAGCCAGCCATACCGATGACAGCGGTGGCAATCAGAGCGCGCAGCGGAACGCCGTGCCCGGAAAGCTTGCCGAAGTAACGCGGAGCGTGTCCTTGACGGGCCAGGGAAAACAGCATACGAGTGGACACATACATACCGGAGTTACCTGCGGACAACACCGAGGTCAGAATAACGGCGTTCATCAGGCCAGCGGCAATCGCGATACCAGCGCGTTCAAAGACCAGGGTGAACGGTGAAATGGAGATGTTGTCCTCGGTGGCGTTCAGAAGATTCGGGTCCGTGTACGCAATAAGGAAACCGATGACAGCGATGGCCCCGATGTAAAACAGCAGAATGCGCCAGAAGATTGTGCGAATCGCACGCGGGATCGTGCGTTCAGGATCCTCAGCCTCACCTGCCGCAACACCAACCATCTCGGTGCCCTGGAAGGAGTAGCCGGCTACGACGAAAACAGCCAGCAGTCCCATTCCGCCATCGACAAACGGCGCCTCACCCGTGGTCCAGTTTTCGAAGCCAGGGGAGGCCCCACCCAAGATGCCGAAGATCATGCCGATGCCCAGAACAAGAAAGACAACGACGGTGATGACCTTGATGGTCGCAAACCAGAACTCACCTTCGCCGAATGCACGTGCAGACAAGGCATTCAGCCCGAATAGAATCGCGAGGAAGAGCGCGGACCAGATAATTGAAGGCACATCCGGGAACCAATAGCGCATCACCAGTGCAGCAGCGACGAGCTCTGCAGCCACAGTAATCGCCCAGTTAAACCAGTAGTTCCAGCCCATGGCAAAGCCGAAGGATTCTGAGACGTATCGGCGACCGTACTCTTGAAAGGAACCGGGCACCGGCAGGTAGGCGGCCATCTCGCCGAGAGACTGCATAACCAGCCACACCATGATGCCGATAAGGGCGTAAGCGATGAGCGCGCCGCCTGGACCGGCCTGTGAAATGGTCGCACCGGAGGCAACAAAAAGACCCGTACCAATGGCCCCGCCAATGGCAATCATGTTCAAGTGGCGAGCTCTCAGCCTGCGCTGAAGCTTATGGTTGTGTGAGGAAGTCTCCTCAGATTGCGTCGAAGTCATTCATTTATCATAAGCGTTTCCACTCCGTTGAATGCAAAAACCACACCGCTTTAATTGTTGGTATCACCCCACAAATCGGCTGGCAGCTATACGCCCCGTCAACGAGTTCTCCATCTCCCAGGTCCCCGCATAAACCCTGTGATGAGCTTTCCGCACGTACGCGGACTCATTTTCAGCAAAGGCACGGCCACTTTCGCCATAGCGCGAAGCGTCGTCAGTGGGGATGTCCCTATCAAATAGGCAAACACGTCCTTCTCCGGCAACGAAAAGAACGCCCGAAAAAACGCACCCGTCTGTCGTGCATCGAACCCCAGCAACGCCGCGAGTCCACGTTCGCGTAACCATCGCTGCAATCGCATGCTTAACGACGTCCCCAGCGACCGGCTTCCCTTCTTTTCCATATCGGCCAAGAAACGGTCGACATCTGCGATAACCGAGCCCACCGAGTAACCAGTGGCAGGATTCATCCAACCGCCGGCAAAGCCGAAGCGGGTGCCCATGGATGGTCCGTTGTGCGTCAAGTCACCGCGGCGAGAGGGAAAGTTTGCCAGTAGGGGAAAGGACACCACTTCTTCGTCAATGGCCAGATCTTCCGAGAGCTCCAGAGACTTCAACCGTGCATTTTGGCGTCTACGCAACAGCTCTAGAAGTACGGTGTCATCGGCCTTACCGCCGGTGCCGACTGCCGCACCGGTTTCGACGAGATGCCCGCCAACCATAGGAGTCGGAGTAGCGAGGATGGTCTCTTCAATGAGGAAGGTCCTGTCATCCAAGAAAATGCGATAGGAGAAACTAGCCGGCTCTGTCTCTGGGGCATTCAGGTCTGCTGGAGTGAAGTCCATGAGGACTGCGCGGCGGTGGGCGCTGGGGACGTCGTCAAGCGAAAAGACGTGCCCGATGGCAAGCTGCCGTACCTGCCCACCTCGCCCGACTGCGGCGTGTGTCCGCCCGGTGGTGACGATCGTGATGTCAGCACCCGTGGATTCGGGATCGGTGAGCACGCGGCGTTCGATGTGGAAACCGCCAAGTTTTTGCAGGCAGTCGTTGTTAACAACGCCGTAAGTGCGGGTGAGCTGACGTTCGGCGCCGTCGACAAGAATGACGCTGGGTTGAAAAGTGGCGGCGAGGAAATCGCTGGGCAACCAGTCGGGGAGTTGGTCGCACCAGAGACCAATCGTCGAGGGCAGTGTGCCACCGGCGGGGTCGTAAGCGGTCACGTCCCAGCCGCGAGCGGATGCGCGGTGGGCGGCGATTCTTCCGGCGGGCCCGAGGCCGACGACGGAGGCGGTCACGGGAAATGAAGTCATAACTGGTAGGCTACTCGTTCGTGATTGTGACCCATGACCTTGAAGTCCGAGTCGGCGCCCGTACCCTGCTCACCGCGCCGGGTGAGCAGCTGCGTGTCCAGCCGGGAGACCGGATTGGACTCGTCGGGCGAAATGGTGCTGGCAAAACGACGACTATGCGTATTCTCTCCGGCGAAACTGAACCCTATGGCGGCTCAGTAGTGCGCTCCGGCTCGATTGGATACCTGCCACAGGACTCGCGCGAGGGCAACATCGACATCTCCGCCCGCGACCGTGTGCTGTCGGCGCGAGGCCTTGACCAAATCCGCCGCAGCATGGATCGCCAACAGGAGATTATGGAAACCGCGACCACTGACACGAAGCGCGATGCGGCGATTAGGAAGTTTTCGCGTCTCGAGGAGCGCTACCACGATCTCGGCGGTTACGAGGCGAACGCCGAGGCAGCCCGCATTTGCGACGCACTGGGGTTGCCGGAGCGCATACTCGACCAGCCTCTGAAGACGCTCTCGGGTGGTCAGCGCCGCCGTGTCGAACTTGCTCAGATTCTCTTCGCCGCTACCGAAGGCTCAGGCAAGTCCGCCACGACACTGCTTCTCGACGAGCCGACGAACCACCTCGATGCGGATTCGATTGCCTGGCTCCGCGAATTCCTCAGCAAGCATGAGGGCGGCTTGATTATGATCTCGCACGATGTCGAGCTGCTCGAGGCCGTGTGTAACAAAGTCTGGTTCCTCGACGCGGTGCGCGCCGAAGCTGATGTGTACAACATGGGCTGGAAGAACTACCTGTCGGCACGCGCGACCGATGAGGCTCGACGTCGCCGCGAGTTCGCTAACGCGGAGAAGAAAGCCAGCGCACTGCGCAAGCAAGCCGAGAAGCTAGGCGCGAAGGCAACGAAGGCCCGTGCAGCCAAGCAGATGGTGGCTCGTGCTGAGCGCATGATGAACAGTCTCGACGAGGTCCGCGTCGAGGATAAGGTGGCTCACATTTCCTTCCCAGAGCCGGCGCCCTGTGGCAAGACTCCACTCAACGCCACGGGACTGACCAAGATGTATGGCTCGTTGGAAGTCTTCGCCGGTGTGGATCTTGCGATTGACAAGGGCTCCCGCGTGGTTGTCCTCGGCTTCAATGGTGCTGGTAAGACGACGCTGCTGAAGCTACTCGCCGGTGTGGAGCGCACCGATGGCGAAGGCGGCATTGTCTCCGGCCACGGCCTGCGCATCGGCTACTTCGCCCAGGAACATGACACGATTGACCCGGACAAGACTGTCTGGGAAAACACCGTCTACGCCTGCCCTGACGTCAACGAGCCGGAACTGCGGAGCCTGCTCGGTGCCTTTATGTTCTCCGGCGATAAGCTGCAGCAGCCAGCGGGTACCCTCTCCGGTGGTGAGAAGACACGTCTAGCGCTGGCGACGCTGGTTAGCTCCCGCGCAAACGTCCTGCTTCTCGACGAGCCCACTAACAACCTCGACCCTCAGTCCCGCGAACAGGTGCTCGACGCACTGCGCACATACACCGGGGCCGTCGTACTGGTTACCCACGATCCAGGTGCGGTCAAGGCGTTAGAGCCCGAGCGCGTCATCGTGCTTCCCGACGGCACGGAAGACCTCTGGAGTGACGACTACATGGAAATCGTCGAGCTGGCTTAAGACGGATCCATTGGTCCAGGCAGGTAACCGTCCTGCTGGGCGAGCCTATACATCTCCGACTTGTTAAGGCTGTTTTCGGCCCGGCCAGCTGCCGCATACTTGGCTCGAATGCGACCCAAGTAGTCCAACACGGTATTCGGTGTCAGCCCTGTCATCGACGCGACTCGCTTCGTCGACTCACCGGAGGCGTAGAGCTCCAGTACCTCACGCTGGCGTTCTGACAAATCGACAGAATCGAGCAGGGGATCAGAGTCAACTACCGATGCCCATTCCGTAGTCAACGCGCCCTTGCCAAGCGCCGCCAGCCGTACTGCAGACACGACTGTTTCCGGGGTTTCCGATTTCTGAACAACCCCCATCACTCCGGTACGCACTGCCTTTCGGACAAGGTAGGGGCTTTCAGCTGACGAGAGAATGAGCACGTGGTCGGTGACCAATTCCAGCGAGAGCACGTTCTGCGCTGGATCTGAATTATCCGCCAGCCGCAGGTCCAGCACGACCACATCCAGGCGATCGTCG
This sequence comes from Corynebacterium sp. HMSC073H12, assembly GCF_001837775.1. Taxonomy (NCBI): domain Bacteria; kingdom Bacillati; phylum Actinomycetota; class Actinomycetes; order Mycobacteriales; family Corynebacteriaceae; genus Corynebacterium; species Corynebacterium sp. HMSC073H12. Next base: position 148,842 of record NZ_KV834027.1, on the reverse strand, counting down.
GTGCCCACATCAGCCAGTAGTGCCGGCACAGTTTGATAACAGCCGACGAGCTCAAAGTCTGGCTCTGCAGACAGCAGGGTTTCGAGCCCCTGCAGAGTCAAGGCATGATCATCAATCGCAGCAACGCGAAGCAAACGATCCGACTGCACGCTGTAGTCTCCGATGTTGTCGGAGTCAATTGCAGCCGAGACGTCGATGGAAGCATTGCTCATTCCCGCAATGTTCTCCCTAGTCACGTGACATCACTATCCTCTCACCGGCTTCATCAAACCTTTGCACTCCATTGTCATCAGAAATGGATGCAAATGCACGTCTGCCCGGGGGCAATAGACGAATTGTTACCGATCCTTCTTCGGCGTTATCGATTGCTTCGAGGAAGTTCGGCATCAACTTAGCCACCGCGGAATCATCGTCGACAAGCGGAATACGGCGCACGTCGGTGCGACCAGTAACGGCCTGCGTGTGATTACGGTCATCGAGGAGCCGGACATGAACGCCTCTGGCCCGCGCATCCCAAACAGCTTGGTGAAGTGACCCGACATTTAGATGCGGCGAACGTAGAACGTCTCGGAGGAGCTGCTCTGTGAGACGCGCACGCAGCTGCAATCGCGGGGTCGGTTTATCCAAAACTGCAGCGGCGCTAAATATGGGACCAACCCGACGCTGCAGCCATTCGTAGTTGCTCTGGCTGCTAATTTCGTACTCTTTGGCAGCACCGGCAGCGTACAGCGCACGATTATAATCCTGAATAGACTGCGGAACGGTACGCATAAAGAAGTGGACCATGATGGACGTCAAAATTCCAGCGACCAGCATCACGGAGCGAACTAGCAGGTCGACTCCAGAGATACTGATGTGGGTCGAATCCGAGGGGGAAAAGGGGAAGAACTTGAGTATCTCCACCAGGATTGCGCCACCGAGTACGGAATTCAGCGCAACCCAGGGTCGGCCGCGGATGGCGAGCAATGCAGACGCAAAAGAAATTAAGCTAAAGTGCCAGAAATACGACCATTCCAAATTGTTTGGAATGGTCTGGTAAAGCCCAACCCCAGCTAAAACAACAATTACGACACCAATTGCAATTGCGCGACTCAACGGCAATTGTGAATGGCGACCATACATAATCAGTCCGAGAAGAACGATTGCTAACGCCAGGCTGATTTGTCCTGCCGTCGTAAATAATTGCCCATTACTGACTAGGACCATGAACAACACACCGACGATCGCGCCGTAGAACTGCCAGGAAAAAACAATTGACATTCCCATGAGGTCATACAGCGATGTCGTATGAACCGAGGAATCGACTACATCTTCCTCTTCCACAGGAGAGGTATTACCGTGCCACCTGAGAATAACCCGAGTACCTTTCCCAGGTTTTGATTTAACGTCGGCATCTCCGCCACGAAGGGCCTCCATTCGACCTTTAACGCTTAATCGAATACCTGCACGATGCGGGTCAATTCCCTTGGGGTCGAACCCGCTGCCATCGTCACGAAAATCAATGCAGACCTCGCCAGAGGCAACACGAATGTGGCACTTCTTTTCCGCCGTGGTACCTGCATGACGCTTGGCATTATTTGCCACCTCAGTTGCAGCTAATAGGAACGTGTTAGCAACTTCTCCTGGGAGACGAACTGGACCGCCTTCTTCGCTGGTATCTAGCGTTACCGAAATGTCAGAGCTCACCGACAGCAATTGCGCCCGTACAGCCTCCGCAAAAGTTCGACCGCTTACTGTTTGCCGAGGCGAGAAAAACAGCCCAGTCTGCTCGTCTAGCGAGAAGTCAATCTTAGAGCCCTTACCAATTGCAGACAGTGCGGCCAATACATAGTCATGGACATAGGCGTTGAAGCTACTCATTGCCTCGCCGCGGACACGCATACGCTCCGCTCTCTCATTGACCTTCCGAGAATTCTCGTAGGTGTAGTCAATAAGCCTTGCGACGGGTTGTGCAGAGCCCGCGATAATCACAAATGGAAAAGTGTTGATGAGATTGAATCCGACATCCGATAACATGTCGAGCCAAAAAGTGTGCCCCAGCAACCAAGAATTAATGACGGCAATAAGTCCGGGAACAAATACCATCACGGACAAACTGATGTGGAGTGGCACCGTCAGCGCAAATGCAGCGAGGGCCAAACCTGAAAATGGGCTATACCAGAGTGCATTTCCAATGGGGTTATGAGGCAGATCCCAATAGGTTGAAACCAACATCAGGAAAACCAACATGATGTACATCGGTACACGCAGTGCAGTAATAAGGCCTCGCCGCGTATTATTGATCACTGCCCAAATCAGCAACATATCGCTGAGAATGAATATGAGTAGTGATGCAAAAGGGAACCAGTGGCTCAGAAAGTTTTCTAAGGGGACAGAACGAATAGCCGATTCAATCTGCCACAAAAATCCGGTGACGGCAATAATAATCGCGCCGGATCGCAGCACAGACATTTCAATTGATGGTGACTGTCCGGCAAGTGCCGAATCGGGATTCCACCTCTCCATGCGACAATCACATTCCTTTTGCTTATTGCCACTAGATAAAACTAATCAGCCTCTACAAGCGGTATGAAGCCGAACGAAATTCTGAAGAATTCGTCCACTTCGAGCAACATCCAACTGCCGCGCGGCCGATACCGCTTCAAGATCTGTTCCTGGTAAATAGTATCCCTGATTGGCGTAAATCTGGAGACGCTGGGCAAACGTGTTGGCATCTAATTCCGGGTGGAACTGCGTCGCATATGCATTGTGACCCAACCGGAACATCTGCACTGGACAGTCCTTTCCAGTTGCCAGCAATGTAGCGTCGCCAGGAAGCTCTTCGATGGCCTCCTTGTGGCCTACGATGGCGTGAAAGTGGGCTGGCAAACCTTCAAGAATTGGGTCTGTTTCTCCATCCGGCGTTGCAGCTACTTCGATTACAGCTGCCTGCTCCCCGTACTTGCGGGAGACCCGGCCATGACCAGCAGTACCGAGCAGACCGACACCATAACAAGCTCCGAAGAAGGGGAAATCTCGCTCGAGCACTTCTGCCAGCAAATCGTCAAACCAGGTCTCGACTTCCTTTTGTAGATAGCTCTTATCGTCGTCGGAGGCGTTAAAGGGACCTCCGCCAACGATTACTCCTGAGTAGTTATCAAGATTTAGATTGGCCGGACGCGATTGTTCCAGGCGAATTTGATGCAACTTCGCCGGCGCCAACCCACATCTCCTGGCAAATGAGAGATGTTCTGCGTGAGCTGCGGCATCTTCGCCACGTGTGGAAAGCAAGAGGAAGGGCTTGGCGGAGGTAGACATATGCGGGAAAAGAGTTTCGTAAAAAAGGGGAGCTGGAAGGGACGGAGATTACTGCACCATTAGCATGCTCGGATTGGCAGCATGCGTACATACGTGCATAAATCGGGGGATGATTGACGCAACGGCCTGGAGGTCCACATCAGATACCTTTAGTCGAATCGCGTCGACTTCCTCCGGGTCAAAGTAACCGACGTCGGTGTAGAAAGACATTCTGCGGAGCAGTCCGTTAGCATTCATCTCCGGATGAAATTGGGTAACCCAGTTATTCGACCCGATCGAGTACATCTGCACCGGACAGGTTGGACCCGTGGCAAGCAAAGTTGCGTGATTGGGAAGTTCCGCAACGGATTCCTTGTGGCCAGTCAACGCATAAAAAGCCGGAGGTAACACCGAAGCTATTGGATCCTGAGTAGCAGCTTCGGTGAGCTCTACCCGGGTAGAACCCGCTACTTCGCCGTGACACAGGTTAACCAAACCACCCGAAGTAAAGGCCGTGTAGCTAGCGCCGTAGCAGATAAGCAGTGCGGGGACAGGACTCCTAAGTACGTCGTAAAGCACATCGTGCGAATACTTCTGCAGACCCGAATGCTCTAGGTCGGTGACGTTAAATGGGCTGCCGCCGACGAATACTCCGTCATAGGAGGTCAGGTCGGGCAACTTAGCGCCGACAGCGTCGATGGTAAACAGATCCAACTGGCTGGGCTCAAGCCCGGTGGAATCCAGAAAGTCCTGGTACTCGGCTTGCCCCGCACCATCTGCGGGGCGGAGCGCCACCAACAAAAACCTACCCACACTCATAAATAGACAGCTTAGTCCATATTGAGTGAAATCTATGCATCTTCACCGGTCAAACGGGATAAATCCACGGTAGAAAGCCGAAACCCGCTCCCGTTTTAGGGGAGCGGGTGGTACGGAACACTATCAGGCCTAGCCTGAGTGGCTAGTCCTTGCGCCGTAAGCTGTCTTCAACTAAATCAAGCACGGAATCCAATTCGTCGACAGTGCGACCAGATGCCAGACGAACGATGATGCCATCGAGCATCAGCTCGAGAAAAAGCTGCATCGTGCGAACCGAATAATCCGACCGTAGAGAGCCAGATGAAGATGTCTGGGTCAATCGGTGGGCAACAGCGTCATCCAATTGATCCTGATGGCCCAACCATTGGCCCTTAAACTCCGGGTCGCTGCGAAGGCGACGGGCAATCTCGAGGCGAGTTCCCAGCCAGCCATGCTTGTCTGGGTTCGCCACGATATCCCGCATTACTTCCACTAATCCGGAAGACTCCGCGACTTCCGCCATATTTGCGGCATCTTCTTCGGCCAATGCTAAGAACAGACCTTCTTTGGATCCGAAGTGATGGAAAATAGCACCGCGAGACTTACCGGTAGTGGCCTCCAAACGAGAGACCGTTGCGCCGTCGTAGCCGAATTCTGCAAAGCACTGCCGCGCGCCGTCGAGAATTTCGTGCCGCCGTTGAGCTAAATCCTGGTTACTCACTTTTGGCATAAGGAAACTCTTTTCTTGCCGGCGACGCCCATGGGGGCATATTTCACTGCATGACGTGGCAACGCCATCCCTATACTTCCCAAGCCTCATCTTGGTTGGGGTAGAGAAACCCGAGGCCGGCAGGGCGCTAGTCCGTGGGGTATGAATCCGCGGGCTAGCGCTACCTACCGGCCTCTAGAAGCGCTGCTTACAACAAGCCCTAGCGCGCACGAGTCGAAGGGAAACTAGTTGCCCTTGATCATGTTGCGCAGGACGTACTGCAGAATACCGCCGTGGCGGTAGTACTCAGCCTCACCGGGGGTATCGATGCGGACCACAGCGTCGAAGTCGAAGGACTCGCCGTTTTCCTTGGTAACCGTGACCTTGACGGTCTTCGGAGTGGAGCCGTTGTTCAGCTCCTCCAGACCAGCGATGTCGAAGGTCTCAGTGCCATCGATGCCCAGGGACTTCCAGGACTCACCCTCAGGGAACTGCAGCGGAACAACGCCCATGCCGATGAGGTTCGAGCGGTGAATACGCTCGAAGGACTCAGCGATAACAGCCTTGACGCCGAGCAGGAGGGTGCCCTTGGCTGCCCAGTCACGGGAGGAACCGGTGCCGTATTCCTTACCACCAACGACGACCAGCGGAGTGCCAGCCGCCTTGTAGTTCATGGCAGCGTCGTAGATGAAGGCCTGCGGACCACCCTCCTGGGTGAAGTCGCGGGTGTAGCCACCGGTAACACCGTCAAGCAGCTGGTTCTGCAGGCGGATGTTAGCGAAGGTGCCGCGCACCATGACTTCGTGGTTACCACGACGGGAACCCAGGGAGTTGTAGTCCTTGCGCTCAACACCCATGGAGTCGAGGTACTGAGCAGCCGGGGTGCCCGGCTTAATGGAGGAAGCCGGGGAGATGTGGTCGGTGGTCACCGAGTCACCCAGGGCAGCAAGGATGCGAGCGCCCTTGATATCGGAAACTGGTGCCGGCTCCATCTCCATCTCGTCGAAGTACGGTGCCTTGCGGATGTAGGAGGACTTGTCGTCCCAAGCGAAGGTCTTGCCCTCCGGGGTCGGCAGGTTCTGCCAGCGCTCGTCACCAGCGAAGACATCCTTGTAGTCCTCGTCGTACAGCTCGGAGGAGATGGAAGCCTCGATGGTGGCCTCGATTTCTTCGGTGGACGGCCAAATGTCGCGCAGGAAGACATCGTTGCCCTCTGCGTCCTGACCCAGGGCATCGGTTTCGAAGTCGAAGTCCATGGTACCGGCGATAGCGTAAGCGATAACCAGAATCGGGGAGGCCAGGTAGTTCATCTTCACGTCAGGGGAGATGCGGCCTTCGAAGTTACGGTTACCGGACAGAACCGCGGTAGCAGCCAGGTCGGCCTCGTTGATGGCGGAGGAAATCTCAGCCGGCAGCGGACCGGAGTTACCGATACAGGTTGCACAACCGAAACCGGACAGGTAGAAGCCCAGAGCCTCGAGGTCCTTCCACAGGTCAGCGCGCTTGAAGTAGCCGTTAACAACCTGGGAGCCCGGAGCACAAATGGTCTTGACCCACGGCTTAGCCTGCAGACCCTTCTCGACAGCCTTGCGTGCCAACAGACCAGCGCCAACCATGACCGACGGGTTGGAGGTGTTGGTACAAGAGGTGATGGAGGCGATAGCGACCATACCGTGGTCGAGCGTGTACTCGCCGCCCTTCGGGGAAGTGACGGTGATCGGGGAGCTCGGGCGACCTTCAGCGCTGTTAGCGGCGGACTCGCCGTGTCCCTCGCGGGACTCGTTGTAGTCAGCGGCCAGCTCGGAGGTCGGTGCGGAAGCCTTGACAGCACCCTTGATCTCGCCGTCGGAGTAGTTGTGCAGGTCCTTGCGGAACTGCTCCTTGGCAGAAGCCAACTCGATACGGTCCTGCGGGCGCTTCGGGCCAGCGATAGACGGAACGACGGTGGACAGGTCCAGCTCGAGGTACTCGGAGTACTCAGCCTCCGGAGTGTTCTCGTCCAACCACATACCCTGAGCCTTGGCGTAAGCCTCGACGCGCTCCAGGGTCTCCTTGTCGCGGCCAGTCAGGGACAGGTACTTGACGGTCTCATCGTCGATCGGGAAGATTGCGGCGGTGGAACCGAACTCCGGCGACATGTTACCGATGGTCGCACGGTTGGCCAGCGGCAGCTTGGAGACGCCAGCGCCGTAGAACTCTACGAACTTGCCGACGACGCCGTGCTGGCGCAGCATGTCGGTGACGGTGAGCACAACGTCGGTTGCGGTAACGCCCGGCTGAATGTCGCCAGTCAGCTTAAAGCCAACGACGCGCGGAATGAGCATGGAAATCGGCTGGCCAAGCATTGCGGCCTCAGCCTCAATACCACCGACACCCCAGCCCAGGATGCCCAGGCCGTTCTGCATGGTCGTGTGGGAGTCAGTACCAACACAGGTGTCCGGGTATGCCAGGCCGTTGTTCTCGAAGACAACGCGAGCCAGGTACTCGATGTTGACCTGGTGGACAATACCGGTTCCCGGAGGAACAACGCGGAAGTTGGAGAATGCGCCAGTACCCCAGCGGAGGAACTTGTAGCGCTCATCATTACGCTGGTACTCAATCTCGACGTTCTTAGCCAGAGCGTCTTCGCTACCGAAGGCCTCGATGATGACCGAGTGGTCGATGACCATCTCGGCCGGGTTCAGCGGGTTAACCTGATCCGGGTCGCCGCCGAGAGTCTTAACAGCCTCACGCATGGTAGCCAGGTCAACAACACAGGCGACGCCAGTGAAGTCCTGCATAATAACGCGAGCAGGGGTGAACTGAATCTCGATCGACGGATCAGCGGAAGGAACCCAGTTGGCGACAGCCTTGATGTGCTCCTCAGTGATGTTGGCGCCATCTTCGTTGCGCAGCAGGTTCTCACCGAGAACCTTCAACGAGTAAGGCAGCTTCTCCATACCCGGCACGGCATCAAGAGCGAAGTAGTCATAGGACTTGTCTCCGACCTCAAGCTTGCGCAGGGCGTTGAAAGAGTTCTTGCTTTCAGCCACAGTCAGCTCCATTTCTATTCGGGTGAATTGTCGCCTTAACTGAAGAGACCGGCACTCGAATTTCGGCCCTCCACAAGGCATAGGTGCGATCACGCCGCCCCTTATCAACCAATTAAAGCAATAATCACGACGCGGGGCACACGAGCCCACGCACACGTTTTTAAGGAAGCGTTACCGTCCTTGCATCAACAATAACAGTACGAACGTTCTGTATGTAGATTGCCCGCGGCGCGCCGAGTCAAGCTACCCCCGTTCACGTCCAAGACAGGCCATTATAGATAGGACAAACGAAGCAGTATCTCCGCCAAATTGGGGCGCGTGGAAACCATTCTCACGCAAAACAGGAGCACGTACGGAAGGCAGTTAATGCATACGCCAGCAGATTCACAGGCAGCGAAAGAAACCGTCGAAAAGGCGGTCGCTCAGCTCCGCACCGACAACATCGTGACAAATAACCCACAGCTCCGAGAAGCGGTCCAGCCAATTGTCGACGATGCCGCAAATCGGGGGGTTCCCAATTTCAATATCATCTACCTAGATAGCGAGAAGATTTACCCCGTTTCCGAGCAAAAGAACACGGACATCTTTTCCTTTGCCCGCCAAGTGGCAGACCAAGTCGGCGGAACCACTGTTGTGCGCACGCCAGGCAATGTGGCCACCGCATCTGCCGATTTTCCCCGCGCAGCTATTGAACGCGCCGACCACGCAATGATGGAGACCCCTCGAGACTATCCGGCGGGCCTAGATGCCTACTTACACGAACTTACTAACTACGTCGTTCCATGGACTCTTTACAGCCTGATCGCAGGCGTAGTTATCGTCGCACTCTTCGTTGGACTGACGTTCTACTGGCTACGTACACGCCCAACCACCTAAGGGATCGCTTTACGACGGGCACTGAAGCTTGTCAGCCCCACCGAATAGATTCACCGCCCCGGTTTTCCATCCCCAGGCAAGAGATAGGGTAAGTGCCCCACAAACTGGTAGCAGCGAAGAAACAAGCTCCACCTAAATTGGATAACACTGTTGCAGTCATCGTAATGATGTCAGCGACATTTCACAGGTCAAGCATCAAGGCTTGACCTTTTTTCATACCCGGTACCCCAAATAACTACCTGCAATACTTCGACACACCGACAAGCCTTCGGATAGTGACATAATTCACACAGAAAACTAAGGTCCGCCATAACCGCAGGCCACGACGTATAACGAAACGGTTACAAAGTAGGGGACGGTTGGTAATTTTGTTACTTATGTTTTTTTAGAGCTTTTTGACCCGTAAAGTGCTCCGTGATGCCAATAGTGGACTCAAGGGTCCAGTATTGACCAAAGAAAACTCGCGGGAGCGCTGGTGTTGCTTTTGGTCGTTGTTTCGGTTCGACGTTTCGCACAGTTCCGCTCAAGACTAGAAGACAACAACAGGAAGATATCCAACGATGGGGAAGTCGCTGGTGTCGGACCTGAGGCGTGAACGCCCCCATAGGAGAAATGTAGGAGTAACGCGGTGCCGAGTAATCGCAAAGTCCGTGCATCATATTGGACTCGTCCAATTGCCGGTATTATCACGGCTGGTCTTTTGGCGACGAACACTCAGGTTGCAGTTGCACAGCCACTAAATCCGAGTGACGCCCAGATTCGCCAAGCGCGCGAGGCGGCCTCTAACGCCGAGTCGTACTTGCAGTCCCTGGTCGCCGAGGTGACTTCTAGCGAGCGCCGAGTATCCGACCTCGAGCTACGCATGGGCACTCTTCGCGAGGACGTCAACAAGGCCATGGTGGACCTTGAAAACGCCCGGGATGCCGCTAACCGTGCACGCAACGCGGTCAACGAGGCTCGCGCTCAGCTCGATCGTTCTCGCGCTGAGCTCGCTAGTGCACAAAAGCAGTTCGACGAACTGGCACGCACAATCATGCGCCAGGGACGTTCCAGCGGCTCGATTCTTGAGGGCGCGCGAGATACATCCGAGGCTATTAATCGCCTGTCCGCCTTGCGTCGCGAAGCCGACCGTCAAGAGCAAACCGTTGACTCTCTGGACAAGAATCGAACTGAGGCTGCCAACCAGGAGTCTGCACTCCGCAAGAAGAGTGACGAGGCTCAGCAGGCGGAAGCGACTGCAAACCAGCGAAACACCGATGCTCAGAACGCGTACTCCGAGGCAAACCAGGAGCTTCAAAAGGAGCAAGCAGATTACCAGCAGGCTCAAGTTGACCGCGATGCCGCAAAAGCATCTTTGGACGCAGCCCGTAATGCGGTCAACGAGCTGAATTCCCAGCGCCAGAATTATGAGAACGAGCAGGCCCGCAAGGAAGCGGAAGACGCCGCTGCCAAGAAGGCCGCTGAGGAAGCTGCAGCTAAGACTCGTGCCGAGGCCCAGGCGAACCAGGCCGAAGAGGATTCCTCTTCTGAGTCCACGGATGAAAGTTCTAGCTCCACTGGTTCCAACAGCTCCTCTGGTTCTACGAGCTCCACTGGTTCCAACAGTTCTACGAGCTCTACTGGTTCCAACAGCTCCTCTGGTTCTACGAGCTCCTCTGGCTCGACTGGCTCCACCAGTTCCTCTGAGACGACCGAATCTACCGACTCCTCTGAGTCCACCGAGACTTCGGAATCGTCTAGCACCGGCAGCTCGTCGTCAAGCGGCACCCCAGCACAGACTGTGGCGCCGACGAATCCGGAGACCGGTCAGAGCACCTCGGGTTCTTCCAGCCAGAAGGTTGAGACTGTCATCGCACGCGCGATGGGGCAGCTCGGTGTCCCATACGCATGGGGCGGCGGCAACGCCAACGGCCCGACCAAGGGCATCCGTGACGGCGGAGTAGCTGACTCCCACGGCGACTACAACAAGATTGGTTTCGACTGCTCGGGACTGACTCTGTACGCCTACGCCGCTGTTGGCATTGACCTACCTCACTACACCGGCTACCAGTACCAGCGCGGAAAGCACTACCCGGCATCTCAGATGAAGCGTGGTGACCTGCTGTTCTGGGGCCCGAATGGTCACGGCCACGTCGCTATCTACCTGGGCGATGGCAAGATGATTGAGGCACCACAGTCCGGTTCTGTGGTTAAGATCTCGCCAGTCCGTTATAACGGAATGACACCGAACGTTGTCCGCCTCGTCTAGTTTCTAACGACGTGTTCTACAGGTCGGGCGACCGAACTAAAGAAGGGTTTCTCTGTGACCTACCCAACGCCCACTGACCACACGGACCTCGAGCGCGCATACGCGGAGCTGGGGAAGGTTGTGGTTGGCCAGGAGCACCTAATCAAGCAGCTCTTTATCGCGATGCTCGCAGGAGGTCATGTCCTGCTCGAAGGTGTTCCGGGTGTTGCGAAAACTCTGGCAGTGTCTACTTTTGCCAAAGTGATGGGTGGTTCCTACTCCCGCATCCAGTTCACTCCGGATCTGGTGCCATCGGATATTGTCGGCACCCGGATTTTCCGCCAGGACACCTCGGAGTTCATTGTCGAGTCCGGCCCGGTCATGTCAAATATCGTGCTCGCTGATGAAATCAACCGCGCACCGGCGAAGGTGCAGTCGGCACTGCTGGAAGTCATGGCAGAGCACCAGGTGTCCATCGCAGGGGAGTCCACGCCAGTACCGGAGCCGTTTTTGGTCCTGGCCACGCAAAACCCAATTGAAAACCAGGGTGTCTACCCACTGCCGGAGGCTCAGCGGGACCGTTTTCTATTCAAGGTCCTCGTGGGTTACCCCACTCCGGCGGAAGAACGGGAGATTGTCTACCGTATGGGAGCCACCCCTCCAGTCGCGCAGCAGATTCTCACCCCAGAGAGTGTTCGGGAACTGCAGCGCGCTACCCGCGAAGTCTTTGTCCACCACACACTGATTGACTACATCGTGGCCGTCATCGAACTCACCCGTAACCCGATGCGGGCGGAATTGAAGGATGTCGACCGCTGGCTTTCCTATGGCGCATCGCCGCGTGCAACCCTTGGTGCTGTCGCGGCTGCCCGCGCCCACGCGCTGTTTTCCGGTCGCGACTATGTCGTGCCGGACGATGTGGTCTCCGTGCTTCCCGACGTGCTGCGTCACCGCCTGGTCCTGTCCTATGAGGGCCTGGCCGATGGCGTTACTCCCGAACGGATTATTGACATCGTGTTGTCTCACGTGCGCCTTCCCCAGGGCGCGGGCACTGGCTCCGATGAGGGCACTGCCTCCTAATGTCAGCTCGTGAAGACGATCTTGCACGCGTCCTGGCGTACTTAGAGCTAACTGTTACGCGTAAGCTCAACGGACTTTTGCGCGGCAGCTTTCTTTCCACCGCTACTGGAGATGGCTCTGAGCCGCTTGGCTCCCGCGAATATGTCATCGGCGATGATGTTCGCCAGATGAACTGGGCAGTGACAGCCCGTACTGGAGTGCCGCACGTTCGCACCTCCGAGGCCGAGCGCGAGCTGGAGTGCTGGATCGTCGCCGAACCCGCCGCACGTCTGTCCACGGGCTTGGCCGATACCACCAAACGACATCTGCTCACCGCCGCTGCCGGCGCTGTAACGATGCTTAACGACGCCCCGGGGTCCCGAACTGGATTAATCGCCGGTGGCACTCCAGTGCCCGCGGGCCAGGGCCGTGCCCACAGCTTGATGCTGCTCAAGCGCTTGGCTGACGCGACCGCTGAGCATAATCTCGCCGCGGATATTGACACAGTAATGACCCAGGCTCCGCGCGCTGGGTTGTTGGTTGTTATCTCGGACTTCCTTGGATCACTCGATTGGGCGCGACCGCTGCGCGTTGCCTCGGCCTCGACAGAGATTATGGCAATCCGCCTGGTCGATCCAGCCGATGAAGCCTTACCCGGCGATGGCCCGGTGGTCATGGCGGATTCAGCAACTGGTGAAACCATTGAACTCAACATCAACGACAAAACCCGCGCCGAGTACGCAGCTCAGGCTAGTGCCCACCACGAGCGTGTAATCAATGAACTACGCAAATGCCGTGCTCGCGTTATTACCTTGCGTACGGATTCCGATTGGGTACTGGATTTTGCCCGACAAATTGGCCAACATTAGCGTCTGAGTAACCGCCTATTAGTGCTATTTTTAGGCCACCGACTAACCGGCTATAGCCACTGGTTTATACGCGACTGTTTAGGCGACTGGATGTGAGGAAACTGATACCGCGATGACGTTCCTAAACTCAACTTTTGCGCACCCAGGTTGGCTGCTCGCGCTCGCTCTGCCTCTCGTGGCAGCCGTGGCCTATTGGATCAGCACTAAGCAACGAAAGCAACGTGCCATTGCCTTTGGCAACTTCACCATCGTTGGGTCACTGGGGAATAAGTCGTCGGCACGCCTACGCCATGTCGTGGCTATCAGTGCGCTGTTGTCTCTAGTTCTGGTCATCATTTCGTTGGCCGGCCCGATTTCGGAGACCAAAGTCGCCCGCAACCGAGCGACTGTCATGTTGGTGGTCGACGTTTCGCTGTCCATGTCGGCCACGGATGTTGCGCCCGACCGCATCACTGCTGCTAAAGAAGCTGGCCAAGAGTTCGTGGAGAACCTTCCCGACGACCTCAATATCGGCCTGGTGACGTTCTCTGGCCGCGCTCGCACTGCGGTCAGCCCGACTACCAACCATGACACCGTGAATCGAGCCCTTCATGCTGCTGAGTTAGATCAGGCGACTGCTACCGGTGATGCCATCGCTGCCGCGCTCGATGCCATCAATCAGTTCAGCGACTCAGTCCAGGGCGGGGGAGAAGGCGCCCCACCAGCGACAATTGTGCTGCTTTCCGACGGCAAACAGACCGTCCCGCAAGAGCTGGACGATCCCCGCGGCGCGTATACCGCCGCCGCCGAAGCCGCCAAGGCCGGGGTGCCTGTCAACACGATTTCGTTCGGTACCGCGCAAGGCGCAATCACGGTTCAAGGCGAGTTAATTCCAGTGCCTAACGACGACGATTCGCTGCGAGAAATCGCCCGTCGAACAAAAGGTGAGTTCTTCAGCGCCGGTTCCCTCGAACAGCTCCGCGATGCATATGGCTCACTGGAGGATGACATCGGTTACGAACTCAAGCGGGCCGAGAATCCGAGGCCCTATCTGATCGCAGCCTTCGCGATGCTGCTAGTGACCGTGGGCTCACTGCTTGTGACCAATCGTCGAATTCCGCAATAGGGCCGGGTCAGGGTGCCGTCGTAAAGCAATTGGATGGAACCCAGCAGGCAGAAGACCATGGGCATTGAACAGTCGTCTTATGGTGTCCTCAGACTGCGCTACTAAACTGGTTGCCTATGTCTTCTGATAATTTTGACGCTATTTTGCTGTTGTCTTTCGGCGGTCCCGAAAAGATGGCCGATGTGCGTCCCTTCCTGGAGAATGTCACCCGCGGCCGCGGAATTCCGCCGGAGAGGTTGGACGAGGTCGGTGCTCACTATGCACACTTCGGCGGTAAGTCCCCGCTCAACGATTTAAACCGCGAAATTGTCTCCAACCTTAAGGCTGAGCTCACTCGCCGTGGCTATGACTTGCCTGTTTATTTCGGCAATCGCAATTGGCATCCGATGGCTGAAGACACCGCGGCAAAGATGGCTGATGACGGCGTTAAGCGAGCGCTCGTATTCGCCACTAGCGCCTGGGGCGGATACTCCGGTTGCCGCCAGTATCACGAAGACATTGCTCGGATGCGCGAATCTCTGGGCGACCGTGCTTTTGACATGGAGAAAATTCGGAGCTTCTACGATCATCCGCTCTTTATAGAAGCCTATGCAGATGCCGTGCGTGAGGCGTTTGCCAAGCTACCGGATGACCGTCGTGACGAGGCCCGGCTTATTTTCACCGCTCACTCTATTCCGGTCTCTGCGGACAAGGCATCTGGGCCGGTAGAGCTCGGCGGAAATCTTTACTCTCGCCAGGTCAACGAAGCAGCGCGGCTCGTCGCCGATGCAGTCGGTATCACCGACTTTGACCTCGTCTGGCAGTCCCGCTCGGGCCCGGAGCACGTGCCGTGGTTGGAGCCTGACATCGTCGACCACGTTGAAGCGGAGGTCACTCAAGGCCTTCGATCCGCAGTAGTGTGCCCGATTGGCTTCATCTCGGACCATGTTGAGGTCGCCTGGGATTTGGATGCTGAGCTACAGGATGAAATGGCTCATCACGACATTGTCATCGAGCGTGTCGCAACACCTGGCCCGACGGCTACTTTCACTGACATGCTCGTGGAGCTCATCGAAGAGCGCATCGCAGATGCCGAACCCCGCCGCCTGGGAAGTGAACCGCTACTCGGCTCGGCCTGCAACGGCGCCCCCTGCGCCACATCCTGTTGTACCCCGGCAAAGCGCCGCCCACACTGATTCCTTCGGCCTCAATTGGACCGCAGGGCAAGGCAAACCTCTAGCGGGTCCACTCCTGAATCGCGTATTCCACCGCGCTCATCCGCGCCTGCCGGATCTTTCGCCACAGCGGGATGAGCTGCGCATCAAACGCGGCGCTGCCGTGCCCCGACTCGCTGCCCTGTGCCACCGCCAGAATCGACGACACCCGATCAGCTCTGGCGAGCACTCCCAGTGCACGGCGCGGCACATCATCCGGAACAAAAGCCATGTCCAGGTGATCATCAAGCATGCCGACCATCAGCCGGGGATCCGCCTTCGGGGTACCACTGCTTGACGACGTCAGCGGTGAACGCGGCATCGCCGCAATAGTGGCAGCCGCAACTCGCGCCGCATCCGCCAGCTGCAAATCTGCCTCGCCAGGGGAGAGATAGGCCGGCTCCGGGATGTGTCCTTCGAGCGTGTACCAGTGCCACTGCGGCAGACCGGGCACCGGCGATGTCACTGGTACGAGCACATGGTTCCAACCCGGCTCCGCATCCGCAATCACAATGGCTGAGCCTGCTGCGCGTGCGGCCTCAGCGGCGTCGGTTCCCGCAGGCAGTGCAGGTGCGTCACCGGGGCCGGAGAGAATAAGGCGGACGAGGGGACGATGGTCACTGTGCCAATCTCCCGCGTCAGTAACTGCTCGAAGAAGGCGGAGCATGTCGCTTCGATCGAGATCAGCGTCGCAATCGATGACATTCGGAACCATGGCGTCGGCAAGCACGAATGTCCCCGGAACTGACGTGGGCCCGCCGAGCGAGTCAAGAGCATCGAGGAGATGATCGTAGTTTTCCAAACCCGACAACCATGCGCCCAGCCAAAGGGCGATGTGCTGAGTTGGACTCCAGACCTGGTCGAGAACACTGCGCTGCATAGTGCAGCTCATCCTAGTGCAGTGTGTCGTTGGGCCCGTAACCGATGCTGTTAATCTCAGTACCCATGAGCTTTCAAGACCCGTATCGCAATCAGGACGTGTTTGCTGGCGCACGTGGCCACCGCCGTCGTATCCCGCAGCCGGCACGCGAGGTAACAGCAGAAAATGGTGTTGTCGTCGAGGCGTCCTATGACGGATTCGTCGGTGCGATTATCGGGTTGGAGAAAACTTTCGACGGCTGGTGCGTTCGGCTGGAGGACCGCCACGGAAAGTCGCGGCTGTTTCCCATGCACGAGCGCGGTTTTCTCATCGATGGCAAACCTGTGACTCTGGTACGGCCGAAGGCACAACCAAAGAAGCCCTCGCAGGATCTGTCGGCATCGGGCTCGCGCAGGGTCCACAACGTCAAGGCTAAGGTTGCTCTACCCAGCCGTATCTGGGTAGAGGGTATTCATGACGCGGCAATTGTCGAGAAAGTATGGGGCCACGATCTGCGTGTTGAGGGCGTAGTCGTCGAGTATCTGGAGGGCTTGGACAATCTCCCGGAACGCTTGGCCGAATTTGGTCCGGGTCCGAAGCGCCGCGTCGGAGTCCTGGCAGACCACTTGGTGGAAGGCAGTAAAGAAAGCCGCATGACTCAGCAGCTCGGCCCGCATGTGATGGTCACTGGCCACCCATTTATCGATGTCTGGCAGGCGGTCAAGCCCTCGTCGGTAGGCATTGAGGCATGGCCGGAAGTTCCTTACGGGGAGGACTGGAAGACAGGAATCTGCCGTCGCTTGGGTTGGGGAGACGACCCCAAGGAGGGCTGGCGACGCGTCTACGCAGGTGTACACACCTACCGTGATCTGGAGTCGGATTTGATTGGTGCAGTTGAGCGCCTGGTTGACTTCGTCACTGAGCCACATATGCAGTACTGACCCCGAAATAATGGCTCCACTCGCCCCACATTTGTTCTGCAAAGTAGGTAGGGTGAGGGCGTGATTCCTCTCCTTTGGCTCGGAGCAAGCCTCCTACTGGTTCTCGGTGAACTCGCGGTCGGAGATTTAGCACTGTTAATGCTCGGAGGTGGTGCGCTGGCAGCGTCCGGTGCGAGCCAGCTTGGAGCGCCGCTTTGGCTGTCAGTGGTTATCTTCGCCGTTGTGTCCGCCGCACTTGTGCTGACAGTTCGCCCTGTGTTGCGCAAGAAGATGGCAAAACCGGATAAGTCCGCCGAACTGGAGTCGCGTCCGGAACTGCTAGCGGGACGTCATGCTGAGGTCATCGAGCCAGTTTCCTCGTCAGCGGGTCTGATTAAGGTCAATGGCGAGTTGTGGAGCGCGCGCAGTCTTCTAACTGCGCAGACCTTCGATGCGAAGGAAAGAGTCACGATTGTAGAGATTTCGGGCAATACCGCAGTAGTGGACAAGCTGCTCTGAGCAGTCAACTCACTTAAAGGGCGCTCGGAGCACTCTTAGTTACTGACCATCAAATAACTGACCACACAGTTTCTAGCTACGAGGGAATTCCATGGAAGGCTTTATCATCCTCGTCGTTTTCATTCTCGTGGTTGTTACCTTGGTTCTCAAAGCGATTGTGCTGGTCCCTCAGGGTGAAGCGGCAATCGTAGAGCGACTGGGACGATACACGCAGACACTGAATAGCGGCCTGAACTTCATCATCCCGATTATTGACCGAGTGCGCGAAAAGGTTGATACCCGTGAGCGTATGGTTACCTTTCCGCCACAGGCAGTGATCACCGAAGACAACCTGACTGTGGCTATCGATACCGTCGTGACCTTCCAGGTCAACGAACCGGATCGGGCGATTTACGGTATCGACGACTACATCTTCGGCGTCGAACAGATCACTACCGCAACGCTTCGCGACGTCGTGGGTGGTCTGACCCTGGAAGAGACACTGACTTCCCGTGACTACATCAACCGCCGTCTGCGCGGCGAGCTGGACGAGGCCACGGCCAAGTGGGGTCTTCGTATCGCTCGTGTGGAGCTGAAGGCTATTGAGCCGCCACCGTCGATTCAGCAGTCGATGGAAAAGCAGATGAAGGCCGATCGCGAGAAGCGCGCCATGATTCTGACTGCGGAAGGTACCCGCGAAGCCGATATTAAAACTGCTGAGGGCCGTAAGCAGGCACAGATTCTGGCCGCCGAGGGTAACAAGCACGCAGCAATTCTGGCTGCTGAAGCTGAGCGTCAGGCAACCATTCTGCGCGCTGAGGGTACTCGCGCCGCTACCTACCTTGAGGCACAGGGTAATGCTCGCGCTATCCAGAAAGTCAACGCCGCTGTCAAGGCTTCACAGTTGACACCTGAGATTCTTGCCTGGCAGTACCTGGAGAAGCTACCTGAGCTGGCAAATAAGGACGGCAATACTGTTTGGATGATTCCGTCGCAGTTCGGTGACAGCCTCGAGAGCTTCGCTAGGGCTTTCGGCAAGAAGGATGCCGACGGTGTCTTCCGCTATGAGCCTCCGGCCGTGAGCCGAGAGACCAAGGAAGAAGCTGAGCAGGGCCGCGATGAGAACTGGTTCGACATGTCGACCAACCCGGAGTTGGCTCGTGCGGTTGCCGCGGCGAACGAGGTCGCTAACCGCCCGGTTGATGATCCGGTAACTGCAGCAGCTGGTAATACCCCTGAGAGGAAGAAGAACCGCCGCGCTGAGTCGACTCAGCCCGCTCAGCCTGAACAGTTGGGTGGCCAGAACCGCCCGGCAGCGGTTGAACCTGCGACACCGGCTTCACCGGCCGCGCCCGCTGCGCCGTCAGTTCCCTCCGGCAAACGTGACCTGCCCTCGGCTCCTGGTACCGGTAATACCAATGCAGGCGGCGGTGCACACTCCACCGATCGTCCAGATTTTTCAGGATGGTCACGTGACCCTTACGCCCCAGAAAATGGGCAGTAAGTTTTTATAACTCGTCAGCTCGCTGAAGCAGGTGGACGGCCAGGTTCCACCCGGCCAGCTCCGCCTGCCAGCCAGCTGCTGCGAGGCGCTGATTGACGGCCTGCTTAGAAACTCCCAATTCTTCCGCGGCCTCTACCTGTGAATAACCAGCGCGAACCAAACCAGTTGCCTCGCGCCCTTCGGGGGACCTGCGAGAGATAACGTGGTGCAGCAATGTGAATGCTGCACCAATATCCTCCGAGTAGTCCTTACCGCGCGGATTGTTAGTCCGAATGCGGGTTTTTACCGTGCCGGCTCTGCCTCCCTTACCGATGACTGAGCTCGATGCCAGATGCGCTTGCTCAATGTCGTCCTGAGGACAAACACCGATACCTATTGCCCAGTCACCTGCGGCCAATAGCGCCAGCACAAGCGTGGTGACTCCCACAGCATTTTCAGGAGCTGCGCGAAGCTCTTCGATACCTGCAACCTCAACAGTTCCTACGCCTTCCAGGCCGGAAAGTGCCTGCGCAGAAGCCCGAACGTGATCTGCCCTGCGAGTAGATCGACCGCGATACCTGGCAAAGACTGAGTACATACGTTCTAGTCTAGCCCCACCCCTTGACAGTTGGGCTAAGACACGTTCATTCCCTCAGCAAACTCACGGGCAACCAACACCAGCTCGCCGAAAAACTCACGTCTAGTTCTAGAGCGCCAAGCGGTGTTTTAACGTTTCGAAGAACCGGTTACGACAGGGAACTTGGCGTCCGCAAGAAGTCCCAGCAAGCCAAGCACGAGCAGAATTCCCGTGGCCACCGCAAAGCGCACGTCGAAGCCGACCAACAGCGCGTCGCCAAGCAAAACGACGGCGAGTGTGTTCGGCGCCGAACCTAGGGCAGTGGCGATGATATACGGCACGATGCGTATCGACGACAGCCCACAGGCGTAGTTAAGAAACGAAAACGGCACACCAGCAATCATGCGCAAGCTGAGCACTGTGAGCCAGCCGCGTTGTTCCAACCGGTGGTCGAGACTGAGGAGACGGCGGTTGGTCAGGTGCGTGCGAAACCAGTCGCGTCCCAAAAACCGCACAATACAGAGGGAGAGAAGGGCAGACACCGTGGTCGCAGTAATTGCGAGCAGGAAACCGAGCACTGGTCCGAAGAGGATTCCGGAAGCCAAAGTGAATACGGTGCGGGGGATTGGAAACTGAGTCAGTGCAACGTATGCGAGAAAGTAGAGGAGAGGGAACCAGTCACCGGCATCGATGGACCACTGCCGGATGGTAGCGACGGTGGGAACATCGACGTACAGCGTGACGACGACCCCCACACCTACGGCTAGCACCAGCAGAACCTTTTTGAGTGTAGGGGTAATTCGCACATCGGATACGTTCACCCATTTGAGGTTACCGGGGATTGCGGAGAAGCGTGTGACCTGCGAGTTGGAGGCTCTGCAAGGAGGGCGAGTCAGCGGCTAAAGGCGTTTGCCCTTTATTTCACTAGGATGGGAGTCAAGGCCACTATGCCTTGGCTCGAGCACTTGACGTGCCCGTCAGCACAAAACCGAACGTAAGGGTATTGCACAAGTAGCTGAAAAGTTCAGTGCACGGACACTCGGGTGAGTCTTAGCGTCTGCCTAGTGGCTCTTATTGACTATTGGAGGAAGCCAACGCCTTTAGATCCCTTTCCGTCGCGGAGAATTCGGAAATTGTCGCAGCCGAATATCCTCGGCCATGGATTGATGGGGACGTTGCTTAGAACATGTAAGGGAGAAGGTCTGTCGTGACTGACCGAACGACCCCCGAATCACCTTCCACGCTGCCACCAAACTTCGAGGAATTGCAGAATTCCTGGTATCAGGGCGTGGCCAAGGTATTCGCGCGGGTGCACAAGCAAGATGTTGCAGATGTACCGCTCGATATTTGGAAACGACTGATTCAGACCACCTACGACGGTGTCGATGTCCGTCCGCTCTACACCCGCGCGGATGAGCATGCGGAAAGCCCAGCTCCGGGTCAGTTCCCATTCGTCCGTGGCGCAAAGGTCACTTCGGACAACACCAACGGTTGGGGCGTTCGAGAGACCTTCGGTCGCCAGTACCCGGGTGAGGATGCACTTGACCCAAAGGCCGTCAACGAGACTCTGCTGACTGCCCTGGAAAACGGCACCACGGACATCCGCCTGGACTTCACCGGCTCCCTCGATGCCGCTGACGTGCCAGCTCTGCTTAACAACGTCTACCTCGACCTTGCTCCGATTGCCGTACATGCTGGTAAGAAGACTGCACAGGTTGCGGAAGCACTGACGTCCTACATCGAGCAGGCAAACCCGACTAATCCGGACAACGTCGCAGTCGAGCTTTCTGCAGCTCCGCTGACCTCTGCTTTTGCCGGCATTGACGATGTTTCTCTCGACGAAGCCATTCAGCTGGCCGCCAAGGCAGCTAAGCAGCCGGGCGACGTCCGCGCCCTGCTTGTCGACGGCGTTGTTTTCTCCAACTTGGGTGCAAACAACATCCAGGAGATCGGCTACAGTCTCGCCGTTGGTGTCGCGTACCTGCGTGCGCTGACCGATGCGGGCTTGAACGCTGAAGAAGCGCTCGGCCAGATTACCTTCCGCTTCGCCGCTACCGACGACCAGTTCGACACCATTGCGAAGTTCCGCGCCGCTCGCGTTCTGTGGGCTCGCGTCGCTGAGGTCATCGGCGCCCCTGAAGCTGGCCGTGCCCCGATGCACGCCGTGACCGCTCCGGTTATGTTCAGCCAGCGTGACCCGTGGGTCAACATGCTGCGCGTGACTGTCGCTTCCTTCGCTGCAGGTGTCGGCGGTGCCTCCTCGGTTGAGGTTCTGCCGTTTGACTACGCAGTTGTCGGCGGTATGCCGAACGTCTCCAAGACTTTCAAGGCTCGCATTGCCCGCAACACCAACCTGTTGCTGCTGGAAGAATCCCACCTTGGTTACGTCGCCGACCCGGCAGGTGGCTCCTACTTCGTGGAGGACCTGACCGAGGAAATGGCCGACAAGGCGTGGGAGATCTTCACCGGCACTGAGGCCGCCGGCGGTTTCACCTCCGCAGAGGCCGATATTCGCGCCGCCCTGGACGCTACCTGGGAAAAGCGCCGCGCCGATATCGCACATCGCCGCACCAAGGTCACCGCTATCAACGAGTTCCCGAACCTGGCTGAAGCCCCACTGGCTCCCGAGGCTCGCCCGGAGGGCGATCCGATTCGCCGTTGGGCACGCGACTTCGAGGCGCTGCGCAACCGCTCCGATGACTTCCTGGCTGAAAAGGGCAACCGTCCGCTGATTGCCATGCTGCCGCTGGGTCCGCTGGCCAAGCACAACATCCGCACTGGTTTTACCTCCAACCTGCTGGCTTCCGGCGGTATCGCCGTCGCTAACCCCGGCCAGGTTGTGCCGGGCGAGGCCGGTTTCGAAGAGGCAGTGAAGGCCTCTCCGATTGTCGTGCTGTGCGCAGCCGACAGCGAGTACGAAGCCTCGGGCCAGGACGCTGTCAAGGCCGCCCGCGCCGCAGGCGCTAAGGAGGTCCTGGTGGCCGGCTCCGAGAAGAGCTTAGCTAATGCCGCTGAGGACGCTCGCCCCGACGGATACCTGAACATGACCATCGATGCTGTCGCGGAGCTGTCCCGACTGCTGAACGAACTGGGAGCGTGAAGGAAGTAATGACCACCATCCCAAATTTCGCTGACATCTCCCGCAACACCGACGACGCAGCAGCTGCCACCAACAAGGCAGCTGCCGCGGAAGCTGGTGAAGTGTGGACCATTCCAGAAGGCATCGATGTCAGGCGCGTCTACGATCGCGCTGACCGCGACGCCGCGGCTGCCGAGGGCCACCCGGTAGATTCTTTCCCGGGTATTGCCCCATTCATGCGCGGGCCGTACCCGACCATGTACACCAACCAGCCGTGGACTATTCGCCAGTACGCTGGTTTCTCCACCGCAGCTGAATCCAACGCCTTCTACCGCCGTAATCTCGCGGCTGGCCAGAAGGGTCTTTCGGTCGCTTTCGACCTGGCTACCCACCGCGGCTACGACTCAGACAACCCGCGTGTGTCCGGCGACGTCGGTATGGCCGGCGTGGCAATTGACTCGATTTACGACATGCGTGAGCTCTTCCAGGGCATCGACCTGGGCGGCGTCTCCGTGTCTATGACCATGAACGGCGCTGTGCTACCGATTCTGGCCTTCTACATTGTCACTGCTGAAGAGCAGGGCGTTTCGACTGAGCAACTGCGCGGTACGATCCAGAACGACATTCTCAAGGAGTTCATGGTTCGTAACACGTACATCTACCCGCCGAAGCCCTCGATGCGAATTATCTCCTCGATCTTCGAGTACACCTCGGCAAAGATGCCGAAGTTCAACTCCATTTCGATTTCCGGCTACCACATTCAGGAAGCCGGTGCGACGGCCGACCTGGAGCTCGCTTACACACTTGCCGACGGCATCGAGTACCTGCGGGCCGGTATTGACGCTGGCCTGGAAGTTGATAAGTTCGCTCCGCGTCTGTCCTTCTTCTGGGGCATCTCGATGAACACCTTCACCGAGATTGCCAAGCTGCGTGCAGGCCGTATCCTCTGGTCTGAGCTGGTTGGCAAGTTTGGTCCGAAGAACCCGAAGTCGCAGTCCCTGCGTACCCACTCGCAGACGTCCGGTTGGTCGCTTACCGCCCAGGATGTCTACAACAATGTCGCTCGTACTGCTGTTGAGGCTATGGCCGCAACGCAGGGCCACACCCAGTCGCTGCACACCAACGCCCTGGACGAGGCCTTGGCACTGCCGACTGACTTCTCGGCCCGTATTGCTCGTAACACTCAGCTGCTGCTCCAGCAGGAGTCCAACACCACGCGTCCGGTTGATCCGTGGGCTGGTTCCTACTACATCGAGTGGTTGACCAACGAGCTGGTCAAGCGTGCACGCCAGCACATCGACGAGGTCGAAGAGGCTGGCGGTATGGCACAGGCCACCATCGAAGGCATTCCGAAGCTGCGCATTGAAGAGGCCGCAGCTCGTACGCAGGCTCGTATTGACTCGGGGCGCCAGGCTCTCATTGGCGTGAATAAGTACCAGGTCGAAGAGGACGAAGCCATCGAGGTTCTCAAGGTTGAGAATTCCCGCGTGCGCCAGGAGCAGATTGACAAGCTGGCTCGCCTGCGCGCCGAGCGCGACGAGGAAGAGGTTCAGAAGGCACTGGCCGCTCTGACCGACGCTTGCCGTAACCCGGGTGAACCGGGGGACCTTGACAAGAACCTTTTGAAGCTCGCTGTCGACTGTGCTCGCGCCATGGCCTCCATCGGTGAAATCTCCGACGCAATGGAAGAGGTCTTTGGCCGCCACCAGGCCGAGATTCGTACCCTCTCCGGCGTCTACAAGGACGAAGTTGGCAAGGAGGGTGCCGTGTCTAACGTCTCCAAGGCCATCGCCATGGCCGATAAGTTCGAAGAGCAGGAAGGTCGCCGTCCGCGTATCTTCCTGGCCAAGATGGGCCAGGATGGTCACGACCGCGGCCAGAAGGTCATCGCGTCCGCCTACGCGGACCTCGGCATGGACGTTGACGTGGGACCGCTGTTCCAAACTCCGGAGGAGGCCGCCAAATCGGCAGTCGACTCGGATGTCCATGTCGTCGGTGTTTCTTCGCTAGCCGCCGGACACCTGACGCTCGTGCCTGCTCTTCGCGATGAGCTGGCAAAGCTGGGCCGAGAGGACATCATGATTGTCGTCGGTGGTGTTATCCCACCGGGCGACTTCCAGGAACTCTACGATGCCGGCGCCGCGGCTATTTACCCGCCGGGCACCGTCATCGCTGATTCGGCAATCGACATGATGACCAAGCTCTCTGCCGAGCTGGGCCTCGACCTTGCGGTTGACGAAGAGTCCTAATTAACTACCGCATACGCGCTGGGCTGAGTGTTCAGCTCAGCGCGTTGTCGGAATTGAGAAGTAGCGATGAACGAGTATCTTGAAGAAAACCTGGGCACCCTCGTCACTACCGCTGGCACGGTTGTTGAGGGAAAGACCGCTGTAGCTCCCGAAGTAGTCCGTCGTGCGCGACGACGGATAGATGTCGACGACCTCTTTGAGGGCGTGCGAGCTGGGAACCGCACTAAGTTGGCTCGGGCGATCACGCTGTTGGAGTCGACTGCTCCGGCACATAAGGTGCTGGCTCAGGAACTACTGGTGAAGTTGCTGCCATTTTCCGGAAAGGCTATGCGTGTCGGCCTTACCGGTGTCCCCGGCGTCGGTAAATCAACCACGATTGAAACCCTCGGGCTGAAGCTGATTGAGGAGGGCCACCGCGTTGCAGTGCTGGCCATCGACCCGTCGTCGACGAAGTCCGGTGGTTCGATTCTGGGCGACAAGACCCGTATGTCCCGGCTCTCGGCCGCGGATGAAGCCTTCATCCGTCCGTCGCCTTCTGCGGGCACGCTCGGTGGTGTCGCCAAGGCAACCCGTGAAGCCATGGTGGTGCTGGAGGCCGCAGGCTACGACATTGTCATCGTCGAGACTGTCGGCGTCGGCCAGTCCGAGGTCGCGGTGGCACAGATGGTGGATACGTTTGCATTTCTGGCACTCGCCGGCGCTGGTGACCAGCTCCAGGGCATCAAGAAGGGTGTGCTGGAGATGGCCGACGTGATTTCTATCAACAAGGCGGATGGTAAGAACTTGCGCCCGGCAAAGCGCGCTGCGCGTGATCTGATGACGGCCATGAAGATGGTGCGTTCCTCAGATCAAGTCTGGACTCCACCGGTGCTGACTATGTCGGCATTGGAAGACGACGGCATCGACAAGTTCTGGCAAGCCATCGAAGACCATGTCGAGGCTATGCACGAGAATCATCTCTTCGATGAAAACCGCGCTAACCAGCAGATTAAGTGGATGTGGTCCATGGTGCACGAAACGCTCTTGCAGCGACTCAACACCAACGAGGCTGTGCAGATAGAGAGCTCCCTGGTGGAAAAACAACTCCGCTCGGGGCAGCTCACACCGACGCTCGCTGCCCAGCGCATCATGGAGGCTTTCGACAAAGGAAGGGCACCGAACGCCGGGCTCGACGATTAGATACTGAACAACGTAGCTCCCACCAGCGAGACCAATTCCTAGCCGCGCGGGTGGGAAACTAGCAGCGCCAAAGACAAGCAACCCTGCGATCACCTATCGGAGTCTGTCCGGTTGGGTCGCGGGGTTTTCGTCGTAAAGCGAGCGTATCCGTGTGTGCCTACTGACCGCGATGATGGGGCGGATCGCTGTAGAGCGTGTGTTCGGCGAAGTGGAGAGCGTTGACCACCAGGTTGGTGAGGTGCTCGTCGGGCTGCGAATAGAAGCTAGACGTGCCCTCCTTGCGGGCCTGCACCATATTGGCCATGCGCAACTTCGCCAGGTGCTGAGAAATCGCAGGGATGGGGCGATCGAGCGCACTAGCGATGGCGGTGACGGTCATCTCCCCGTCACGAAGGAGTGACAGGATGGAGAGCCGCGTCTTGTCCGCCATCAACTTCAGTACGTTAGTGGCAACGTCGAGCTCGGTGCTCGTAGGAGCCTTCTCAGTCATTTGGAGGGGTAAGTCCTTTCGAAGTCGACATGCCAAACACTTACTATGTTCAATGAGGTGAACATTACTACGTATTGATACCAGTATTCAATTTCAGATGTCACAATAAGCTGTCGCAAAAGAGGGGAGAGCACTCCTAATGGGCAGCGACCAAAAATACTGAAAATTGCTTCAGTAATATCATCTGCATGGATTGGTTGATGAGCGCCTTCCCATGGCTGGTGGAGGACTTAACGTGGTGGCAAGTACTATTTTTCGCGCTCGACTACACGATTAAGTTCATCGCGATTGGATGGGTGCCGGAAAACCGAAGCCCATCGGCATCGACGGCGTGGCTGCTAGTGATTCTGCTGATCCCATTTATCGGCCTACCTCTGTTCCTCTTCCTGGGTTCGCAGCAGATCACGGGCCGCAGGCACAAGGTACAGGCACTGGCACAGGAGCTCATTGCGGAACGTACCGAGCATCTGCCCGACGTACCGGAAGATGCCAAGATAGAAGATGACGTTGTCAACGTATTCAAGCTCTCGCGTCAGCTCACGGGAATGCCGGCAATTGCCAGCGCGGAAAAAGGACTTTTCACCGAATTCGATGCCTCCATTGACCGCATGATTGAGACCATCGATGCGGCTCAGAAATCTATCCACGTGCAGTCCTACATCTTTGCACTGGATTCCAGCACGGAGCCTTTCATACAGGCTCTCGAGCGCGCGCACGACAGGGGACTAGAGGTCAAGGTACTGGTCGATCCAATTGGTTCGTGGAAATACCCCGGCTACTACAAGCTGAAAAAACGCCTGAACCAGTCCAAAATCTCCTGGCACCCAATGCTGCCCGTGAGCTTACTGAAGCTCACCTGGCGCCGCCTGGATCTGCGTAATCACCGCAAGCTCGTAGTGATTGATGGCGACATTGTATTCATGGGCTCGCAGAATTTGATTGAGCCCGAATACCAGAAGAAAAAGAACCATAAGATCGGCCGCCGCTGGGTGGACACCTGGATTGAGCTCGAGGGCGATATTGCGCTGGCCTTCGACGCAATTTTTGCGGTTGATTGGACCAGCGAGCTGTACAAGACCCCAGATGCCACCAGGAACTATTCACTCCACACCACTGAGGTCAACGACAACTACAACGTGGTCCAGGTGCTGCCGTCGGGTCCGGGCTTCAGCACGGAGCCGAACCTGCGCGTGTTCAATAACATGATCTACCAGGCGCACGAGCGGATTATCGCCGTCAGCCCGTACTTTGTCCCGGACGAGTCCATGCTCATGGCGCTGACCTCCGCCGCATATGGAGGCATCGACGTTCAGCTCTACGTTAACGAAGAGTCCGATCAGTTCATGGTCGGCCACGCGCAGCAGTCCTACTACCAGGCACTGCTAACCGCTGGCGTGAAGATTTACCGCTATCCGGCGCCTGCCGTCCTGCACTCCAAGTTCATGGTTATCGACGACCGCATGGCCATGTTCGGCTCGTCCAATCTAGATATGCGCTCGTTCGGCCTCAATTACGAGATCACGCTTCTTTCCGCCGCCGGTTCCATCGTGGACAAACTAATCACGCTTGCCGACGAGTACCGCGACGAATCCCTCCTGCTCACCCAGGAGGAATGGAATGACCGCCCCCTTCGCCAGCGGTACCTGGACTCTGTTTTCCGCTTGACCTCGGCGCTGCAATAGGGCAGTACCATAGAGGTCCGCCAGAAAACGCAAAGATCCCGAGAGCTGCATTTACTGCAGTTTCTCGGGATTTATCTTGTGTCCGGAGGGGGACTTGAACCCCCACGCCCGTTAATAGGGCACTAGCACCTCAAGCTAGCGCGTCTGCCATTCCGCCACCCGGACCGGGTAGGAAGCACTTCCGTGCTGACCTGTGATACTGTATCCCGACTACATAATGAAACACAAATTGGCAGGTCATCGGGGCATTAAGGTGCCAAACCTGGGTGTAATTACATCTCCGTTGTTAGCCCCGCATCCGCCTTGGATTTGCACTGAGGATAGGTAGTCTGGCGAAGTCCCTGCAGCGCGCTCATAAAGTAGGCACACTGGTAGTTATGACTACGAATTCCAACGACACCACAAACGACGCTACAAATAACACTGTAAATGCTCCGGTTTTCCCGGGCCCGGATCCGTACGCACCGCTGAAGGATTTGCCAACCTTCGAGCTGTCCTCGCCAGATATCAAGGACGGCGAGAAGATTGCGGATGAATTCCGCGCTCCGTCGAATGTGTCCCCGCAGCTGGATTGGGCCAATCTGCCGGAGGGCACTAAGTCCATTGCCGTGACCTGCTTCGATCCGGACGCCCCGACTGCTTCGGGATTCTGGCACTGGGCTGTGTTCAACATTCCAGCGACCGAAAAGGGGCTACCACAGGGAGCTGGCTCCGAAGACGGCTCTAAGCTGCCAGACGGTGCTATTCAGCTTGTCGGCGACTCGGGCATGCGTGGTCACTACGGAGCTAACCCACCGGCGCAGCATGCCCCACACCGTTACATGTATGCGGTGCACGCGGTCGACGTCGAAAAGCTTGATGTTCCGGAAGATGCGACGCCGACAGTGCTTGGCTTCAACCTGTATTTCCACTCGATTGCGCGTGCCATCATCACGCCGTGGTGGGAGAACGTCGGGGAGTAGGGATACGACGCCCACACGGGCAACTCGACCGACCGGGCACGATACTCATACAGAAAACCCCGGGACCAGCGCCTTCATGGCAGCAGGACCCGGGGTCACGTGTTTATTGGATGAAAAAGCCTCAACGGTTCTCAGCAGTTAACCACGCCACGGCAGACCACAGCCGACAGCCTCCGAAATGGAGTAGAAGCCCTGAGCTCGAATCTGGCGAGCCAACCCTTGGTGAATGTCACGAATCCAGTCTGGACCGCCATAGATCAACGGTGTGTAGCCCTGCAGCAGGGAAGCGCCGTTGGCAATCCGCTCCCATGCCTGCTCAGCAGTCTCGATGCCGCCGACGCTGATGAGAACAAGTTTGCCTCCGACGCGCTCGTGCAGCAGCTTCAGTACCTCTAGTGACCGAGCTGCCACAGGTGCACCCGAGACTCCACCGGCACCCATCTCCGCGACTTCATCCGCGGGCGTACGCAGGCCCTCGCGAGAAATGGTGGTGTTGGTTGCCACAATGCCCGCCAGCCCCAGATCAACAGCCAGGTCAGCAACTGCAATGACATCCTCGTCGGAGAGATCTGGAGCGATCTTGACCAGCACCGGCGAGTCTGTCTCCTCAGTCACCGCTGCCAGAATCGGCCGCAGGGACTCCACCGCCTGGAGGTCGCGCAGACCCGGCGTGTTCGGTGAGGAGACATTGACAACCACATAGTCCGCCAAGCCTCCGAGCTGGCTGGCCGATTCTCGATAGTCATCGACGGCCTCTTCGAGCGGAGTTACCTTGGTCTTGCCAATGTTGATACCGATGACGTCATCGCTGCGACGCGCCCGCAGGTTCTCCGCTACAGCGGCGGCACCGGGGTTGTTGAAACCCATACGGTTCAAGATGGCGCGGTCTTCCTTCAGGCGGAACAGACGCGGACGATCATTGCCCGGCTGCGGCTTGGCAGTCACGGTTCCCAGTTCCGCGTAGCCAAAACCAATTGGGCCCCAGCAATCCGGGGCAATAGCAGCCTTGTCGAAGCCCGCGGCGAGCCCCAACGGACGCGGGAAGTCCACACCGAACACGGTTTGACGCAGCACAGCATCGTCAACAACGAGTAGCTTGCTCACCGCCCGCTGAAGACTCTCCGACTTCTGCAGCCCCTTCAGACTCTTCGAAATGACCTCGTGAATTTGCTCCGGCGGAACCTGGAACATTGCTTTTAGCGCGAGTTGATAGGACTTGGCGCGAAGTTTCGAAGGCATCTACTTAGTCTCTCCCTCGGAGTTGTCTGCTCCCTTGGTGTCACCTGCACCGGTCGGTAGTTTATCGGCTGGCTCCCGAACCGACATCTCCTCACGGATTTTCTCTGCATCCTGCTTGAAATCAGCAACTGCCTTATCGACGTCCGCGGAGTCAAAAATCTGAGCCCCGTCACCGGTAGCCGAGAAGACGCCAATCTGGCCATCCTCGGTGGCAACAATCGACTGTGGGTCTGCAACCGTGTTGATGTCCGCGACCTTGACTGGGGTACCCGAGCTGACGTCGTAGCCAGTCAGCTTGTTCACCTTCGTCGAAGTGACCCAGACAATTCCGCGCGATTCATCGACTGCTACCGCCCACGGAGCCTCCGGAGCCGGAGCTGCCTGGTGGAGGCGAATAATGTCGGTGGCAGTGTAAATAAGCAGCTGGTTGCCCTTGGTGTCTGCGGCAGCGATGACATGGTCACCAGATGCCACCTTGCCGACGCCGATACCCGCACGCAGCGCAGAGCCAGCGCGGGACTCATCGAGCTTAAGCTCATGCACCGAAGTCTCCGGGCGGTTGACCTCTAACAGCTTGACGTCCGCGTCACTGTCCGCTTTGGGAATCACAACGAGCTGCGAACCGTTATTGGCAGCCTTGAAGTCACTGGCCAACTCGCCGTCAGCGCCGAACACATCGACCACATTGCTATCCGCATGGGCACCGATGATGCGGCCGCCTTCCAGACCAACTGCGGCGGAGTAGTTAGTGCCACGGCCGACAACGGCCGCTTCCGTAGCCTGGTCAGTGATGACATGGATGCCATCTTCACACGGCAGCAGAGCATTAGGGCCGCCCGGCGCGAGTTCGCCACACTTCGCGTCCAGCTTCATCGAACGCTCGATTGGGTTATTCAGCGGACCGGCAAACATCTTGTCCCCGGCCTTCAGGACAACTCGATCGCCGACCAGCACGGCATCAGTGATGCCCTCATCAATCTTCTTGGCTTTCCCGATAGCAGTATCGGGAGCAGCGGGTGAAGCGGCCGGTACTGGCGTGGCGTTGCCCATTCCGGCATCGATGTCTCCTTCCACATCGGAGGAGCACCCTGCCAGGACCACTGCGCTAGCGGAAAGCCCCGCTAGAAGGGAGGTTATGACACGTCGACGACTGTTTTCACTCACGCTATAGAAACTACCACCCCGGCCGGATTACTTTGTGGACGCCTCCAGCCGTGGGAAGTTCTCGCATTCGTTGCGCTTTATAAGCCTTTATAAGAATGCGGTTACTGATTACAGCGTGACGTCGTCAAGCGCGTTGCAAATCTGTGGTGGCAGCGTGAGTTGTTCGGCGGTGAGGTTTTCGCGTAGCTGAGCGCGGTCTCGAGCGCCAACGAGGATCGAGGTGACGCCCGGCCGATCGCGCGCCCAGGAAATCGCTGCGACGGCAGCACTGACGCCGAGCCCCTTGGCTGCGGTGGTCAGCGCACCTGCGACCGTGACGCCGCGTGTGTCGAGGTAGTCCTGTACCTCTGCGTCGGCGTGTTCGGAAGCAGCGCGGGAGTCCTCCGGAATGATGTGCTGGTATTTGGCGGTCAACACACCTTGGGCCAGTGGGGCGCCACCGATAAAGCCGAGACCCAAATGCTCACAGGCGGGCAGCAGCTCAGCCTCAGGGCTTCGCTGGAGCAGCGAGTACTCATGCTGTGCGAACACCGGAGCGATTCGATTCGCGGCGGCATGCGTCACCGCTGCTTGCCATCCGCTGTATCCACGCAGTCCGGCGTAACGTACTTTCCCCGTGCGTACAGCCCATTCCAGGGTGTCGGCGACCTCTTCCGGTGGGGTCAGCCCATCCCAGTAGCCGGGCGACCACAGATCAATGTGTTCGACGCCGAGACGTCCGAGCGTATCGTCGAGGTCTTTTTGCAGTGTCTTACGCGAGCAGTCCACGCGCCTGCCGACGGGCCGCTCGGGGTGTATGCCAGATGCGACCGAAAGCACCAATTCGTCGGCAACGCCGCGCTTTGCGATGACTGCACCCAGCATGTCGGCAACAGTGTCGCCGCCGTGGAGTGGGGAAGCATCGACAAGGTTGCCTCCGGCGTCGAGGAAGTCCGTCAGGATGCGTCCGGCCTCGTCTTGCCTGGTACCCGCACCCCAGGTGGCCGTACCCAGCCCCAAGGCGGAGACGCGTAAACCGCTGTTGCCCAGAATTCGTTGTTGCACGATTTTTACTTTAGGACACCTGTGTGCGGTCGCGGGAAAACTGCCACGGGAGAGGTCTCGCTACGGCCGCGCCGAAACGTCGCTATAGCCACAACATAAATCGGACGAGTAGCCTATACACCCGTGACTATCATGACGACACTAAGCGCCTCAGCGGATACTGCTGTCGATACCGCCGGCACCGGTATGACCTGGGCGCAGACGATCATCCTGTCCGTAGTGCAAGGTCTGACGGAATTTCTCCCGGTGAGTTCCTCGGGGCACTTGCGGATTGTCTCTGAGCTGCTGTGGGGCCAGGACGCCGGCGCATCCTTCACCGCTGTAGTACAGCTCGGCACCGAATTGGCTGTGCTGGTGTTCTTCGCCAAGGACATCTGGCAGATTCTCACTGGTTGGTTTGCCGGCCTGTTCAATAAGGAAGCACGCGGTTTCAACTACCGCATGGGGTGGATGGTGATTGTCGGTACACTGCCGATTGCCATCATCGGCGTGCTGGGGAAGGATCTCATCCGCGACAATTTGCGCAATCTCTGGATTACAGCCGCTGTGTTGGTGCTTTTCTCCTTTGTCTTTATCGCCGCAGAGAAGTTCGGCCGTCGTGAGCGCAACTATGAAGAGCTGACCATGCGAGATGCCATCGTCATGGGTTTCGCGCAGTGTCTGGCGCTCATTCCGGGGGTGTCGCGCTCGGGCGGTACGGTGTCTGCCGGCCTGTTCTTGCACTTGGATCGAGAGGTTGCAACGCGCTTTTCCTTCTTGCTGGCTATCCCCGCTGTTTTCGCTGCTGGAATTTTTTCGCTTCCAGACGCGTTTGACCCTGCGGCGGGACAGGCCGCTAGTGGTGCGCAATTGGCCATCGGTACGCTGATTGCCTTCGTCGTCGGTTATGCGTCTATCGCATGGCTGCTGAAGTTTGTGTCGAACCACTCCTTCGCTTGGTTCGCCGCGTACCGCATCCCGGTCGGTTTGATTGTTATGGTGTTGCTCGGCTTCGGCACGATCAACGCTGTTTAGTGAGGTAGTGAGTATTTAATGCATTCGTGGCCCCAACCACAGGTTCCCAGTCTCGGCGATGCGCGCTTCGATGTGTTCAACCGCGCCAGCAATGTAGGTACGGCGCATTCGCTTGACGACGAAAGCTCAGCATCGGTACCCCTATGCCTCTACGACACCGCGGATCAGAAGGTCTCCCAGGTGGAAGCGGGGCCAGAGGCGACTATGTACGTGTGTGGCATCACGCCCTATGACGCCACGCACCTGGGACACGCGGCAACCTACCTCACCTTTGATCTGATTTACCGTCAGTTGCTGGACAATGGGCACTCGGTGCATTACGTGCAGAACATTACCGATGTCGATGACCCGTTGTTCGAGCGTGCGGAGCGCGATGGGGTGGACTGGCGCGAGCTGGGCACCTCGCAGATTGATTTGTTCCGCTCGGATATGGAAAACCTGTCGGTGATTCCGCCGCGCGACTACATCGGTGCCATTGAATCCGTCGGCGAGGTCGTGGAAATGGTCGAGAAGCTGCTGGAAAATGGATCGGCCTATCAGCTCACCGATGACGAGTACCCGGATGTGTATTTCCGCAAGGATGCCACCGAAAACTTCGGTTACGAGTCCAATTACTCGGCAGAGCAGATGGCGGAGTTCTTTGCGGAGCGCGGTGGCGACCCGGATCGTCCGGGCAAGGAGAATCCGCTGGACGCGCTGGTGTGGCGTGCCGCGCGCCCCGGGGAGCCGAGCTGGGAGGCTCCTTTTGGTGCGGGCCGGCCGGGTTGGCACATTGAGTGCTCGGCGATTGCTACCAACCGCTTGGGTACTACCTTCGACATTCAGGGCGGTGGCTCGGACCTGGCTTTCCCACACCATGAGTTCTCGGCGGCTCACGCTGAGGCCGCTACTGGTTGTGCACGTATGGCCCGTCACTATGTTCACGCTGGCATGATTGCGCTGGATGGTGTCAAGATGTCCAAGTCACTGGGCAACCTGGTGTTTGTCTCCAAGTTGGTGGCCGCCGGCGTGGATCCGAGTGCGATTCGTATTGGCGTGTTCGCCAGCCATTACCGCTCTGATCGCGATTGGTCGGACGAGGTGCTGGAGGCGGCCAAGGCACGTCTCGAGACCTGGCGTGCGGCTTGCGCAGCTACTAAGACTGCCACCGATGAGAAGGCGGTGAGCGCGGCAGCGGCACTGGTCGCCGATGTGCGCGCAAGCCTGGCCAATGACTTGGATACGCCGGCTGCACTGGACGCTATCGATGCCTGGGCTGCGGAGTGGTCCTCGGCTATCGGCAACAAGGCAGAAGCTGGCGGAGCAGAGGATGCCGCAGTAATCGGCGCAGCGGGCGCCGGAGAATTCGTTGCCACCGCGCTGGACGCGCTGCTGGGCGTTAAAATTTGAGCATGAGCAACTCAGATTTGTCTGCTGTCGAAGTAACGAAAGAGAACATCGATAAGCTAGTTGCCGATTTGCGCATGTTTGCCACCGGCAGCTACCTGCAGCCCGAGGAACGCGAGTTCTGGGAGCCACTTTTTGACGAAGCGGTAGCCGACCAGGTCGGGGAAGCTCTCCGTGAGGCCGCCGCTGGTATTGATCAGGCGGCGGAGCTGGCCGTCGATAAGCGAGAAGAAGCCGCAACGCAGGCGGTAGAGAACTGCCTACAGCGCGTGGCTGCGATTGAGCATGAGCACGGTGGCTCGCTTTTTGACGAGGAGCTCGACGCGATTCTCGCGATTATCAATTCCGCAACGAAGGCTGCCGGTTTGGATCTACCTGCGGTGAAGGCGGAAAGCTACTTTGAGATGGAATAACCAGCCCGATTAACGGCGCGGTTATGAAAGTAGACTAAGGTGTCTACTTATGACTGATCGCCACTCTTCCGAGTTCCTCACCGCACTGGACAGCCGTGTACTCATTGGCGACGGCGCCATGGGCACCCAGCTGCAGTCTTTTGACCTCGACGTTGACGCGGACTTCCTCGGCTACGAGGGCTGTAATGAGATTCTCAATGACACTCGTCCCGACATTATCGAGACGATTCACCGGCGTTATTTCGAGGCCGGCGCCGACCTGGTCGAAACCAATACCTTCGGCTGTAACTTCCCGAACCTCGCGGATTACGACATCGAAGACCGTATCCAGGAACTAGCGCACAAGGGCACCGCAATCGCCCGCAAGGTCGCTGACGAAATGGGGCCGGGGCGCGAGGGCATGCGACGCTTTGTCCTCGGTTCGCTGGGCCCGGGCACGAAACTGCCGTCTTTGGGGCACGCTCCGTACGCTCAGCTTCGCGACGCTTACACGGAGGCCGGACTCGGCATGATTTCCGGCGGCGCGGACGCGTTTTTGATTGAAACCTGTCAGGACCTGCTGCAGGTAAAGGCGGCCGTCAACGGTGTCAAGGCCGCAATGCGGCAGGCCGACAAAAAGATTCCGATTGTCGTCCACGTGACTGTCGAGACCACAGGCACCATGCTGATGGGCTCGGAGATTGGTGCAGCCCTGGCAGCGCTGCAGCCGCTGGGTATCGACATGATTGGTCTGAACTGTGCAACGGGTCCGGACGAGATGAGCGAGCACCTGCGCTACCTGTCCAACTTCGCGTCCATCCCGGTATCGGTGATGCCGAATGCGGGTCTACCAGTGCTGGGCAAGAACGGTGCGACCTACCCGCTGACCGCCCCAGAACTGGCCACTGCGCTGCGCGGCTTTGTTGAAGAGTTTGGCCTGGCGATGGTCGGTGGCTGCTGTGGTACGACGCCAGAGCATATTTCCGCTGTTCGCGATGCTATTACCGGCGCTGGCGCCTACGCTGAGCAGGGCCCAGCCGTTCAGGCAGCACGCCCATCGACGGATCCGGATGCAAAGCCAATCGATGAGGTCGCTTCTCTGTACTCGGCAACCCCGCTGACGCAGACAACCGGTATCACCATGATTGGTGAGCGCACCAACGCCAACGGCTCCAAGGCGTTCCGCGAGGCCATGCTGGCCGGTGATTGGGAGAAGTGCCTTAACACCGCCCGCGGTCAGGTCACCGATGGCGCACACATGATTGACCTGTGTGTCGACTACGTGGGGCGCGACGGTCGCGATGACATGGCAACCCTGGCATCTCAAATCGCCACCTCGGTGACGTTGCCGGTCATGCTGGACTCCACGGAACCGGAAGTTCTTAAGACTGGCCTGGAGCACCTCGGTGGTCGCTGTGCGGTCAACTCTGTGAACTTTGAAGACGGCGATGGCCCTGAGTCGCGCTACCAGCGTATTATGCGCCAGGTTGTTGAGCACGGTGCTGCCGTGGTCGCTTTGACTATCGACGAAGACGGTCAGGCGCGTACGAAGGATAAGAAGGTCGAGATTGCCGAGCGCCTCATCGCCGACAT
The DNA here is from genome assembly GCF_001837775.1 of Corynebacterium sp. HMSC073H12. NCBI lineage: Bacteria > Bacillati > Actinomycetota > Actinomycetes > Mycobacteriales > Corynebacteriaceae > Corynebacterium > Corynebacterium sp. HMSC073H12. The sequence goes on along the minus strand of NZ_KV834027.1, from coordinate 111,888 downwards.
CACCGGCACTTGGGGACTGCGCGAGCAGGACATTATTGTCGACTGTCTGACTTTCCCGATTTCCACTGGGCAGGAGGAAACTCGCCGCGACGGCATCGAAACCATCGAAGCCATCCGCGAACTTAAGCGCCGCCACCCGAACGTGCACACAACGCTCGGCCTGTCCAACATCTCCTTCGGTCTGAACCCGGCGGCTCGCCAGGTGCTCAACTCGGTGTTCCTCAATGAGTGCATCGAGGCCGGCTTGGACTCCGCCATTGCCCACAGTTCCAAGATCTTGCCGATGAACAAGATCGACGACAAACAGCGCGAAGTCGCGCTCGATATGGTCTACGACCGCCGTCGTGAAGCGGGACACCCCGACGGGGAGTACGACCCACTGCAGGTCTTCATGGAGCTCTTCGAAGGAGTCTCCGCCGCTGACGCGAAGGATGCCCGCGCTGAGAAACTCGCCGCTATGCCGCTGTTCGACCGCGTGGCGCAGCGCATCATCGACGGCGAGCGCACAGGTATCGAAGCTGACCTCGATGAGGGCATGAAGGAAAAGGAACCCCTGGCGATCGTCAACGAGGACCTGCTGCGAGGTATGCAGACCGTTGGTGACCTGTTCGGTTCCGGTCAGATGCAGCTGCCATTCGTGCTGCAGTCGGCCGAGACGATGAAGGCCGCGGTGAGCTACCTCGAGGGCTTTATGGATGCCGAGGATGCCACGGGCTCCAAGGGCTCGATTGTGCTGGCCACGGTGAAGGGCGATGTCCACGACATCGGCAAGAACCTGGTGGAGATTATTCTCTCCAACAACGGCTACACCGTGCATAACCTGGGCATTAAGCAGCCGATTGCTACGATTTTGTCCGCGGCCAAGGAACTAGATGTCGACGCCATCGGTATGTCCGGCCTGCTGGTGAAGTCCACTGTGGTGATGAAGGACAACCTGCTGGAGATTAACTCCGCCGGTGATGCCGCCCGCTTCCCAGTGCTGCTCGGCGGTGCCGCGCTGACGCGTAGCTACGTGGAAGACGACCTGTCCGAGCTCTACCACGGCGATGTCTACTACGGCAGGGATGCCTTCGAAGGACTGCGCATCATGGATGAGCTGATGGCAGCTAAGAAGGGCCTCGGCCCAGACGAGAATTCGCCTGAGGCCGTCGCCGCCCGCGAGAAGAAGGAAGCTCGCCGCGCCCGCCGTGAGCGTTCCAAGCGCATCGCTGCGCAGCGCGCCGCCAAGGCTGCTGCTGAAGCCCCCGAGGTGCCAGAGCGTTCCGACGTCGCCGCTGATGTCCCCGTTGCGACACCGCCGTTCTGGGGAACCCGCATCGTCAAGGGTCTGCCCCTCGACGACTACCTGACCACCCTCGACGAACGCGCTCTGTTCATGGGGCAGTGGGGCCTGCGCGGCACCCGCGGCGACGAGGGACCGAGCCACGAGGAACTGGTCGAATCCGATGGTCGTCCACGCCTGCGCGCATGGCTGCAGCGCCTGCGCGCCGAGAACATTCTCCAGCATGCGGCTGTCGTCTATGGCTACTTCCCGGCAGTTTCTGAGGGCGATACCGTCCACGTACTGCCGCTGCCTGCGGAAGGGGAGCAGCCCGACCCCACGGCCGAGCCAGTGGTGTCCTGGACCTTCCCGCGCCAGCAGCGCGGTCGCTTCCTGTGCATTGCTGACTTCATTCGCTCGCGCGAAGATGCCATCGCCGCAGGGCAGACCGACGTCATGCCGTTCCAGCTGGTGACCATGGGACAGCCCATCGCTGACTTCGCCAACGATATTTACGCCAAGAACGAATACCGCGACTATCTGGAGGTTCACGGTATCGGTGTGCAGCTCACCGAGGCGCTGGCCGAGTACTGGCACCAGCGCATTCGCTCCGAGCTCGCGTTCTCCGACGGCACAAGTGTTGGCGCGGAAGACTCCGACGATACCCAGGACTTCTTTGACCTGAAGTACCGTGGCGCTCGTTACTCCTTCGGCTATGGTTCCTGCCCGGATCTGACCTTCCGTCAGGGCATGATTGACCTGCTGCAGCCGGAGCGCATCGGCGTGGAACTCTCTGAGGAGCTCCAGCTGCACCCAGAGCAGTCCACCGATGCGTTCGTGCTCTACCACCCGGAAGCGAAGTACTTTAATGTGTGATGTATTTTTAGCCCCTGACCTGCGTCGTTAGGCCGCTATCCACCCCCGTATCTGTGGTAAATCTGTGGGCAGTGCGGGGGTGTGTCATCCGAGACTATCCCTGCGGGCGCACCAGCAAAGTCTGCATGCTGCGACCTATCGGTCCGTGCGCATCATAGAGCTCGCCCGCCGTCATACCGATTCCATCGGGCCCGATGGAACCGCGGGCAGAGATTCCCACCCAGCCACCGCCTTCCGGCTGCGACTCCGATTCCGCCGACTTCTCCGACGGGCTGAGCTGGGGGAGTCGGTGCAGATGAACTACTAAATCAGTGTTCATGAATGCCCACTGATGCGGGCTCAACGTGGCACCGATGCCGTTGGCCGTATCGGCGACTTGCATGACTCGCTCCACCGCAGTCGGCTCCTCACCGAGCACAATTGGGTGTGGCGCGCGTACCCAGTGAATCTTCGTCCCCGCATCATCCTTCGTCGCTGCTGCACGGGCTTCAATGGACTCAATGTAGCCACCACTCCAGTCTTCAGTAAGCGGAATGTACTCCGCGGTACTTTCCGCCGGGCCAGGCACATGTTTGTCGAAAGCGCGCTCAATATCCCGCGTATCCGCCGTGGCCATCATCCACGCAGATGCAGTGGCAACGGGGCGCCAGACACCCTTGACGTCGGCAAGCAATTCAGCCTCAACTTTGGCAATCTGACGTCCCGGTCGCGACACCCACGAGCGCGCCCGCAACTCCGTATACGGCACGGCGGAGAGCAAATCGACAGCTATGCGAGTGATGCGCATTCCCTCGCTCTTTAGGCGGCGACGTTCCAACATGCGCGTCAGTAGGGCAGACGGCGGCGCCCCGTGCTGGAACGGACCCCACGCACCGTAAGTGAAGCTGGTGGGCATGAATCGTTCGTAACTCAATTCATTTTCGGTGATAGGCCCCAGCGGAATGAAATAGGCCTCGGGGTTGTCGATGGCTTGCGCGAGCGAATCTGTCGTGGGGTTGGTCATAGCTTGTTAATGCCTTTCTTTCGCGCGGGACACGTTTACGCACTATCTTCCTGAAATCCCTGGCGGTACTTTTCTACCTAAAACCCTAGCCCTTAATCCCGTGGCCTTGCTGACATAATCGCCAAATACATTCTCACCTGGCATAGTCGCATGGTGTGAAAGCAATTTTGTGGGACATGGACGGCAGCCTCATCAACACGGAACCCCTGTGGGAGATTGCCACGTACGACCTCTCGGAATTCGTAGGCCGTCGCCTGACTCCGGAGTTGCGCATGCAGTGCGTCGGCAACACGCTCTGGGACACGCTGTCGATTTGTGCTGATCACGCGGGACGCACGCTTGACGACGAGCTATTTTCCTCGGGCTCCCAATTCGTTGAAAACCGCTTCACAGAATTGGTTCTAGAGCATGGGGTGGAGTGGCGCCCGGGCGTGCCGGAGATTTTGGACCAGGCCCGAGCTGCTGACATTCCGGTGGTGTTGGTGACCAATACTCGCCGACACGTGGCGCAACCCTGCATTGATGTCATGGGGGAGCAGCACTTCGCGGCGACAGTGTGTAGCGATGAGGTGGCCAACGGCAAGCCGGCACCGGATCCGTACTTGCGTGGCGCAGAGCTCGCCGGATTTGCGCCAGAGGACTGCCTGACTATCGAAGACTCCTCAACGGGGGTGCGCTCTGCACTCGCTGCGGGATGCACGGTGGTGTGGAATCCAATGCCGGATGTGAGCGTTTCGCAAGCTGATGTGGAGACGCTAGTACCCCCGGCGCGCTTCATTTCGGGCAATTTGGATACCTCGAATTTGGGCTTATTGCGGGCTGCTTTCGCGGGCGAGTAGACGACATGGAACAATAGACCAGGTGAAGAACTTTGATGACCTGTTTGCAGAGCTGAAGGAAAAAGCACAGTCACGTCCCGAGGGATCGGGCACAGTCAAGGCGCTAGACGCTGGTGTGCATTTCCAGGGCAAGAAAATTGTCGAAGAGGCCGGTGAGGTCTGGCTTGCAGCTGAGCACGAATCTGACGAAGCCCTCGCAGAGGAGATTTCGCAGCTGTTGTACTGGCTGCAGGTGGTCATGGTCGGTCGCGGGCTGAGCCCCGAGGATGTTTACAAGTACCTGTAGGAGAAAATCAACACCATGCTGCGTATTGCCGTGCCCAACAAGGGATCGCTGTCCGAGGCGGCAGTCGAAATCCTGAAGGAAGCTGGTTACCCGGGTCGAGGCGACTCCAAGCGCCTGACCATCCACGACGAAGCCAACGACATTGAGTTTTTCTTCCTTCGCCCGAAGGACATCCCGATCTACGTTGGCAACGGTCATCTGGATTTGGGTATCACCGGCCGCGACCTGGCCGCTGACTCGCTGGCTCCGGTCGATGAGGTTCTGAATCTGGGCTTCGGCGCCTCGACCTTCCGCTACGCCGCCCCAGCCGATGAGGAGTGGACCGTAGAAGCTCTGGAGGGCAAGCGCATTGCCACCTCGTACCCGAATCTGGTGCGCGAAGACCTGAAGGCACGTGGCATTAACGCCACCGTCATTCGCCTTGATGGTGCAGTGGAGATTTCCATCCGCTTGGGAGTTGCCGACGTTATCGCCGACGTTGTCTCCACCGGCCGCACCCTGCGTAAGCAGGGGCTCAAACCCTTCGGCGAGGTTCTAGTCAGCTCCGAGGCAGTCGTGGTCGGCCGCCAGGGTGTGGAGGTCACCGAGGAGCAGCAGGTGTTCCTGCGTCGTATGACCGGTATCCTGCATGCCAAGACGTACCTGATGATTGACTACAACATCCGTGCGTCCGCGCTGGAAGAGGCATCCAAGCTCACCCCGGGCCTGTCTGGCCCGACCGTGTCGCCGCTGGCTAACGAGGATTGGGTAGCAGTTCGCGCGCTAGTCCCGAAGGCCGAGGCCAACCCGCTCATGGATGCCCTGGCGAAGATTGGTGCCGAGGCAATCTTGGCCTCCAACATCCGTATCGCTCGAATCTAGTTACTAGGTCCGGTTGCGCGGAGTTAGTTGCGTGTTTTTAGCTTGGGCGCGCCGAGTTGCTTTGGGGACGGCTACACGGGTCTAGTTGCATATTGGTGGGAGAGCTAGTCGCGCGTAGCCAAATGCGAGCTCGCAAGAGCCAGATGCGAGCTCACTAAAGGATTTCAATCTTTACCTGTTTTTGCGTAAGTAGTAGCGTTGACCATAGAAGGGCGCACGGCGTTAGCCGGATTGAAGCAGCAATCTCCTGTGTGAATGCGGCAAGCACGCCGACGCTGTAGTTTTGACAACACAACCATGTCTTGTCAATCACTGCAGCCCACAAGGCTGCGACTCCTAGAAGGGATTGTCCATATGTCCGCAACACGCACCGAGGTTGACCTGCTTGGCTCCATGGAGGTTCCAGCAGAAGCTTATTACGGAATACATACCCAGCGCGCAATCGACAACTACCAAATCTCTGGCAAGACCATCAATGATGTGCCGGAGTTCATTCGCGGCATGGTAATGGTGAAAAAGGCCACTGCTATTGCCAACCAGCGCGTCCATACACTGCCGAGCGATGTTGCGGAAACTATTGTCGCCGCCTGTGATGAAATCCTGGAAAAGGGACGCTGTATGGATCAGTTCCCAATCGATGTCTTCCAGGGCGGAGCTGGAACAAGTGTCAACATGAATACCAACGAGGTCGTTGCCAACCTCGCGCTAGAACTCCTTGGCCAGGAAAAGGGACGCTACGACATCATTCACCCCAATGATGATGTCAACCAGTGCCAGTCGACCAATGACGCCTACCCAACTGGTTTCCGCCTTGCTGTCCACATGTCTCTGCTAAACCTGCAGAAGCACTTTGATTCCCTGGTTGAAGCGCTGCATGCCAAGGGCGATGAATTCAACGACATCATCACGATGGGGCGCACACAGCTCCAGGATGCCGTTCCTATGACTCTGGGGCAGGTATTCCACGCATTTGCCAACAACCTTGAGGAGGAGCAGGAGTCCATCGCAACCGCGTCGGCACGCCTGCTGCAAATTAACCTCGGTGCGACTGCCATCGGCACTGGCGTGAATGCGCCGGCGGGCTACCGCGAGGCCGTAACACAAGCGCTTCGGGAAGTCAGTGGTTTTGATGTGACCTCCGCGAAGGATTTAATTGAGGCTACCAGCGATACTGGCGCATACGTCAGCGTGCACGCCTGCTTGAAGCGCGCGGCCATGAAGATTTCTAAGATGTGCAACGACCTTCGCCTACTGGCATCGGGTCCGCGTGCTGGTTTGAACGAGATCAACTTGCCAGAGCGTGCTGCTGGTTCGTCAATTATGCCGGCGAAGGTTAACCCAGTGATTCCGGAAGTCGCAAACCAAGCCTGCTTCAAGGTTTTCGGCAATGATGTCACGCTGACCTGGGCCGCCGAGGCCGGCCAGCTTCAGCTGAACGTGATGGAACCAGTCATTGGCGCATGTCTTTTTGAAACGATTAGTCTGCTACGCAACGCCACCGATACTCTTCGAGACAAGTGCATCACCGGTATCACTGCAAACGCTGATGTGTGCCGTGGCTATGTCGACAATTCGATTGGTATCGTGACCTACTTGAATCCGGTCATTGGCCACTACGAGGGAGACATGGTCGGCAAAGAGGCCGCTCGCACTGGTAGGTCTGTCCGCGACATTGTGCTTGAGCGAGGACTTATGGATGAGTCTGAACTCGACCGCGTCCTGAGCACCGAAAATCTTATGCACCCAGAGTACCGAGGTAAGCGATACGTAGCAGGGGAGTCTCGACTCGACAACCTGTCTTAGACGGTCTCCGGAATAGCTTTGTGACTTTTCGGAGATTCACGTGTTAGTTGCAGTCCAAATCCTCATCGTCTTAGCTGCTATCGTCCTGGGCGCGCGTCTTGGTTCGATTGCAATCGGTTTTGCCGGTGGTCTTGGCGTTTTGGCGCTCGGTATTACCGGTATCCCGGTTACCAAAGATGACATACCCTTCGATGTCATCGGCATCATAATGTCGGTCATTGCGGCCATCTCGGCAATGCAAAAAGCCGGTGGCATGGACTACCTCGTCCATCTTGCCGAGCGTTTGCTTCGAAAGAATCCGCGCCACATTACTTACTGGGCACCAGTAGTCACTTATCTCATGACGCTGCTTGCCGGCACCGGCCACACCGCGTTTTCGACCCTGCCGGTTATCGCAGAAGTAGCCAAGGAGGGAGGCGTGCGCCCGTCCCGCCCGCTGTCCGTCGCAGTTATCGCGTCACAGCTGGCAATCACAGCATCGCCAATCTCCGCAGCCGTGGTGTTGATGGCATCGCTTATGGAACCGCAGGGCGTTGGCTACCTCACACTTTTGGCTATTGTCATCCCGTCAACGTTCCTCGCAATCCTTCCTACTGCTTTTGTCACCAATCATCTCGGCGAGGAGCTTTGCGACGATCCGGAGTACCAAAGCCGCTTGGAAAAGGGGTTGGTCTCTAAGCCACGTGGCCAGATGAGCGAATACATACCAACCAAGTCGGCCAAGTGGTCCGTGGCGATTTTCCTGCTTTCGATTCTCGCGGTGATGGTTTACGCGACCATCAGCACTGAGCAGGTCGGGCTCATCGCTGATCCCACGCTTCCACGAAACGAGGCGATCATGTCAATCATGTTGACCGCCGCTACCGTTATCGTGCTTGCTTGCAAGTTAGACGCAGCAACTATTTTGAACACCCCAGTGTTTAAATCGGGCATGTCCGCCAGCGTCTGCGTTCTCGGTGTGGCGTGGCTGGGAACCACAATTATCAACCACTACATCGACGACATTAAGACCGCGTCCGGCAGCCTACTGACCTCGATGCCATGGATGCTCGCGGTCGTGCTTTTCTTTGCAGCAGCTCTCCTGTACTCACAGGCAGCTACAACCAAAGCCATCATGCCCGCAGCTCTGGCGGTGGGCGTTTCGCCGATTACCGCAATTGCTTCGTTCGCCGCGGTTTCAGCGCTGTTCGTACTGCCGACTTATCCGACACTCCTTGCCGCAGTGGAGATGGATGACACTGGTACAACCCGTATCGGCAAATACGTGTTTAACCACTCGTTTATCATCCCGGGCACACTTTGCATTGCCCTGGCCGTCGCGTTTGGTTTCGCTTTCGGCAGTGTGCTGTTGTAGTGAGGGTCTACCTAAAACACCGCATAGAGAAACTGACTAGGTTTATGGCAAAAACTGAACAGTTAATTCCATTCACCCGCTATAAACCTAGTCAGTAACTTTTACTGGCGCCGTTACCGCCGACGGCGGCACCCCGCGAAAGCTAACAACCCTCGAGAGCCACCGCTATCCGCAACTTTTACTCAGTGCCACCATCACCGACGGCGCCTGGCCAGCCGGGGTACTCCGGTGTGACCCCGCCGTAGGCAGGGCACAACTCCTGGAAAGAACACCACCCGCAGAGCTTGGACTTCTTCGGCACAAAGTCACCGGTTTCACCGTCGCGCACGATGGCCGACCACAAGTCGGCAATCTCCGCTTGGAAAGCCTCTAATTCTGTCGCGTTGGGGCTCAGTACCAGATCATCGGCAACCTTCAGGTACATCAACCGCAACTGCTCCGGGATACGACCGGTGAGTCGCCACCACGCCAGCGCATAAAAACGCATCTGGAAAAGTGCCTCATCCTGGAAGCGAGGAGAAGGCTTCTTGCCCGTCTTGTAGTCGACAATCCGGACCTCACCAGTCGGGGCAATATCGACGCGGTCGATAAAACCACGAAGCGGCACCGACAACGGCACGGTCTGATCCGCATCCGGATCGATAACCAGCTGAACGAATTTTTCCATCTCGGCCGCATCGAAGCCCATGGGGTTTTCCATCATGAAGTACCCCTTGAGCAGTCCGCGGCATTCGACCAGGAAGTTGTAGTAATCATCCTCCGGAACTAGCTCAATCAGTTCCTCGTCCTTTGCACGCATATCCTCCCAGGTCGGCTTCAGGCGCTTCACCGCCGCTGGGTAAGTGCGTTCTTCCCGGGGCCAGGCATGCATCTGTTCGAGCACAGCATGTACCAATGTGCCCTTGACCTGCGCGACAGTCGACGGCTCCGGAATCTTGTCAATCGCACGGAACCGGTACTTCAACGGGCACTGGCGGTAGTCATTAGCTCTCGACGGCGACAGCGCCAACTTAGAGCGGCGGGAAGGTTGAACTGCTGACTTAGAACTTTGGGCATTGTCGGGCATACTAGCCAGGTTAGAGTACCGTCCCGATTTGGCCGCATTCGCGCCCGTACGAGTCACGACCAAACACAATCCAACACGACCCCAACACGATCTAGCCCGACCCAACCAAACCCCAAAAGGAGCCCACACACCTATGGCATTGAGCGGACCATTCCAGGTCGGCGACCGAGTCCAGCTGACTGACTCGAAGAATCGCCACTTCACCGTCATCCTCGAGGAGGGTGGCAAGTTCTTCACCCACCGCGGCACCATCCTCCATGACGACCTCATCGGCGCCAAGGAAGGCACCACCGTCACCTCCGGCGAAGGCACGGTCTACCTGGCCATGCGTCACTTGCTGGTCGATTACGTCCTGTCCATGCCGCGCGGCGCTGCGGTGATTTACCCGAAGGATGCCGCACAGATCATCGTCGAGGGCGACATCTTCCCAGGTGCGCGGGTACTGGAGGCCGGAGCTGGCTCCGGCGCACTCAGCCTCAACCTGCTCCGCGCAATCGGCGCTGACGGGCAGCTTATTTCCTACGAGGTCCGCGAGGACCACATCGAGCACGCCGAACGCAACGTTGTCGACTTCATGGGTCACAAGCCCGACAACTGGGACTTGCGCCTCGGCGATCTCAACGAAGCCTCCGTCGAGTCGCTCGGCGGTCCAGTCGACCGAGTCATTCTGGACATGCTCGCTCCGTGGGAATGCCTGCACACCGTCTCGAAGGTGCTCCAGCCTGGCGGCGTGCTCATGGTCTATGTCGCCACCGTTCCGCAGCTAATGAAGGTCATGGAGGGCATCCGCGCCCAGAAGTGCTTCACCGAACCACGCGCCTGGGAATCCCTGGTCCGCGACTGGAATGTTCAGGATCTCTCCGTCCGCCCGGCGCACCGTATGCAGGCGCATACCGCGTTCCTGGTGTGGGCACGCAGGCTTGCCGACGGCACGGTGCCTCCGCGTCCACAGCGACGAAATCAAAAGAAGCTGTAAGACCGCCGCTTCGCGCTGGGAGGTGTAGCCGTCGTAAAGCGTGATACGACACACGGTCTAAATCGACCAAGCGACAACAGCGGCGGACCCAATGGGTAATCTGGGGTACATGACAACGCCGTCTGACAAAATCCGTGATCTAGAGCAGAAGAACTACAACCTCGGCATTCGTAATAATCGCCTGGTTGAGCTGTTGCGAGACTCCCGTAACAAGCTAGAGCTGCTGCGCCAAGACATGGAGGACATGCTGGAGCCGCCTAGCACGTACGGGATTTTCCTCAAGCCGGGGCCGGAGAAAGGCACAGCAGAGGTGTTTACCGGTAATCGTCGGATGCGTCTGAGGGTGCAGCCGGAGATTAACGAGCGGGCGCTTCGGCCGGGCGCGCAGGTGCGTCTGAATGAGGGGTCGATAATCGTGGAGGACTGCGGTTACCCGGAAAGCGGCGATATCGCCAATGTCCGCGAGGTGCTGCCGGATCGGGAGCGCATTTTGGCTTCGGATACTCACGGTGAGGAATTCGTAGTGTCGCTGGCGGGGGATTTGTCGCCGAAGCCGGGGGACTCGGTGATGATTGACCGCAAGTCGGGCTATGCGTTTGAGGTCATTCCGAAGTCCGAGGTGGAAAACCTGGTGCTGGAAGAGGTACCGGATGTCACCTACACGGATATCGGTGGTTTGGACAGTCAGATTGAGCAGATTCACGACGCCGTGGAGATGCCATTCCTGCAGCCAGAGCTGTTTGAACAGTACAACCTGCGTCCGCCGAAGGGCGTGCTGCTCTACGGTCCTCCCGGCAATGGTAAGACGCTGATTGCCAAGGCTGTGGCTAATTCGTTGGCACGCAAGATTGCGCTGTCCAGGGGTAAGAGTGAAGCGGAGGCGCAGCGGGCGCAGTCGTACTTCTTGAATGTCAAGGGTCCGGAGCTGCTAAACAAGTTCGTCGGTGAGACGGAGCGTCAGATTCGTTTGATTTTCGACCGTGCTCGTGACATTGCTGAGGATGGCAAGCCGGTTATTGTCTTCTTCGACGAGATGGACTCGATTTTCCGCACTCGTGGTTCGGGTATCTCCTCGGATATGGAAAACACTGTGGTTCCGCAGCTGCTCAGTGAGCTCGACGGTGTGGAGGGACTGGAAAACGTCATCGTGATTGGTGCCACCAACCGCGAGGAAATGATAGACCCGGCAATTCTGCGCCCGGGACGCCTGGATGTGAAGATTCGCATTGAACGCCCGAATGAGGCTGCGGCGAAGGATATCTTCCGCAAGTACTTGACTCCAGAGCTGCCGTATAACGCAGCCGAGGTGGAGACACGCGGCGGGGTGGAGCAGAATGTCGCCCACCTCATTGACCAGGTTGTTGAGCGGATGTACGCCAAGACGAAAGAAAATGAGTACGTGCGGATCCGCTATGCAGATGGCACCGGCGAGGTTATGTACTACCGCGATTTCAACTCCGGCGCGATGATTTCCAACATCGTCGACCGTGCGAAGAAGTCCGCCATCAAGTCGGTTATCGCTGGCGGCGAGGCTGGTATTAGCTTGGATCACCTGCTGTCCGCAGTGGCGGAGGAGTTCGCGCAGAACGAGGACCTGCCGAACACCTCGAACCCAGATGAGTGGGCTCGTATCTCCGGTCGTCCGGCGGCGCGCGTTGCCTCGGTCGAGGTGATTCGCCATGGCTAATTCCGCCGCAAATTCTGCACAGCCGAACCGCTTCTTCGGCACCGAAATTGAGTACGGCATTTCCAGCCCGGACAACCCGGATGTCAGCCCAATTCTCACCTCTACGCAGGCCGTGCTAGCTTTCGCGCACGAGCAGGAGGAGGGCCTGTCGGGGCGCATCCGTTGGGACTACGCACCGGAGTCGCCACTGCGCGACAGCCGCGGCTTTGACCTGCGCCGCTACCACCAGCCACCGATTGTGGATCCAAACGCCGTCGGCGCTGCAAACCTGCTGGTGCAGAATGGTGCCCGTTTCTACGTCGACCACGCACACCCGGAATATTCCTCACCGGAGACGGCAACTGCCCGCGAAGCGGTCATCGCTGACCGTGCAGGTGACAAGATTATGCTGCGGGCAGCTCAGCTTGCCGCAGAAGCCACCGATGCCGAGGGCAACCCCGGCCCGGTGCTCAAGCTCTACCGCAACAATGTCGATGGCAAGGGTGCCTCGTATGGCGCCCACGAGAACTACCTTTTCTCCCGGGAAACCGAGTTCGATGACATTGTCGCCGGTCTGACACCGTTCTTCGTCACCCGCCAGGTGTTTACGGGCGCTGGTCGCGTCGGTCTGGGCCAGATAGGGCAGGAGTCGGGTTTCCAGATTTCGCAGCGCGCGGACTACATCGAGACTGAAGTCTCGCTGGAGACCACTTTGAACCGCGGCATCATCAACACCCGCGATGAACCACACGCCGACTCCAATCGCTTCCGCCGCCTGCACGTCATCATCGGTGATGCCAACATGAGTGAGGTCGCCACCTTCCTCAAGCTGGGCACCACAGGTTTGGTCATTGATGCTATCGAGGACGGCGTGCGTTTCGACGATCTGCAGCTCCGCAACCCCGTCGAGGCGGTCCATAAGGTCTCCCGAGACCTGACCTGCACCGAGAAGCTGCAGCTGGCGGACCATGTCACATGGATGTCCGCGGTGGAAATGCAGTACGAGTACCTGCGTCGCGTGGAGAGCTACGATCAGCAGGGCGACGTCGTCAAGCTCTGGCGTGAAGTGCTCGACGTGCTTGCCGACGACCCCCGCAAGGCAGCCCACCTGCTGGATTGGGTGGCGAAATACAACCTCATGGAGGGCTTGCGTACCCGCCTGGGCGCGGGCTGGGATCACCCAAAGTTGGCGCTGATTGATATTCAGTACTCGGATATTGACCCTGCTCGTGGGCTGTACCATGCGCTGGTGCGCCGTGGCTCGATGCGCACGCTGGTGACCGAGGAAGAGGTTGACCGCGCGGTTGAATACGCACCGGAATCCTCGCGTGCGTATGTGCGCGGTGGCATTCTGCGCCGCTTTGGCAAAGATGTCGTCGCGGGCAGTTGGACCAGCTTAGTGGTGGACACTTCGGGGGTGTATCGACGCACTCGTGACGTGGAGTCGCCTGGAATCACGCTGGCCTACATTACGCTGGATGAAGTTGACCGTTTCACTGCCGCAGAATGCGGTGACGTGTTGGAGTCTGCGGAGACAGTGGCCGAGGTGGTCGAGCATCTGCGTACGCTCGGGGCTATCCACGAACAATAGGCACGCATAGTGCGGTAATAGAGCAGTAATACTTAAAAGTTGAATTTCTTGAAGGAGCAATAACATGGCTGGTAACACTCAGGTCTTCGGCGGCGGTTCCGGCGGAGGCGACGAGGAAGAGTTCGGCGAGGTTTCTGGCGGCGGCCAGGCTCAGGAGCACGTTGCAGCTGCTGACGATCTGCTGGATGAAATTGATGGTCTGCTGGAGAACAACGCCGAGGAGTTCGTGCGCTCGTATGTCCAGAAGGGTGGCCAGTAAGAAGTGACTGACCAGCAGGTACCAGCACAAGCGCTGACCCGACGCATCACCGGCATTGAGACCGAGTTCGGCATCACTCTGACGCTGGATGGCTCGCGTCGCCTGGGGCCGGATGAGATTGCCCGATATATGTTCCGACCGGTGATCGCCAAGTACGGGGCAACCAACATTTTCACCCCCAATGCTGGGCGTATGTATCTCGATGTCGGAAGCCACCCGGAGTACGCCACCGCTGAGTGCGATTCTGTCTCGCAGCTGGTCGCGTACGACCGCTCGGGCGAGGTCATCCTGAACGAACTCGCCGAAAGGGCTGAAGCAGAGCTTGCTGACGAGGGCATCGGTGGCAAGGTCTACCTGCTGAAGAACAACGTTGATACCGTCGGTAACTCCTACGGTTGTCACGAAAACTACCTGGTTGGACGTGAACTGGGGCTGAAGTCCCTGTCCAAGCTGCTGCTACCTTTCTTGGTTACGCGACAGCTCATTTGCGGGGCGGGGAAGATTTTCCTGCCGTACCCAACCTCGCCGTATCACAACGATCCGATTCAGTACTGCTTCTCGCAGCGCGCGGATCATGTGTGGGAGGGCGTCTCCAGTGCAACGACGCGCTCCCGGCCGATTGTTAACACTCGCGATGAGCCACACGCGGACTCCAACCGATTCCGCCGCTTGCACGTCATCGTGGGCGACTCCAACATGAGTGAGACGACGACCGCACTCAAAATTGGCTCCACTCAGTTGGTCCTGGAGATGATTGAAGCTGGCGTGAAGTTGCCGGACTTCGAGGTCGCCAACGAGATCAAGTCCATCCGTGCGGTGAGCCGCGATATGACGGGCAAGGCCGAGATTCCACTGCGCAGTGGCGAAACTGCCACCGCGCTGCAGATTCAGCGCGAGTTCCTGGACGCTGCGGCGCAGTGGCTGAAGGTCCGCGAAGAAAACATGGTCAACGAGGACAAGGGCATTGCCGGTGCCGGCACGTCCAACGAGGAAATGGGCCGCATTGTCGAGCTGTGGGGTCGCGCACTGGATGCCGTGGAAACCGGTGACTGGTCTCTCATTGAGCACGACATTGACTGGGCCATTAAGTACTCGCTAATGAAGCGCTACTTGGACCGCGGTCTGACTCTGGAGGATCCCAAACTTCATCAAATCGATTTGGCCTACCACGACATCCGTCCCGGCCGCGGCATCTTCCGCGCGCTGGAAGCCCGTGGCATTGCCTCGCGGTGGATTACCGATGAGCAGGTCGCTGAGGCAGTCCGCACCGCACCGCCGACTACTCGTGCGAAGCTGCGCGGTGATTTCCTCGTTGCAGCTGAAGAATCCAGTTTGAAGACCGTCGTGGACTGGACACACCTGAAGATTTCCGGCGATGATCCCGTCTCCACGATGCTCGGCGACCCCTTTGCCACGGAAAACGATGAGGTCAGCGAGATGATTGAGATTCTGACGGCTGCGAAGAAGACCTCGGATACGCAGCCGGAAAACTAGTTCCGTCCCAGGAAACCGCCCAGGAAAAGGAGCCCCACAGTCGTGTCTGTCCCACCTGTATCGGAAAGCCCCGGAACCGCCGCGATCAGTGAGAACCAACGCCAGGTTCAGCTGCTGTTGGCGCTTGCCGACGACACCGGGTGGGTAAGCGAGTCGTGGATCTCCAAACATGTCGAGGGTTACTCCCGTGTTTCCGAGGAATCTCGGGCTCGGTATTTACGTGCGGACACCGCAGCACTCCTGGCAGCTGGGGTCCCGGTGGAGGTTTCGTCGTCAAGCACTGGCGATAAGGTCAAGCGCCTGCGTCTGAACAGACTGCGGTGGCCCCAGCACGACCCCGAATTCACTGAAGCGGAGGCTTCGGTGGTGTTCCAGGCGGCGAATGCGGCGTTTGGTTCGGAGGAACTGAGTTCGACGGCTGTGGCGGCGTGGCGGAAGCTCGCATCATTTGCGCAGCGCAGCGCCATTGCGAAGCCGGATGAGTCGGTGGTGGTAGCCGATGCGGTGGATATGAGTAGGGCGGATTTCAGCACGCTGCTGACCGCAATGACCTCGCCGCGCCGGACGGTGGAGATGTGGTACTCCCGCCAGTACGGCGTGGATGATGAACTGCGCATGCTGGAGCCTTGGGGTTTGATTAACCTGCGCGGACGCTTCTATGTGCTGGGTTTTGATCCGCAGCGTGAGGCGGCGCGTATGTTCCGGCTCAGCCGTATCCGCGATGTGTCGGATACGGGAACGTCGGCGACGCAGCCAATGCCCGATGGTGACTTGCAACAGATTGCGGAAGAGATGTTGCACCGCGGTGGGAAGACGTATCAGGCGGTCGTTCGTATTACCCCGAATACCTGCGCTGATGTCGTAATGAAAGCAACAGCGCTGGGGGAGGGCCGCTACGAGCTGCCAGCGGCACCTGTGAGCGAGATTGTGTCCACAGGATTGAGTTACGCACCGGATTTGATCGTGGAATCACCTGAAGAGGCACGATCGGAAATTATTGCTCGGTTGGAGCAGGTACTCGCGCGCCATGGCGGATTGAATGGTACGGGCAATACTTTGGAGGGCAACTAATGACAGTGCATGCAGCCCGAGAACTGGACGCAGGTGTCAGCGTCGACGAGTTGTTGGCAGTCGTACCGTATTTTTCGCAGCACCGTTCAATGACAGAGGCCGCAACCGAGCTGGCCATCCCTTTTGCCCGAATTCGGGCAATCGTGGAGCAGATTGCCGATATTGACCAGCCAGGACTCCTCGGAGTGAGGGCTTTCGAAGTTGATTACCGCAACAGCTTTGACATCCGCATACGCCCTCAGGCAACGGTGCTCAGCCACCCGCGTGCGCTCACAGCCGAGGAAACCGCGACCTTGCTGCTCATCCTGGAAACCATCGAGGACTCCGCAGCCACCACTTCCTCCGAAGCCGCGCAGACAGCTGCGACGAAGCTCCGCAGCGCCCTGGGGACGAACGTTCCCATCATTGACTCGACCGCCGCGGAGGATGGCAAGGCCTTTGCCTTTTCCGAGCAGATTTATGCTGCGCTGCATCAGCGCAAAGTGCTGAAGGTGCGTTACCGGAATGCCTCAGGGCAGGTTACAGTCCGTGAGCTTGACTGCGTCAACGTTTATACAGTTGAGTCCACGACGTACCTCCGCGCTGTCGACCGTGCGCAGGAAGACAGCCGTCAGAAGAGCTTCCGCGTCGACCGCCTGGAGGCCGCCGAGGTCCTCGACACTCCCGCCGGTTTCCACCGCCCAGAGCCCGTCGATATCCGTGATCCCCACGCCTTTGGTGCGGAAACGGGAACGTCCGAATGGGCGAGTGTGCTTATCGACGCCGACGCCACCTGGATCGCCGACTACGAACCGGTCTTTTTCACCGAAGATGAGGAGGAAGAAGAAGTTACCGAACTGGTCTCTGAGCAAGGCTTAGGGCAGTCGGAATTTGCCGCTGACGTGCCTATGTCCGACCTGGCCGCAACAGTCTCCTTTGTGCTCCGCCGTTCACCGAGCGTAAAAGTCACTGAGCCCCTAAAATTGAAAAACGCCGTTGTTGCGCGAGCCTCTGAGGCTTTGGCAGAGTATGGTCGAAACGACAAAGCTTAAACTAGAGCTTCTATCGCGCACGATGTGGCAACTTGCCACTTGTATTTGTATTCATTTGAAAGGTCTCTAAGCGGATGCCGAACCTAGGTCCCTGGGAAATCATCATTATCCTGGTTGTTCTTGTTTTGCTCTTTGGTGCAAAGAAGCTGCCGGATGCCGCACGTTCGCTCGGCCGCTCCATGCGTATCTTCAAGTCCGAAGTCAAGGAAATGCGCAACGATGACGAGCAACAGGAGCAGGCTGCAATCCAGCAGGCTCCGCAGGCCCAGCCACAGCAGCCGTACCAGCCGCAGCAGCAGTACCAGCAGCCGGCGCCCCAGGCTCAGCCGCAGCAGCAGTACCAGCAGCCATACCAGCCGCAGCCTGGCCAGAACAACCCTGGCCAGCCGCAGCAGTAGTAGAAGGCCGGTTGAAGCGTGACTTCAGCTACATCCACATCACGTCCTCGGAAGCGCCAACGTAAGCGCAATCCCGAGGGCGTGATGACTATTGTCGAGCACATTCAAGAGCTCCGGCGTCGTCTCGTTCTCTCTCTTGCTGGTATCGCCGTTGGCACTGTTGTGGGCTTCATCTGGTACCAGACCGCCTTTACAATTGGCCAGTTCCGCATACCGTTTACCTCGACCGATGTCGGTCCGCTGCACTTTAAATCCCTGGGTGAGTTGCTCAAGGATCCGTACTGTCAGCTTCCACCCGAGATGCGTCTCGGCGGCGGCGAAGGTGCGGAGTGTCGTCTGCTGGCGACCAGTCCGTTCGAAATGTTCATGCTGCGACTAAAGGTCGGCGCGTTGGCCGGTCTGGTGATGTCGTCGCCATGGTGGCTCTACCAAATTTGGGCCTACATCACCCCTGGCTTGGTTCGGAAGGAACGCCGCACCACCCGCCGAGTTGTGACTGCCGCAGCACTGCTGTTTGTCATGGGTTCCGTCCTGGCTTACTTCGTTGTCGCCTTCGGTTTGGAGTTCTTGCTTCAGATTGGTGAAGAAACGCAGATTTCTGCGCTCACCGGTTCGCAATACTTCGGTTTCGTCCTCGCACTAATTCTGGTTTTCGGAGTCAGCTTCGAAGTTCCGCTCTTCGTGGTGATGTTGAACATGGCGGGCGTCATTACCTACGAGGGCATCAAGGACAAACGCAGCATTATCATCATGTCGCTGTTTGTCTTTGCGGCTTTTATGACGCCAGGTCAGGAACCAATATCTATGGTCGCGATGGCGACGGCGCTGACATTGCTGGTGGAAATCGCAATCCAATTTTGTCGCATCCATGACCGTCGTAAAGCAAATGAGCGACCGGAGTGGTTGGACGTCGATGACGAGCATGGCTCCGGACCAATCACGGCTTCCGGTCCGATTGGCTCCGCTGGCGGTATCGGCGACGTGGGCGGCATCGACGCCCCGACTTCAGTAAGCACGCCGACGTCGATTCAGCCGGGCGGCATGCCGACGGCATCAGCAGCTCCGACGACCTCCCCGATCTCTGGCCCGACGCCAGTGAACGCACCGACACCGACGCAGGCATCCCAGATGCGCCCGACCCGCAATTCGCGCCCACCGCGGCCACACGGAATGATTCCGGAGACTCCGATGCCGACGCAGGACTTGCGAAATCGTCCGACAAGCGACTTTGATGATGTTCTCTAGCGCGGTTTATGACACTCTAGAGACATGACTCTTCTCGGCGATTTCGTCAGCCAACAGGATTTCGATCTTGACGACTTTCAGCTCTGCGCCTGCCAATCAATTGAGGCAGGGCGGGGCGTTGTCGTCTGTGCACCCACCGGTGCGGGCAAGACTATTGTTGGCGAATTCGCTATTTATGCAGCTCTCGAGCGCGGTGGCAAGTGCTTTTACACCACACCTATCAAAGCGTTGAGCAACCAGAAGTACCACGACCTAGTCGAGGACTACGGCGAGGACCGCGTGGGCCTGCTCACTGGCGATACCTCAATTAATGGCGACGCAGACATCGTGGTGATGACCACCGAGGTGCTGCGCAACATGATCTACGCGAACTCGCCGACGCTGAAGAAACTCACGCATGTGGTGATGGACGAGATTCACTACCTCGCTGACCGCGAGCGCGGCGCTGTGTGGGAAGAGGTTATTTTGAACCTCGACCAGTCCGTGGCCGTCATCGGTTTGTCCGCGACGGTGTCCAACTCCGAGGAATTCGGGCGCTGGCTGTCCACGGTGCGCGGGCACACGGACGTTATTGTCACGGATCTGCGTCCGGTTCCGCTGCATCAACACATGCTAGTGGGCAGCCGGCTCTATCCTCTTTTCGAGGCGAAGTCGGACAAGGTCAATCAGGACCTGCTGGAGGCGTGCCGTCGCGCCGAATTCGGCTACGGGAATGCTGGGGCCAGGGAGCGCTACCAGTACAAAAAGCACAAGGGCGGTGGGCGCTCATACAGCTGGGGCGATAGGGGGCAGCGCAAGTTCCGCCCGCCGAAGCGCGGCGATGTTATCCGCATGCTCGGCTCCATGAACATGCTGCCCGCGATCGTTTTCATCTTCTCCCGCGCGGGCTGCGAAGGCGCGTTGGCGCAGGTCGGCGCTACTCGCGCAGAACTCACTGACCGAGATGAGCAGGAGCGCATCGCCAAGATTATCGATGACGGTGTGGCTCACATTCCGAAGGAAGACCTGCAGGTTCTCGGCTTCCTGCGCTGGCGCCGCATTCTCATCCGAGGTTTTGCGGCGCACCACGCGGGCATGCTGCCTGCGTTTCGCCACATTGTGGAAGAGCTCTTTAACGAAGGCCTGGTCAAGGTCGTCTTCGCCACCGAGACGCTCGCGCTGGGCATCAACATGCCTGCCCGCACGGTTGTGCTGGAGAAGCTGGTCAAGTTCAACGGCGAGGCACACGTAGATCTCACGCCCGGTCAGTACACGCAGATGACGGGTCGCGCTGGCCGCCGCGGTATCGACACCGTCGGCAATGCCGTAGTGCAGTGGGCCCCAGCAATGGACCCGAAGGCCGTCGCAGGGCTGGCATCCACACGCACGTACCCGCTGATCTCCACCTTCGCACCGAGCTACAACATGAGCGTCAACCTCCTGCAGACACTCGGTTACGAGGGGTCGAAGCGTGTCATGGAGCGCTCGTTCGCACAGTTCCAGGCGGATGGCGACATCGTCGGAGTCGCCGCCGAACTGTCCAAGGCCAAGCAAGAAGCCGCGGCCCTGCGTGCGGAATTGCTCGGCAGGGGAGCCGATGCGCACGCTGAAGGGGCGGAGGCTGAGGGGTCGTCGTCAAGCGGGGAAGGCAGTTCGCGTGACGACGAGCGCCTGACCCAGATGCTCGAATACCTGGATCTGCGCGCGAAGCTGACCCAGGAGGAGAAGAACGCCAAGCGCCGCAATATTGAAGACCGCCACACGGAAACGGTGACCGCGCTGCGAAGGCTCCGTCGAGGCGAGGTTATTCCGCTGCCGAAGGGTAAGAAGGTGCAGTTGGCGGTGGTGTACCGAGAGGACCATTCGAAGTCGAATCCTCGTCCGGGTGTCATCAGCGTCGGCGGATTTGTAGGCCGTGTGGAGCCGCATATCTTCCCAGCGGCACCGCAGACAGTCGGCTCGATTAAGTTGCCGCGGGATGCGGATCGGCATCCGCGACGTGCGCTCGGTATTGTGCGTGCAGAGATCGGCCGCAAGGGGCTGAAGGGGCCAAAGCGGCTGAAGCGCCGCACTGGTGGCAACTCTCCGGCGGTGAGGAAGTTGCGGCAGGAATTGCGCGAGCACCCGCTGCATGGAGATCCTGCGGTGGAGACGATGGCTCGTCACGCCGATACGCTGCGGCAGGCTGAGGCGCATGTGGCCAAGCTGCAAAAGCGCGTCGATTCCGCCTCGGATACGTTGGCACGCACATTCGACCGAATGCTGCAGTTGCTGGCACAGATGGACTATGTCGAATGGCCGGAGGGCGCGGAGCCGACGATTACGGAGGAAGGCCTGCGACTGGCGCAGATTCACAACGGCTCGGATCTGCTGGTGGCCACGTGTCTGCGCCGCGGTATTTGGGATGACCTGGACCCCGCGGAACTAGCCGGTGCGGTGTCGAGTTTGGTCTTTGAAAACCGCAAGGCCAGCCAAGGCAGTGACGAGGTGCCGACCGAGCCGCTGGCCAAGGCGCTGGGGAATACCTACCGAATCTGGGAGGAACTGTCGGAGGATGAGCGCCGCTACCGGCTGCCGGTGACGGACTTGCCGGATATGGCTTTTGCCACTGCAATTCATCAGTGGACTGCGGGGGCGCCGCTGGGGTACTGCCTGCAGGCAGCGGCCGAAAGTGGCGCGGAGCTGACTCCGGGTGACTTTGTCCGCTGGTGCCGTCAGGTCATTGATCTGTTGCAGCAGATCAAGAAGACGGGCTACTCCACGGACATTCGCGATAAGTCTGCCGAGGCTATTCAGGCGATTCGCAGGGGAGTAGTGGCGCTGAATAATTAGTTGCCGGTTAAGTTGGTCAGACGAAGCCTCGTCGCCCCGGGGCCACTCAACCGGCGACGGGCGCAGGCTGACGGGTACAGTTGGCAACTATGAGCAACGGTATCTTTAGCTTTGACATCTATCAGCAGCGTCTGGATCGCACCGCGGAGCTACTCCGCACCCGCGATGCAGACGCTGCAGTCTTTGGAACCGGCGCTGACCTGCAGTATCTCATTGGTTCTGCGGTCACTTCGCATGAGCGTCTCACCGCGCTGGTGGTCACCGCAGCCGGCACAACCACGCTGGTATTGCCCGCCGTTGAGCGCGGTGACCTGCCATTGTGCGCTATCAACGACCTCGACGCCGATGTGGTGTTGTGGGAGGACGGTCAGGATCCACACCGCATTGTCGCCGACCTAGTCGGCCACGTGGGCACTCTCGCAATTGGGGCGTCGTTGACCGCTGACCACCTGATTCCCATTCAGGATCTCACCGGAGCCAAGACTGTGTTGGCCGGAGAACTGCTGAAGGAACTGTTCATGCGCAAGGACGCCGCTGAGATTGATCAGCTGCGCGAGGCCGGCGCCGCCATTGACCGCGTTCACGCTCGTGTGCCAGGCATGCTGCGTGCAGGTCGCACCGAGCGCGAGGTCGCCGATGAAATCTCGACAGCCATCCTGGAGGAAGGCCATGTCGCCATTGACTTCGTCATTGTCGGCTCGGCTGAAAATGGTGCTAATCCGCACCACGATTTCTCCGACCGCGTCATCGAGGACGGCGACGTGGTGGTCGTCGATATCGGAGGCACCTTGCCACTCGGCTACCACTCCGATTGCACGCGCACCTATGTCGTCGGCAAGCCGGGGGAGAAGGAAACCGCAGCGTGGGCGGCCCTGCGGAAGGCTCAGGAAGCTGCTGTAGCAGCGGTACGCCCGGGTGTGACGGCTGCAGAGATTGATGCGATTGCGCGCAATAGCCTCACCGCTGCGGGCTACGGCGAGTACTTCATTCACCGCACTGGTCATGGCATTGGCCTGTCCACCCATGAAGAGCCGTTCATTATGGCTGGCAATGAGCTTGCACTCGAGCCTGGCATGGCGTTTTCGGTGGAGCCGGGCGTGTACCTGCCGGGCGAATTCGGTATGCGGCTGGAGGACATCATCATTGTCACCGAAGATGGCGGCGAATCGGTCAATAACGGTCCGCACGATTTGATTACCGTCTAACCGAGGTTTAGGGGAAAGGTATTTTCTAGCGCATGGGACACGTACTCGTACTTGGTGCCACCAGCGAAATCGGCGGGGAAGTTGCCGCGCGGTTGGCCAATCACAACACCTTCACGCTCGCTGCGCGCCGCACTGAGGCGCTCGACGGCATTGCCGGTCGCCTCATCGATGCCGGCGCCGTCGCGGTGCACCGCATCCACTTTGATGCCGATGACATCGCCGCACACCGCCAGTTCGTTGAGCACGCCTGGCAGCACGGTCCCATCGACACGGTGATTGTCGCGTTCGGCATCCTCGGCGATCAGCAGAAGTGTGAAGAGTCCGGGGAGGCTGCGGCGGCGGTCATTCACACCGACTTCACGGCTCAGGCGTCGATTCTCACAGAGATTGTCGCGCGCATGGAGTCCGACATCGCCGCCGGCAAACTGCCTGTGCGCGACAAGGTCGCGGGCCGCATCATGGCCTTTTCCTCTATCGCAGGTGCCCGCGTGCGCCGCGCCAACTACGTCTACGGTTCGGCGAAGGCCGGCCTCGACGGTTTCCTCCAAGGCATGCAGGACCGCCTGCACGGCAGCCATATTCAGCTGACGATTGTCCGCCCGGGCTTCGTCATCGGCCGTATGACCGAGGGCATGAAGCCGGCGCCGATGTCCTCTCGCCCCGCCGAGGTAGCTGAGGCCGCCGTCACCGCCTTCGACGGCCGCAAGCCATATGTCTGGGTGCCGCGCAAGCTGGCGTTGCTCGCCCGTGCTACACATCTGACTCCTCGCTGGATTTGGCGGAAGATGCCCCGATGAGCCAGAAGCTTCGCGTCGTCGGGATTGGCTGCGACGGGTACGTTGGTCTGTCCGCCCGCGCTGTCGAGGCGTTGTCATCGGCTCGCCGCATCATTGGCTCTCCCCGTCAGCTCCGTTTGCTTGCCGACGTCAACCTGGACGCCGAACTCTCTCCTTGGCCAGGTGGCTTCTGGAAGGACTGGCAGGCCACCCTGGCAGATGTTGACCCCACAGTCGATGTCATCCTCGCCAGTGGGGATCCGATGTTCCACGGTGTAGGGGCGTCCCTGGTCCGGGAGCTCGGCCGTGGCGCCGTGGAGGTTATTCCAGCGCCATCGTCGGCCTCATTAGCCTGCGCCTACCTCGGCTGGCCCTTGCATGACACTCCGGTGATTTCGCTGGTGACAGGGGAGCCGGGAATACCTGGAGCCGCGCGTGTCGTACCGGTAGCAGATGCACTGCGCCCCTTCCTCGTGCTGTGTCGAAACGCGGACTCAGTGCAAGAGGTCGCTACTGTCTTGGCCGACCGCCCAGACACCAAACTCACCGCGCTGACCAATCTCGGTGGCTCGGAGGCGACGGGGCTGCCGGAGTCTGTGGCCGAAGGCACGGTGGCGAGTCCTCCGGTTGCAGCTGGAAATCTCACGGTGCTGGCGGTGGAGCCGTCGGGAAGCGCGCGCGGCTGGCTGCACGACGGTGACTTTGACTCGGATGGCCAGCTGACGAAGGCACCGATTCGCCAAATGACCGTCGCCGCGTTGGATCCTCGGCCGGGAGCACTGCTGTGGGATGTCGGCGGTGGCACAGGATCGATTGGCATTGAGTGGGCTCGGCACGGCGGACACACGGAAATTTTTGAGCGCGATGCTGTTCGTGCAGAGCGAATTGCTAAGAATGTGGCGAACCTGTCGGGCAATGTGACTGTCCACCACGGCGCAGCACCAGGGGTTTTGGCTGACTCGGATCTTCGCCCCGATGCCATTTTCATCGGCGGAGGTCTCACTGCAGACGGCATGATTGAGACCTGTTGGCAACGCCTTGCCCCGGGTGGCACCATCGTCGCGAACACCGTCACGCTGGAGTCTGAGGCTCTGCTGTGGCAGGCACGTCGCGACTATGGCGGGGATGTCACCCGGCTTTCCGTGGAGCGCGCAGGTGCAGTCGGCACTTTCACTGCATGGCGGCCGGCGTTGCCGGTGGTGCAGTGGGTGGCGGTGAAGCCAGTAGAGCCTGCGCTACCATAGACGTAATTTCTCTGTCTAAAAAATATTGAGGACTCTGTAACCCACAATGACTGTGTATTTCATCGGTGCAGGCCCGGGCGCAGCAGATTTGCTGACGCTGCGCGCGGACCGGCTTATTCGCTCCTGCCCAGTGTGCCTTTACGCGGGATCGATTGTCCCGCCTGAGGTACTGGAGAGCTGCCCCGAGGGCGCAGAGATTATCAATACCGCGCGTATGCCGCTGGATACCATCATCGAGACCATTCAAGCGGCACATGCGGCGGGCAAGGATGTCGCACGCCTGCAGTCCGGCGACCCGTCGGTGTGGTCGGCGCTGGCAGAGCAGGTCCGTCGTCTCAGCGAACTCGACATTGACTACGAAATTGTGCCAGGTGTGCCAGCTTTTTCCGCTGCTGCGGCAGCTCTTGGACACGAGCTCACGGTGCCAACTGTCGGCCAGTCAGTCGTGCTGACTCGTATCTCCGGGCGTGCTTCCAAGATGCCAGAGGGCGAAACCCTGGAAAACTTCGGCCGCACGGGTGCGACTCTGTGTATTCACCTGGCCGCCCATGACATCGACCGTGTGGTAAAGGAACTCACCCCGCACTATGGCGAGCACGGTCCGGTGGCAGTCGTCGCTTTCGCATCCCGCCCGGAACAGGTTATTCTCCGTGGCACGCTCTCTGATATTGCGCAGCAGGTCAAGGATGCAGGTGTGACTCGTACAGCGGTCATCATTGTCGGCAAGGTACTAACCGCCGAGGCGTTCCCGGATAGCTACCTCTACAGCGATGATCGCCCGCGCGATGAACACGGACGGACCATTCCATGCGTGCACTAATTCTGGGTGGAACTGCTGAGGCCCGCGCCCTGGCCAAGCGCCTAGTGGGCGAGGGCTGGTTTGTCACCTCTTCACTGGCTGGTCGAGTTTCAAACCCCAAGCTGCCCGTCGGCAATGTCCGCATCGGCGGTTTTGGTGGTCCCGCGGGGCTCACGCGATGGCTGATCGCCGATGCCACCGAAGTCATCATCGACGCCACGCATCCTTATGCGGAGCGAATCAGCGAATCTGCCGCTGAAGCTGCCCGCGCCACCGGTCTTCCGCTCGTGGCGCTACATCGCCCAGCGTGGGAGAGGCAGCCCGGCGACAACTGGGTTGAGGTGTCCTCTATGCAGGAGGCCGCGGACGTTGTTGCCGACCGTTTCTACAGCCCGTTTCTCACTATTGGCCGTCAGCAGCTTGCTCCATTTGCCGGTGACTCCAACGGCCGGTACCTCATTCGCTGCGTGGAACAGCCCGCGCCGCCGCTGCCGAAGAATCGGAAGATTATTCTCAGCCGTGGACCATACGAAGTCGCAGCGGAGCGAAAGCTCATGCGGGATTACGCCGTGGACTGCGTGGTAACCAAAAACTCCGGTGGTGCTGCTACTTACGCCAAGATTGAGGCAGCCCGCGACCTGAAGAAGCCGGTCGTTATCGTGCAGCGCCCGCAACTGCCCGGCGCAGATATCGCCACCGTCGCCACAACGGTGGATGAGGCGTACAACGCCGTCATCCGCCGGGCGTAGCGGCTAACGCAGCAACTCGCCGGTTCCACTCGTGCCACCCTCACCGTAGTGGCGCGCGGTGTAGACACGGGTGGTTTTGCCAGCACGGTATGCCTTTGTCGACGACGAACCGATAATCACCATTGTTCGCATATCGACGACGTCCGGATCGAACTCCGCCAACGTGGTCACGGTGACGTTTTCCTGCTCCGAGCCAACTGCCCGCGCCACAATCACAGGCGTTGTCGGCTCGCGATACTCCATGGCCAATGCGCGTAGCTCTCGGATCTGCCACCTCCGCGATTTGGACGCCGGGTTGTAGACAGCAAACGCCATGTCTGCTCCGGCTACGGCACGCACTCGCTTAACGACGACCTCCCAGGGCTTCAACCTGTCGGAGAGACTGAGCATCGCAAAGTCATGGCCAAGGGGAGCGCCCACCCGACTTGCGACAGCCTGAGCCGCAGTCATTCCCGGCACGACTCGTACGGGAATGTTTCGCCACATATCGTCGTCAGCGACTTCCAACACTGCCGCCGCCATGGCGAAGACCCCCGGGTCACCGGAGCTGACCACCGCAACGCGACCACCGCGCCTGGCAATATCCAGCGCCATAGTGGCTCGCTCTGCCTCAACGCGGTTATCTGAGAGATGACGGCGTTGCCCGGCGCGCTCAGGAACTCGGTTGATGTAGGTGGAGTAGCCCACCAGATCCGTGGCCCGTGCCAATTCCTCGGTAACTTCTGGGGTAGTCCAGCGCTCAGCACCCGGGCCCAGGCCGACAACTACGACTTCACCGACCGCTGAGGTGGCCGACTCAATTGCCGTATCGGTGGCTGTATCGCTCGCCGCGGCATCAGCTGGCGCATTAGGAACCCCAGAAACACTCCGTTCAGTGCCGTAGACAGCGGAAGGCACGATGGCTACTGCAAAGTACGGAACTTTCTCCGGGTCAGCGTCGGCCAGCGGGTAGCTGGTGCGCTCACTCATGGTTGCTCGCTCGACAACATAGGCGCGCTCGAGCATGCCAGCGGCCTGCAGAGCTGTACGAACCTTCTCAACGTTTTTCCCCAGCTTCATAATGACTACACAGTCTGAGGCATCAAGAACCGCAGCGATGCGCTCGGAATCTGCAGTGGCTGGGACAACGCTGACGATTTCGGTAGCCTCGCCGAGCGGCTGGCCAATCTCTGCTGCCGCCGCAGTAATGCTGGCCACGCCAGGGACAATCTCAGTGGGGAAGTCTTCACTGAGAGCGTGGTGCAGATGCTGGTACGAGCTGTAGAGCATCGGGTCACCGAGCGAGAGCACCGCAACGCTTCGGCCTGCAGCCAAGTGCTTGTGCAGGCGAGAGGTGGCCTCTGCATAGAAACCGGCCAGCTGCTCGCGGTAGTCGGCTGGGCGCCCGGTGGTCACCGGGTATTGCAGTTGCTCTTCCACGGCGGCGTCGTCACGCGCGTCAATCAGTTCAGCGGCGATTGCGCGAGCCGTGGAACGCCCGTGAGTTCCGGCATGGTAGGCAATAACATCGGCAGTACGGATGATGTCGGCACCGCGGAGTGTAATGAGACTTGCGTCGCCGGGGCCGAGTCCGATGCCGTAGAGATGACCAGGCTGAGCGCTGTAGGAGCCGGACATGGTTTAGAGAATCTCCTTTGCGGTGGCGATGGCATTGAGGGCAGCACAGGTGATAGCCGAGCCACCGCGGCGACCGGTGACGGTGATGTACTTCAGCTCCGAGTTGTCGGCACCGGAGTCGATAGTGGCCTGCTTGGATTCCGCAGCACCGACGAAGCCGACTGGCATGGCCAAAATGGCAGCGGGCATGGGGAAGGATCCCTCATTGATGCGGTTGAGCAGGTGGAAGAGGGCAGTGGGAGCGTTGCCGATGGCGACGACCGCGCCCTCTAGGCGAGGCTTCCACAGTTCCACGGCAGCAGCAGTGCGAGTGGTGCCGAGTTCGTGAGCCAGTTCGGGGACGCGCTCATCACGCAGCAAGCAGATGACTTCGTTGTCAACAGGTAGGCGCTTGCGGGTAATGCCCGAGGCGATCATGTTGACATCGGTGAAGATAGGAGCGCCATCCTCGAGAGCCTGGCGAGCTGCGCGCACAGCTCCCGTGGAAAAGACGATGTCCTTGGCCAGGTCGGTCTGACCTGCTGCGTGAATCATTCGGACAGCGACGGTTTCCTCATCGGCGTCGAAGCGGGAAAGGTCGCTTTCTTCGCGAATGATGGCAAACGAGTTGCGGTAAATATCCGCACCGTCGGTGTTGTACTCAAAGCGCTTCATAGGCTTAAAGCCTAGTCCACAGCAGTGACTTCGTATTCTCCGTCCCCGGTGGCGAGATAGTCGAAGTAACCGCCCTTGGGCTTGCCACAGCGGCGCTCACAGCCGGAGAAGTGCACGCGCCCCTCGGGTAGTCGACCATCGGCAATTGCATGAGAAGCATCGCCGCGGGTGTCAGCCAGCGACTTTTCGCAGCCGGGGCGACCGGTGCAGGCGCTGACGCGCAGCCAGGTGGACTTCCGGTCGAAGATCAGGCCATTGGGCGCCAATACCTTGACGACCTGTTCGGCAACTTCCTCTTCCAAATCGTGCAGAATCAGCGAATACCACGGAGTGATATGAACTGGAACCTGCGTGTGCGAGATAGCTCGGGCCAAACGCGCCGGGAGGACACCAAAGCGCAGGCCAGCGGCCAGGCTAACCAGCCCATCCGGCTGGTCAATCCAACCGATCTGGCGGGACAGCCCGGCGGTGGCATCGAAGTTCTCAGCCGGGGTCGGCTCCTGCCGACGGACACGCTCGCCCAGCTCCTCGACTACGCCATCAGCAACGCGCTCGGCCGCATCTGCTTCGGCGATACGCCAGGCCGAGCCACGGCTGTCATTCCACACCTTCGCTGTGGTGATGAGGACCTCCACGACGTCGTCACGCGAGACAATAAGCCCCGAGGTCGCGCCACCAATGATGAGTTCGAACGTGTTCTCATCGTGGGCGACAACGCCGAAGTCGGGGCGCTCACCGAGGACATCACCACGGCCGTCGTCGAAAGCCATGAGCGTGCGGCCAGGAAGTGTTGCCAGAGACGGCTCCGCAATGAGCGCCGCGTCGAAATCCTGAACCAAGTCGCGGACATCAGCATTACCGCCGACGCGACCGGACAGTGGAGACTGAAGAACGTTGCGCACGCGGTCGTGGCTCGTGGAGGGAACCAGCTTTTCCTCTTCTGCGGCATCGGCGAATGCGCCGGTGTTAGTGATGCCACGGATCTGAACATTGCCGCGGGAAGTGAAGTGAATATCGCCATCACCGAAGTTCTCGGCCAAATCGGCGAGTACGGCAAAGCCCGGCGCGGGGAGGAACCCGCCAGGGAAGCGAAGGCGACCAATCGCGCCATCAGCGGCGATATGAACCTTTCGGGTGCCGGGGCAACCGTCTTGACGGGTACGAGCTCCTTGATCAGATGCAGTCATACTTCCAAGAATACGCAAACACGCACAGAGCTGAGCCCCCGAAAACAGGGGCTCATTATCCGGACCTTTTCAGCCCAACGAAACCATTCTGAAGTGGAGTTTTGATAGCCCCGTGCAAAAAACATACAAATTCTTCACTAAATCCACCGATTTACCTTTTTAAAACCTTATTATTTCCATAACCTAACTTCCTCCGAATTAAGGGAAGTCTTCATTGGGGTTTTTCAATCTGAGGTTATTCAGGAGATTTCATGCCACATCACGACACTGAGGCACGCGCAAACGACACCGTCGGCACCGGCCATGCCTCGACACAGACGCACTCTGCTTCACGACGAAACCGTCGCACCATCCGAACGGGAATCGGGGTAGCGCTTGCGGGGCTTATGACCATCGGCCTGGCTACACCTGCAAACGCTCAGCCACTAAGCGTACCGGGCCTGTCAGATAGTGGGCTGACGGATAAGGTGTCGTCGTCAAGTGCAAACCGCGAATTGCCTGGTTTCGGCCATGTACCGAACCCGAATGTGGAGAGGCTACTCGGCATTGAGAAAGACGATGAGCAGTCAGGCAGCGAGGGCACGGGCAAGCAGCTAACACCGGAACAGGCACGCGTGGCCGCAGCCTCGCCACTGAATTCTCTGCCGCTGACCCCGTCGCGCACGGCAAATGCTGGCACGCTGGTCAGCAGCGAGGATGCCAAGATGATGGTGAACGACAAGCTGTGGAATGTGGATGCCAAGCGTATTCATTACAACTCCACGGATTCCCTCGGCAATCCCAGTGTGGACACGGCCATTGTGGTAACTCCGAAGACAGAGTGGAAGGGCAGCGGTCCGCGTCCGGTCGTGGCGATCGCGCCGGGTACGCAGGGTGGCGCGGAAAAGTGCGACCCGTCGGTCTCATCGCAGACCGGGTTGAAGATTGAGTTCGGTCCGATGGACATTATTGCTCCATACGAGACGATTCCGATGGTCGCGAACTTGAAGCGCGGTGCGACTGTGGTGATGATTGACCACCACCGCAATGACCAGGGTAATCAGGACTACGTCGACAATATCGCCTCGGCACAGTCACTGTTTGATGCCGTGTCTGCCTCACACGAGCTAGGCGTGGATCAAAAGGCGCCCGTGGGAATCTATGGCTACTCCCAGGGTGGCTCCGCAGCCGCTGCAGCCGCTGAGCGTGCAGGTGTCTACGCTCCGGAGCTCAACGTCGCCGCTTCTGCCGCCGGCGGCCCGCCGTCCGACCTCGCAAACGTCCTCGACCAGATTGATGGCACGACCCTGACCGCCGCGATTGCGCTGGCAATCAACTCTGTCCTGGATAAAGATCCGGAGCTGCGCCGCGTCCTCGAAGAAGAAATCAGTCCCGAGGGCAAGAACCTGCTGGACAACGTGGGCAACTACTGTGCGGGCGGCTTGGGTTTCCATCACGCGTTTGAAACCACTGACCAGTACACGACCAGCGGAGAGTCACTCAGTGAGCTAATTAAGCGCTACGAGCCGGTACAGAAGGAACTGGCACGCCAGCGCGTCGGCAACTTCGTGCCGAATGCCCCGGTGTACCTCTACTCGGGTGAGCACGATGACATCATTCCCATCAACCAGGTCCGCAAGCTACGTGATGCCTGGCTGAATCTCGGCTTCACCGACCTGGAGTACGTCGAAAACACGACTTCGCCGCTACTGCCGAAGACGGGTCTGAACCATGTCGTTCCGATGCTCGCGGAACTGACTAATGCCACCGACTTCCTCTGGTCCCACTTCCCGGAACAGCCGGCGGAGCAGTCGCTGGAACTCGAGCAATAGACGCTGCAGTAGAGTGATGGAGAAATCCACTGCCATACCGCTGACGAGAAGCTCGGTGAAAATCCGCACGGTCGCGCCACTGTCACAGTCAGACCTCGTCATCGGTTAGAAGGCAGACTCCCGCCGACCGGGGACGCGTTGCTCCCCAGGAAGTGAATGACTACACCGTGATTCTGCTGCTGTCGACCTCGGATACCGACCTTCTGTCCGCCCGCGCGGCCGCTCAGGCCAACCCGGAGGTGTCCTACCGTTGGGCAAACCCGGCGCGTCTGCTCGACGATGATTTGCCCACGCTTGCCGACGGCGCCGATGTCGTCATCATCCGACTTCTCGGTGGCCGCCGCGCATGGGAATCCGGCATCGACTACTTTGTGAACTCCGGTATTCCCACCGTCCTCGTCTCGGGTGAGCAGGCGCCCGATGCCGAACTCACCGAGTACTCGACAGTTCCCGCAAACGTCGCCACGCAAACGCACATCTACCTGGCGGAAGGCGGCGCGAAAAACCTCGCACAGCTGCACAATTTCCTGTCGGACACACTGCTTCTGACCGGTCTTGGCTTTGAAGAGCCCACTCGCATGCCGGCCTGGGGTTTCCTGGAGCGCGGCTCCAAGGTGACCAAGGAAGATTCCCTCGGCACCGTCGGCATTATTTACTACCGCGCCCAGCACCTGGCTGGAAATACGCACTATATTGAGGCGCTCGCTGACGCAGTCGAAGCTCGTGGCTACGTCGCCAAGCCCATCTTCGCCGCGTCCCTGCGCACCGCCAGCGATGAGCTGCTGGCAGAGCTGGCTTCCTGCGACGCGCTCATCACCACGGTGCTCGCCGCTGGCGGCAACCGCCCGGCGCTCGCGCAGGCCGGTCAGGACGACGACGGTTGGGATGTCGCCGCACTCGCAGACCTAAACATCCCCATCATCCAGGGGTTGGCTCTGACATCCTCCAAGGCGACGTGGGAGGATAACGACGAGGGTCTGTCGCCGCTAGATGTCGCGACCCAGGTCGCCGTCCCCGAATTCGACGGCCGCATCATCTCGGTCGCGTTCTCGTTTAAGGAAATCGACTCCGACGAGCTCATTTCCTACGTTCCAGACCTTGAGCGCTGCGACCGCCTCGCCGGCATCGCCACCCGTTACGCCGCACTTCGCCACATCGCCAATTCCGACAAGCGCGTCGCCGTCATGCTCTCTGCGTACCCGACCAAGCACGCCCGCATCGGCAACGCTGTCGGCCTGGACACACCAGCATCCACTTTGAAGGTGCTACACGCGCTTGCCGACGCCGGATACAACCTCGGCGACACCACCAAAATCCCCGGATACGCCACCGCCGAGGATGGTGCCGATGAACCAGATGCGTTCATGCACGCCATCATCGATGCCGGCGGCCAGGACCCGGATTGGCTAACCGAAGAGGTCATGGAGGCAGCCGAGCTCCGCCTGCCCGCTGCCACCTACGAGAAGTTTTTCGCTACCTTGCCGGAGGAACTCCGCTCCGACATGCAGGACAAGTGGGGGGCCGCGCCGGGCACCCTGTACGTCCACCCGGATACCCAAGACATCTACATTGCGGGCCTGACCTTCGGCAATGTCGTGGTCATGGTGCAGCCACCACGTGGTTTCGGTGACAACCCGGTGGGTATCTACCACGACCCGGATCTGCCGCCGACGCATCACTACCTGGCCTGCTACCGCTTCCTGTCGCTGCCGCAGGCGGAGGGCGGTTTCGGCGCCGATGCCGTGGTTCACATGGGCAAGCATGGCAACCTGGAGTGGCTGCCGGGCAAGACCGTCGGTCTTTCCGCCTCCTGTGGCCCGGATGCTGCCATCGGCGAGCTGCCGATGATTTACCCCTTCCTGGTCAACGACCCGGGCGAGGGCACACAGGCCAAGCGCCGTGCTCACGCCACACTGGTCGACCACCTCATTCCGCCGATGGCCCGCGCCGAGTCTTACGGCGACATCACCCGTCTGGAGCAGCTTCTCGACGAGCACCAGAACATCTCCGCCATGGATCCGGCCAAGTTGCCGGCTATCCGCCAAGAGATTTGGACGCTGCTGACCGCCGCGAAGATGGACCGTGACCTTGGCTGGGACGAACGCCCGGACGAGGAGGTCTTCGATGACATGCTTATGCATGTCGACGGCTGGCTCTGTGAGATTAAGGACGTCGCCATCCGCGGTGGTCTCCACATACTCAGCCAGGCACCGGAAGACGAGTCTCTAATTGGCACTGTGACCACCATGCTGCGTGCCCGCCAGCTGTGGGGAGGCAAGCAGACGCTCCCGGGCCTGCGTGAAGCTCTCGGCCTGGCCGAGGATGGCTCCGACGAGCGCCACACTGTGGACTCCATCGATGCACTGGCCACAGCGTTGGTGACTGCCGTGGTGAAGAATCCTGACCAACCAGTGGCACAGATCGCGGCTGATGTTCTCGGCTCCGAGGAATTTGCCAATATCGCGGCACCGAACGGCCTCGATCAGGTTGTCGAGCTGCTGCAGTTCACCCGCGACGAAATTCTCCCGCGCTTGGCCGCTACCAGCGAGGAAATCCCGCGCATTCTTTCGGCCTTGGACGGCGAGTTCGTTCCAGCTGGCCCCTCCGGTTCACCATTGCGCGGTCTAGTCAACGTACTGCCGACTGCCCGCAACTTCTACTCGGTAGACCCCAAGGCGGTGCCGTCGCGCCTGGCTTGGGAAACCGGTGTCAACCTCGCCGATGGTCTGATTGAGCGCTATCGCGCCGACCACGGCGAGTATCCCAAGTCGGTTGGTCTGTCGGTGTGGGGCACTTCCGCAATGCGTACTTCCGGCGATGACATCGCCGAGGTGCTCGCGCTGATTGGTGTGCATCCGGTGTGGGATGACGCATCTCGCCGTATCGTCGGCCTTGAGCCGATTCCGTTAGAGGAACTGGGCCGCCCGCGCATTGACGTGACCGTCCGTATTTCCGGTTTCTTCCGTGATGCGTTTCCGCATGTTATCGACCTTTTGGATGATGCGTTTCAGCTCGTCGTCAAGCTTGATGAATCCGATGAGGACAACTACGTGCGCGCCCATGCGAAGGCCGACCAGCAGGAGCGTCCGCGCCGTATCTTCGGTTCCAAGCCGGGCACCTATGGAGCTGGTCTGCTGCAGCTGATCGATTCCGGTTCCTGGCGCGATGACGCGGATCTGGCGAAGGTTTACACGACCTGGGGCGGCTACGCCTACGGTCGCGGCGTCGATGGGGAAGAGGCTGCTGACGATATGAAGACGGCCTACCGCCGTATTCAGGTTGCCGCGAAGAATGCCGATACCCGTGAGCACGACATCGCCGACTCCGATGACTACTTCCAGTTCCACGGCGGCATGATCGCCACGGTCCGTGCGCTGACGGGTTCTGCTCCGGAGGCATATGTGGGCGATTCCACGCGCCCGGACACCGTGCGCACCCGCACCCTGCACGAGGAAACGCGACGTGTCTTCCGAGCCCGCGTAGTCAACCCACGCTGGATGCAAGCCATGCGTAATCACGGCTACAAGGGCGCCTTCGAAATGGCTGCAACGGTCGATTACCTCTTCGGTTACGACGCGACGGCACAGGTCATGGATGACTGGATGTATGAAACGCTTACCGACGAGTACGTTGCGAACCCGGAAAACCGCGAGTTCTTTGAACAGTCGAATCCGTGGGCTCTGCACGATATTTCCGAGCGCCTGATGGAGGCCGCCGAGCGCGGTATGTGGGAAAACCCCGACCAGGAACGCATGGATCTGCTGCGCCAGACCTACCTGGATACAGAGGGCGACTTAGAGGAGCGCGCTGACCGGTAGGCGAGCGCCAGTCGTCATCTAACTTGCCGCTACAGCCGGCTAGAAGACGACAAGAGAACCGGCCGATAACCCTAACCACTTGCTCATCTAGTGGCGGTTACACTGGGGAACTATGAGCAAGTGGTTCACAATTATTTACCTCATTGCCGAGATTGCGGCCTTTATCGCACTCGGTGAATGGATTGGCTACGGCTGGACCGTCCTATTGGTTTTGGGCCTGTTCATTGTGGGGTTGGTCTTCGCCGCTATCGAGTTCAAGCGCATCTACCAGAAGTTGCTGCTGGATACTTCTCGTACTCTTACCGAGTACGGACAGAAGCATCCGGAGGAGGCAATCAAGCGCTCGGCAAAGGGCGCGGGACACTTTGTGGCTGACTCGGCAATTCTGTTGGTAGGCTCCTGGCTGATTGCCCTGCCGGGCGTCGTCACCACGGTTGTTGGTTTCCTCATGGTGCTACCGCCGACTCGCTGGTTGATTCGTAAGAGCGGATCGGTGGCGCTGCTCAACGGGCTCCGCAACTTCAGTGACCGCAGCATGATGGTGGTCTCTCAGTACGGCATGAACCCAGGTACTCCAGGAGCTGGCGCTGGTGCTGGTGCTGGTGCTGGCGCTGGCGGTTTTTCGGGTTTCCCTGGATTCTCTGGTGGTTTCCCGGGTGCGGATGGCAAGGCCTTCCCACAGGATAAAATCGTCCCACCGGCACCGGACAACGCCTGGGATGATGACCAGGACGACAGCGACAAGCGCTAACTCAAAAACTCGCAAACGTAGAGAGTTCTCTTATACAAGTGCACACTAACCGCCAAGCGCGCTCCAGCGAGCACGGGAACGTCGCTCAGAAAGACGCTTCGAAAGACATTCTGGAGAATCCGAATCGCTGGCAGGCGCGCTTTCGCGCGCTTACCCCACTAAAGCAGCGCCTCGTTCTCGCCTTCATTGCAATCCTCGCTGGTGGATTGCAGTTCTTAAGCTATGCGCCCATGAGCTGGTGGTGGACGGCCTGGATCGGCCTCGCCCTGCTCATTTTTGCCTTCTTCTGCGCAGCCGATTGGAAATCCAGCGTAGTGGTGGGCTTCAGCTGGGCAACAGCGACGGCTCTTTTCTCACTGCCGTGGATCGGCTCCTTCGTCGGCATTGGCCCCTACGTGGCGCTCTCAATTGTGCTGGGACTGCTCGCAATTCCGGCGGCGCTTGCGATGTGGCTGATTGCCCAATCCAGTTTCCCCCTCGCGCTGAAGCTCCCTGGCATGGCCGCTGCGCTCGTGGCAGGGGAGGCGCTGCTAGCCCGCTGGCCTTTCGGAGGCTTCCCCTGGCTCCGCGTTGCCTGGGGGCAGGTCGACGGCCCGCTGGCCCCAGCAGTGGCAATCGGCAGCACTGCATTGGTCACTTTCCTCGCTGCTTGCGTTGGTGCGGGTCTGGTCGCGCTCACGCTACGTTCCTATGCAACCTCCGCTGCGCTTTTGGTGGGAGCGTTATTCGTCGGCTGGGTTCTTCCTGCGTGGACCCAACCGCTGCCTGAGCCTACGGCCGCTGACAACACCCGTGTCGCGGTTATCCAGGGCAATGTTCCGCGCCTCGGTTTAGAGTTCAATGCCCAGCGCCGCGCAGTCCTGCAAAACCACGCCGATGCCACCAATGAGCTGGCCCGACGTGTCCACCAAGGTAAGGAAGAGCAGCCGGACATCGTCATCTGGCCCGAAAACTCCTCCGATGTCAGCCCGTTTACGGATGGGGAAGCGGCACGCATTATCGAAAACGCCGCGATGAATATTGGCGCTCCCATCGTGGTCGGCACCTTTACCTACACCAATGGGGTGCAAAACACCATGGTGGTCTGGGATCCGCAGACCGGCCCCGGCGACCAGCACGAGAAAATCTATCTCCAGCCCTTCGGCGAGACCATGCCATTCCGCGAACTGCTACGTCACTTTTCCGACATGGTCGCTCACGCCGGAGACATGACTCCGGGCAACGGCGATGCCGTGGTTACAACGCCAGGCACCGATGGTTTAAAGAAGGTCAATCTAGGCGTGGCCACCTGTTACGAAGTGGTCTTCGATGGTGCCTTCCGCAACGCAGTCAAACACGGCGCAACCATGCTGGCCACGCCCACAAATAACGCCACCTTCGGTTTCACCGACATGACCTACCAACAGCTGGCCATGAGCCGCATGCGAGCCATGGAGTTCCAACGCTCCACGGCCGTCGCCGCAACCAGCGGTGTGAGCGCGATTGTGGATGCGCACGGAGACGTCGTAAAGCGGAGCAAAATCTTCGAGCAGAAGGTACTCACTGAAACTCTGCCTCAGTACGCCCACCTGACTTTTGCAGCCCGCTTCGGGACGTGGATTGAAGGTCTACTGACCGCATTCGGTATTCTTTGTGTGGTTGGTGCCGTCCTGCGTCGCCGTGGCGGAGATGCCAGGGCAGGCGCAGATGAAGTTGATGGCCGGGATACTGAGCAGAACATGCACTAAGGAGAATCACGAGTGACTGCCCTAAATGAGTCGACGCTGGTTGTCATTCCCACTTTCAACGAGCGGGAAAACCTGCCGGGCGTGATTGCACGCCTGCGCGCAGCGGAGCCTCGCGTCGACATTTTGGTTGTCGATGACTCTTCACCAGACGGCACCGGTGAGCTCGCCGATGAAATCGCTGCCGCTGACAAGTCGGACAACGGCGAAGAGCACATCTACGTCCTGCACCGCGAGGGCAAGGGTGGTCTCTGGGGTGCGTACCGCGCGGGCTTCGCTTGGGGTCTCGAGCGAGACTACGAGGTTCTCTGCGAGATGGATGCCGACGGCTCCCACGCACCAGAGCAGTTCCATCTGCTGCTGGAGAAGCTCGAGGACGGTGCCGATGTCGTCATCGGTTCCCGCTACATTCCGGGCGGCAAGACCGTCAACTGGCCAATGAGCCGTCAGGTTCTCTCCCGCGGCGGCAACCTCTACATCTCGCTGGCGCTCGGCGCGGGCATCTCGGATATCACCGCTGGCTACCGTGCTTATCGACGGGAAGTTCTCGAAACCCTCGATCTCGACAACATTGGCAAGGCTGCGTACCTGTTCCAGACCGAGCTCGCTTTTGAGGCTGTACAGGCTGGCTTCTTGGTGGAGGAGGTTCCGATCACCTTTACTGAGCGCGAGTACGGCGAGTCCAAGATGGATGGCAGCTTTGTGAAGCAGTCACTGCTGCAGGTCACCAAGTGGGGATTCAAGCACCGCTCACAGCAGGTAAAAAACCTGGGGTCGGAGATTGGTCGCCTGGCTGGTCACGAGTTTAAGCAGCGATTCCGCAAGTAGGGCACCCTAAAAAACTGACAACCGCAAAAATTGCGGGCTGCATGTATGAATGCTGGCTGCATGTATGAATGCAGGCTGCAAATGTGAAACTGTGCGAGTTTAT